>NZ_AP022582.1:3687533-4302122 GCF_010731595.1 Mycobacterium seoulense | reverse complement strand
GCCCAACGCAAGATCCTGTCCGAGATGGCCGAGCGACGTGAGGTCTTCGATCACGTCAAAGAGCTCACCACTCGCATCCGCCAGCGCTCCAAGCGCTGAATCCTGGGCGTCCGTCAGCCCTCGCGCGCAAGCAATTTCAAAAAACTTCTCCCACGGCTGTCACACCCGCCACACCAAGAGATTGTGCGCAGCACTGTGCACAACACCGTCAAACAGCCGTGTACTAACCCTCGCCGCGTTCACAACCACGCTTCGTCCCCAGCGGCCCAACACCACGCGCACAGTTGTCCACGCCGCGATCCACAGCCCGATCCCTGTCCTAGCTGCGTCGAACCGGCGTTGTCCCCAGGATGCACAGGCCTTATTACTAGTACTGAGATCTCTTCGTCGTTTCTTCTTTGAAATACAGCGCTGGGGACTCCCGGTGGAACGCGCACGGCTGATCCGCCGGTAACCCGCCTTGTCGGCCTTCGCGATTAGCTTTCAAGTTGGCGTCGGACGATCTACGGTTGTTCTTCGACTGCCGTTGCGGTCGCCGTTGGCACGAAGTGCCGGTGGCGTTCGTGGCGGAGCCCCGTGCTAGCGGGGAGAGGCTAGCCACTGAACTTTTTAATCGCTCGGTAGGTGAAGGGACGCTATGGACGCGGCGACGACTAGAGCTGGCCTCAGCGACTTGAAGTTTCGTTTGGTGCGGGAGTCTTTCGCCGATGCGGTGTCGTGGGTGGCGAAGAATCTGCCGACCCGGCCGGCGGTGCCGGTGCTGTCAGGAGTGCTGTTATCCGGGTCCGACGAGGGCCTGACAATCTCGGGATTCGATTACGAAGTTTCCGCAGAAGCGCAGGTTGCTGCTGAAATAGCTTCTCCCGGAAGCGTTTTGGTGTCGGGAAGGTTGTTGTCCGACATCACCCGGGCGTTGCCGAACAAGCCCGTCGACTTCTACGTCGACGGGAATCGGGTCGCGCTGAACTGCGGAAGCGCCAGATTCTCGCTGCCGACCATGGCCGTCGAGGATTACCCGACGTTGCCGGGGTTACCGGACGAGACCGGCACACTGCCGGCCGACGTCTTCGCGGAGGCGATCAGTCAGGTGGCCATCGCGGCCGGCCGGGATGACACGCTGCCGATGTTGACCGGGATTCGCGTCGAGATCTCGGGTAACACCGTGGTTTTGGCGGCGACCGACCGGTTCCGCCTGGCGGTGCGCGAGCTGACCTGGTCGGCATCGTCACCCGACATCGAAGCCGCCGTGCTGGTGCCGGCGAAAACGTTGGCCGAGGCGGCCAGGGCAGGCGCCGACGGTTCCGAGGTTCGGTTGTCGTTGGGCGCCGGCAGCGGGGTCGGCAAGGACGGCCTGCTTGGCATCAGCGGGAACGGCAAGCGCAGCACCACCCGGCTCCTCGATGCGGAGTTCCCGAAGTTCCGCCAACTGTTGCCCGCCGAGCACACGGCGGTGGCGACCATCAACGTGGCCGAGCTGACCGAGGCGATCAAGCTGGTGGCGTTGGTGGCCGATCGGGGCGCCCAGGTGCGGATGGAGTTCTCCGAGGGCTCGCTGCGGCTGTCCGCGGGGGCCGACGATGTGGGCCGGGCCGAGGAAGACCTTGCCGTCGATTTCGTCGGCGAACCGTTGACGATTGCGTTCAACCCGACCTACCTGACCGACGGGCTGGCCGCGGTGCATTCGGAGCGGGTGTCGTTTGGCTTCACGACCCCGGGCAAGCCGGCGTTGCTGCGGCCGGCCTCGGGCGATGACAGTTCGCCAACCGGAAACGGACCCTTTGCAGCGCTGCCGACGGATTATGTCTACCTGTTGATGCCAGTTCGGTTGCCCGGATAGGTGTACGTCCGGCATTTGGGACTGCGTGATTTCCGGTCCTGGGCGCACGCCGACCTCGAGTTGGAGCCGGGCCGGACGGTATTCGTCGGTTCGAACGGGTTTGGTAAGACCAATCTTGTTGAGGCGCTGTGGTTTTCGACGACATTGGGGTCGCACCGCGTGGGCACCGATGCGCCGCTGATCAGGGCGGGTGCCGACCGGGCGGTGATTTCGACGATCGTGGTCAACGAGGGCAGGGAATGCGCCATCGACCTCGAGATCGCGGCGGGGCGCGCGAACAAGGCACGGTTGAATCGGTCACCGGTGCGCAGCACGCGCGAGGTGATCGGGGTGTTGCGCGCCGTCCTGTTTGCCCCGGAGGACTTGGCGTTGGTGCGGGGGGACCCGGCGGACCGGCGGCGCTACCTCGATGACCTGGCGACGGTGCGGCGCCCGACGGTCGCCGGGGTCCGCGCGGATTACGAGAAGGTTCTGCGGCAACGCACGGCGTTGCTCAAATCCGCCTCCGGGATTCGGCACCGCGGTGACCGCGGCGCCCTGGACACCCTCGATGTGTGGGACAGCCGGTTGGCCGAATACGGCGCCGAGTTGATGGCCGCGCGGATCGACCTGGTGAACGAGTTGGCGCCCGAGGTGGAGAAGGCTTACCAGCTGCTGGCACCGGCATCGCGGCCGGCGACAATCGCTTACCGCACCAGCCTTGGCGCACAGGCATCGACCGACGCGCGCGGTGGTGACCGCGCATTCCTCGAGGCCGCGCTGCTGGCGGCGTTGGCGGAACGCCGTGACGCGGAGCTCGACCGTGGGATGTGTCTGGTCGGCCCGCATCGCGACGATCTAGAGCTGTGGTTGGGTGATCAACCCGCGAAAGGGTTTGCCAGCCATGGGGAATCGTGGTCTTTCGCGGTGGCGTTGCGGCTGGCCGCGTACGAGCTGCTGCGCGCTGATGGGACCGAACCGGTGCTCTTGCTCGACGACGTGTTCGCCGAACTGGATACGGCCCGGCGCCGGGCCTTGGCGACGGTAGCGGAATCGGCGGAGCAGGTGTTGGTCACGGCGGCGGTGGTCGAAGACATCCCGGCGGGTTGGGCCGCCACGCAGGTGAACATCGAATTGCGCGACGACGACCTGGGCCGGGTCTCGGCGGTGCGGTCATGACCGGCAGCGACGAGCAAGATTCAGCCGGCGCAGCGGATGCGGGCCTGTTGCGCGGCATGGACATGGTCCGGCGCACCCTCGAGGAGGCCCGCGCCGCGGCCCGTGCGCAGGGAAAGGACGCCGGACGGGGCCGCTCGATACCACCGGCTACCCGCCGTGTGGCGGGGCAGCGGCGAAGCTGGTCGGGCCCGGGGCCCGACGCGCGCGATCCCCAGCCGTTGGGCAGGTTGGCGCGCGACTTGGCCAAGAAGCGCGGTTGGTCGACGCAGGTGGCCGAAGGCACGGTACTCGGCAACTGGTCGTCGGTGGTGGGCGCGCAGATCGCCGACCATGCGACGCCAACCGCGTTGAGCGATGGTGTGCTGAGCGTGGCAGCGGAATCGACGGCGTGGGCCACCCAGTTGCGGATGATCCAGTCGCAGCTGTTGGCCAAGATCGCCGCCGCCGTCGGCAACGGGGTGGTGACGTCGCTGAAGATCACCGGGCCGGCGGCGCCGTCGTGGCGCAAGGGGCCGCGCCACATCGCCGGAAGGGGTCCGCGCGACACCTACGGCTAGCGCCCGGACCGGCGCCGACCATCCCCAGACGAGCGTTCCCCGACAGGCCGCTCAAAGCCGCTAGGACGACACGGAGCACCTTGATGCACGTCGGGACGCGGCGGGAATAGAGAAATCGCCCGCACGGCGCGGTTAGCTGGGTAGAAACGCGCCCAGAAAATCGGTACGGACGGCCCATCACGGTAGACTGGCCACATGCGACTGACGCGGTGACCGAACCGCCCGCATGAAACCCCAAGGAGAGCATTCCGACCGTGGCTGCCCAGAAGAAGAAGGCGCAAGACGAATACGGCGCGTCAGCGATCACCGTGCTCGAAGGGCTGGAGGCGGTCCGCAAACGCCCCGGCATGTACATCGGGTCCACGGGTGAGCGTGGGCTGCACCACCTCATCTGGGAGGTGGTCGACAACTCGGTGGACGAGGCGATGGCCGGCTACGCCACCCGGGTGGACGTGCGGCTCCTCGACGACGGCAGCGTGGAGGTGGCCGACGACGGCCGCGGCATTCCGGTGGCGATGCATGCCACCGGCGCCCCCACCGTCGACGTGGTGATGACCCAGCTGCACGCCGGCGGCAAGTTCGGTGGCGAGAACAGCGGCTACACGGTCAGCGGCGGGTTGCACGGCGTCGGCGTCTCGGTGGTCAACGCGCTCTCCACCCGACTCGAAGTCAACATCAAGCGCGACGGGCACGAGTGGTTTCAGTACTACGACCGCGCCGTGCCCGGCACGCTCAAGCAAGGCGAGGCGACCAAGAAGACCGGCACCACCATCAGGTTCTGGGCGGACTCGGAGATCTTCGAAACCACCCAGTACGACTTCGAGACCGTGGCGCGCCGCCTCCAGGAGATGGCATTCCTGAATAAAGGCCTCACGATCAACCTCACCGACGAGCGAGTAGAGCAGGACGAGGTCGTCGACGAGGTCGTCAGCGACACCGCCGAGGCGCCCAAATCCGCCCAGGAGAAGGCCGCGGAATCGACTGCGCCCCATAAGGTCAAGCACCGCACGTTCCACTACCCCGGCGGCCTGGTCGACTTCGTCAAGCACATCAACCGCACCAAGAGCCCGATCCAGCAGAGCGTCATCGATTTCGACGGAAAGGGCACGGGCCACGAGGTTGAGATCGCCATGCAGTGGAACGGCGGCTACTCGGAATCGGTCCACACCTTCGCCAACACCATCAACACCCACGAGGGGGGTACGCACGAGGAGGGCTTCCGTAGCGCGCTGACCTCGGTGGTGAACAAGTACGCCAAAGACAAGAAGCTCCTGAAGGAGAAGGACGCCAACCTGACCGGCGACGACATCCGGGAAGGCCTGGCGGCGGTCATCTCGGTCAAGGTCGCCGAGCCCCAGTTCGAGGGCCAGACCAAGACGAAACTGGGCAACACCGAGGTCAAGTCGTTCGTGCAGAGGGTGTGCAACGAGCAGCTGACGCATTGGTTCGAGGCGAACCCCTCTGAGGCGAAAACCGTTGTGAACAAGGCGGTGTCGTCGGCGCAGGCGCGGATCGCCGCGCGCAAGGCGCGGGAGCTGGTGCGCCGCAAGAGCGCCACAGACCTTGGCGGGCTGCCCGGGAAGCTGGCCGACTGCCGCTCTACCGACCCGAGGAAATCGGAACTCTATGTGGTGGAGGGCGATTCGGCCGGCGGCTCGGCGAAGAGCGGTCGCGACTCGATGTTCCAGGCGATCCTTCCGTTGCGCGGCAAGATCATCAACGTGGAAAAGGCCCGCATCGACCGCGTGCTGAAGAACACCGAAGTCCAGGCGATCATCACCGCGCTGGGTACCGGCATTCACGACGAATTCGACATCACCAAGTTGCGCTACCACAAGATCGTGCTGATGGCCGACGCCGACGTGGACGGCCAGCACATCTCGACGCTGCTGTTGACGCTGCTGTTCCGGTTCATGCGGCCACTGATCGAGAACGGGCACGTGTTCTTGGCGCAGCCGCCGCTGTACAAGTTGAAGTGGCAGCGCACCGATCCCGAGTTCGCCTACTCCGACCGTGAACGTGACGGCCTGCTCGAGGCGGGGCTGAAGTCCGGCAAGAAGATCAACAAAGAGGACGGCATCCAGCGCTACAAGGGTCTGGGTGAGATGGACGCAAAAGAGTTGTGGGAGACCACGATGGACCCGTCGGTGCGGGTGCTGCGCCAAGTCACGCTGGACGACGCCGCGTCGGCCGACGAGTTGTTCTCCATCCTCATGGGCGAAGACGTCGACGCGCGCCGCAGCTTCATCACCCGCAACGCCAAGGACGTTCGCTTCCTGGATGTCTGACGCATTCGTCGGGCACGCCAACCCACAAAGGGGAATAGATGACTGACACCACGCTGCCGCCCGGCGACGAGGCCGGCGACCGCATCGAACCCGTTGACATTCAGCAGGAGATGCAGCGCAGCTACATCGATTACGCGATGAGCGTGATCGTCGGGCGCGCACTGCCGGAGGTACGCGACGGCCTCAAGCCGGTACACCGCCGCGTGCTGTACGCGATGTACGACTCGGGATTCCGGCCCGATCGCAGCCACGCTAAGTCGGCGCGCTCGGTCGCCGAGACGATGGGTAACTACCATCCGCACGGCGATGCGTCGATCTACGACACCTTGGTGCGCATGGCGCAGCCATGGTCGTTGCGGTATCCCCTCGTCGACGGACAGGGCAACTTCGGCTCGCCCGGCAACGACCCGCCGGCCGCGATGCGGTACACCGAAGCGCGGCTGACCCCGCTGGCGATGGAGATGCTGCGTGAAATCGACGAGGAGACAGTCGATTTCATCCCGAACTACGACGGTCGGGTGCAGGAACCGACGGTGTTGCCCAGTCGGTTCCCCAACCTGCTGGCCAACGGCTCCGGCGGCATCGCGGTCGGCATGGCGACCAACATCCCGCCCCACAATCTGCGGGAGCTCGCCGAGGCAGTGTTCTGGTGCCTGGAGAACCACGAGGCCGATGAGGAGGCCACCCTGGCCGCGTGCATGGAACGCGTCAAGGGCCCGGACTTCCCCACCGCCGGGCTGATCGTCGGAACCACGGGCATCGCCGACGCCTACAAGACCGGCCGCGGGTCGATCCGGATGCGCGGCGTCGTGGAGGTCGAAGAGGCAAGGGGCCGAACCTCTTTGGTGATCACCGAGTTGCCCTACCAGGTCAACCATGACAACTTCATCACCTCCATCGCCGAGCAGGTTCGCGACGGCCGGCTCGCCGGCATCTCCAACGTGGAGGACCAGGGCAGCGACCGCGTCGGCGTGCGCATCGTCGTCGAGATCAAGCGCGACGCCGTCGCCAAGGTGGTGCTGAACAACCTCTACAAGCACACCCAACTGCAGACCAGCTTCGGCGCCAACATGCTGGCGATCGTCGACGGGGTGCCGCGCACCCTGCGGCTCGACCAGATGATTCGCCACTACGTGGCGCACCAACTCGACGTCATCGTCCGGCGCACCACCTACCGGCTGCGCAAGGCCAACGAACGCGCCCACATCCTGCGCGGTCTGGTCAAGGCGCTCGACGCGCTCGACGAGGTCATCGCGTTGATCCGGGCGTCGGAAACCGTCGACATCGCCCGGGCCGGCCTGATCGAGCTGCTCGACATCGACGACATCCAGGCCCAGGCGATCCTGGACATGCAGTTGCGTCGCCTGGCGGCCCTCGAGCGCCAGCGCATCGTCGACGACCTGGCCAAGATCGAGGCCGAGATCGCGGACCTGGAAGACATTTTGGCCAAGCCCGAGCGCCAGCGCGCCATTGTGCGCGACGAGCTCGCCGAGATCGTCGAGAAGCACGGCGACGACCGGCGTACCCGGATCGTCGCGGCCGACGGCGAGGTCAGTGACGAGGATCTGATCGCCCGCGAGGACGTCGTCGTCACCATCACCGAGACCGGCTACGCCAAGCGCACCAAGACCGACCTGTACCGCAGCCAGAAACGCGGCGGCAAGGGCGTGCAGGGCGCCGGCCTCAAGCAGGACGACATCGTGCGGCACTTCTTCGTCAGCTCCACGCACGACTGGATCCTGTTCTTCACCACGCAGGGCCGGGTTTATCGCGCCAAGGCGTACGAATTGCCGGAGGCGTCGCGCACGGCGCGCGGTCAGCACGTCGCCAACCTGCTGGCCTTCCAGCCGGAGGAGCGCATCGCCCAGGTGATCCAGATCCGCAGTTATGAGGACGCCCCATATCTGGTGCTGGCCACCCGCAACGGCCTGGTCAAGAAGACCAAGCTGACCGACTTCGACTCCAACCGGTCGGGCGGCATCGTGGCGATCAACCTGCGTGACAACGACGAGCTCGTCGGCGCGGTGCTGTGCTCCTCGGATGAGGACCTGCTGCTGGTGTCGGCCAACGGTCAATCCATCCGGTTCTCGGCGACCGATGAGGCGCTGCGCCCGATGGGACGCGCCACCTCCGGCGTGCAGGGCATGCGGTTCAACACCGACGATTACCTGTTGTCGCTCAACGTGGTTCGCGAGGGGACCTACCTGTTGGTGGCCACGTCGGGTGGTTACGCCAAGCGCACCGCGATCGAGGAGTATCCGGTGCAGGGCCGCGGCGGCAAGGGCGTGCTGACCGTGATGTACGACCGGCGGCGCGGCAAGCTGGTGGGCGCGCTGATCGTCGACGACGACAGCGAGCTCTACGCGATCACCTCCGGGGGCGGCGTTATCCGCACCGACGCGCGCCAGGTGCGCAAGGCGGGACGACAGACCAAGGGCGTGCGCCTGATGAACCTGGGCGAGGACAACACGCTGCTGGCCATCGCGCGCAACGCCGAGGAAAACGCGGACGAGGTCGTCGAGGAAGCGGAAGGCGCCGCGGGCTCGGATGGCTAGCCGGGAACAATCCGGGGGGTTCGGGGAACAGCCGGGCAATTAGACTCGGCCCGACCAGACAAAATGCGACTGCCATAGCCCCGAGGCCGTGGCAGGAGATGTAAGGAGTCGGGGTGACCTCACCGAACGAGCCGGGCGCCCCCAAAAAGGGCGACGGCCTTAATGGGGACGGTTCTGCCGAGCGCGCCGGTGTACACCGCGCGACGCCTCCCGCACAGTCCGGCCGCGCTCCGGACGCCGGGGACGCACCGCCCTGGCAGCGCGGCGGGCCCAGGCCGCCGCAGGCACCGCAGCGCCAGACCGAGCCGCCCACCGAGGCGCGGCCGTCGGGGCCGCCCGGCGGTGTCGAGGCCCGGCTCAACCGCTTCATCTCCGGCACCGCGGCACCGGGCGCCGGTGCTCCCCCACCGGCGAAGAACCCGTCGCACGACACCGAAGCGCCTGCGCCGCGCGGCGACGGGCCGCCCGCGGAGGCCTACGCCAGTGAATTGCCCGACCTGTCCGGCCCGATGCCGCGGGCCCCGCAGCGCAAAACGACGCCCGACCGCTCGGCGGAGGCGTCCGGCGCGCCGGATTCCGGCCGGTCGCCGGCCTCGGAGAGCCGGGAGGGCCGCGAAGCCCGGGACACTCGGACCCAGGTGTCCCGGCGGCCGCGCGGCCCGGTGCGGGCGAGCATGCAGATCCGCCGGATCGACCCGTGGAGCACGCTGAAGGTCTCCTTGCTGCTCTCGGTCGCGCTGTTCTTCGTCTGGATGATCGCCGTCGCGTTCCTCTACCTCGTGCTCGGGGGCATGGGCGTGTGGTCGAAGCTGAACAGCAACGTCGGCGACCTGTTGAACAACACCAGCGGCAGCAGCGGGGAGCTCGTCTCCAGCGGCACCATCTTTGGCGGCGCCGTGTTGATCGGCTTGGTCAACATCGTGTTGTTGACCGCGATGGCCACCATCGCCGCGTTCGTCTACAACCTGACCACCGATCTGATCGGCGGCATCGAAGTGACGTTGGCGGACCGCGACTAGCGTTTTTGGGGGTGCGGCGGCGATTGCGGTAATCTCGTCGCTCGGCCGTACCGCGAGTACGGGCCTATAGCTCAGGCGGTTAGAGCGCTTCGCTGATAACGAAGAGGTCGGAGGTTCGAGTCCTCCTAGGCCCACAACCATGTGCCCATCGAGACGTTGCGTGAGACTCGCCCTGCCAATCACACTGATCGCGGTGGTGGTGGCGGTGGCGCGCTACCGACGCGGGGTCGAGGTCTGGCACGTGGCGGTGGACGACACATCCGGTCAGCCACCCGATCACGTCGAGGGGCCTTAGCTCAGTTGGTAGAGCACCGCCTTTGCAAGGCGGGTGTCAGGGGTTCGATTCCCCTAGGCTCCACAAATCATGGCCGCGGCTGAACGTCGACGCTGGGGGGCCGCGACTGCGGCTCCTGCGGCTTCGCCCGCACCGAGCGCCGCACCACGCTGAACGCGACGGCGCCGCCGGCAAGGACCGCGACAACGACTCCGGTGATCACCCACGGGCGCTTGCCCCGCCGCTGTCCCCGACGCGCGTCCTGAAGCGCCTGAGGCAGCCCCGCCACCACCTCCTGGGCGGCAGCCAACTCCTGAGCCAGGGTCTCCTGGGCGGCGGCGAGCTCCCTGGCCAGGCGCCCCTCTTGATATTTGCGGCGAATCTGCGCTGCGGTCGACTGCGCCGACTGGACACCGAGGCCGACGGCTCCCCGTGTGACGTCCACCGGTCCCAAGGTCGAATAGGTCAGCCCGCGAGTCAGTCGCTCCCGCGGGGTCAGCCGGGATTCCGCCTTCGCCCTCATCTGTCGCCTTTCTGTGCCTGCTGAACAGACTGCCAGCATAGGGACCTCGGCGGAACCGTTATGTGCGCGCCGCGTTTTCGGCCGTGGCTTGGGTTGAGCGGCACCGGGTGCGGGCATGCGGATGGGTAGTGGCAGACTCTCATGCCGTGACCAACAGCCCCTTTCAGACCGCTACCGCCACACTCCACACCAACCGCGGCGACATCAAAGTCGCCCTGTTCGGAAACCACGCGCCCAAGACAGTCGCGAACTTCGTTGGCCTGGCGCAGGGCACCAAGGAGTACTCGACCCAGAACGCATCGGGCGGGTCGTCTGGTCCGTTCTACGACGGCGCGGTGTTTCACCGGGTGATCCAGGGCTTCATGATCCAGGGCGGCGACCCGACCGGAACGGGCCGCGGCGGCCCGGGCTACAAGTTCGCCGACGAGTTCCACCCCGAACTGCAATTCGACAAGCCGTACCTGCTGGCGATGGCGAACGCGGGCCCGGGCACCAACGGCTCCCAGTTCTTCATCACGGTAGGCAAGACTCCCCACCTGAACCGGCGGCACACGATCTTCGGCGAAGTGACGGACCCGGAGTCGCAGCGGGTGGTCGAGGCCATCGCGACGACGGCCACCGACAGCAACGACCGCCCCACCGAGCCGGTCGTCATCGAGTCGATCACCATCTCGTAGGCCCGGGCCGGCGCCGGTCCGGTCAGCGCGCGTGGCCTCCCGCGTAACCGGCGGCGGTCAGCGCGTCGAGCACCTCCAGCGGGTCCGTCCCGAGGTCCCACCGCGAGAAGAGCACCAGCGCGTCGTCGGCCGTCTCGACCTCGAGCAACCGGACCTTGCGTCCGTAGCGGCGGAACTCGGTGATCCGAATGATCTTGATGTCGGGGGGCCGCAATACCTGCGTTCGGAACCATCCCCGAAGCACCAGCCCGTCGGCCGTAATTGCCAGCTTCGGCCGCGCGCGCCACGTCGCGCCCGCAAACAAGATCAGACCCACCGCGGCAATCCCCGCCAAAATGCGGCCCGGAGCGTCTGTGACCACGGTCACAGCGGCGATAGCCATCAAGACACCGGCGGCCCCACAACCAGCGATTCCCGCCGTGCGAGGCTCCCATTGTGTTTGCTGCACGGGCCCTTCAGCCCCTCCCACCACTGCCGATGGAGTTATCCACAGACGCTATCAACAGTGGGGATAAATCACACGCGTGTGATTGGGTGGCAGGAATGTTGCTGACGCAGTAACGAAGCAACTCAAAAATGAATTCATTCCGGCGCCGGTTGCGCTCAGTGCCACCGCATGGTCAGCAACAAACCGGTGATCATGAAAGCGAACGCGATGGCGTAGTTCCACGGCCCCAGTTGCGCCATCCAGTTGAGGGCGGCCGGCGCCTGGGTGCCGACGGCGGCCAACTGGAACACCATCAGCCAGACCAGACCGATCAGCATGAGGCCGACGAACAGGGCCACGAACCACACGCTCGACGGCCCGACCTTCACCTTCACCGGCGTGCGGCTGACCGAGCTGACGGCGAAGTCGTTCTTCTTGCGGACCTTGGACTTGGGCATGATTACCTCAACAAGACGGTGAGCGGGACGGGGTGCAACGATGAAGACCGCAGCTGCACGCACAGCTTGGCTACGAGACTAACTCACCGGACGCGGCGACCAGGAAATTGGAGACCGGATGAGCGACGGACGCCCGTCAGCGTGGCGCTTCGGCGTCCCGGTGGTGTGCCTGTTGGCCGGGCTGCTGCTCGCCGCCACGCACGGGGTGTCCGGCGGCGCGGAGATCCGGCGCAGCGATGCCCCACGGCTGGTGGATCTGGTCCGGGAGGCGCAGTCGTCGGTGAATCATCTCAACGCCCAGCGCGACGAGCTCTCCGGCAAGATCGACGCCGCGCACGGACGGTCCTCGGATCGGGCGTTGTCGGCGATGTTGCGACGCTCCGCCGAGCTGGCCGCCGACGCGGACATGAACCCGGTGCACGGGCCGGGGCTGGTGGTCACCCTGGAGGACGCGTCACGGGACGCCAACGGGCGGTTCCCGCGGGACGCCTCCCCCGACGATCTCGTGGTGCACCAGCAAGACATCGAGGCCGTCCTCAACGCGATGTGGAGCGCCGGGGCCGAGGCGATCCAGATGCAGGACCAGCGCATCATCGCCACCTCGGTGCCCCGCTGCGTGGGCAACACGCTGCTGCTCAACGGCCGCACCTACAGCCCGCCCTACACCATCACCGCGATTGGCAACGCGGCCGCCATGCAGGCCGCCCTGGCCGCCGCTCCCCTGGTCACCCTGTACCGGCAATACGTGGTCCGGTTCGGGCTCGGCTACCGCGAAGAGGTCAAGCCCGACGTGCAGGTCGTCGGCCACACCGAGCCGGACCGGCTGCATTTCGCGCAGCCCATGGGAACCATCGGCTACTGAATTCGGGCGGACGGTAACCTGGCACGGTGCGGATCCTGGTCGTCGACAACTACGACAGCTTCGTGTTCAACCTGGTGCAGTATCTCGGCCAGTTGGGCGTCGAGGCCGAGGTGTGGCGCAACGACGACGCCAGGCTCTCCGACGAGGCCGCCGTGGCCCAGCGGTTCGACGGCGTCCTGCTCAGTCCTGGGCCGGGCACCCCGGAACGCGCGGGCGCTTCCGTCGGTCTCGTGGGGGCATGTGCCGCCGAACGCACGCCGCTGCTCGGGGTCTGCCTCGGCCACCAGGCCATCGGCGTGGCCTTCGGCGCCACCGTGGACCGCGCGCCAGAACTGCTGCACGGCAAGACCAGCAGCGTCTTCCACACCAATACCGGTGTGCTGCAAGGACTTCCGGATCCCTTCACGGCCACTCGCTACCACTCGCTGACCATACTGCCGGAGTCACTGCCCCCGGTGCTGGAGGTGACGGCGCGCACGCGCGGGGGCGTCATCATGGGGGTCCGGCACAGCGAGCTGCCCATTCACGGGGTTCAGTTCCACCCGGAGTCCATCCTGACCGAGGGTGGGCACCGGATGTTGGCGAACTGGCTGGCGTACTGCGGGTGGCCCCGCAACGACACGCTGGTCCGCCGGCTCGAGAACGAGGTCCGTGCGGCGGTGCAGCCTTATTTCCCGGCCGACCCGGCGGCTACTGGCCGAACTTCAGCGTGATGATCCCGTCGCGGTTGCAACCGGTACCGGCCGGCGGGTTCTGATACACCACCCGGTGGGACTGCGACCCTCCCGCGTCGACGTCGGGTCCCTTGTCCAGCACCCCGGTCCAGCCCAGCGCCCGTAGCCGCGGCTCGGCGTCCGCCCAGAACATGCCGCTGAGGTCGGGCATCACGAACTGGTTGCCCTTGGACACCTGCACCTCGATCACCGAATCCACCGGAACCGTCTGCCCCTTGGGCGGATTGGTGCCGATGACCTCGCCGGCGGGGCGGGTGCTGTCCACCTGCGTCTGGGTGATCTTGGTGAAACCGTAGACGGTGAGATTCTTCTGGGCGACGTCGACGGTCTGGCCCGCGACGTCGGGCACCTGCTTGGTCTCCGGGCCGGAGCCGACGATCACGGTGATCACGTTGGTGATCGCCGACGTCTGGTTGGCAGGCGGGTTGGTGCCGATCACCTTGCCCAGCGACTCGGGGCTCGACGGCGAATTGGCCTGCTTGAACTTGCTGAATCCCGCGGCCTTGAGCTTGCTGACCGCGTCTGAGTAACTCAGCGACGAGACATCGGGCACTTCACGCTGTTCGGGGCCGGTCGAGACGTTGATGGTGATCTCGTCGCCCGCGCTCACCGATGCGTTGGCGCCGGGATCGGTGCTGATGACATGGTCGGGCGGGATCGCGGAGTCGGGTTTCTGCAGGGTGCGAGTCTTGAAGCCGCGATTCTGCAGCGCCGCAATGGCATCGGCGGACACCTGGCCCCGCATGTCGGGCACCTGGACATCTCGGGTCGTGCCGCCGAAGGTGTTGAAGGCGATCACGACGACGATCGTCAGCACCGCCAGCGCGGCGACGGCGACGATCCAGCGACCGACCGACCCGCCGTCGCGGTCCTCGATGCGGCGCAGGGGCTGGCGGGGCAGCGGATCGGTGCGCGGGCCGGGCAGGTTGCCGCCCGTGGCGAGCAGCGACGAACGGTCGGCATCGGTGAATACCTTTGGCGCCTCGGGGGTTTCGCCGTTGTGCACCCGCACCAGGTCGGCGCGCATCTCGGCGGCCGTCTGGTAGCGGTTGTCCGGATTCTTGGCCAGCGCCTTGAGCACGACGGCGTCGAGGTCGGCCGAGATGCCCTCGTGCCGCTGCGACGGCGGAATCGGGTCCTCCCGCACGTGCTGGTATGCGACCGCGACCGGGGAGTCACCGGTGAAAGGTGGCTCACCGGTGAGGATTTCGTAGAGCACACAACCGAGCGAGTAGACGTCGGACCGGGCGTCGACGGTGTCGCCGCGGGCCTGCTCGGGCGACAGGTACTGGGCCGTCCCGATCACGGCCGCCGTCTGGGTGACGCTGTTGCCGCTGTCGGCGATCGCGCGCGCGATGCCGAAGTCCATCACCTTGACCGCGTTGGTGTTGCTGATCATGATGTTCGCCGGCTTGACGTCGCGGTGGATGATGCCGGCCTGGTGACTGAAGTTCAGCGCCTGGCATGCGTCGGCGATGATCTCGATGGCCCGCCGCGGGGGTAGCGGGCCCTCGGTGTGCACGATGTCGCGCAGCGTGACGCCGTCGACGTACTCCATGACGATGTAGGGCAGCGGGCCCGTCGGGGTGTCCGCCTCGCCGGTGTCGTAGACCGCGACGATCGACGGGTGGTTCAACGCGGCGGCGTTCTGCGCCTCGCGGCGGAACCGCAGATAAAAGCTGGGATCGCGGGCCAGGTCGGCGCGCAGCACCTTGACCGCGACATCGCGGTGGAGCCGGACGTCGCGGGCCAGGTGAACCTCGGACATACCCCCGAATCCGAGGATTTCGCCCAGTTCATAGCGGTCAGACAGGTGTTGAGGGGAGGTCATCGTGGTATCTCGTGTCGGGCCGGTGACACGCTGGGCGTCGGTGGTGAACGCCATCCATGCGGGGTCGGCCCTCGTTGCAGTCCAGAATTCCCTATCGTCGGTCGATCCGTCCAATTGAGCCGCAGCGCGGGGCCCGGCGCGGAACCGCTCGGGGTCTTGCTCGCCGGCGGCGCCGGTGGACCCCCCGTGTCGGTGACCGTCGGGGGCGGCGGCTGCTGCTGGGTGTCCGCGCGGGAATTGATGACGATGAGCACCGCGATGATGATCGCCAGCGCTCCGAGCACCCCGGCGGCCCACAACAACGCCCGCTGACCAGACGAGAAGGTGCGCCGCGCCGGGGGTGGGCGATGACCGCCGGTGGACGGC
This sequence comes from Mycobacterium seoulense, assembly GCF_010731595.1. Lineage (NCBI taxonomy): Bacteria > Bacillati > Actinomycetota > Actinomycetes > Mycobacteriales > Mycobacteriaceae > Mycobacterium > Mycobacterium seoulense. The sequence continues at coordinate 4,286,556 of NZ_AP022582.1, read as the reverse complement.
CGGGTTCGGCGCGGCGCCGCAGGGCGGCTGCTGGTGACGGCCGCCGCCCTGGTGGTGGGGCTCGACGGAATGGCCGCCGGCGACGCCCGTCCGGGCGGTGGTGACTGGCTGGGCCGCGGCGGGCGGCGGCCGGCGCGCACCGCCGCGACGGCATCGGCGAAAGGACCGCCACTGCGGTAGCGCATCGCGGGATTCTTGACGAGCGTGATCTCGATGAGCTCGCGCACGTTGGGCGGCAGCTCGGCGGGCAGCGGCGGGGGCGGCTCTTTGATGTGTTTCATCGCCACCGTCAGGGCGCCGTCACCGGTGAACGGCCGCTTGCCCGACACCACCTCGTAGCCGACGACGCCCAGCGAGTACACGTCGCTGGCGGGGGTCGCGTCGTGCCCCAGCGCCTGTTCGGGGGCGATGTACTGGGCCGTACCCATCACCATCCCGGTCTGGGTGACGGGTGCGGCGTCGACGGCCTTGGCGATCCCGAAGTCGGTGATCTTCACCTGGCCCGTCGGGGTGATCAGGATGTTGCCCGGTTTGACGTCGCGGTGCACCAAGCCGGCGGCGTGCGCGACCTGCAGCGCCCGCCCTGTCTGCTCGAGCATGTCCAGCGCGTGCCGCAGCGACAGCCGGCCCGTGCGCTTGAGCACCGAGTTCAGCGGCTCGCCGTTGACCAGTTCCATCACCAGGTAGGCCGTGCGGCCTTCGCCGTCGAGCTGACTTTCGCCGTAGTCATGGACCTGGGCGATGCCGGGGTGGTTGAGCATGGCGGTGGTGCGGGCCTCGGCGCGGAACCGCTCGATGAACTCCGGATCCTGGGAGAACTCCTGCTTGAGCACCTTGACCGCGACACGGCGCCCGAGCCGGCTGTCCACGGCCTCCCAGACCTGGCCCATGCCGCCGGTGGCGATCAGGCGCTGCAGGCGGTAGCGGCCCGACAGCGTCACACCAACTCGCGGGCTCATGGTCCTCCCTGTAGCGCGGCTTGGATGACAGCCCGTCCGATCGGCGCGGCGAGTGCACCTCCCGTCGCGGACAGGCGGTCGCCGCCATTCTCCACCAACACTGCCACGGCGACTTTGGGCGTCTGCGCGGGCGCGAAGGCGATGTACCACGCGTGCGGCGGCGTATTTCGCGGATCGGTGCCGTGCTCTGCGGTACCAGTCTTTGATGCGATCTGCACGCCGGGAATGGCCCCTTTCTGCTGCGCGACCTTCTCGGCGCCGACCATCAGCTCTGTTAGCTTAGCGGCGACCTGGGTCGACACCGCGCGGCGCTGCTGATAAGGAACGGTGGTGCTGATGGTCGCCAGGTCGGGGCCTTTGAGGCTGTCGATCAGGTAGGGCTGCATCGTGACGCCGTCGTTCGCGATGGTCGCGGCGACCTGAGCGTTCTCCAGCGGGGTCAGCCCCACGTCCTTCTGGCCGATGCTGGACATGCCCAGCGCGGCGGCGTCCGGGATGATCCCAAGGGTGGATTCGGCCACCTGCAGCGGAATGACGCTCGGGGTGGTGTCCAGGCCGAACGAGTGCGCCATGCTGCGCAGCGCATCGGCCCCGGTGTGGATGCCGAGCTGAACGAACGCGGTATTGCACGACAGGGCGAACGCCTGCTTGAGCGACACCGTGAGCTCGCTGCCACAGGGCTGGCCGCCGTAGTTCTCCAGTGTCGCGGTGCTGTCGGGCAGCTGGATGGAGGCGGCCGCGGTCAGCTGCTCGGCGTCGGTCGCGCCGGCCTCGAGCGCCGCCGCGGTGGTGATCACCTTGAACGTGGAACCGGGTGGGTACGTCTCCGAGATGGCGCGGTTGGTCATCGGATTGTCGGGGTCGTCGCGAAGCCGCTGCCATGCTTGCGCCTGCACCTCGGGATCGTGCGACGCGAGCAGATTGGGGTCATAGGACGGCGACGACACCATCGCCAAGATCTTGCCGGTGGATGGCTCGAGGGCGACGACGGCGCCCTTGCACGGCCGTCCGCCGCAGCCCTGCTGCATCGCGTCCCACCCGGCCTGCTGGACCCGCGGCCGGATCGTGGTGTCCACGTTGCCGCCGCGCGGGTCGCGGCCGGTGAAGAAATCGGCCAGCCGCCGCCCGAACAGCCGCTCGTCGGAGCCGTTCAGCAGCGGGTCCTCGGCACGCTCCAGGCCCGTGCTGGAGTAGCGCAGCGAGTAGAAACCGGTGAGCGGCGCGTACACCGCGGGGTTGGGATAGACCCGCAGGAAGCGGAAGCGGCTGTCGGTGGCCACCGAGTACGCCAGCAGCTGGCCGCCCGCGACGATCTGGCCGCGTTGCCGCGAGTACTCGTCCAGCAGGACACGCTGATTGCGCGGGTCGGCCCGCAGCGAGTCGGCGGCGAACACCTGCGTCATCGTGGCGTTGAGCAGCAGCAGCACGATCAACGCCATGACGGTGACCGAGATGCGGCGCAGAGAGGTGTTCATACCTTCTCGATTACCTCGGTCTTGGCCGCCGCGATCGGAGAGTCCTTGCGGTCGCGTCCGCGCACGGGGTGCCGGGCGCTGTTGGAGATGCGAGCGAGGATGCCCAGCAAGATGTAGTTCGCCAGCAATGACGAGCCGCCATAGGACATCCACGGCGTGGTGAGTCCGGTCAGCGGGATGAGTTGCGTGACGCCGCCGACGACGATGAACAGCTGAATCGCCAGGGTGGAGGCGAGGCCCGCCGCCAGTAGCTTGCCGAAGCTGTCCCGCGTCGCGATCGCGGTGCGCATGCCGCGGACGATGACGATGGTGTAGAGCATCAAAATGCTGGCCAGGCCGACAAGCCCGAGCTCTTCACCGAAGGCCGCGATGATGAAGTCGGTCGACGCGGCCGGCACGGTATCGGGCTGACCATTGCCGAGCCCGGTGCCGAAGATGCCGCCCGTGGCGAAACTGAACAGGGACTGCACGATCTGGTAGCCGCTGCCGTCCGGGTCGGAAAACGGATCCCACCACATCTGCACGCGGACGCGGACGTGGGCGAAGATGAAATAGGCGATGACGCTGCCCACCGCGAACAGCACCAGGCCGATCACCACCCAGCTGAACCGTTGTGTCGCAAGGTAAACCACCACCAGGAACGACGCGTAGAGCAGCAGCGAGGTGCCGAGGTCCTTCTCGAAGGCCATCACACCCACCGAGATCACCCAGGCCGCCAGCAGCGGCGCGAGGTCGCGCGGGCGCGGCAGGGTCAGGCCCATGAAATGCTTTCCGACGCTGTTGAACAGCCCCCGCTTGGCGATCAGCACGGCGGAAAAGAAGATCAGCAACAAGATCTTGGAGAATTCGGCGGGCTGAATTGAGAAGCCGGGGAACCGAATCCAGATCTTCGCGCCGTTCTGTTCGGACAGCGATGCCGGTAGCAGGGCGGGAATCACCAGCAACACCAGCCCCGTGATTCCGCAGATGTAGCCGTACCGCGCCAGCTGGCGATGGTCTTTGAGAAACGTGACCACGAGCGCGAACGTGACGACCCCGACCACGGTCCACATCATCTGCTGGGTAGCGCTGGGGTGATGACGGCCGCTCATCTGGTTGTTGACCAGGTCGAGCCGATGGATCATCACCAGGCCAAGGCCGTTGAGCAGGGCCACAATTGGCAACAGCAGCGGATCCGTATAGGGGGCGAAACGCCTGATGGCCATGTGCGCGGACCCGAATACGAGCAGGAAGACCAGTCCGTAACTGATGACGTTCCAGCGCACTTCGCGATCCTGGTTGGCCTCGACGATGAGCAACGCGGCGACGGTGATCGCTGCGGCGAAACACAGCAGCAGCAGCTCGGCGTTGCGACGTGTGGGCAGCGGAGGCGTGACCGCGACGGGCGGCTGCAGTTGTGTCGTCATGCCACCGTCCGGCAGTCAATGCCCGGTTGAAGTGGAGGCGCTGGAAGCGCGGTGACCGTCTGGGAAGGGGTCGTGGGGCCCGACGGCGAAGGGGTCGGGCCGCCTGTGGCACTGGTGGGGGCTGGGGCGCCGGGGACGGAAGAAGCCGTGGTCGATGGAGCGGTTGTTGTCGGCGATGCCGCGACACTTGGTTCGGGGGTGCCGCTCCCGGGGGCAGGCGACCCGGGCGGCGACGTGGCGCGCGGCGACGGACAGGTCGGCAGCAGGTACTCGGCCAGCAATTGCCGTAGCTGCGACTCCGCCTGGTCCAGGCTGCCTCCCGGCAGTCCGGTCTGCACCTGCACCTGCCCGGGACGGCGTAGGTCCCGCAACGTCATCAGCTGGCAATTCGAGTGACCGGATTGGCCATAACTGATCAGCGACAGTTCGTTGTGCGGACTCAGGCAGCCGACCAAGTACGGCTCCTGCAGGGGCACGCCCAACAGGGAGCCCTGAATTCCGCGGACGATCGACACCTGGCCGTCGTATTCGGCGACGTAATAGTTGCGCTGGATGACCCACCACGCGATGGCGAGGCCCGAGAGAACGAACAACACCGCCAGTGTCGCGACGAAGAACATCCGCCGCCGGGGCCAACGCGGCCGGATAGGTGTTTCCGGTTGTGGCGCAACACGTTTGGCGGCCTCGTCGCGCGGCCTGATCGCCGAGGCGCGGCCCGCGGAGGTGTTCGGCAAGGTCATCTGGTCTTCGTCACCGGAAACCGCGCCGGCCAGAATCGGCTGGGTCTGGCCGTAGTCGTAGTCGACGACGTCGGCAACCACCACGGTCACGTTGTCCGGGCCGCCGCCGCGAAGCGCCAACTCGATGAGGCGGTAGGCGGCTTCGGCCACGTCCGGGATCTGCAGCGCCTCGAGGATGGTTTCGTCGCTCACCGGGTCGCTGAGCCCATCGGAGCAGAGCAGGTAGCGGTCGCCGGCGCGCGCCTCGCGCATCGTCAGGGTGGGTTCGACCTCGTGACCGGTCAGCGCGCGCATGATCAGCGACCGCTGCGGGTGGCTGTGTGCCTCTTCGCGGGTGATGCGGCCCTCGTCGACCAGGGTCTGGACGAACGTGTCGTCCTTGGTGATCTGGGTCAGTTCACCGTCGCGCAGCAGGTAGCCGCGCGAGTCGCCGATGTGCACCAGACCGATCCGGTCACCCGCGAACAGGATGGCGGTGAGTGTGGTGCCCATTCCCTCGAGCTCCGGCTCCGCCTCGACCTGCGCCGCGATCGCCGCGTTGCCCGAGCGCACCGCGGCGTCGAGCTTGGCCAGCAGGTCCCCGCCGGGCTCGTCGTCGTCGAGATGGGCCAGCGCGGCGATCACCAGCTGGGAGGCGACTTCGCCGGCGGCGTGGCCCCCCATGCCGTCGGCCAGGGCGAGCAGCCGCGCACCGGCGTACACGGAGTCTTCGTTGTTGGCGCGTACCAGGCCGCGATCGCTGCGGGCGGCATATCGCAGGACCAGCGTCACGGGCGCAACTCGATCGCCGTTTTGCCGATCCGAATCGGCGTACCTATCGGAACTCGTACCGCAGTCGTCACCTTCGCCCTGTCAAGGTAAGTGCCGTTGGTCGATCCTAGATCCTCGACGTACCATTCCGAACCGCGCTGAGACAGCCGGGCGTGCCGCGTGGAGGCGTAGTCGTCGGTGAGGACCAGGGTGGAGTCGTCAGCACGCCCGATCAACACCGGCTGCCCGCTGAGTGTGATGCGGGCGCCGGCCAATGCCCCCTCGGTCACCACCAGATAGCGGGCGGCGTGGCGGCGCTGCCGCGACGGCAGCAGGGTGCTGCGTAATGCCAACCCGCGGCGCACCATGACGGCGCCCGTGGGCGCATAGATATCGGTCCGCAAGATCCGCAAGACGGACCAGATGAATACCCATAACAACATTAAAAATCCGGCACGCGTCAGCTGCAGAACGAGTCCCTGCATCTGGCGTCCTTTCCGTCCTGGCGGCATCCCCCTTGCGCCCGTGACCCCGAGCACATCGGCAACGTCACGATACTTGGACGCCGGTCGACACGGGGCGAAGCACGGCAGCGTTGAGCCGAGCGGGTTCAGTGGATCCGGACGATGATCTCCGAGTGGCCCAGACGAATCACGTCACCGTCCGCTAGCTGCCACTCCTGGACGGGCGCGTTGTTCACGGTGGTGCCGTTGGTCGAGTTCAGGTCGGAAAGGAGGGCCACGTGCCCGTCCCAGCGGATCTCGAGGTGACGCCGTGACACCCCGGTGTCGGGCAACCGGAATTGGGCGTCTTGCCCGCGGCCCACAATGTTGGAGCCCTCACGCAGCTGATAGGTGCGGCCGCTGCCGTCGTCGAGCTGCAGGGTGACCGCCGTTCCGGCCGCACCGTAGCCGCCACCGCCGTACGCGCCGTAGCCGCCGGCCGGCTGGCCGTAGTCAGCGGGCTGGCCGTACTCGCTCGGCTGGGCGTACTCGGGCTGCTGGCCGTAGTCGTAATCGCGGTGCGCGGGCTCGGCGTATCCACCGGCCGGTCCGGGGTATCCCCCGGCCGGGACGTTTTCAGCGTATTGCGTGTAGTCGCCGGGGCCGTAGTCCTGCCGACCGTAGCCACCGCCCTGCTGGTATCCCTGTTCGTAGCCGGCGCCCTGTTCGTAGCCGGCGCCCTGCTCGGGGTAGGCGCCTTGCTCGTAGCCGGCGCCCTGCTCGGGATAGGCCGGCCGTTGCTCGGGTGGGGCATAGCCCCCCTCGTCCGGGCGCGCCGGTCCGCGGCCGTATTCGCCGTAACCGCCGTAGCCCTGCTGACCGCCGGGCTGACCGCCCCCGGGCGGGGGGCCGTAGCCGCCGCCCGGGCGATAGCCCTGGTCGTAACCCTGGCCGCCGTACCCGCCGGGCGCGGGAGGACGCTGCTCGTACTGCGGCGGGTAGCCGCCTTGGCCCTGCTCGGGGTAGCCGCCCGGGCCTTGGTAGCCGCGCTGGTCGGGGTAGCCGCCCGGACCTTGGTACCCGCGCTGATCCGGGTAGCCGCCCGGGCCCTGGTAACCGCCTTGTTCCGGGTAGCCGCCCTGCTCGGGCTGCCGGGGTGGCGGGTAGCCCTGCTGCGGCGGGTAGCCGCTCTGCTCGGGCGGATACCCACCCCGCTGGTCAGGTCCCCCCTGCGGTTCCGCGCCACCCTCTGGCGGACGCTGGTAACGGTCGTCGTAATACTCATCGCCGGGCCGCCCCGGCCCCTGAGCCCCGCGGTAGCTCGAATCGTCAGTCATTGGTGCTACTCCTCGTTCTGCGCCGAACGCATTATTTGATTGTGGCCGGACGGGATGGTTGACCGTCGGGCGGGGCTGCACATCAGGGTTGACAGCACCACGGGCGCGGTACTGGCCGGTACGCAGGTTCGATGATTGCTCGAACCGGACGACCACCTCACCATACGTTTGCCACCCCTGTTCACGGATGTAGTCGGTCAAGTACCTGGCGAAAGCGTCCGACGTGAGATCAGGGTCGGCGCCCACCTTCTCGAAGTCGTGCCTACCGAGGGTAATGATGTATTCGTTGGGGGCCAAAAGGCGATTTCCCTGCAGCCTCTCGACACCGTCCCGGGCCTCGCGCCGCAGGAGAGCCTCCACCTCCTGCGGAACGACTGATCCACCGAAGACTCGGGCGAACGCATTGTCGACGGTCGCCTCGAGCCTGCGCTCGATCCGCGCCGCCAGGCCCCGTTGGTTACTCATGCGCCGGCATTCACCCGCACGTGACGCGGCATGCCGCACGCTGGCGGCAAACCATTCGCGCGGTGACCTTTCACTCCAGCATGGTATCGGGACAGCGCGCCGCTGCGGCACCGTGGAAACTCTGAGAACTGCGTCGGACCTGCTCAGAGGCGTTGTCTCGCAGCGCCGCCCAGCGTTCGAGCCCGACCAGTCGGTTGGGGAATGCGGCTATTAGAGTGGTATGGTCCATCGGTTGTTTTTCCCCGGGCGAGTGGCGGAATGGCAGACGCGCTGGCTTCAGGTGCCAGTGTCCTTCGGGACGTGGGGGTTCAAGTCCCCCTTCGCCCACATTGAGCGGTTCGCAGGACCGCAGGCGCTGTGGTCACGGGCTCGAGGAGTTCGTGACCTCTGTGTATTCCCGCGTGTTGCGCCGGAGGCAGGACACCCGGCCACCCTCGCCGTCCCAGTAGGAGCGGTGTGTTGGTCATCGCCCCATGGGCTGAAGCCCGCAGTGAATTGACGGCTGCGATCGCATTAGTAGCGTAATTGCCAGCTCAGGAGGGGTGGCAATGGTCGTGGCGTATGACGCCGCGCAGCTAAGGGTGATGCGATGCAGCTGCGCTACATAAGCGTTGCGGCGCTGATTGGCGAGGCCGGCGGTGACCCGTGGGCGATCAACAAGAGCTTGCAATCCGGGAGCCCCGGGCAGATCTCCTCGCTGGCGGAGGTCTTCCACCGCGCCGGCCGATGCACCGCTGAGGCGCAGCACGCCTTCGAGCAAGCTCGCAACCGATTCAACGCTGCGTGGGACCGCAGGGATGGCGGTCATCCGATCAACGACTCCGCCGAAGTGCAGCGGGTGACCCAGTCGCTCGGTATTCAGTCCCTGCAGTTGCCCAAGATCGGCGTCGACTTGGAAAACATCGCGGCCTCCTTGGCCGAGGCGCAGAAGGCTGCGGCGGGACAGATCGCGGCGCTCGAGAACCAGCTGCAAACGCTCGACGGCTTGATCGGCCAAGCCGTCGCGATGGAGCAGGCCGACAACGTCAGCGCGGAGGACCGCCACATCCTCGATGCCCTGATCCGCAATTGTGAAAGGGACGCCATCGATGACACCAAAGCCGCACTTGCACAGCTCAATTCGATACGCAATGGCTACTCCGATGGCTTACGGAATTCGCTGAGCAACCTACGAACCGACGGATACGATCCCGCTTCCCTGCACGATGTCGACGCCGACGGTTCGCCGAAGCCCACCGAGGCCCAGACGCGAGCGCTCGCCGACCTCCGCAGGATCACCGACCAAGCGGTGGTGGACCAAATGGGCAAGGTGCGCGCCGCGCAGGAAGCCTTGAACAAGGCCATGGCCGACCTTTATGCGCACGGCCCGGGGTCGCCCGAGGGCGAGGCCGCCAGCGCGAGGCTGCCCAAGCTGAAGGCGGACCTCGCCCACGCGCTCGACGACCTGGGCAAGATCCCCGACTACAAGGACGTAGACCCCGCATCGATAACAATCACCCCCGACGGTCGTTTCATGTTCACCCACACCGTGGATGGACAGCCCGTGCAGGTCTACGGACAGCTCAAGAACGGTGCGGGCGAATTCTTCGACCAGGCCATGGGCACGTCTTATACCTTCAGCGGCGGCAAGTTGACCGGCATGCGCACGTTGGATCCGGGGAAGGTGGAAGCCACCCCCGAACCGTTGTGGAGCGCTATCACCACCGCAGTCGGAGGCTATGGGCTGAAGGCGGGCGGTCAGGTGGCTTGGCAAGGGCTCAAGACGCTGTTCAGCCGCGAAGCGTTGGAGGGCTTGACCGGAGACAATGTTCTAGCCCGCGCATTAGGCGGGGCCGAGGAGCGTGCGGCAAACGCCGGCGCAGACCTGACCCCCCACGGTTCACCCACACCGGGCGTGGGCGGCGAGCCGGTGCCGGGCGCCACCCACCCCGGTCCCGCACCCGTCGTCGAGCACACGCCGCACCCGGCGAGCGGTGAGCTTCCGCCTGATGCTGGACCACCGGCGGGCCCGCACGTGCCGGTGGCGCCCGATAGCCCGGCGCCACCGGTGGTACCCCTCGAACCGCCGCCCCGACTGCCCCCTGAGCACGAGTTGTTCCACGGATACAACCCAGTCGAGCCCGGTCCGGAGTTCAGACACCCGGACGGCAGCCTGTTCTACCCAGATGACACGCTGCCGACAAAACCGTACGCGGTCCCGGGCACCGTCATTCCCGACGCGACCATCAGCCCAGGCACGGTCCTGGGCCGTTTCGGCAGCCCTTATGGCTCGTACTTGGCTCCTGAAGGAACACCATTCGCAGAACTATCGCTCCCGCCCGAAAGTGCTCTCAAACCCTATTATCAGTATGTGGTTAAGGACCCGACCGCACTACCACCCGGCTACCACATTGAACAATCTCAAGCAGCGCCCTGGTTTCATCAACCCGGCGGGGGAATTCAATATCGAGTCATTGGGCCAGACGGGAACGATGCCCCGGTGCAAGCTCTAGAGGATTCCGGATTCCTAGGAGATATACGTAGACAATGACCGATTTCTCACGAATTTCCGCGAGCTGGCTTGAATGGTCTCACCGCGCCCGCATGCTCAACCCAAACGTCTCATTGGAATGCGACGATTGTGAGATCGCGTTCACATCCGGTGATTTCTCGATACACCTTCGTCACGATGCTGACTGGTGGACCGTTGATACGATCGATGACCGTGGACAACGTCGCAACGACACGGCGAAGTTGTCTTCGCTCGAGCTCGCCGAAAAATACCTGATGTGGATCTGGTCCTCGTTGGCACGTGGAGTCATAGGTGCACCGCCTCTGGGGCCCCAACTCTATTCTGCGGGCTTCAGTCCGGACGTGACTGTAACCCCCATAAAGGCGGGAATCGCGGAACTACTATCGCCAAGTGGAAAAGCAATTCTGATGGAACCGTACGCAACCATCTTTAGTCACCTTATGTCTAAGTCGGTTGACGAAATCGGACGGATGATCAGGGCGGGAATTGCTTGACGCGCCCCGAAAATGAGCGGCTCACGGTCCATTAGAAGCGGTGGCTCCCCCAACGACATACAGCAGGCTCTCGCGCTGGGCGACCCAACCTAGGCTACGACGATTGCACCCACCGCTGGATCTCCGGCGTAACGGCATCGGTGATGTCGTCGTATTCGGGGTGCTTCTTCAACACCGTGCCGATCATCGAGCACACGGGAACGATGCGCTTACCTTCGCCACGGGCCTCGTCGAGCGCCTGCTCGACGAGAATGGTTGCCAGGCCACGTCCGCCGTACGCCGGATCGATTTCGGTGTGGTGGAAGACCCGCTGGTCACCGCGGTCGGCGAAATCGGCGAGGCCGACCTGCTTGCCTTCCACGGCAATGGTGTAGCGGCCCTCCTCCAGCCTGACGGTGGTTTCGGCTCCGGTCTTATCGGCGGTCATCTGCACTCTCCCTTCTTTGCGGTACAGGTCGGGGCCGCAGCCGGGTAGTCGGCAGCGGCGGGGCGGGCAGCCGGGCAAGTGAACCGCGGTAGCCGTGGACGGCGCCGAACCGCTCGTCGCCGTCCTCCCACAGGCGGCGGTAACCCACGATGTCGTCGTGGCTTCGTCCGACGAAGTTCCACCACATCACCAGCTCTTCGGCGAACGGTGGCCCACCGATCAGCAGCACCCGCGCCGGCCCCTCCCCCACGTTGTGCAGGTGCAGCGAGGAGCGGCCGGGGCTCAGATAGACCAGGTCGGCGACTGTCAGAGCGGTCTCCTCCACGCGGACGGAGCCGCGATCGCCGAGCACCCCATGCTCGAACGACGGGTCGATGTCGATATCGAGGCGGGCCCCGGCGTCGAGATCGATCTGCGCGCCCAGCAGCGGAGTAAAGGTATGCACCGGGGACGCGGCATCGGGCAGTTCGCCGAGGAACACCCGCGCCGTCGCACCGGGAAGCGCCGCCGGCCGCGGCACGTAGTGGGCGAAGTCGCGACCGGTATCGCGATCCGAACCTGGCAGCGCCACCCAGAGCTGCACGCCATGCAAGGCGGCCGGCAATTCAACCGATACCTCGGAATGGCAGATACCGGCACCCGCAGTCATCAGGTTCAGCTCGCCGGGTCGGACCATCGCGTGCACGCCGGCGCTGTCGTTGTGCTCCACTTCCCCACTGAACAACCAACTCACCGTTTGTAGTCCGGTGTGCGGATGCGGCGGGACGTCCATGCGCGTGGAAGCGGGGCCGTAGTGGTCGACGAAGCACCACGCCCCGATCAGCGAGCGTTGGCGTTGCGGAAGCGTGCGATGCACCCGCATGGCGCGGGGCCCGCCCAACGGAACCTCCCGGGGGCGCAGCACCTCGAGGCCCGCGCTTGGCAAGGCAGCGCAGGCGACTTCGATCGGCGCCGCCTCAAGGTTGCTCATCGTCACCCCGACCGTACCCAGACACCGCTACTTGCGCGGCGGACGGAGCACCTTCATGGCCAGCCGCATGACGGGCTCGGGCACCCGGTCCTGCATCGACAACGCGGTGTCGGCGGCGCGGGATCGCAGCGGGGTGCCGCGCCCGAAGACCCGGTTCAGCGGTCCGCCCGATGGCTCGAGCACCACATGCAGTGGGGGCGTGCCGACGCTGGCTCCCAGCGCATTGGCGATCACCATCCGCTGGATCTCACTGGTGCCCTCAAAGATGGTGTACAGCTTGGCATCCCGATACCACTTCTCGACCGGGTGATCGGTGATGTAGCCCCAGCCGCCCATGGTTTGAATGGCGCGTTCGGTGGCCTTGACGGCCACCTCACTGGCGGCCATCTTCGACATCGAGCCTTCCCCGCGTTCGAACGGAACGTTGTTGGCCGCAATCCAGGACGCTCGCCAGGTCAACAGTCGGGCGGCGTCGATCTGGGTGGCCAGCTCCGCCAGCGGGAAGGCGATGCCTTGGTTGTCGATGATCGGCCCGCCGAACGCCTCGCGCTCGGTGGCGTACGCCGTCGCGTACTCCAGCGCCGCGCGGGCGATCCCGATGGCCTGGGCGGCGACCATGGGCCGGGTCTGCTCGAACGTGCCCAACGTCGCGGAGCCGGAGCGCTTCCCGCCCGCCACGACCTCGCGGGCCTTGGCGAGCTTGTGCTCCAACTTCTCTTGTCCGCCCAGCAGATTCGCGCCAGGAACGCGAACGCCTTCGAACAACAACTCGGCGGTGTGGGACGCGCGACAGCCCAGCTTGTCCAGCTTGCGCACCAGCTTCAGCCCCGGTGTGCCACCGGGAACCACGAACAGCGCCTGTCCGCGATGGCCGAGTTCTTCGTCGACGACCGCATTGACCACGTGCACGTTGGCGATCCCGCCATTGCCGATCCACATCTTGTGGCCGTCGATGATCCAGTCGTCACCGTCGCGGCGCGCGCGTGTGCGCAGGTTCCTGACGTCGCTGCCGCCCTCCGGTTCGGAGATCGCTAGCGCCGCGAGCTTGAGATCGCCTGGCGTTCCGAAACATTCGGGCGCCCACTCCAGCATCTGCTCAGGCGACGCGGCCTGCCCGATCGCCGACAGCGCCAATGCCGGCATCACGATCGCCAGCCCGATCCCGGCGCAGCCCCAGAACAACTCCTCCATGAACATCGGCAACGAGAGGCCGCTCGGATCGCCGATGAGGTCGCGGTAGAACAGGGGGCTGTAGAAGCCGCGCTGGGCTGCCTCCTCCAACACCGGCCACGGAAACTCTTGTCGTTGGTCGTAGTGCAGCGCCACCGGGCGGACCACTTCTTCGGCGAACTCGTGGGTTCGCCGGGCCAGGTCGTGCTGTGCTGCGGTCGGGGTCAGGTCGAACGTCATGGATCCCGCCTTCGGGTCGACAGACACGGTCGTGCCGCCCGACTACCCCGTTGACCACGCCAGCAAACGACTCCAATGCCGGACGGAACGTCAGGCGGCCGAACGCGGTCCGACTCGGGCGAGCGGCAGGTGCAGCACCACCGCGGCCACCGCAACGGCCTCATGTTCGTGGTTGGCGAGCAGGGCGGCATTCTCCGGCAGCTGGCGCGCGTTGATCTCGCCGGACGCGATGCGCCGCAGAACCTCGTGAGCCTGGGCAAGCTGTTCGCGCTTGCGGTATTGGCCCCCAGGGAGCTTGACCCCCGCCCAGACGCCGTACTCCTCGCGGTGTGCGATGGCGTGCTCGGCGCAGCGGCGCTGCTGCGCCAGCGGGCAGCGGCGCAGGCACTGGATGCGTGCCTCGACGGCCGACCGCTCGTACGCACGGGCCTTGGCTGCGCCATCACCACCGTCGTCGTCGGGGTAGCCGAACCAAAGTTCCGGGTTGGCAGCGCAGGGGTGTCCCATGTCGGTCTCCTTGTCGAACGTGAAACGTAGGCAAAAGCGTATACAGAGATCCGCCGCCCGCGCAAGAGAAACGAGACAAAAACGTATATAGAGAGCGATACGGCCTGAGCTGTGTACTATCCGGCCTATGGCCGGAGCGTGCGGTGAGCCGTGAATCGGCCGGTGCGGCGATCCGCGCTTTACGGGAGTCGCGCGACTGGTCATTGGCCGACCTGGCCGCCGCGACCGGTGTGAGCATCATGGGGCTGAGCTTCCTGGAGCGCGGCGCCCGCAAACCTCACAAAAGCACAGTTCAGAAGGTTGAAAACGGACTAGGCCTGCCGCCGGGCACCTATTCTCGGCTCTTGGTGGCCGCCGATCCGGACGCCGAACTGGCCCGGCTGATGGCCGCGCAACCGCCCGCCGCCGTCCCCGCCAGGCGCACCGGGCCCGTGGTCGTGGACCGGCACAGTGACACGGAAGTGCTGGAAGGTTATGCCGAAGCGCAGCTCGAAGCGCTCAAGTCCGTCATCGATCGGTTGCCTGCGACAACATCAAACGAATATGAGACGTATATTCTGTCTGTGATCGCTCAGTGCGTGAAGGCCGAGATGCTCGCCGCCGGTTCCTGGCGGGTCGCGGTGAATGCCGGCGCGGACTCCACCGACCGTTTGATGGAGCACCTCCAGGCCCTCGAGGCCACCCGCACGGCTCTGCTGAAGCGGATGCCGACCAGCTTGAGCGCACGTTTCGACAGGGCCTGCGCCCAGTCGTCGTTGCCGGAGCCGATCATCGCAGCCCTGGTCGGTGTCGACGTCGAGGAGATCTGGGACATTCGCAACCGGGGGGTTATCCCGCCCGGGGCACTCCCCCGCGTGCGCGCCTTCACCGACGCCGTCGAATCCGAAGGCCGCCAAGGCGAGGAGGCCCAGTGAATCAAAGCGAGATCGGGGTGTTGAGCCGTGCTCACGAGATGTTCGTCGGTAATACGCGGCCCCCGTCGCTGGATGCCGGCACCGGGCATTACCGCAACCTGTTGCGTCCAGCCGCCAAGCTGAACGACGGATTCGGACACGGCGGCTACCGGCTCGCCGCGGATCACAGCCGGCAACGCCTCGCGGCCGCCGCTGCGACCGACGGCGCGGCGGCGAACGTCATCGCCGGAGCCCAGCGGGATCGGGCCCAGGCCCGCGAATTGACCCGGACCGTCCTCGATGAAGCCCGCGCCGACGCTGCCGTCGTCCCGACGACACCGATGGCGCAGCGCGAGGCGATGCGCCGCCGCGCGGCGCGACTCCGGACACAACGCGCGCACGTCGTGTGGGCCCGCTTCCGGGCCCGACGACACCTCGCGGAACTGAGGGCACTGCGCTACCAACTCCTGCGCCACCGCGCCGCCGGACCGGGGTTGACCGGGCGCGCCGCAGTCGCGGTGCGCGCCGCGTTGTCACGCCTGGGCCGGCCCTACGTGTGGGGTGCGACCGGGCCCGACCAGTTCGACTGTTCGGGCCTGGTCCAGTGGAGCTACGCGCAAGCGGGAATTCGGTTGGACCGCACCACCTATCAGCAGATCAACGACGGGATCCCGGTGCCTCGCTCGCAAGTCCGGCCCGGTGATCTCGTCTTCCCCCACGCCGGACACGTTCAGCTGGCCATCGGCAACAACCTGGTGATCGAAGCGCCCTACTCGGGTGCTTCGGTTCGGATCAGCCGGCTGGGCGCCAACGTCGCTATCCGCCGACCGCTATGACGAACAGGGTGAACCGATGACCGAACAAGCCGGACCTTCGGTGGCCGCCATGCAGGCGCGGCAGTCGGCGCTGGCCGGCCAGCACGGCACCGCCGCCGACGCCGACCGCGTGCTGACAGAGGTGCTCACCGGTGCTCATGCCGCGATGCGGGAGGGCGCCCGGCGGCTGGATGCCATCGCCGAGCAGATCGACCACGCCACCTCGCACCAAGCGGGCCTCGCCGTCGACACGCCGATGGGCGCGCGGGAGTTTCAGCGATTCCTGCTGGCCAAACAGCGCGAGATCACCGCGGTCCTCGAGGATGCACGCGAACTCAGTCGAGCGAAAAAGACTGTCCTGGAAGGTCTTCGGGACCAGTACGCCCCCGACAACGGGTAGCAAGGCACGGTCGCAGTGTTATCCACAATCGCCCTGCACAGTGAATTGTCGGCAGCCACATGTCTGGGTACTGTCGCCGGACATGGATGGGCCGCAACGCATCCCGCAAACACGTGCGGTGCATGCAGCGCCGGTCACCTGACCGATGCCGGCGTACGAAGATCTGTTTGCCGCGGTGAAATATGCGCGAGATCGCACCGGTGACCCGAACGCGTGGCAGGCGGGCCTGTCACCCGGCGAGCTGGCCGCCGTGATCGCCCCGACGACACCGCCCGAACAGCTTCAGGCGATCGTGGGCAAGATCCGTCAGCAACACGCGACGCCGCCGGATGGCGAGAAGGGTGAGGCGGCGGAAGCCATCGCGCGCGCCGAAGCCGCGTTGGCACACCAGAATTCGTCGAGTTCCCAGCTCGACATGCAGGTGATTACCGCCATCTTGAATGCCCACCTGAACGCCGTCGATGGCGGCCAGGCGCTGGCCACGTTGCAGCAGGACACCGAAGCCGCGGTACGGACGCGATCGGATCTGGACACCCCGGCCGGAGCGCGCGATTTCCAACGCTTTCTGATCGGCAAACTCCGAGACATTCGCGCGGTGGTCCTCAGCGCCAGCCTGGACGACACGTCGAAATCAGCTCTGATGGCCGCATGGACATCGCTCTACGACGCGTCCAAGAATCAGCCGGACGGCCCCGACGAGCACCCACCGGTCCGGGCCTCCGGCGCCGATACCGCGACCCCGCCGTCGGCGGACGACGCCGAGTGGGATCCGCTGCTGGATTCATTGCTGGCCGACGAACCGGGCCTGGCAACCGATGACCTGCCGGGAATGGGTGTGCCGGACGGCGTGACCGCCCCGGCGGCGCCCGTTCCTCCCGTGTTGCCGCCAGTGCCCAACGTCGCCCCGGGAGTGCCGAGTTTCGGCGCCACGCCGGGCGGGTTGCCGCTTCCCGCGCTGCAGGGCGGCGACCCATCGCTCCCAGGCCTCGACGACGACAGCCTGCTGGATTCCGGGGAACATCCGGATCCAGAGGCCGACGCTTCGTCAGATGAACCGGATGCACAAGACGGTGACACCCCCGCGGACGCGCCGACGGATGGGGACGAATCCCCACCGGCCGGTCCCACCACGGTGACCTTGCCCGACGGTGAGACGGTGACCGCGGCCAGCCCCCAGTTGGCGGCGGCGATCAAAGCCGCCGTTGGTGGGGTGGCCATACCAGATGCCTTCCAGCAGCAGGGAATAACGATCCCGCCGCCGGGTACGGCGGTCGCCGAGCCGATCGACGCGTCCCACGTGGCTCCGGCGGACATCGGGATGTTCGTCGACCGGCACGCACTTGCCCTCGGCTCGGGCAAGGCCCTTCTCGATGGCCAAATTCAAGACATCGCCACCGTGAGCGGGCCAAGCTTTCTAGGCTGGGAGCATCCACCGGCGTCGGCCATGACCGCGCCGGCGAAGCCCGACACACCGACACCGACACCCACACGGCCGGCGACGGCGTCGACCAACTGACAATAGTGATCACGCCGGTCTGGCCGGCAACCGTGAAGAGGAGACAGCGGATGGCAGATTCGATTCATGTGGTGCCGACGCACTTGCGTCAAGCCGCCGCGCGTCACCAGGAAACCTCCGAGTACTTGCGCACGGTCCCGTCGTCGCATGAGGCAATACAGGAAAGCCTGGACTCCTTGGGCCCGATCTTCGGTGAACTTCGCGACGCCGGGCGCGAATTGCTCGAACTCCGACGCCAGTGCTACGAGCAACAAGCCGCAGACCACGCCGACCTGGCGGACAAACTCGCGGCGTCGGCGGCGATGTGGGAACAGCACGAGCAGGAGTCGGCGCGCAACCTCGGCGGCATTGCCGACCGCGGTCGATGACGGACGCGGATCCCGCTTTTGACACCGTTCACCCGAGTGGGCACATCCTCGTCCGCTCCTGCCGCGGCGGCTACATGCACAGCGTTGCGCTGAGCGAGGAGGCGATGGAGACCGACGCCGAGACGCTGGCACGCGGCATCTTGCTGACCGCCGACGTTTCTTGCCTCAAGGCATTGCTGGAGATTCGCGACGAAATCCTGGCGGCCGGGCATACCCCCTCGGCGGAGGTGCCCACCCCGCGCGATCTTGATGCGGCGATCGAAAAGTTGCTCGCACACAAACTGCGCCGCCGCGGCACCGCACGCTAGCCGGTTTCGGCGCCTACAGCAGCCAGGTCTTGGCCGCGTCGGGATCCGGAGCGATATTCGTGGGCGGCTCGACGGGATTGGGGCCGAACAACTCTCGTGCACGAGCGAGCAGGTCACGCACCTCGTCGAGTTGCTGCTGCAAGGCAGATTCGGCCATATCCCCACGCTACCCAGGCCGTCACACCTGCACAATTCACTCACCGAATAAGCGATTGGTCAGCTGCCGGTACGCTTAACCGGTGGCGATCTTCGGTCGGATGACGGCGCGTCAGCGCCTCCGGAGAGCTACCCGGGAATCATTGGCGATGCCGGCCTTCAGCTCTCCCATCGATTGCACCCCCTGGGTGATCGGTGGGCTTTGGCCTGCCGAGCTTGCGACGCTCACCACCGAAAACGCCACGCTCGCAGAGTATCTGAAGGTCGACCTGCAACGGATCGCCGACAACGCCAACGAGCAGCTGAGGATGATCAGACGTGCGGGGTTGGCCGATCTGTCCCGCCAAGCCGAAGAGGCACGGGTCATCGATGAGGCCCGTGCCCGCGCCGTGCGGCGCGTCGAATCGACGATTCGCCAGCTGCGCTCGGTGAACGCCGGGTATCCCCGCCCGCAGGTCGCCGAGCCGCCGTCGCCGGACATGGAGCAGACCCGCATCATTCCTGCTGTCACGGACGCGAGGCCTTCCGAAGCGCCCACCAGGACGGTGCGTAAGCCGCGGTGGCGGGTCGCCGACAGGCCGCCCCCCGTGACGCCGCAACGTGGGGACGAGCCCGGACCGCCGCCGCAGGAAACCCCTGCGCAGGAGATCGCGGCAGAGGCCGCGCCCGCGCCGGATATGCCGGAAATGCCGGATATGGAGGAGACGCAGGTCATCCCGCGCGCGGCTGAAGTGGAACACGTCGTCGAAGCGCCGGCCGAGGACATGGAACCCGGTCAGGAGTCGGTCACGAACGGTCGCAACTACGTGGCGGCGCAGGAGCCGGCAACGCACCAGGACGAACCCGACTGGCCCCCGGAGGCCGATGCCGCGGTGACCGCGATTGGGGAGACGCAGGTCATCCCCGCGATCGCCGAGGCCGAAGGCGTCGTCGGCGAGCCCGCCGACAGCGTGTCCGCGATGGATTGGGAGCCGGTCGCCACCGGTCGCCACCACGTCGACGTGGAGGGAGCGGACGAGGCCCAGCACGAGCCGGAACCCGCCGAGACCGCAGCGGCGGCTTCGATTGAGGAGACACAGGTCATCCCCGCGATCACCGAGGCCGAGCCCGTCGTCGACGAACCGGCGGACAGTGGTCGCCACCACGCGGTCGCAGGCGAGGCCGCTGCCGGGCACGATGAACCGCAGGTTCCCCGGGAGCCCTCCGGCCTGCCCCGCGGAAACAGTCCCATTGCAACGGGTTTCGAGGTCGACCGGCTGAACCGATTGCTCGAGTATGTGGTCCGCCAGGAGCCGCGGCTGAATTGGGCGGTCGGCGACCGTGCCGACGGTACGACGGTGTTGGTCACCGACCTCGCCCACGGCTGGATACCTGCAGGCATCACCCTTCCGGCCGGCGTGCGGTTGTTGGAACCCGAGCCACGCACCGGCAGGGTCGGCGCGTTGATCGGCGACGCGGTACGCGTCGTCACTTACGCCCCGGGTGACTCACTACGCCGCTCGGCCGACTTCGCCGCGACGAAATCGTCTGTGGAACCGCGCGAGCTCCCCGCGATCGAGGACCTGGGCAGGGCGCTGAGCGAGACCACGCGTCGCTTCGACGGGCTCCCCCGGATCGTGCAGAGGCTGGCGGACGCGGCTGCCGCGGACGCCGTGATCATCGACCAGGAGGTCGACGTGTTGCGGGTGCACCTCGATACGGCGCGCTACCAGCTCTTGGTCCAATACCCGGCGGTGAATCCGACACTTCTGCTCAAGTGCCTGTTGATGGCCGCCACCGAAGGCCTCGCCAGCGGCGACGCGATATCGGCGAACTACCACCTCGCCTGGTATCGGAAACTTGCCGGGCCGCCGCCCGGCGCGTAGGGCGATCGGAGTTGCTCCTCACCCTCGAATTTTCGAATTGACGCTGGTTAGGGCGGTCGACATACTGTGATCGTGTCGGGTTCGGGCGGTGGCGCGAATCTCGGCGACAAGGATCTCGTCGAGTCGGTTCTTCGCGAACTGAGCGAGGCCGCCGACAAGTGGGAAGCCCTTGTGGCCCAGGCGGAGGCCGTCACCTACAGTGTCGATCTCGGCGACGTCTATGCCGTGGCGAATGCCGACGGGCGGTTGCTCAATCTGACGCTGCATCCCGGTGTGATGACCGGATACGCCCACGGCGAGCTCGCCGACAGACTGAACCTGGCGATCACGGCGTTGCGTGAAGAGGCCGAGGCCGAGAACCGGGCAAGTTACGGCGGTCCGCTGCACTGACCTCGCGCGCCCGCGCGCTCATCGCCCGACGCCGGGCGGGCCCGCGCCCTCATCGCCCGCCGCCGGGCGGGCCCGCGAAGGCCTGCGCGATCTCCAGCCAGCGCTGGGCGTCGCGCCCGTGCGCGGTGAGGTCGAGGGCACCGAGTGGGCGGCGCTGAGTGACCAGATAGCAGAAGTCCTCCGCGGAACCGGTGACCCGCTGGGCCGCGTCGGGCGGTCCCCAACTCCAGGTGTCGCCGCTGGGTCCCCGCAGTTCGACCAGGAACGGCTCGACGGGAGCGGGGAGGTTGTTCACGAAAAAGGCGTAGTCGCGGGTGCGCACCCCAAGATGAGCGATCGACCGCAGCCGGTCGGTGGCCACCCGCTTGACGCCCAGCGCGTCCGCGACGTCCAGTCCGTGGGCCCACGTCTCCATCAACCGCGCGGTAGCCATCGACGCCGCACTCATCGGGGGCCCGAACCAGGGAAGTTTTCGCCCGGCGGGAACCATCAGCAGCTCGTCGTGCAATCGGCCGCGGGTGACCCGCCAATCGGCGAGCAGCTCGGCCGGCGGCAGAGCCGCCAACCCGTCGGCGCCCGCGTCGACGAAGCCGGTTGGGTCGGCGGCGGCCGCCTTGAGTTCTTCGGCGAACCCGGCCTCGTCGGTGACCGCGGTCAGCGCGACCCGGTCGGTCCACAACAGGTGCCCGATCTGATGGGCGATCGTCCAGCCGGGCGCGGGCGTCGGATCGGCCCAGCGTTCGGGCGGCAGCGGTGCAACCAGGGCGTCAAGTTCATCGCTTTCGGCCCGTAGGTCAGCCACGATCGGTTCGGGACCCGCCATCATTGCCTCCGCTCGTCGGTTGCCGCCGCCGGGTAGCGATTATTCGCCTGCTCGCCGCGCCGGCCCAGGACGCCGTGCATGGCCAGGCCGGCCAAGTACACCCCCGAGCCGAACAGCGCGAACGCCGGCGCATGGCCGTCGGCGGGAATCAACAGCGCGGCCACCGTGATCGAGACGATGAACGAGACCCAGAACAGCGCGTCCTGCACGGCGAAAACGTGCCCGCGAAGGGCGTCATCGACATCCATCTGCATCGCCGAGTCGGCGCACAGCTTGACCATTTGCCCGGTCACACCGAGGAAGAAGCCGCAGGCCACCATGATCGGTAGCAGTAATCCCGCGCCGGCGACCTCGATGATCGCCGACAGCACCAACGCACCATTGACCGTGGCGTAGCGCCCCCAGCGACGGACCGCGGGCGGAGTCAGCACGTTGGCCAGGAACGCGCCCAGACCCGCGGCGCCGAAGAACACCAGCGCAGTACCCAATCCCCCGGCTTCGGGGTCGGTCATGTGGTGGACCAGCAACAGGACCAGCAAGGAATTGATGCCGATCACCATCCGGTGGGCGGCCAGGCCGGACAAGGTGGCGGCGACCGTCGGCCGTTGCGCCACCGTGCGCGCGCCGTGCAGCCAGCCGGTGACGACGGCGTAGACGACGGGTCCGTGGATCGCCCGCTTGGTGTCGTCCGGGCCGAGGGCACGAGGGCCGAACCGCCACGACAGCAGCAAGGCGGTCAACACGGGGATCGCGGTGAGGAAGATGATCGCCGAGGCCCCCTTGTCACCCGCGCCGAACACGAACCGGGGCACGAGCATGAAGTTGGCGCCGATGAAGGCGGCGATGGCCCCGGCGGCGTTGGCCGCGGCGTTCATCGTCACGACCTGTTCGCGCGGCACGACGTGCGGCAGCGACGCAGACAGCCCGGAAGCGACGAACCGGGCCAAGCCGTTGGCGAACAGCGCGCCCAACAACAGCGGCAAATCGCCGGCCCGGACCGCCAGGATGGTGCCTATCGCGGCGATCAGGATGACCCGGCCGGCGTTGGCGCCGACGAGCACCAGCCGCCGGTCCCAGCGGTCCATCAGGGCTCCCGCGAACGGCCCCAACAGCGAGTAAGGCAGGAACAGCACGGTGAATGCCCGCGCGATGGCCATCGGGTCGGCGGCCCGGTCCGGATTGAACAGCAACGCCCCCGCCAGACCCGCCTGGAACAGCCCGTCACCGAATTGACTCGCCATGCGCACCTGCAGCAGCCGCCAGAAGTCTGGCAAACTGCGCACCGACCGCCACATTTCGGCGGGTGCGCTTGAGTGCATCCGGGATTGGATCACGAAACCGACTTCCACGAGGGGGGCTAGCAAGCTCGTCACGGTCCGAGCTGATCTACCAACAGTACAAATCTTCACGCCCCGCGCTTGATTCCCCCGAGCGACAAGCGCCGGATGCCATGATGGTGGGGTGCCGCCCGAGGATCCTGAGGACTATGTCGCGCCGGCCGCGCAGCGGGTGCGCGCGGGTACCTTGCTGCTGGCCAACACCGATCTTTTCGAACCGACGTTCCGACGCAGCGTGATCTACATCGTCGAGCACAACGATGGCGGCACCTTGGGCGTGGTGCTCAACCGCGCCAGCGAGACCGCGGTGTACAACGTCCTGCCGCAGTGGACCAAACTGGCGGCCAAGCCGAAGACGATGTTCATCGGCGGCCCGGTGAAGCGCGACGCGGCCCTATGCCTGGCGGCCTTGCGCGTCGGCGCCGATCCGCAGGGCGTTGCGGGCCTTCGGCATGTGGACGGCCGGGTGGTGATGGTCGACCTCGACGCCGACCCCGACACGATCGCGCCCTTCGTGGAGGGGGTGCGGATCTTCGCGGGTTACTCCGGCTGGACCATCGGCCAGCTGGAAGGCGAAATCGAACGCGACGACTGGATCGTTTTGTCCGCGTTGCCCTCTGACGTTCTGGTGGGGTCGAGGTCCGACCTGTGGGGGCAGGTGCTGCGTCGCCAGCCGCTGCCGCTGTCGCTGCTGGCCACCCATCCGATCGACCTCAGCCGCAACTAGCCCCGCAGCGACGCTTCCGCCGGGCTCAGTGGCAGGACTGCGTGCAGCCCGCGCAGGTCCCCGCGCAGGCCGGCGCGGCCGCCTCTTGTCGCAGCGCGAAGCGGGCGCTCTGCCACGACCCGGCGGCGAGCGTTCCGAACGCGCCGACGACGCAGACGATCAGCACCACTATCGCCGTGTGTGCAGGCGCCGCCAGCGTCACCACGCCGCCGGCGGCCAGCATGATGGCCGCCGCCAGTTGAGCGGGAGCCATGGACCGCAGCGCCAGCGCGGTGGGGTCGACATTCCGGGGGCGCGCCAGCGACCAGGTCCCGAACCCGGCGGAGGCGACCGCCGCACACATGCTCAGCAGGCCCGCAATCAGCATGGCCTCACAATACGAGGCCGAGCCCCTGCCCGCTCAGTCGGCTCCGCGGGGTCGGGGCCGTGCGTCTAGTGCTGCAGAAACGAGAAGTTGGGCAGCGGGGGCAGGCCGGGAACCAGGGCCAGCAGGTTCGGCGTGGGCTGGCGGCTGGGCATGGGCGCCTGCACCGGCAGGCCGACCGGGGCGGTGGCCGAGGCCTGCCGGAGCGGGGCCACGGCGGGTGCCTGCCCGACCGGAGCGGCGACGGGTGCCTGCCCGACCGGGGGCATGGCCGGTACTTGCCCGACCGGAACTTGCGCGGCCGGAACCTGCGAGACCGGGGCCTGGGGGACCGGAGCCTGGGCCGGCCCTGGTGCGACCGGCGCCGGGGTCAGCCCGACCGGCGAGGCCGCGGGCGTCTGGACCGGCGCGGGGACAGGCGCCCCGGGAACGGTCACGCGGAAGCCGTTGATGATCGCGTCGGTGGCCGGTGCGTCGGCGACGGCGACCGCGCGATCGGTGGTTACCGCGAGCGAGACCAAATAATTCTCATGCCCCGAGGTGGCGATGACGTGCCGCCGCGACGTGTTCAGCGTCACGTCGCCGTCACGGTAGGTGCCTTCAACGATCGAGGACGGGAAGCCGCCGAAATCGGCCATCGAGGCGTTGGTGGGCTGCCAGGCGAGAAGCTTCTGGCTGTCGACATAACCGTGTGAGATGGCCTCTCGCGGGTCGAAATTGCCGACCAGCTTGTACACCACCACCTGGGCATTCGAGGTGTAGATGCTGCTGCCTTGCCGGTCGGCGATCACCGCGAAAGCGTCGGGCACGTTGGGGTCGGGCACCTGGGTCCAGCGCGCCGGCACGGGCAAGGTGATGTCGAGCGCCTTGAGCCCCTGGGGCTTCTGCGCCTCGAGCTTGACCCCCTTCGACTCCAGGTATTCGCGGATGGTGCCCGAGGCGGCCGGGGTGACCGCGGGGGCCACCGGCGCGACGGGCGCGACCGCGGCCGGGACCGGGGCGCCCGGGGCCGTCGGCGACGCGACGGGATTCGACGCCGGCGGGGCGGCGAGGAACCGGTTGGTCGGGGCCTGCCCTGGCACGGCGGTGAGGTTCTGCGGCGCGGGTGCCGGGATCACGGGAACGGGGGATGGTGCGGGAAGCAAGGGGTCTGCCGATGCCTGGGCGCCCGTGAAAACCGCCATGCCGATCAGGCCGGCGACCATACCCCCGAGGAGCGCACGGTGGGCGGGGACGATCTCGATCATCTGCGTCGGTCCTTCCAATGGCGCACTGCCAGCAGTTAGAGGCCGACTGTAACTACAGGTCAAAGGTGATGAATAGGCTCGAAATCGAGATGGGATGAACCTCTGATCGGTGCGCAACGGAACCGAGATCATCCTGTGGCCGGCGGTCGCGCCGAGGCCGCCCTTATACCCTGTTCAGGTGACCGACTCCCCGACCACCGCCCCCGGGAACAACCCCGGCGCCGTTCAGACGGACTCTGATGCGCCGACGTATCGCTACACGGCGGCGCTGGCGGGCCGTATCGAGAGCACCTGGCAGGAGAACTGGGCGCGGCTCGGCACGTTCAACGTGCCCAACCCGGTCGGCTCGCTGGCCCCGACGGACGGCACCCCTGTCCCCGCCGACAAGTTGTTCGTGCAGGACATGTTTCCCTACCCCTCGGGCGAGGGACTGCACGTCGGGCACCCGCTGGGCTATATCGCCACCGACGTGTATGCCCGCTACCACCGGATGACCGGACATAACGTCCTGCACGCGTTGGGTTTCGACGCCTTCGGGCTGCCCGCCGAGCAATATGCCGTGCAAACCGGCACCCATCCCCGGACCCGGACCGAGGCCAACGTCGTGAACTTCCGGCGTCAGCTGGGCCGGCTGGGCCTGGGCCACGACAGCCGGCGCAGCTTCTCGACCACCGACGTCGAGTTCTACAAGTGGACGCAGTGGATCTTCCTGCAGATCTACAACGCCTGGTTCGACACCTCGGCCCGCAAGGCCCGCCCGATCGCCGAACTGATCGCGGAATTCGACTCGGGCGCAAGGCGCCTCGAGGATGGACGGGACTGGGCCGCGCTGACGGTGGGGGAGCGGGCCGACGTGATCGACAGCCACCGACTGGTCTACCGCGCCGACTCGCTGGTGAATTGGTGTCCCGGTCTAGGCACGGTGCTGGCCAACGAAGAGGTCACCGCGGATGGCCGCAGCGACCGCGGCAACTTCCCGGTGTTCCGGAAGCGGTTGCGGCAGTGGATGATGCGTATCACCGCCTACGCGGACCGGCTCCTCGATGATCTGGAATTGCTTGACTGGCCGGAGCCCGTCAAGACCATGCAGCGCAACTGGATCGGCCGTTCCACCGGCACCCGGGCGCTGTTCTCGGCGATCAACGCCAGCGGCGAGACGGTCGACATCGAGGTGTTCACCACCCGGCCGGACACCATGTTCGGCGCCACCTACCTGGTGCTGGCTCCCGAGCACGACCTGGTCGACGGCCTGATCGCCGCCGGATGGCCGGAGGGGACCGACGCGCGGTGGACCTACGGGGGCGCGACGCCGGGGGAGGCGGTCGCCGCCTACCGGCAGGCGATCGCGGCGAAGTCGGACCTCGAGCGTCAAGAGAACAGGGACAAGACCGGCGTATTCCTGGGTAGCTACGCGACCAACCCCGCCAACGGTAAGCCGGTGCCGATCTTCATCGCCGACTACGTGTTGGCCGGGTACGGAACCGGCGCCATCATGGCGGTCCCCGGCCACGACCAGCGCGACTGGGACTTCGCCCGACAGCTCGGGCTTCCGATCGTGGAAGTCATTGCGGGGGGAGATATCTCGGAGGCCGCGTACCCCGGTGACGGTGTCCTGGTCAATTCCGGTTACCTCGACGGAATGGACGTGCCCGCGGCGAAGGAGGCGATCACCGCCCGCCTTGAGGCGGACGGCCGCGGCTGGGCGCGGATCGAATTCAAGCTGCGGGACTGGCTTTTCGCCCGGCAGCGCTACTGGGGTGAGCCGTTTCCGATCGTCTACGACAGTGCCGGACGCGCCCACGCGCTCGACGAGGCCGCGCTGCCGGTCGAGCTGCCCGACGTGCCCGACTATTCGCCGGTGCTGTTCGACCCCGACGCCGCCGACAGCGAGCCGTCGCCACCACTGGCCAAGGCGACGGAGTGGGTGCATGTCGACCTGGACCTCGGCGACGGCCTGCAGCCCTACACCCGCGACACCAACGTGATGCCGCAGTGGGCCGGCAGCTCCTGGTACGAACTGCGTTACACCGATCCGCACAACTCGGAACGGTTGTGCGCCAAGGAAAACGAAGCTTACTGGATGGGGCCGCGACCGGACGAGCACGGCCCGCAGGATCCCGGCGGCGTCGACCTCTATGTGGGAGGCGCCGAGCACGCGGTGCTGCACCTGCTGTACGCCCGGTTCTGGCACAAGGTGTTATACGACCTGGGTCACGTCAGCTCCCGGGAGCCATACCGCCGCCTGGTCAACCAGGGCTACATTCAGGCCTTCGCCTACACCGACTCGCGCGGCTCCTACGTTCCGGCCGACGAGGTGGTCGAGCGCGGCGACCGCTTCTTCTACCCGGGCCCGGACGGCGAGGTCGAGGTCTTCCAGGAATTCGGCAAAATCGGCAAGAGCCTGAAGAACTCGATCTCCCCCGATGAGATCTGCGACGAGTACGGCGCCGACACGCTGCGGGTGTACGAGATGTCGATGGGACCGCTGGAGGCCTCCCGCCCATGGGCCACCAAGGACGTCGTCGGGGCCCACCGCTTCCTGCAACGCGTGTGGCGGCTGGTGGTCGACGAGCAGACCGGCGAGACGCGGGTGGTCGATGTGGCCGGGCAGCAGGAGCTCGACGTCAACACCCTGCGAGCGCTGCACCGCACCATCGCGGGAGTTTCGGAAGACTATGCCGCACTGCGCAACAACACTGCGGCAGCCAAACTGATCGAGTACACCAACCACCTCACCAAAGAGCACCGCGACGCGGTGCCGCGGGCGGCGGTCGAGCCGCTGGTGCTGATGCTGGCGCCGTTGGCGCCGCACATGGCCGAGGAGCTGTGGCTGCGGTTGGGCCACACCACGTCGCTGGCGCATGGCCCCTTCCCGCAGGCCGACCCCGCCTACCTGGTCGACGACAGCGTCGAGTACCCCGTCCAGGTGAACGGCAAGGTGCGTGGGCGAGTGGTGGTGGCCGCCGACGCCGATCAGGACACCCTGAAGGCCGCGGCGTTGTCGGACGAAAAAGTCCAGGCGTTCCTGGCCGGCGCCAACCCGCGCAAGGTGATCGTGGTCCCCGGCCGGCTGGTCAACCTGGTCGTCTAGCGGGCTACGGGTCACCGGCCCCTGGGCCGCAGCACCACCTCGTGAACGTGGCCGTCCGGGGGAGTGGCCACCACGCTGGCGACCGCGGCCGCGACGGTTTCGGGCCGCAGGAACTTGCTGGGGTCGTACGTCCCGCCCTCGAATTCGACGAGCTCGCGCTGCATCTCGCTGTCGGTGCGGCCGGGGTAGACCGTGGTCACCCGCAGCTCGGGCTCGTCGGCGCGCAGCGAGTCGGCGAAGGCCCGCAACGCGAACTTGCTGGCCGAGTACGACGCCATGCCGGACAAAACGTTGCGGCCCGCCCCGGAGTTGATGAACACCACCTGGCCGCGGGCCCGCCGCAGTGCCGGCAGCAACGCCAACGTAAGTTCCACCGGCCCAAGCACATTGACGGCGAACGTGGCGCGCCACTCGTCGATGTTGGACTCGGCCACATGACCGGGGATCGACATGCCGGCGTTGTGCACCAGCACGTCGAGTTCGTCCACGATCTCGCACGCGGCCTCGATATCACCGGAGTCGGTCAGGTCCAGGGGAAACGTCGTCGACCCGAGCCGTTGCGCGACGGCGTCGAGCCGGTCGGACGGCCGACCGGCCAGCAGCAGGGTGTGGGTGGGCGCCAACGCCGTGGCGATCGCGGAACCGATGCCGCCACCGGCGCCGGTGATGAGTGCAGTGGGCATGTACCCCAGTCTACGGGCGCAACCAAACTCGTTGCATGGCAGATACTTTCATGCCTCTTTACACGCCGGCGGCTCACCCGCGGGGCCCGAGGTCGGCTCACCGCAGCCCAGCCGTTCCAGCGGCGCCAGCGCCTGCATCAGGATACCGAGGTCGGACGCGGGTAGCTGACTGAGCATCGCGGCCAGCGAGGCGCGCCGGTTGGCCAGCGACTCGCCGTGGACGGCACGCCCGCGCGGGGTGATGTCGACCAGCACCGCCCGCAGGTCGGACGGGTCGCGCGAACGTTTCACCAGCCCCAGCTTCTCCAGCCGGCGGATCGCCACGGTGGTGGTGGGCGTGCGCACCCGTTCGTGGGCCGCCAGGTCGGTCATCCGAATCGGCCCTTGGTCCAGCAGGGTGACCAGAATCGAGAGTTGCGCCAACGTCAGTTCGCCCGCGGCCGCCGTGCCGCTCGGGTCCCCGCGCCGCAGAATCGAAAACAATTTGGACAGCGCACGGTGCAAACCTTCCGCAAGCTCGGTGACGTCGGCCGCGGTGGATTCGCTGTCCGCCATAAACGGGGAGTCTAACGCTATATCAGCCAGGACAAGGTAGCTATGCCGACTAATTAGTAGCAATGGGGGTGATCAAAGTACCTGGGATAAGAATCGCTGTAGCCGTTCGGTCTGCGCGGCTTCGAAAATCTGGTCCGGCGCCCCGGATTCCACGACCTTGCCGCGATCCATGAAGACAACGGTGTCGGATGCCGAGCGGGCAAAACCCATTTCGTGAGTGACCACGATCATGGTCATACCGTCGGCGCCGAGGTCGGCGATGAGTTGCAGGATTCCTTTCACCGTTTCGGGATCCAGCGC
The DNA here is from genome assembly GCF_010731595.1 of Mycobacterium seoulense. Lineage (NCBI taxonomy): Bacteria > Bacillati > Actinomycetota > Actinomycetes > Mycobacteriales > Mycobacteriaceae > Mycobacterium > Mycobacterium seoulense. The sequence continues at coordinate 4,256,823 of NZ_AP022582.1, read as the reverse complement.
CGACGTCGCCTCATCGAAAAACATCACCTGCGGGGCCATGGCCAGCGCCCGGGCGATCGCGACCCGTTGTTGTTGGCCGCCGGACAGCATGCCGGGCCGGGCATCGGCCTTGTGCTTCAGGCCAACTCGGTCCAACTGAGCCAGCGCCAGCTCGCGGGCCTCGTCGGCGGGCAGGTGCCGCAACTTGCACGGCGCCATCGCAACGTTTTTCAGCACGCTCAGATGCGGGAAGAGGTTGAATTGCTGAAACACCATGCCGATGCGCTGGCGCAGCTTGTTGGGATCGTCGCGCAACACGGACCGGCCGTCCAGCAGGATGTCGCCGCTATCGGGTTCGTGCAATCGGTTCAAGGTGCGCAGCAGCGTCGACTTGCCAGAGCCGGACGGCCCGATGACGGCGACGGTGGTGCCGGCGGGCGCCTCGAGGTCGACGCCGCGCAGCACCTTGTTTCCGCCCAGCGTTTGGTGAATGTCTTTGGCGGCCAGCGATACTGGCGCACGGCCCGCAACGGCGGCGCTCACGTGATCTCCTGGCCGAACGTCGTCGCGAGCAAGCTGGAATTGTCGTCGGGGTCGGGGGCGCCTCGACCGCGGCGCAGGCGGGTGTCGATGTAATTCACCAGATGCGTCAACGGAATGGTCAGTATCAGGTAGAAGAGACCGGCCGCCACCAACGGCGACAGGCTCCCGGTTTGGGCATTCAAATCCCGGCCCACCTGGAAGAGCTCCCGCTGATCGGCGATCAGGCCCAGGAAGTACACCAAAGCCGACGCCTTCAACAACCCGATGAATTGATTGACCAGTGCCGGCAGCACCCGCCGTATTCCCTGCGGCACCACCACCAGCCGCATCGCGGCCGTATAGCTGAATCCCAGGGCGCGGGAGGCCTCCAACTGGCCGGGGTCCACGCTTTGTATTCCCGAGCGCAGGATTTCGCCGATGTAGGCCGCGGCCATCAATCCCAACGCGGCAATCCCTAAGGGGTAGGGATTCTTGTTCGTCAGACCGCCGACCAATGGCCCGATGCCCATTCCGATCAGCAGAATGATCACCACTTCGGGAAGGCCACGGAAGATATCGGTGTAAACCCGCGCCGGCCAGCGCAGCCAGCGCCGATGCGAGATGCCCGCCATGGCCAGCACCATTCCGAGCGCGAGGCCGATCACGATGGCGCTGTTGGTCAGGATCAACGTGTTCGGCAGCCCCGTCGTGAACAGAACGGGAATGGCCTGGCGGTACATGTCCCAGTCGAAGAACGAGTCGCGCAACTGGGCGAGCGTCGACTTGGGCGCGGCCGGACCCCTCGCCGCGCGATGCTGGCTCGCGGCGATCGCGGCGAAATCCGGCAGGCTTGGGACGGGCGCGGCTTTGGACCCGGGTTTCCAGCCCGGCGGCAGGCTACGCGGGACCCATTGGCAGTACAGCTTGGCCCAGGTGCCGTCGGCGATCACCGCGTCCAGCCCGGAGTTCAGCGCATCGATCAGCGGCTTGTTCTCCTTGGCGACCGCATACGCCACAAAATTGCCTGCGCTGAACGTGTTCGCGACGGTCACCGCGGGATCGCCCGGCCGTATGACGGTCGAGGCGAGGGTTCCGGGCGCCACCCACGCATCGATCTGGCGGGTCTTGAGGCTGGCGTACAGGGTCGCGAAGCCCGGATACTTCACCGGTTGCAGATGCAGGGTGTCGACGACGTAGGACTCCTCGACGGTGCCCTGGACGACACCGATGCGCTGGCCGGCCGCCAGGTCGCCGAACTTGTGGATCGGTGAACCGGGCGGCACCACCAGCGAGTAGAAGCCGAAGTCGTAGCCGTTGGTGAATGCGACGGTGTGACGACGCCGTTCGGTGGCTTTCACCGACGCCGATCCGACGTCGAAGCGCCGGGACGCCACTTGAGCGAGCAGCGCGGAGAAGTCCGTGCTGACAAAGCGCAGCTGCAGGTGCAGCTTGTCGGCGATGGCGCGCAGCAGCAGGTTGTCGAAGCCGCTGAATTCGCCGGTCGGATTGATGCAGATGTTGGGCGGGGCGTCCGACAGTGTCCCCACCGTCAGCACGCCCGGCGTGCCCAGGCCCAGCGCGCCGACGTCGACGGCGCTGAGCGGTTCCACCGAATTTGTCGTGTCCCGGTCTTCCTCGGGCGTGGACTGGGACTCGGTCAGGTCTTTGGGCAGGGCCCTTGCGTTGTCCAAACCGGACGGCGCGCATTGGTTCCAGTCGGCAGCGGCGGGCGCCGCGAGCCCGCCTAATGCCATGCAGCACACCAACACCAGGGTCGCGGTGAGTCCGAACAGCCTGCCGCGGCGCAGGGTGCGCCGGTCCGCGCGCACATTCATCCCTGCCACCGTATCGACCGGCGGCCGGCTTCGTCGGGTGAGCGTCCGCTCTAAAGAGCCAGCGACGGCTCGACGCCCACGGGTTCGGCGTCGTCGAGTCCCTCGAGCGGTCCGGGCACGACCGGGACCACTTCGTCGGGCACGGTGAACACCCTGCGCCTGGAAAGTTCGGCCAGCATGGTCTGGGCCGCCAGGTAGGAGCGACTCTCGCACGCGGCCCGCGCGGCCTCGGGATCGCGCCGGTTGATCGCGGCGGTCTCGTCCTCGTAGAACGGCAGCATTTCCTCGCGGCCGCCCTGGTAGGTCAGCCAGAACACCCTGGGGATGAGGTTCTGCGAGGCGCGGATCGTGGCGTGCAGGCGCGGCCCGGCGTATTCGTCGTTGATGGTGCCTCGGTACTCCGCGGCGATGTCGCAGAACGCGCGCGAATCCTTCGCGCCGCGCAGCGAGCGCATCAAGCCGTCGAGTTGCCCGAGGATGCGCGGGGTCGGGCTGGTCGCCGCGCGCGCGGAGGCGATGCCGTTGAGCAGCCCGTCGAGCTCGTGATGTTCGAGGACTGTGGCTTCATCGAATCGCTCGACGAACGCCCCGCGGTGATAGCGGGTGGAGACAATGCCGTCGTGTTCAAGCTGAACCAGCGCCTCTTGAATCGGGACGCGACTCACTCCGAGCCCCAGCGCGATCTCATTGCGATCGACGCGGTCGCCGGTGCGCAACTTTCCCGTCAGCAAGAGGTGAAGGATGTGCGAAACAACCAGGTCCTTTTCTTTGACCCCGTATTTCTTCGGCATTCGTCGTTGAGTCTCTTTCAAACCCGATTCGGCATCAGCGCGAGAAGTTTCTCACGAGTGGGCTCGTACTTTCCGGCGTTTGACCGATAAATGGTCGGGAGCCTCAGCGACTATCGCGCCACCGGCACAGCGCTTCGGCCGCGCCGAGGCCGTAATCCGGACCGTCACAGGCCACGGTCAACAGCGTGACACCGAGGCCGACGAGCGTCTCGGCATTGCCTACCAGGTCGCCGCGGTCCTGCACGGCGGCCGAACGTTCGATGCTCGCCGGGTCACGGCCGACGTCGGCGCAGTGCCGGGCCAGCACCTGTGACTTCGCCGGGAACTCGTCGGCGGAGGTGAAGCTGTGCCACATGTCGGCGTATTCGGCGACCAGCCGCAGCGTCTTACGCTCCCCGCCGCCGCCGATCAGGATCGGGATGTCGCGGGTCGGCGGCGGATTCAGCTTCGCCAGCCGTGCCTTGATCCGGGGGAGCGCGCCAGCCAGGTCGGCCAGCCGGCTGCCCGCGGTGCCGAAGTCGTAGCCGTATTCGTCGTAGTCCTTCTGCTTCCAGCCCGAGCCGATCCCCAGCACGAGCCGGCCGTTGGAGACGTGGTCGACGGTTCGGGCCATGTCGGCCAGCAGCTCGGGATTCCGGTAGGAGTTGCAGGTGACCAGCGCGCCGATCTCAATGCGCGATGTCTGCTCGGCCCAGGCCCCGAGCATGGTCCAGCATTCGAAATGCGCGCCGTCGGGATCCCCGTAAAGGGGGAAGAAGTGGTCCCAGTTGAACGCGATGTCGACGCCGATGTCCTCGCAGCGACGCACGGCGTCACGGATTTGTCCGTATTGCGGCGCGTGCTGCGGCTGCAGTTGCACACCGACGCGGATGGGGAGGTCTGATTCCATACCACCCACCGTAGGCTCAGCGCGCCTCCAGCACCCCGCGCAGCAGGTCGATCAGGGCGCGGGGCTGGTCGCTTTGCACGGAGTGACCGGCATTCTCGACGACGTGCGCGGCTCGGAAATGGCTTGTGCGGCGCCGCAATTCGGCGGCATCATCGTCGCTGACGAATCCGGAGTTGCCGCCGCGGATGAGGGTGATGGGCGCGGACAACCTGTCCACGTCGTCCCAGAGGACGTCGAAGTCGGGGAACTTGCGGATGACGTCGTAGCGCCACGTCCACTTGCCGTTGTCCAGCCGGCGCGAGTTGTGAAAGACGCCGCGGCGCAGGGCCTTCACCTCGCGATGCGGCGCCGCCGCGATCGTCAGGTCCAGCATGGCCTGAAAGCTTTCGAATTCGCGCTCCCCATGCATCAGCGCGACCGTGCCCTGCTGTTCCTTGGTCATCTCCGAGTGCCGCTGCAGTGCCGACGGGGTGACGTCGATCAGGACGAGTTCGTTCACGAGTTCGGGCGCGACGGCGGCCAAACGTATCGCGGTCAACCCGCCCAGCGACATGCCCACGACGAGATCGGCGTTTGGGGCGTGCTCGCGCAGCGCCGGCACCAGGGCGTCGGCGTTGAGCTGCGGCGAGTAGTCGCCGTCCTCGCGCCATGCCGAATGGCCGTGCCCGGGCAGGTCCACGGCCAGCGCGGGTTCGCCGAGGCCGACGACGACGGTGTCCCACGTGTGCGCGTTCTGCCCGCCGCCGTGCAGGAAGACGATCCGCGGGGGAGTGTCACCCCAGCGCAGCCCGCTGATCTTGTCCTCATTCCCGCCCGCGTCGACGCGTTGCACAGCGGGCAGCGGACCGGTGACACCGGCCTGCTCGGCGTTCTCGGACAACAGCGAGAACTCCGACAATCCATCGAGCTCACCTTCGGACATTTCGGCCACGAGCTAAGACACTAGCGCCGGCGTCTAAAGGACGTAACGACGGCGAATGCCGTGGAAGCGCTCCCACATCGCGGCGGTGCGTTCGGCAGGGCTGACCATGGCGGTGTCCGGGGGTAGGGCGGCGAGCACTTCGTCGTGCTTGAGAACCCTAGTGTTCAGCGCGGCGGGCTCGCCCTCGAGCATGTGCCGGTAGGTCAGGTTGCCGCGCGCGAAGCCCTGGGTGTCGAGCCAGTTGCGAACGCCCGGATCACGATGGGCCATGACGAGACGAACGCGGCCGTCGGCGTCGGCCTGCGTGCGGCTCGGCGTGTAGCTCACCGGCCGGTACAGGTAATCCATGCTGTTGAAGAAGACGCCCATGTTGCTCAGCATCCACAACCCGTCGTGGGCGCCGAACTCGACGATCAGCGCCTCGTCGTCCGCGAGTTCCCAATACATGTTGGCGGCCGCGCGGCCGCGCCGGGTATCGGCGTCGGTCGCGGCGATTTGCGGGAAGACGTTGGGGCGGTTGGCGTCGACGCCGCCGTAGGTGAAGGGAAACTCGGGCCAGTCGGCCATCAGGCCGGTGACGAACTCGCCGGCCCAGCGCATCGCCTCGACCATTTCGGTGGGCGAGGGCAACGGCTTGGGGGAGGCCATGTCGATCCGCTCGATGCGAAGCTGCGCCGGCAGCTCGTCCCAGCGGTCGAAACCCTGCCGAATGAACAGTTTCCGCGACTCGGCCGTGGTGGGCAGCCAGTTCGGCCCGCGCTCGGGTCCGCCGATGTAGAGCTCGAATTCGCCGTCGGGGTCGATCTGGAGCTGATGACCGAGCAGATTGCCCTCCGGGATGTCACCGAACGGTTCGTGCAGCACGCCCGGGCCGGGCGTACGTGGCCCGTGGACCGTGATGTTGAGGAACCTTGCGGTGCCACGGGTCCCCGCGAGCCGGTACGTCGACTGCCCGTCGATCCACGCCTGCTGGTAGGTGAAGTCGGCGCAGTCGCCGCCGAGCTTGCGGGTCGGGCCGCAGAAGGTGTGCAGAACCGGGTAGCGGGTGTCGCGCGTTTCGAGCGCCAGATCGAAGGCCTGGCCGAGGTTTTGGGTGAGAAACCGATAGGCATCGACCCGCTGCGCGCCCGACGCCGGGTTGGCCTGCTTGAAGACCTGCTCGCCCGCTTTCTGTAGCCGCGCGCAGAATTCAGACCAAGCCTGCTGCAGCGCCGCGTCGTCGGGACCGTCACCGAAGGCCATGCTCACGCACCCAGTCTCTCGAGCATCGCGCTGAGGACATCACATGCGCGCCGGGCGGATTCCAGGTGCCCCTCGCGGTCGATCCGCGGACCGATCAGTTCCAGGTCGAAACCGCGGGAGTAGTCGCCGGCGAGCGCTTGGGTGACGAACGCTTCCAGCGGAATCGTGCCATCGCCGGGCACCGCCCTGGCCGGCAGCGCCCGGTCACCGAGCACATAGTCGCTCAGCTGGATCAGCGCCGTTCGCGGTAACGCCCGCTGCACCATAGCCTCGAAATCCCCCTCGGCCCAACAGTGGAATACGTCGATGCAGACACTCAGGCCGCCCATCTCGGCCAGCGTGACGGTGTCGCGCAGGGTGTGGGCAAGGTGAATGTCGGCGTAGAGGCTGGACGCATTCTCGATGGCCAGCGCCACCCCGGCCGCCTTGGCCTGCGCCACGCAGGGCGCGACCATGGCGCAAAATCGGTCCGCGGCCTGCGCCCAGGTGAGGTCACCGCGCCCGCCGGTCAGTAGGTATACGGTGCGGGCCCCGACAGCGGCAGCGGCGTCGATCACAGTGGACAGCGCATCACGCGCGGCGCGCGTCTCGCTCGACAGCCTGCCGCCGGCGAAGAGGTGATAGACGGCCTCCACGGAATATGCGTTGCCGTGCAACAGCATCGGGAAGTGCGGCTCGAGCAGCTGGCTGTCCAGGATGCTCAGCCGGGAGACGCCAAGCGCTGCCCAATGAGCTTCCAGTTCGGCCAGCGACTCGCCTTGGAAGGTGACATTGTGCACCGACAGACGGTGGTGTGGGCCGGGCATGTCAGGCGCGGTTCTCGATGGCGACGCCGAATCGCTCTCGGAATGCCCGGAATTCCTCGTGCAGGGCATCGAGGTCTTCGCCGATGTCGGTCAGCAGTCGGGTGGAGTACGTGAATTTGCCGTAGCGGTCGCCACGATTGTTGGCCAGGTAGGCACGCATCGCCGATTCGGCGTCGTCCGACAGCTCGCGGCCGCAGAACTGGTAGTAGCGCCGCACGGTGCCGATGTGGTCGGCGACGAAGTCGGCGTAGCGCACATGCAGGATGCGCGGATCGTCGACCAACGGATTGCTCATCGTGTTGGCGATACTGGCGCGGGTCATCTCGAGGTGCCTCTTCGCTTCGGCATGCAGGTCGACCGGACCGACGATGCCCTCGGCGATGTCGGCCATCATCATCGTGCGTGACGCCGCGACTTGGACGGGGTCGCGGTGCAGCCACACCAGGTGCGCGTCCGGATAGGCGTCGAAGAGTTCCTTGAGCCGAAATCCATGAAAACCCTTGAGCACCCAGAATTTTCGCGGCCGGCTATATTGCAGCTGTTGCAGCATGGCCTTGTGTAGGCGATATTGCGCCGTCGGATCGGTGGCCAGGCCGCCGACCAGCGACTGCATGGGCACTCGCCACCAGGCGGTGGGCGTCATCACGCGGAAGTCGAACGCCCAGGTGCGCTCGTCCTCGGGCAGGCCGTCACCCAGCATGTCGTTGTACGGGTGGCTGTGCAGCCACTTGGGCAGCTTGGCGTTGATCTCCCGCCAGTCCGCGTCGGCCCGCTCCCGGCGGTCGTCGTCGGGACCGGCCAGACCCGGCGGCGGTGACGGGTACATCACTTCCCAGAAGCGCAGCGCCCGGGCTGACGGATCGACGGACATCAGGGCGTGCATGAGCGTTGTGCCCGAACGGGGTTCGCCCGTGACGAACATCGGCTCGTCGATCACCTCGTCGGCGATCGGGTAGCGGTTGCGGTCTTCGATGAATTCCAGACGCGACGTCAGCAGCCAGCGGCACACCTGCGCCGCCTGCCGGTTGCCCTCGGTGTTCATGCCCAGGCCGTTGAGGTGGTCGACGGCGACGGTGAAGCGTTGCGGGAAGGTGGGATCGCCGTAGTCGCGCAGTCCCGTCTCGGCCTGCGCGTCGGCAAGCAGCTGGGCGGCGCACAGGGGCGTCGTCACGACGACCCTCCGCACAGCCGCATGAGTTCGTCTTCGGCGGCGCGCACGTTGGCCGCCGAAGCCTCGGCATATCTCAGGCCGGCCATCGCGCCGTAGTCCAGGATCTTGGGGACGCGCAGTCCGGCGTCCACGTAGGTCTTGACGACCTTGGCAACCTGCTTCGGCGTCCCGTGCGGGACGGCGGCCAGCACCATCTCGGGCCGCGCTTTGTCGAGGAATTCCAGGATCCGGTCGCGGGTGAGCACCGCCGGGTCGATGTCTTGGAATCCGCGCCACCGATCGCCCATCGGGTGCTCAAATCCGAAGTCGCGCAACGTGTCCGCTGATACCTGCAGCAGGAACGCCTTGACCAGGGGCGCTTGGAGGATGTCGGCGAGGGCGTCCTCGTCCTCGCCGATCAGACAGACCTGGATGAAGCACGGCGTGATCGCCTGCGGATCGCGGCCGGCGCGTTCGGCCGATTGCCTGACCGCGGCGAGCATTTCGGCATAGTGCTCCGGCGTCCAGGCGCCGGCGGGCCACCACCCGTCGGCGTGCCGGCCGGCGATGTCCAGCATCCGCGGGCCACTGGCGCCGATCCAGATCTGCGGCGGCCGGCCCGCGTAGGGCTCGGTGTCCAGCCGGGCATGGCGCAGGGTGTAGAACTGCCCGTCGAAATCGACCGGGCCGTCGCTCTGCCAGAGCAGCCGGATCACCGTCAGCGCTTCCTCGAAGCGGCTGACCGGCCGGGAGAAGTCGAAGCCGTAGGGCAGGGTGTTCTCGCTCTCGCCGCTGCCCAGGCCCAGGATGAAACGCCCCTTGGCGAGGTGGTCGATCGTGAGCGCGGTCTGGGCCAGCATGCTGGGGTGGCGGCGCACGGTGTCGACGACGGCGCTGACGAGCGGAACGTTCTCGGTCAGGACGGCGGCCGCCGCGGCCACCGCCAGCCCGTCGAGGTGGCGGTGCGGCGACGGGGATGCGGTGGCCAGGTCGGTGAACTCGGGAGTCCAGATGGCGTCGGGCCAGAAGCTGACCATGTGGTCGGGCAGCCAGATCGAGTGGTACCGGCCGCTGTCCAACTCCGCGAGCCGGGACAGGTCCAGCGGCAGGGTCGTGCGCAGGAACGCGGCGGGCTGAACGGTCATCGAGAGATGATGCTAAGCACTCGCACAGCCCCGTGGGCCGAAATGGCTCCAGCGGCCGCGAGCGTAACGCCGTGGCAATTCCAGAGGTGGAAATCGCCGAGGCGTTACGCCCGCGGACTGAAGAGACTTCAGCCTTCGATGATGAATTCTTCGAGCTGGGTGCGCGCGACGTCGTCGGGCAGCTGCTGCGGCGGGCTCTTCATCAGGTAGGCCGACGCCGGGATCACCGGGCCGCCGATGCCGCGGTCCTTGGCGATCTTGGCCGCGCGCACCGCGTCGATGATGACACCCGCGGAGTTCGGCGAGTCCCACACCTCGAGCTTGTACTCGAGGTTCAGCGGCACGTCGCCGAACGCGCGACCCTCGAGCCGCACGTAGGCCCACTTGCGGTCGTCGAGCCAGCCGACGTGGTCGGACGGGCCGATGTGCACGTCCTTGGTCTTGAACTCCCGCTGCAGGTTGGAGGTGACCGCCTGTGTCTTGGAGATCTTCTTGGACTCCAGCCGCTCGCGCTCGAGCATGTTGAGGAAGTCCATGTTGCCGCCCACGTTGAGCTGCATGGTGCGGTCCAGTTGCACACCGCGGTCCTCGAACAGCTTGGCCATCACGCGGTGGGTGATGGTGGCGCCGACCTGGCTCTTGATGTCGTCGCCGACGATCGGGACACCGGCGTCGGCGAACTTCTTGGCCCACACCGGGTCCGAGGCGATGAACACCGGCAGCGCGTTGACGAACGCCACGCCGGCGTCGATGGCGCACTGGGCGTAGAACTTGTCGGCCTCTTCCGAGCCCACGGGCAGGTAGGAGACCAGCACGTCGACGTTGTTCTCCTTGAGCACCTTGACCACGTCGACTGGCTCGGCGTCGGACAGCTCGATGGTGTCGGCGTAATACTTGCCGATGCCGTCCAAGGTCGGGCCGCGCTGCACCGTCACGTTGGTGGGCGGCACGTCGGCGATCTTGATCGTGTTGTTCTCCGAGGCGAAGATCGCGTCGGACAGGTCGAATCCGACCTTCTTGGCGTCCACGTCGAAGGCGGCAACGAACTTGACGTCGCGCACGTGGTACTGGCCGAACTTCACGTGCATCAGACCGGGGACGGTGCTGTTCTCGTCCGCGTTCTGGTAATACTCGACGCCCTGTACCAGCGAAGACGCGCAATTACCGACGCCGACAATGGCGACTCGTACGTCGGTCTGCGCCTCTTCCGCCTTCGGCGGCTGGTGGTCACTCATAGGGCGTTCTCCTAACTCCATAACCTTGTTTCGCAGCTGATGGGATTCGTGCAGGGGTTTACGTCTGCTCGGAGAGGCCGGGCATCGCCCGCTCCGCAGCAATGAGCTCGTTGAGCCACTTCACTTCGCGCTCGCTGGACTCGAGCCCCAGTTGGTGAAGTTGGCGGGTGTAACGGTCGAACGAGTTACTGGCCCGCGCCACGGCTTCGCGCAAGCCCTCCCGCCGCTCTTCGACCTGACGGCGGCGGCCTTCCAGGATGCGCATGCGTGCTTCCGCCGGAGTCCGGTTGAAGAACGCCAGGTGCACCCCGAAGCCGTCGTCGGTGTAGTTGTGCGGACCGGTGTCGGCCACCAGCTCACCGAAGCGCCGACGGCCCTCGTCGGTTAGCTGGTAGACGCGCCGGGCGCGCCGAACCGGGGTCCCGGCCGGGGCGGCATCCTCGGCGATCAGGCCTTCGGCCTGCATCCGACGGAGGGCCGGGTACAGCGAACCGTACGAGAACGCACGGAACGCACCGAGGAGGCCGGTCAGTCGCTTGCGCAACTCGTAACCATGCATCGGCGATTCGATCAGAAGGCCCAGGATGGCGAGCTCCAGCATCGAATCACCCCCTTTGCACGATCGGTTACGACGGTTCGACGCCTCGCGTAATCGTATCGCCTCGATATATTCGCCACAACACCACCGGCTGTTCGTCAGCTGTTAGTCAGGGTTCGCGAATTCGAATCGCGGCGGGCGCCGGCGGCTCATGCGTCGGTCAAGACGGCAAGTTCAGCTGCTTGACGGTGCCGTCACCTGCGAAGACGATGTAGCCACTACCGTAGTCGCTGGAGACATACAGCGATAGCGACAGGGCGCCGGGCGTGGTCGGGTCGCTCGCCGGTTCGATGATCAGGTACTGGGTTTTGACGTCCGACGGCTTCATGCGGAGGGTCTGCGGGGCGCCGCGCATAATGCCCACCGTCGCCGTGACGTCGAACTTGCTCAGGTCAACCGCGACGGGACCGTCGGCGGAGCTCCGGGCGGAACTGGAGGGGTCGCCCCATCCGCCGCGGTAGGTGTAGGTCAACACCCTGCGGTCGTCGGAGGGATCCGGCCGGTCGAACACCGCGTACGTCGCGTAGATCACCAGCCGGTACCCGACGGCACTGCCGAACCGTTTGCGCGTTTGCTCGAGCAGCCCGGTAAGCCCGCCGACCGAATGCAGTTGGGTGGGCGGGGTCAGCACCACGGGGCCGACTCCGTCCGGCTTGGCCCCGGGATCGGTGGTGAAGTCCAGCGGTGAGCCGGTGTTGCCGTACAGGCCCCAGCCGATGCCGATGCCGAGCAGCACCGACACGGCGAAGGCGGCGGCGAGCGAGCCCCAGCCGCCGAGCTTCGGCGGCACCCGCGGGCCCTTGACCGCCGGCGTCGGCAGCGCGGAGCTGTCGGTCTGCAGGTCCGTCACCAGGGTCTGCAGGTCGCCGAGGGTGACCGCATTGGTGGCCGCGCTGACACGTTCCCGGTGTTCCTCCATCGAGAGCTGGCCGTCGTTCAACGCGTTGTCGAGGATCTTGCAGGCGTCTTGCCGGTTGGTGTCCGTCGCGCGGGTGCTCGCCGCCGGCCGACCAGCGAGCGATGTCCCGAGCCATTTCGCCACGGGGATGATCGTAGAGTCCGGTCCCCGGTTCGGGGGTAAAGCACCGGCCGACCACCCGCCGCGGGCCGCCACGGTTTTGGTTGCGTATCGGCGCTCGCCGATGGCGACGTACTCTGGGGGGCGTGCGACTGCAGCGACAAGTGGTGGACTACGCGCTCCGGCGGCGAGCACTGCTGGCCGAGGTGTACTCGGGCCGCACGGGTGTGTCCGAGGTGTGTGACGCGAACCCTTATCTGCTGCGCGCCGCCAAGTTTCACGGGAAACCGAGCCAGGTCATGTGCCCGATCTGCCGCAAGGAGCAGCTGACGCTGGTGTCGTGGGTGTTCGGTGAGCATCTGGGTCCGGTGTCGGGTTCGGCGCGCACGGCCGAAGAGTTGGTCCTGCTGGCAAGTCGCTTCGAGGAGTTCGCCGTCCACGTGGTGGAGGTATGCCGGACCTGCGAGTGGAATCATCTGGTCAAGTCGTACGTGCTCGGCGCGGCGCGCACCGCGCCTCCGCCCAGGGGCACCCGGACTACGCGGACGGCGCGCAACGGCGCGCGAACGGCCATTGAATAACGACGGACCCCGCAACCAGTCGTCGGGCGACGCGGACGGGCCGGCGACTGAAGGTGTGGGCAGACATGGAATCGGCGATCGCCCGCGCGACGCGCCTTCGCGTGGGCACCGCCGGGGCGTTCCACCCGATGACAGGCTGACCACGATCCTGCCGCCGGTTGTCGACGACCGGTCACCCCGCCGGCCCGATCCCAGCGTCGACGAAGTCAAAGCCGCAATGGACGCCCCCCCGTCGACGCCCCTGCAACGGGACGCGCTCGAAGAGGTCAAGGCCGCGCTGGACAGCCGGTCGTCGGCGCGCCGCGACCGGCCGGGCGGGGCAGGCCGCCCGCCGGAAGGCCCACCACCCCCGCCGGGGCCGCGTGGACGGCCCGGCGGACCCGACGGCTTCGGGCCACGGCCGCCGGGCAACGTTCACTGGACCCAACAGATCAACTGGGTGTGGGTGCGGCGAGCGGCCTACCTGTCGGCTGCGGTGTTGGTGCTCCTGCCGATCGTCACGTTCGCCATGGCGTACTTCATCGTCGACATCCCCAAGCCGGGCGACCTGCGCACCAACCAGGTCTCCACCATCCTGGCCAGCGACGGGTCCGAGATCGCCAAAATCATTCCGCCCGAGGGCAATCGGGTCGACGTCAACATCAACCAGGTGCCGGTCCACGTGCGCCAGGCGGTGATCGCCGCCGAGGACCGCAATTTCTATTCGAACCCGGGGTTCGACTTCAGCGGGTTCGCGCGGGCGGTGGACAACAACCTGTTCGGCAACGGCGACCTGCAGGGCGGCTCGACCATCACCCAGCAGTACGTGAAGAACGCGCTGGTGGGGTCGGCCCAGCACGGGGTCAGCGGCCTGATGCGCAAGGCCAAGGAACTCGTCATCGCCACCAAGATGTCGGGGGAGTGGTCGAAAGACGATGTGCTGCAGGCCTACCTGAACATCATCTACTTCGGGCGGGGCGCCTACGGCATCTCCGCCGCCGCCAAGGCTTACTTCAACAAGCCCGTCGAGCAGCTCACCGTCTCCGAGGGTGCGTTGCTGGCGGCCCTGATCCGGCGGCCGTCCGCGCTGGACCCGGCCGTCGACCCGCAGGGGGCCCGCGCGCGCTGGAACTGGGTGCTCGACGGCATGGTGGAGACCAAGGCGCTCTCACCCAGCGACCGCGCCGCGCAGGAGTTTCCACAGACGGTTCCGCCCGATCAGGCGCGCGCGGAGAACCAGACGACGGGGCCCAACGGGCTGATCGAGCGCCAGGTGACCAAAGAGTTGATGGAGTTGTTCAACATCGACGAGCGGACTCTGAACACTCAGGGCTTGCAGGTCACCACCACCATCGACCCGAAGGCACAGCAGGCCGCCGAGAAGGCGGTTTCGAAATACCTTGACGGGCAAGACCCCGACATGCGATCGGCCGTGGTGTCGGTCGACCCGCACGACGGGGCGATCCGCGCCTATTACGGGGGCACGGACGCCAACGGCTTCGACTTCGCGCAGGCCGGGCTGCAAACCGGTTCGTCGTTCAAGGTGTTCGCCTTGGTCGCCGCGCTCGAGCAGGGGATCGGCCTGGGTTACCAGGTCGACAGTTCACCGCTGACGGTCGACGGCATCAAGATCACGAACGTCGACGGCGAGGGCTGCGGGACGTGCAACATCGCCCAGGCGCTCAAGCAATCGTTGAACACCTCGTATTACCGGCTGATGCTCAAGCTCAAGGGCGGACCCCAGGCCGTCGCGGACGCCGCGCACCAGGCCGGCATCGCGACCAGCTTCCCCGGCGTGGACCACACGCTGTCCGAAGACGGCAAGGGCGGACCGCCCAACAACGGGATTGTGTTGGGGCAGTACCAGACCCGGGTCATCGACATGGCCTCGGCATACGCCACGCTGGCCGCGTCCGGCCTCTATCACCGGCCGCACTTCGTGCAGAAGGTCGTCAACTCCGACGGCCAGGTGCTCTTCGACGCGAGCAAGTCCGACAACAACGGCGAACAGCGCATCCCGAAGGCCGTGGCCGACAACGTCACCGCGGCCATGGAGCCGATCGCCAGCTACTCGCGCGGCCACGCCCTGTCCGGCGGCAGGCCGTCGGCGGCCAAGACGGGCACCACGCAGCTCGGTGACACCACCGCCGACAAGGACGCGTGGATGGTCGGATACACGCCGTCGCTGGCGACGGCCGTCTGGGTGGGCACCGCGAAAGGCGACGTGCCGCTGGTAACCGCCTCGGGCGCACCGGTTTACGGCTCGGGGCTGCCGTCGGACATCTGGAAGTCCACCATGGACGGCGCCCTGAAGGGCACCTCCAATGAATCCTTCCCCAAGCCAACCGAGATCGGCGGCTACGCGGGTGTCCCGGCGCCGCCGCCCCCGCCTCCGCAGCCGTCGGTGACCGTCATTCAGCCCACCGTCGAGGTGGCGCCCGGCATCACCATCCCGGTCGGGCCGCCCACGACGGTCACTCTCGGGCCGGCGCCGCCCGGCGGCGGTCCCGAGCCGGGCGTCCCGCCGGGTGGTCCCCAAGCCCCGCCGCCTGGCCAACCGCCACCGTGACCGAGGCTCAGCGGCAGACCGCCACCATTTCCCCGGCGCCGCTGGCCGCCGATCTGCGTAGCGTCGGCAATCGCGATTGCCCGAGCCGCACCGACCCGTTGGGCGCCGCGCTGGCGGACGTCGTCGGGGGACCGGTGGGCCGGCACGCGCTGATCGGCCGCACCCGGGTGATGACCCCGCTGCGGGTGATGTTCATGATCGGCCTGGTGTTCCTGGCGCTTGGCTGGTCGACGAAGGCGGCCTGCCTGCAGAGCACCGGCACCGGAACGGCCGATCAGCGGGTGGCCAACTGGGAGAACCAGCGCGCCTACTACGAGTTGTGTTACTCAGACACGGTTCCGCTCTACGGCGCGGAGTTGTTGAGCCAGGGCAAGTTTCCGTACAAGTCCAGCTGGGTCGAGACCGACGGTGGCGGCACCCCGCAGACCCGCTACGACGGCCGGCCCGCGGTGCGTTACATGGAGTATCCGGTGCTGACCGGGATGTATCAGTACGTCTCCATGGCGCTGGCGAAGACCTACACCGCGCTGAGCAAGCTGGCCCCCTTGCCGGTGGTCGCCGAGGTGGTGATGTTCTTCAACGTCGCAGCATTCGGCCTGGCGCTGGCGTGGCTGGCCACGGTCTGGGCAACCGCCGGCCTGGCGGGGCGGCGGGTCTGGGATGCGGCCCTGGTGGCCGCGTCGCCGCTGGTGATCTTCCAGATCTTCACCAACTTCGACGCGCTGGCAACGGCATTCGCCATGGCCGGACTGCTGGCGTGGGCGCGGCGCAGACCGGTGCTCGCCGGTGTGCTGATCGGATTGGGCGCCGCCGCCAAGCTGTATCCGCTGTTGTTCCTCGGTCCGATGGTGGCTCTGGCGATCCGGACGGGGCGCTTTCGCGCGTTGGCCCGCACCGCCGGGACGGCCGCGGCGACGTGGTTGTTGGTGAATCTGCCTGTCCTGGTGCTGTTTCCGCGCGGGTGGTCGGAGTTCTTCCGGCTCAATACCCGGCGGGGCGACGACATGGATTCGGTGTACAACGTGGTGAAGTCGTTCACGGGTTGGCGCGGTTTCGATCCCAAGCTCGGGTTCTGGGAGCCGCCCACCGTGCTGAACGCCGTGGTCACCGTGCTTTTCGTAATCGGTTGTGCGGCAATCGTATACGTCGCGCTCACCGCTCCGCAGCGGCCGCGGCTGGCGCAGCTGGTGTTCTTGGTGGTGGCCGTCTTCCTGTTGACCAACAAGGTGTGGAGTCCGCAGTTCTCGTTGTGGCTGGTGCCGCTTGCGGTGCTGGCCCTCCCGCATCGCCGGATCCTGCTGACGTGGATGACCATCGACGCGGTGGTATGGGTACCACGGATGTACTACCTGTACGGCAACCCGAACCGTTCGCTGCCCGAGCAGTTCTTCACCACGACCGTGTTACTGCGCGACATCGCCGTCGTCGCATTGTGCGCGCTGGTGGTCCGCCAGATCTACCGGCCCGACGAGGATTTGGTGCGCTGGGGTGGCCGGGTGGACGACCCGTCGGGCGGCCCCTTCGACCGCGCCCCCGACGCCCCGCCGGGTTGGCTGCCGGACCGGCTGCGACCGTCCGGCGTGCGCCGCACCGCGATCCCCGAAGCCGAGCCCGCGGTGCCGTGACACTCGTCGCCGTCCCGCTGTTTCCCCGGGTGACCGCGCTCGACGCGGTGGGCCCCTACGAGGTGCTGCAACGCGTCCCGTCGATCGAGGTCGTGTTCATCGGTCACCGCCGCGGCGAGGTGCGTACCGAAAACGGCATGCTCGGGCTGTGCTGCGACGCGCGGTTCGACGAGGTCACCTCGCCGGACGTGGTGCTGTTTCCCGGCGGGATCGGCACGCGGCAGCTGATCCACGACGACACCATCCGCGCCTGGCTGCAAGCCGTGCACCCCACCACGACGTTCACCACGTCGGTGTGCACCGGCGCGTTGTTGTTGGCCGCCGCGGGCCTGCTCGACGGGCTCACCGCCACGACGCATTGGCGCGCCAGAGACCTGCTCAACGAGCTGGGCGCCCAGTATGTGCCGGATCGCGTCGTCGAGCACCTGCCGGAGCGGATCATCACCGCCGCCGGGGTCTCCAGCGGCATCGACATGGCCTTGCGCCTGGTTGAGCTCCTGGTTGATCGACAGGGCGCGCAGGCCGCGCAGCTGCTGATCGAATACGACCCGCAGCCACCGTTCGATTCCGGTTCCCTCGGCAAGGCCGATCAGGCGACGGTGAACAGGGCCACCGAATACCTGAACGCCCGGCAGTAGCCGGTTCCGGGTCGCCTCAATTTTGGAGGCCACCCCGCCCATCCGGTAGCCTGGGGCGGTTGCCGACGCAGGCGACCCTCCTGCCACGGATCGACCGTGGCCGTGCAGACCAGAGGAGGTGGTGAGGTTTCCATGCGTCCCTACGAAATCATGGTCATTCTTGACCCCACGCTCGACGAGCGCACCGTTGCTCCGTCGCTGGAGACGTTCCTCAACGTCGTCCGCAAAGACGGCGGAACCGTCGAAAAGGTCGACATCTGGGGCCGGCGCCGGCTGGCCTACGAGATCGCCAAGCACGCCGAGGGCATCTATGTCGTCGTCGACCTGAAAGCGGAGCCGGCGACGGTCTCCGAGCTCGACCGCCAGCTCAGCCTCAACGAGTCGGTGTTGCGCACCAAGGTGATGCGCACCGACAAGCACTGACACCCGTGGCTGAGTCGCGGGCCCACCGTCGGTGGACTTGCGTAGGCTCAGCGAGGACACGTGCCATCCACCGTCTGAGAAGCGAGTAGCAGGGCGGAACTAGGAGGAAATTGTGGCTGGTGACACCACTATCACCGTCGTCGGAAACCTGACCGCCGACCCCGAACTGCGGTTCACCCCGTCGGGTGCCGCCGTCGCGAATTTCACCGTCGCGTCGACACCGCGGATCTATGACCGCCAGAGCGGGGAATGGAAAGACGGCGAGGCCCTCTTCCTGCGCTGCAACATCTGGCGGGAAGCCGCCGAGAACGTGGCGGAGAGCCTCACCCGTGGCGCGCGAGTGATCGTCACCGGCCGGCTCAAGCAGCGGTCCTTCGAGACGCGCGAGGGCGAGAAGCGCACGGTCGTCGAGGTCGAGGTCGACGAGATCGGGCCCTCGCTGCGGTACGCCACCGCCAAGGTGAACAAGGCCAGCCGCAGCGGCGGCGGTGGCGGTGGCGGCGGATTCGGCGGCGGAGGCGGGTCCCGGCAGGCGTCGGCTTCGGCGAGCGCCGCGCCCGCCGACGACCCCTGGGGCAGCGCCCCGGCGTCCGGGTCCTTCGGCGGCGGCGACGACGAACCGCCGTTCTGAAAGAACTTCAACAGTAAGCAACGGAAAGAAAGACAGTCATGGCCAAGTCCAGCAAGCGACGCCCGGCTCCCGAAAAGCCGGTCAAGACGCGGAAGTGTGTCTTCTGCGCGAAGAAGGATCAATCGATCGACTACAAGGACACCACGCTGCTGCGCACCTACATCAGTGAGCGCGGGAAGATCCGGGCGCGCCGCGTCACCGGCAACTGCGTGCAGCACCAGCGCGACATCGCGATCGCGGTGAAGAACGCCCGCGAGGTGGCTCTGCTGCCCTTCACTTCCTCGGCGCGATAGCCGCCGAAGCCTGAGCGAAAGTACGAACAACGATGAAGCTGATTCTGACGGCCGACGTCGACCACCTCGGTACCGTCGGTGACACCGTCGAGGTCAAGGACGGCTATGGCCGCAACTTCCTGCTCCCGCGCGGCCTGGCGATCGTCGCCTCACGCGGCGCGCAGAAGCAGGCCGACGACATCCGCCGGTCCCGCGAAAGCAAGGCGGTGCGCGACCTCGGGCACGCCAACGAACTCAAGACGGCGATCGAAGGGTTGGGCCCCGTCCAGCTGCCGGTGCGGACCGCGGCCGACTCCGGCAAGCTGTTCGGCTCGGTGACCTCCGGCGATGTCGTCGCGGCCATCAAGAAGGCGGGCGGGCCGAACCTGGACAAGCGGATCGTCCGGTTGCCCAAGTCGCACATCAAGGCCGTCGGCACCCACCCGGTGTCCGTGCACCTGCATCCCGAGGTCGACGTCGAGGTCGCTCTCGAGGTTGTCGCGGAGAGCTAAGCCTCCGACGTTTGCTCTTTCCCGGCGGTGGCCCTGATCGGCCGCCGCCGGGTTCAGTTGCGCTGCGGTCATACTTTCTGCCCGCATCGCCGATGGTCGCGGAGGCGTACGCCAGCGAACTATTGGTGTGGGGTGTTTCGGGGACCCTATTTACCCTGCCGTAACTCTCCGAAAATATGGCTGAAAGCCAACACGCCCGGCGCAGTAACCTGCGACGACACGCCGTAGAGATTCTTGTCCACACCAAATTCGTCGCGTTACATGGCCCTTAACAGCATTGATGTTCAAGCCCCTTGAATTCATACACAGGTTCTCCACACCCCACTCAACACAGGTGTCGACGGATATGCACACACGATGCACAGGTTCATGAACAGCGCCCCTTTCACCTCCTAGCCAGCAACGTCTAACGTCGTCCCGGCGCGAGGCGTGCGAGTGTTGTGCGGCGAAAGTGTCGGCTCCTTGACTTACGCTGGCGAGAGCGGTTTTCGAATGTACGTTCGGGTGCGTGGCAGGGGAGGAGGGATCCATGGCGGTCGTCGATGACCTGGCGTCTGGCATGGATTCGCCGGCACCCAGCGAGGACTTCGGCCGTCAGCCACCGCAGGACCTCGCGGCCGAGCAGGCGGTGCTGGGCGGCATGCTGCTGAGCAAGGACGCCATCGCCGATGTGTTGGAGCGGCTGCGGCCCGGCGACTTCTACCGCCCCGCGCATCAGAACGTCTACGACGCGATCCTGGATCTTTACGGGCGCGGGGAGCCGGCCGACGCCGTGACGGTGGCCGCGGAACTGGACCGCCGCGGGATGCTGCGCCGCATCGGTGGCGCGCCCTATCTGCACACGCTGATCTCGACCGTGCCCACGGCCGCCAACGCCGGCTACTACGCCGGCATCGTCGCCGAGAAGGCGCTGCTGCGCCGGCTGGTGGAGGCGGGCACGCGGGTCGTGCAGTACGGCTACGCGGGGGCCGAGGGCGCCGACGTGGCCGAGGTGGTCGATCGCGCGCAGGCGGAGATCTACGACGTCGCCGACCGCCGCACGTCGGAGGACTTCGTGCCGCTGGAGGACTTGCTGCAGCCGACGATGGACGAGATCGACGCCATCGCCTCCAACGGCGGCATCTCGCGCGGAGTGCCGACCGGCTTCACCGAACTCGACGAGGTGACCAACGGCCTGCACCCCGGGCAGATGATCATCGTGGCGGCCAGGCCCGGCGTGGGCAAAAGCACGCTAGGGCTGGATTTTTTGCGGTCCTGCTCGATCAAGCACCGGATGGCCAGCGTCATCTTCTCGCTGGAGATGAGCAAGTCCGAGATCGTGATGCGGCTGCTCTCGGCGGAGGCGAAGATCAAACTGTCCGACATGCGTTCGGGCCGGATGAGCGACGACGACTGGACGCGGCTGGCGCGGCGGATGAGCGAAATCAGTGAGGCCCCACTGTATATCGACGACTCGCCCAACCTGACGATGATGGAGATCCGTGCCAAAGCCCGCCGGCTCAAGCAGAAGGCCGACCTGAAGCTGGTCGTGGTCGACTACCTGCAGCTGATGACGTCCGGCAAGAAGCACGAGTCACGCCAGGTCGAAGTCTCGGAATTCTCGCGCCAACTCAAGTTGTTGGCCAAAGAGCTTGAGGTGCCGGTGGTGGCGATCGCTCAGCTGAACCGCGGTCCCGAGCAGCGCACCGACAAGAAGCCGATGTTGTCCGACCTTCGTGAGTCCGGATCGCTGGAGCAGGACGCGGACATGGTCATCCTGTTGAACCGGCCGGACGCTTTCGAGCGCGACGATCCACGCGGGGGGGAGGCGGATTTCATTCTCGCCAAACACCGTAACGGGCCGACCAAGACCGTCACCGTCGCGCATCAGCTGCACCTGTCGCGCTTCGCCAACATGGCGCGGTGATGCGCGGCGGGTGTCGGTTCTGGTCATCCGCATCAGCTGACGCGCGGGGTAAGCCGCACATGATGTTTTCAGCCCTTGCATCCGCTGACGCGGATCAATAGGCCACCCCTCCCACGGAGGACATTCAGCGGAAGCGGATATTCAACGTCGCCAGGCCGAAGATTTTCCGGCCACCGGACTTGGCGCCGACGATGATCACACCGGTTCGGGTCGCGGGGTCCAACGACTTGATCCGGCCGCTGTACTCGATGTCTGCACCGCCCGCGGCCGACACGATCGCGGGCTGCGACAAGCGCACCGCGTAGCGGGTAACCGCACCGGGGTCGCCCGACCATGCCGAGGCGAACGCGGCACCCAAACCCATGGTGAGCATTCCGTGGGCGATCACATCGGGCTGCCCCGCCAGCTTGGCGACGTTCTCGTCCCAATGCAGCGGGTTGGCGTCGCCGGCCACGCCGGCATAGTTCACCAGGTCGCCGCGCGACAGCCGGGCGTGGTGCACCGGCAGCTCATCGCCGACCTTGAGGTCATCGAAGGAGGGGGTTCCCGGGATGCGCCGCGTGCCACCCTGCGCTATCCGCACGTCAGCCTCGGGACGTACCGTCTTGCGGTAGGCCGCTTCGGAGCGATCGACTCCGGCGAGATTCACGTCGTGCATCACCACGTTCTCCGCGGCCGTCATCATCGCCGGATCGACATCCTCGGCCGTCACACCGACGACGGTGGTGTGCATGGTGTGCACCCGTTCGCCGGCCGAGTCCGTGAAGGTGTTGGTCACGGTGATCAGATCCCTGCCCGCGATCCTGCGCACCGATGACAGCTCGACGTCAGTGTGCAGTTCATCGCCGGCCATGATCGGCCGGTGCTGCTCGAAGACTTCTTCGGTTTGCAGGTACATGTCGTAACCGACGACCACGGATTCGAACAGGTGCCGGTTGGCGACCATGCCGGGGATCGACGTGAAGGTCAGCGGCGCCACCAGGCCCGAATATCCGAGCTTCGCGGCGGCCGCGATATCCCAGTGCGCGGGGTGATAGTCCTGCACCGCGCGGGCGTACTCGCGCACCTTCTCAGCGGCGACCCGGTAGCTGTCGTCGACTCGGTAGTAGTGGCCGACGCGCGATTCGAGCGTTGACTTTTCTGCTGCTGCGGTCATGAATTGCTCAACTTTTCTATCGACCGGTTCGCTGCGGCCGACCAAGGCACACTAACGCGCCGACACTCAGCCGGTGACGCCGCTGTTGAACACCGGCACCTGCCGCCGCATTATCCGGCCCCGTAGCGTTTGCGACCATGACCGTTTATGCCCTGAACCTCTTCGATATCGCCGACGCCGACGAGTACCGCGCATACTCACGACGGTCACCCGCCGAGGTGGCCAAGCACGGCGGTCGCGTCGTCGCGCTCGGCAGCTTCCAACATGCGATTGTCGGTGACATCGAGCCGCGACAAGTGCTGATACTCGTGGAATGGGAATCACGAGACGCATTTGACAGCTACTGCAACGACCCGGAGCTCGCCGATCTGCATCGGCACCGCGAGAACGGGTCATCGGGATATATTTGGCACCTATTCGACCGCCTCGACGACCTCAGGCCGATCTTGACCCGGTAATTCCCCGCTCTTCATCGGACGCCGGGAGGGCATTGAATGATCGTGAGTCGTTCCGGGGCTCAGGTGAATTCATCGAATTGAGCGGTCATCGTCTGGTCAAGCAGTGTGCCGAAATCCTCGGGGTCGTGGAAGGTTTGGTACCTCGATAGGTCGTGGCCCATCAGGGTGTCGGTGCCGCAGGAATGCTCGAGCGGGCGGCGCCGTTGGTTGTCGATATGCCTACCGGAATCATCCTCATGGCGCGCCCCGATGCCGCCAACCTCGTTGACGATGTGGTCGCGCAAGCCCGCGAAGCTTATGCGCACGGTGTCGCCCACGTGTGGCTTCCCCAACAGCAGAACTACGACGCGCTCGCGTTGGCGGCCCTCGTGGGCGCCGCCGTGCCCGGACTCGGCGTCGGAACGTCGGTGGTGCCGATCAATCCGCGTCACCCGCTGATCGTCGCGTCGCTCGCGCAGACGGCACAGGCCGCCGCGCACGGAAACTTCAGCCTGGGCCTCGGTCTGGGTGCGCGCCAGATCGAGCGCCAGACCTTCGGCGCCGACTGGTCAAACGGCATCACCCGGTTACGGGAGCATCTGACGATCCTCGGGTCGGTGTTCAACGCCGCAGGCGTCGATTTCCACGGGAGCGAGCTCAGTGCGAGCCCGACCTGGCCGGTCCAGGTCGCGGGCGGGACACCCATCCCGGTGTATGTGGCGGCGATGGGCCCAAAGGCGTTGCGGGTCACCGGCGAACTGGCGGACGGGACATTGCCCTACCTGGCGGGGCCCCGGACCGTCGGCGAATTCATCGTGCCGGAAATCACCAAGGCAGCGGCCGATGCGGGGCGTCCCGCGCCGCGCATCATCGCCGCCGTGCCGGTGCTGTTGTCCGAAGACGTCGAGGGCGCCCGCGCAATCGCCGCGCAACAGCTGAGCCTCTACGAGAGCATCCCGTCCTATCGCAACGTGATCGCCAGGGAAGAAGTCGACAGTGTCGTCGAACTTGCCGCGATCGGAACGGAAGAACGTGTCGTGCAACACTTGCGCCGTTATCGCGATGCAGGCGCCACGGACGTGGTGATCAGCCCGATCGACCGCTCCGCGACGGTGGACCGCGAAGCGTTGTGGAGACTCACCGCTGCACTGTGAGCTGAGCGACGGAGCGCGAAAAGCCCGACGGGGCTGCGCTGTTCGGCGGCGGGAATCAGTCCGCGGCGGCGAGCACGTCCCGCACCGCCTCGTCGACCGTGCTCAGCAGGTCCGGATCGATGCCGGCTCGGCCGCGAACCAGAACCGATGCGTTATTGGTGGGCGGTAGTCCCTCGGCCGGACACAAGCCGTCCGGCAGCTTGCCGATCATCGGCAGCAACGCCACCCCGAGGCCCGACCGCACCGCCGCGTACAGCCCGGACAGATCGCCGCATTCGGCGGCGATCTCATAGTCGATGCCGTGGTTTTCGAGAATGGCGAAGGCGGGCTCACGCAAGGTGCACGGCTCGGAGAAGATCACCAGTGGGAGTGGGTCGCGCGCCGGGACAGCCAACGCGCGCGCGGAGATCCATTGCAGCCGAACCACTCCGGATGCGTTGGCGCGGTCCAGGCCGGCCCCGTCGAGCATGATCGCCAAGTCAACCAGTCCGCGTTCGATCGAGTCGGCCAGCGACACGTTGCGGTCGAGCCGGAACCGCACGCGCCGGTCGGGAAGGCGCTCCCGCAGCGCGCCGGTCAGCCCGGGCAGCATCACGTCTGCGCCGTGCTCGGTGGCCCCGATCGTCAGGAGCTTGGGTTCGACGGCGCCGAGGTCGTCGAGCGCCGTGTCGTGTGCGGCCAATATCGTGCGGGCATGCCGCAGCGCTTTCAGCCCTATCTCGGTGAACACGATGCCGCGGCCGGAGCGTTGGATCAGGGGCTCGCCGACGACCGCCTCGACCCGGCGCAGATGCTGGCTGACCGCGGACTGGCTGAGGTGCAGGGCGGCGGCGGCGCGGTGAAATCCACCACAGTCGGCGACGGCGACGAGGCTGCGCAGCGGCGCGATGTCCAGCACCTGGGGCATAGCAGCACCATAGTCCGATCGGGATTGGTGATCAATTGTTGAGCTATAGCCGCTAATCTCGGCCTCTGCTCCACCAATACTGATAAGTAAATGCGATCGGTCCTGATCAGCAATAATCGTTGGACTGCGCGGGAGGGTGTCGGCCAGCATGGGGCACATGGATCTGCCGCGCATGCCACTGACCACCGCGTCGGCGGTGACGTTCTTCTACGCCCTCGGTTACCCCATCGGAGTGCTGGCGGTGACCGCCATGGCGCCGATGGCCGCGCTGGTGCTCCGCTTCGGTTTGGCCGCAACGATTTTGGGCTTGTGGGCGGTGCTGGCCAAGGCGCCCTGGCCCAGGGGGGCCCAGTTCGGTCACGTCGTGGTGGTTGGGCTGCTGATCCAGGCCGTGCAGTTCTGCTGTCTGTACGAAGCCGTTCAGCTCGGATCGCCCGCGGTGCTGTGTGCGGTAGTGGTCGCGATGAACCCGGTCGCCACGGCCATCCTCGCCGCCATGTTCCTGCGCGAGCCGCTCGGTCTCCAACGGATGGCCGCGCTCTTTCTCGGTGTCCTCGCGGTGCTCGCCGCATGCGCCAAGCGGTTGGCGACCACTCACGGAGTGGACCCCGTCATCGTGCTGCTTGGCATTGCGCTGCTGGGCCTTTCGGCGGGCGGCGTCTATCAGCAGCGGTTCTGCGCGGGCGTCGACTTTCGCGCGATGAGCGCGATGCAGAACGCGGTCGCGCTCATCCCCGCGGCCGCACTGGCGACCCTCACGCCGTTCACCGTGCACGACGTCCGGCGGGCGGCGATCGCGGTCGCCGGCATGGTGCTGCTGAACGCGACGCTCGCGGTGAGCCTCTATGTCCGGGCCATCAACACCCACGGAGCGGCTGCGGTGGCGATGCTCTTCGCCGTCATCCCCGCGGTCGCCGCGGTGCTGGCATGGCTCATGCTGGGCCAGCGCCCCGACCCGGGTGTCGCGGTCGGCCTGGTTCTGGGCGGGTTGGCCTGCTGGCTCAACAGCCGACGGCCTCGTCCGCGCCGAGCGGCCCAGGCTGCGGGGCCGACCGCCGCGTTGCAGGCCTCGGCCGCGGTTGGTCAGCGGGTTCACGCGTCGTGCGGGTCGCCCCCGGGTCCGGCATGAGGGTGCTTGGCTGGCCTTCCCAATTGCCCGCGGCGCCAGGCGCTTTGACTACCGAGGGCGCACCGCGTGCAGCCGGCAGGCCCACTTCCCGCGGTGCGGCGGGCTGATCCGGAGAACCGGTCGGCGGCGCGCCCGCCCGGCCAGGCGTGCTGGGACTACGGTGATCTCTATGACGCCGGCCGGCCGCACGTCCGCAGACCCCGTGAGGCGGCGCCCGAAAGACCGCAAGGCGCAGATCGCCCGCGCCGCCACCGACGCCTTCAGCGAACTCGGATACCACGCGGTCAGCATGGAAAACATCGCCGCCCGTGTCGGAATCTCGGCGGCGGCGTTGTACCGGCATTCGCAGGGAAAATACGACCTGTTCCGTTCGGCGGTCCTCGCGCTCGGGCAGCGACTCGTCGATGCGACGGACTTTGCCGATGAACTGCCCGAGGGCGCCGATCCCGAAGCGACGCTGCGCGCGCTGACCGCTGCGTTGATCGACACCGCCATCGCGAACCGCACCGCGGGCGGCCTGTACCGATGGGAGGGCCGTTACCTACTCGGTGAAGATCAGGGGCTGTTGGCAGAGCAGGTCAAGCTGGTTAACCGTCGCCTGCAGCGGCCATTGATCAGCTTGCGGCCCAAGCTGCAATCGCGGCAACGCTGGGTGCTGTCGGCAGCCGCGTTGAGCGTCATCGGCAGCATCACCGACCATCGCTCCCGGCTGGGCAACGGCGAGATCCGGGCGACATTGGCCGACATCGCCACGGCCGTGTTGCGGGCCGACGTGCCGGCGCAGCGGAATAGGGCGGGGCCGGCGCCGGCAGTGGCGCTCACCAGCGCGGTCGGCAGCTACGAAATGCTCTTGCGCGAATCGATGCGTCTGTTCAACGAACGGGGTTACCGCGAAACCGGTATGGAGGACATCGCGGTGGCCGTCGGCATACCGGTGGCCAGCATCTATCAGTACTTTCCAAGCAAGTCCGCCATCTTGGCTGCCTCATACCGCCGCGGCGCCGATCAGCTCTCCGGCGACCTGTCGACCATTGTGGCCGCCGGTGGCGATCCGGAGCGGTCGTTGCGGCGGCTGATCGACGCCTTCGTCACGCGGTCGCTGGTCAGTCCCGAACTCGCCCGGGTGTACTACACCGAGCGCCACAACCTGGACGACGCGGACGCGTTGCGGCTGTACAACATTCAGCGTTCGATCGTCGAATCGTGGGCCGGGCTGGCGGTAGCGGCGCGGCCCGACCTGACGCTGGGCCGCGCGCGGTACGCCGTACACGGTGCGTTCGCCCTCGCCGTCGACATCGGCCGGCTCGTCATCCCCGGCTCGAGCCAGTCCGCGCGCATGACACTGCACCGGCTGATGGAAGTCACCTTGCTCGGCCAGCCCGCCACGACGTCGGGCAAGGCCGCCGGCGGGACGCGACGGCGCTGAGTCGACGCGGGTGCGCGTCGTTCGACGACCGAATCGTGCTGCACTTGCCGAAGCGACGCTCACCGATGTGAAGTCGATCGCGGCGCCGAAACCCCTGTCAATGACGAGGAGTCTGAACGAACGGCGCGACCGCGCAACGCCAGATGATCGATAGGAGCTACCGAATCGGACGAATAGCCGTTAACATAATCGCTCGGCTAGCTCGCGCGAAGGGGACGCCCGATGCTCAACAGGATCCGTCGACTACTGGACTACCAGTTGACGATCGCAGAGCTGCTGGGGCTGTCCGTGCTGCTGGGCACGCCGTACCTCATCGTCGGGGTGATCTGGTCGTCCACCCACACCGCACATCTGCGCGACCTGCACGGCCTTGATTTGGTGGTGTCGTTTCTCGGTTCGATCGTGTCGTGGCCCGTGCTGATTTTCGCCAACGTGTGCATGACCTAGGGGAGTGAGATGTTGAGACGGGGGCCCGTGATCTTCTCGGTGGCCACAGTGGCTTTGGCCATCGGACTTTTCGCGCTGCGTTTCCCGGTGTTCATCGACGCCTACGATCAGTTCGGCTGGCAGGTCAAATGCGGCAGCGGCTTCACGACGGACCTCACCCAGGCGTCAGTCGCCGACGGCAACACGAACGACCACGGAGGCCCCAGCCAGCCCGCCAGACCCAGGACGAACTACGTCGGCCAATGCGGCAACGCGCTCTTCCTCCGGCGCGCGTGGGCGATTCCCGCGGCCACGGTCGGCGGCCTGGCGTTGGTGGGGCTGGCAGCGGCGGCGCTTGCACATGACCGCAGGCGCACGTCGGGAGCTGACGACCTGTCGCGATCCCGCTTGGAAACAACCACTATCCGCCGAGAGGCAACCTAGCGGGTGCTTTCGTCGGCCGTGTCGTGCCGGGACTGCTGCAATCCGGGCCCGTCCGGGTCATCGTTCTGGTGCTCGAGTTGCTCCTGCAGCTTGCGCTGGTCCTCCGTCGCCCGCGTGGCGTCCTCGGGTGCGGCTGGCGGGTCGAGATTGACTTGCTGGTCCACGTGAGATCTCCTCTGACCGGTTATGGCACTCCCGTCAGGGTCTCCCCGAATCCCGCGCTCCGAAACCTGGGCGGGTCCGTCAAGCTAGCCGAGATGCGCGGACAACAGCCACGCCCGCATCGACTTGCGGCCGTTGCCCTCGTCGCGGATGTCGCTGACGGCGAAAGCCTCCACGCCTTCCAGGAAACTGTCGGGCACGTTGGCGTGGATGCGCGCCGGCCGGATCTCGTCAATCACCCAGTACTTCGAGACCACGTCGCGCAACTCGTCCTGGGTCACTGCATTGATCGGGCTGTCGGCCGACATCCCGTCGCGGTCGAACACCAGAACGAAGTAGGAGGCGCCGGGCGCGGCGGCCCGCACGATGGAGCGCTGGTAGCCCTCGCGCAGCTCCACGGGCATCGAGTGAAAAAGGGTGCTGTCGACGATGGTGCCGAAGCGACCGTCGTAACCACTGAAGTCGCTGATGTCGGCGACGTCGAAGGTGGCATTGGCGAGCCCGCGCCGTGCGGCCTTCTCGCGCGCCAACTTGATCGCGGTGGGCGACTGGTCCAGGCCCACCGTGGTGAAGCCGCGCTCGGCGAGGAACAACGAGACCGCCGCCTCCCCGCAACCGGCATCGAGCACGTCGCCGTGGAACTTCCCGGCCTCGATCAGTGCCGCGATTTCCGGCTGCGGTTCGCCGATGCTCCACGGCGGGCGGTTGCCCTCACCCATCTCGGGGGCTTCGCCGCGATAGGCGGCTTCGAACATTTCATGAGTCGGCTGAGACATACCGCCTTTATATCAATCACGCTGATATGTGTCAACGGGCCTGATAAGCGCGGGGAGCGTCATTCGAGGGGGTAACTCCCGCCGCCCCCCGGGTCATTAGTTAGATCGATTAAGCAATGAACCGACTGTGCGCGTCCCGGCGCGGGCCGACGGGTGGGCGTTGCGCGTCGGGGGATGACTCGGGCGCGAGGACGTGTTGAGATCGGGTATGGCCGACGAGATCGAACTGAGCCCGAGGGACTGGGTGCGCGAGCAGACCGAGCAAATCCTGAAACAAGGAACGACCGACGGGGTCGAGATTCTCGATAGGCCCGTGGTTCTGGTGACCGTCACGGGCGCGAAGTCCGGCAAGAAGCGGTACGTCCCGATGATGCGGGTCGAACACGACGGCCGTTACGCCATGGTGGCGTCGAAAGGCGGCGCCCCCGCGCATCCCCTGTGGTACTTCAACCTGAAGGCCAATCCTGACGTGTCGCTGCAAGATGGCGAAAGGATCGTCTCGCTGAGGGCACGCGAACTCGAGGGGGCCGAACGCGAGCAGTGGTGGCTGCGGGCGGTCGAGGCTTATCCGCCCTACGCCGAATATCAGGCCAAGACGACGCGGCAGATACCGATCTTCGTTCTCGAGTAAATAAGCCGGGCCCCAATCCATTCCGGCGTGCCAGCTCGTCGTCAGGCACCACCGGCGCTGCGACAGTCGTCTGCGGCAAACATTTGCATTCGATATGCGGCCGGAATGTCAGGTTGCGACCGGGTGGGCCGACCCATACCGTCGATAGGCATAGGCAGGCACGCACAGCGGAACAACGACGTTCGCGGCGGCTGTGATCGATTGTGCCACAGAGCATTACACTGCTGTCTTGGCGCGGCTACGGGTGGTACCCCAGCGCGTCTCTATGCATATCCCAGGGAGGGTCGATGCAACACGCCCGGCGGCCAGGTGAACACGACCCCGAGCAGGCGGAGCCGACTCGAGTCGACCGGTTGCGCGCAGCCATGCCCTACGACCTGCCGGCATCGTTGGTGGTCTTTCTGGTGGCGCTTCCGTTGTCGTTGGGAATCGCGATCGCATCCGACGCTCCAGTGCTGTCGGGTTTGATCGCAGCGATCGTCGGGGGCATCGTCGCCGGGTGCATCGGCGGGTCACCACTGCAGGTGAGTGGACCGGCAGCCGGGCTCACCGTCGTCGTCGCCGATCTCGTCTCCCAGTTCGGCTGGGCGGTAACATGTTTCATCACCGCCATTGCCGGGGCACTGCAAGTCATGTTGGGTATCAGCCGGATTGCGCGGGCCGCTTTGGCGATCTCGCCGGTCGTGGTGCACGCCATGCTGGCAGGGATCGGAATCACCATCGCGCTGCAGCAGGTGCACGTATTGCTGGGCGGTGAATCGCAGAGTTCGGCGTGGACGAACGTTGTCGGTCTGCCCGCGCAAATCGTCGGCGCGCACCGGCCGGGGGTCGCGCTGGGCCTGCTCGTGATCGCCATTCTGATCGCGTGGCGCTGGGCCCCGGCCCGGCTGGCCAAGATCCCCGGCCCGCTGGTCGCCATCGTCACCGTCACGGTCATCTCGGTCATCTTGCCGTTCGACGTCTCCCGCATCCGGCTCGAGGGCTCGGTGCTGGAGGCGCTGCAGCTTCCCCAACTACCCGACGGGAACTGGGGGGCCGTCGTGATCGCGGTGATCACCGTCACCCTGATCACCAGCGTCCAAAGCCTGTTGACGGCCGTCTCGATCGACCGGATGCACACCGGGGCGCGTACCGACTTCAACCGCGAGTTGATCGGGCAGGGCGCGGCGAACATGGTTTCGGGCGCGATCGGCGGGCTTCCGATCGCGGGCGTGATCGTGCGCAGCGCGGCTAACGTCAACGCGGGAGCCAGAACTCGCGCGTCGACGATCATGCACGGGGTGTGGATCCTGATGTTCGCCCTACCCTTCGCCGGATTGGTCGAACAGATCCCCACCGCGGCGCTCGCGGGGTTGCTCATCGTCATCGGAATCGAGCTGCTGAAGCCGGCACACATCGAAACCGCGTTGCGCAACGGCGATCTCGCCGTCTATCTGGTGACCATCGTCGGCGTCGTCTTCCTCAATCTGCTGCACGGCGTCATGATCGGACTCGCGGTGGCGGTCATGGTGACCGGATGGCGGGTGGTGCGGGCCAGGGTGGAAGCGAAGGCCGTCGGTGACGAATGGCAGCTGACTGTCGAAGGGGCCTGCACCTTCCTGGCCCTGCCGCGACTGACCGGAGTGCTCGCGACCATTCCCGAGCGCACCACGGTCACCATCCACATGATGGCCACTTACCTCGATCACGCGGCGCACCAGGCGATCAGCGACTGGCAGCGCCGGCATTGCGCGACGGGGGGCGAGGTCAAGCTAACTCACGGGCTGATGAATCCCCATGCACGCGTGGACAAATCGCCGAAGACCAATCGCCGCGCCGTCCACCTCAGCCTGGTCGAGGCCGACGCCGGGTAGCCAGGTTGTGCCGCTACCTAAGGTCGGCGGCGATCCGCTCCAGCGCGGCGAGGTGGTCGTCGACGGTCGCGAACCCCGACTGCATCGTGTTGACCGACACATGGGTGGCACCGGCGGCTCGCCAGGCGGCGATGGCCGCGGCGGCCTTGTCCCGGTCGCCGGTCCAATTGACCCGGCCTTCCATGCCCAGGCTTTCCGCGTCCCGGCCGGCGGCCGCGGCCGCGCGGCGCACCTGTTCGCGCGCGTGGTCCAGGCCCGGTCCGGGGCCGGTCATCGGGAACCAGCCGTCCGCGAGCCGTCCCACGCGCTCCCAACCGCGTTGTGACGCCGTGCCGATCCACACCGGGATCGGGCGTTGGGTGGGCAGCGGTGCCAGTCCCGCTGCGGTCACGGTGTGATAGGTGCCGTCGAAGGTGACCGACCGTTGGGTCCACAGCCTGCGCATCAGCTCGACCTGCTCCTCGGAGCGCTTCCCCCGATTGGTGAACTTCTCGCCCAGCGCCTCGTATTCGACCGCGTTCCAGCCCACTCCGATGCCGAGCCGGAATCGGCCGCCGGTCAACAGATCGACTTCGGCCGCTTGCTTGGCCACCAGCGCCGTCTGCCGCTGCGGCAGGATGATGACACCGGTCACGAGTTCGAGGGAAGTGATCGCTGCCAGGTAGCCGAACATGACGAACGGCTCATGGAAGGTCGAGTCGATGTCGTAGGGGCCGTCCCAGCCTCGGTGCACGCTCGGGTCGGCGCCCACGACGTGGTCGTAGGCGAGGATGTGGGTGAATCCGAGCCCTTCGACGCCCTGTCCGTACGCGCGCACGACCGCGGGGTCTCCGCCGAGCTCGGTTTGCGGGAAGACAACTCCAATGCGCATTCGCGGTGCAACCGCACCGCGGCGGGATTGCTTCCCGCGTGCGACGGAAAAGTCTGGGACGGTGCCGTCTTCACGCCTCTCGGCAAGTGGTCGCTCGAAGCGACGATTCTGAAGTGGTACCCGGGGGAATGCCCGACACCGTCGCGATCCACAACGACGCCCGGCGCCGGGATATTTCCCCCACCCCGATGATGTACGGGTGACGACAAAAAAGCTCAGCAGCGCGCTGCGGGTCGGCAACTTCGAGCGGACCTTCGAAGCCGAGTTGACCGCGCGCTACGACATTGCGACGCTCCCCGACGGCCCCGGGCGGGCTGACTTCCTGTCCGAGCATGCGGCCGGCATCCGGGTGGTGATCACCTCGGGGCCGCCCGGCGTCGACGCCGACACGATGGCGGCGCTGCCGAACCTGGAGGTGATCGTCAACAACGGCGCCGGGGTGGACCTGATCGACCTGCCGGCGGCGCGGCGCCGCGGCATCGGCGTCAGCAATACGCCCGACGTGCTTTCGGACACGGTGGCCGACACCGCCGTGGGCCTGATCCTGATGACCCTGCGCCGCTTCGGGGCGGCGGACCGCTACGTGCGGGCGGGCAGATGGGTGCGCGACGGCCCATTCCCGTACGGCCGCGACGTCAGTGGCCTGCAGGTCGGGATCCTGGGTCTGGGCCGCATCGGTTCGGCCATCGCCACCCGCCTGCTCGGATTCGACTGTGCCATCGCGTATCACAACCGTCACCGCATCGACGGATCGCCGTATCGCTATGCCGGGTCGCCCGTGGAGCTGGCCGAGTCGGTCGACGTCCTCGTCGTGGCCACCACTGGCGACCCCAAGACACGGCATCTGGTCGACCGCACCGTCCTCGAGGCGCTGGGGCCCGAGGGTTACCTGGTCAACATCGCCCGCGGCAGCGTCGTCGACCAGGACGCGCTGGTCGAACTGCTGGCCGGCGGCGCCCTGGGCGGAGCGGGGCTGGACGTCTTCGTCGACGAGCCCCGCGTGCCGACCGCGCTGTTCGACCTGGACAACGTGGTGCTTTTCCCGCACATCGGCAGCGCCACCGCCCGGACCCGTGGGGCGATGGCGCTGCTGGCGATCCGAAACCTCGAGAGCTACCTGGACACCGGTGAACTGGTGACACCCGTGCTGCGGCCGCGAAGATGACGCGGCGCGGGCCGTGTCAGATGCCTCACACCGGAGGTCGGCCCGCCGATTAACGGGTATCTGGCCATCCACCATGAGTGACACGACCCAGCGCGAGCTCGGCGCATCCGACAGCCCGATCGAGGACGAGCTCGAGGACGCCTTCAGCAGGATGCTGAGCGAGGGCACCCAGCGGCTGCACCGCACCTGGCGCGGCGTGCTGGTCACCGGCTTCTTCGGCGGCACCGAGGTGGGGATCGGGGTGCTCGCCTATCTGTCGGTCCTGTCCGCCACGCACCGGCCCCTGCTGGCCGGCCTGGCGTTCTCGATCGGCTTCCTCGCCCTGCTGCTGGGCCGCAGCGAGCTGTTCACCGAGGGTTTCATCATCCCCGTCGTGACCGTGGCCGCGAAGCGCGCCAGCATCCCGCAGCTGCTGAAGCTGTGGGGCGGCACCATGTTCGCCAACCTCGTCGGTGGCTGGGTGATCATGTGGCTGATCATGACCGGCTTCCCCGAGCTGCACGCGCAGACCATCGAATCCGGCGCCCATTTCGCCACCGCGCCATTATCGGGGCAGAGCATGGCGCTGGCCGTTCTCGGCGGCATGGTCATCACGTTGATGACCCGGATGCAGCACGGCACGGACTCCGTCCCCGCCAAGATTGCCGCCGCCGTCGCCGCCGCGTTCCTGCTCGCCGGGCTGCGATTGTTCCACTCGATCCTCGATTCGCTGCTGATCTTCGGCGCGCTGGCCACCGGGAACGCGCCGTTCGGTTATCTGACCTGGCTGGGTTGGTTCGCCTACACCGTGGTCGGCAACATGATCGGCGGGCTGCTGTTTGTGACGGTGCTGCGGTTGCTGCGCAGCAAGGATCGGCTCGAGGAGGAACGCGCCGACGCCGAGTCCGCATGACGGGTTAGCCGACGGGCCTCAAAGCAGTTGGGGCATAACCTTGCTCGCCAGCAGCTCGAGGTGCGCCAGATCCGACAGGTCCAGCAGCTGGGTGTAGACGCGCTGCACGCCGATCTGTTTCCAGGCACCCAAATTGTCGACGATCTCGGCGGGGGTGCCGACAAGCGGGCTGTTGCTGCGCAATTCGTCGAGGTCGCGGCCGATGGCCGCGGCCCGGCGGGCCACCTCTCCGTCGTTTCGCCCCGCGCAGAGCACGAACGCGCTCGAGTAGACCATCGAGTCGGCGGGTCTGCCGACCGCGGCGACCGCGTCCGCCACCCGTTGGTATTGCTTCTCTGCCACGCCGATCGGTGCGAACGGAATGTTGAACTCGGCCGCATACTGCGCCGCGAGCTGCGGCGTGCGTTTGGCGCCGTGGCCGCCGATGACGATCGGCGGGTGCGGGCGCTGCGTCGGTTTGGGCAGTGCGGGTGAGCCGGTGATGGTGTAGTACTCGCCGGCGTAGTCGAAGGTCTCGCCCGGTTCGGTCGTCCACAGCCCCGTCAGGATGGCCAGCTGTTCGCTCAGCCGGTCAAACCTCTCCCGCAGCGGGGGGAAGGGAATCCCGTATGCCTGGTGCTCCTGCTCGAACCAGCCGCTGCCCAAACCGAATTCGACGCGCCCCGAGCTCATGTCGTCCACCTGCGCCACCGCGATGGCAAGCGGGCCCGGGTAGCGGAATGTCGCGGAGGTCACCAGGGTGCCCAGGCGGATGCTCGACGTCTCCCGGGCGATCGCGCCCAGGGTCACCCACGAGTCGGTGGGACCCGGCAGGCCGTCACCGCTCATCGCCAGGTAGTGGTCGGACCGGAAAAACGCTGCGAAGCCCAGCTGTTCGGCGGTTTGGGCAACGGCGACCTGATCGGCGTATCCGGCGCCCTGCTGAGGCTCGATGAATGCGCGGAATTCCATACGATCCCTTGATATGTCGTTGTACGGCAAGCCGATTCCGAATGTGTACCCGCGTGTGGCCAAAGCGAGACGGTCAACAAGTTAACACCACGCCCGCAACTGGGTATGCCCTGAGCATGACCTCACTTCTTCCACCCACGGTCGTGACCGCCCCGCGATTGACCTGCGCCGGTGCCGCCGACGCGGTGACGGCGGCAGAATTGCGCCGCGCCCTGCGCCGGTGGCTTCAGGAGGCGACTGAGGCCCCCGCGGAGGTCCGCGACGACATCATTCTGGGCGTCAACGAGGCATTGGCCAACTGCGTCGAGCACGCCTACCGGGCCCACCGCACGGCCGGCACCATGAAATTGCAGGCGAGCCACGACCCGGCCGCGCAGTCGATCAGCGTGTGCGTCAGCGATCGCGGATCGTGGCATCACCCCTCGCCGCAGCGGCTCAGCGATCCGCGGCGGTCCCGCGGCATCGCGCTGATGCACGCTCTCGCCGACCATTGCACCATCAACGCCCGTCCCGACGGCACCACGGTGTGCCTGGACTACACCACCAGGCCATAGCCTCACACGCCGACGGCGCGCTCCAGGTCCTTCAGCGACGTCTCGAGGTGGCCCAGCAACCGCTGCAGGTGCGGGACGCTGCGCCGGCAGCCCACCAGGCCGAAGTCGAGGTTGTCGGCGTTGTTGGTGACGGTGATGTTGACCGCCTGCCCGTCGAGCGGAATGGACAGCGGATAGTTCCCGTCCAGCCGCGCGCCACGCCAGTACAGCGGCTCGGAGGGACCGGTCGAGACGTTGGAGATGACGATGTTGAACGGCGGTGACGCCGCCGACAGGTAGCCGGGGATCAGCCCGAAGAACAGCCCGCCGATGTTGAACGCCGACAGGGCCAGTTGCTGAACCGGGGGCAACTGCTGGAACACGTCTTTGGTGTCGCGGATCGAGGCGCTGACGGCCTCGAGACGCCCGGCCGGATCATCGAGATCCGTTGCCAGGTTGCACAGGAACGTTCCGACCTGGTTGCCGCCGCGGTCGTCGTCCGCCTTGCGGAGATTGACCGGCACCATCGCGGTCAGCGGGGCGTCCGGCAGGGCGCCCTGTTCGAGTAGGTAGGCCCGGAGGGCCCCGGCACACATGGCGAGCACGACGTCGTTGACCGTGACCCCGGTCGCCGACTTGACCGCTTTGATCCGGTCCAGCGACCACGACTGTGCGGCCACCCGCCGGGCGCCGCCGATCCGGACGTTGAACATGCTGCGCGGCGCCCGGAACGGCAGGGTGAGCTGTTGTTCCAGCAGCGCTGCCCGCGCGAGCTTCAGCGTGGAGGGCGCCAGGCCCAGCGCCGACGCCGCGGCCCCGCCCGCGCGCTCGAACAGTGATCGGCGTTTCTGCCCACCGCCGCGTTTGCGCGGCCCGAGGGCCCACGGGACGCGCACCTCGTTGTCCTCCGGATCGGGGGTGAAGGCGCGCTGCACCAGGCGCATCGCGGACACGCCGTCCATGAGGGAGTGGTGGTATTTGGTGTAGACGGCGTACCGACCGTCCTGCAGCCCCTCGACCAGGTGGGCCTCCCACAGCGGGCGGTGGCGGTCGAGAAGGCTGCCGTGCAGGCGCGACGCCAGCTCCAGCAGGTCCCGGACCCGCCCAGGCTCCGGGAGGGCGGAGCGGCGCAGGTGGTAGTCCAGCTCGACGTCGTTGTCGAACGACCATGCGAGGTTGGTCAGGCCGCCGAAAAAGGCCGGGTGCTTGCGGAACGTGGGTTGCACGTCCGTGCACTCGAGCATGGCCTGGTAGGACTCGCGGACGAAGTGCGGCCCGGCGTCCTCGGGCGGTTCGAAGAGTTGCAGCGATCCCACATGCATCGGGTGTTCGCGCGACTCGCCGATGAGGAACAGCGCGTCCGTCGGCGATATCGGTTCCATGGTCGACTCCCAATCCCTCCGCTGCACCGTCCGCACGGCACATGCCCATCTCCTAGTAGCCGCAGCGCGCGTTTGCTAATCGCGAAAGCCGCGCCGAGTCCCGCCGGGTTTTGGCGCGTCCTGTCCGCCGGCTACCGCGAGTGGCGGAAGGCGGCGATGATCTCGGCGACCCTGGGGTCGGCGCGCAGCTCCTCCAACGTCTGCGGGAGCGGGAGCCGCCAGTTCGGATACTCGTCGATGGTGCCCGGCAGATTGGGCTGGCGCGGTTCGGCCAGCACGTCGTAGGGCGAAATCAACTTGAGTCGGCTGGGGGTCGCCGCGAGCAACCGGTGCATCGCGGTGATGATCGCCGCTTCGTCCGGTTCCGGGCCCGTCAGCAGCCCCTCGGAGCGCAGCAGCTCCAGCCACTCGGCGCGTTCCTTGTCGGCCACCGACTGCTCGCCCGCCACGTCGTCGAGCAGACCGAGGTCGGCGCGGGCCCGCACGTGTTCGCCGCGGAGGAAGCCCGCGGCGGTCGGCAGGTCGTGGGTGGACAGGCTGGCGGCCGCCCGCGACGGCCACTTCGCCGGAGGGAGCAGCGGCTCGTCCGGCGCGGACTGGTCCCGGGTGAACCAGGACACGGCGCACCCGAGCATCTCGTTGTCGGCCAGCGCCTGCGTCACCTCCGGTTCGACGGTGCCCAGATCCTCGCCCACGACGGCCGCCCCCGCCCGGTGCGCCTCCAGCGCCAGGACCGCGAGCATCACGTCGGCGTCGTAGTGCACGTAGGTTCCGCGATCCGGGCCGTCCCCCGGCGGTATCCACCACAGGCGCCACAGCCCGGCGACATGGTCGATCCGCAGACCGTCGGCGTGCGCGAGCACCGCGCGCAGCATGTCCCGCAGCGCGGCGTACCCGGTGGCGGCGAGCCGGTCCGGACGCCACGGCGGCAGCCCCCAGTCCTGCCCGCGCGGGGTGAAG
The DNA here is from genome assembly GCF_010731595.1 of Mycobacterium seoulense. Classification (NCBI taxonomy): domain Bacteria; kingdom Bacillati; phylum Actinomycetota; class Actinomycetes; order Mycobacteriales; family Mycobacteriaceae; genus Mycobacterium; species Mycobacterium seoulense. The sequence continues at coordinate 4,218,300 of NZ_AP022582.1, read as the reverse complement.
TTGTCCGGTGGCGCCCCGACGCTCACCCCGGCGGCGAGCACGTCGGCCAGCGCCCACGCGTCGGCGCCGTCGGCGTCCACTCCCACCGGCAGGTCGTGCAGCACGCCGAGCGCCATGCCCGCGCGCCGAGCGCCATCGCGCACCGCGGTCAGCTGCTCGTCGCAGCGCCGCTGCACCCAGGCGTGGAACGCCACCCGCGGTGCCAGCTCACGGCGGGCCGCCGCGACCGCCGGCCCGCCGACGTCGCGCAGTGAGGCGGGCCACCGGGTCCACCGGCCGCCGTGGCGCTCGGCCAGGGCGCAGTACGTGGCCCAGTCGCGCAGACCCGTAGCCGCGGCCGTTTCGTCCAGCGGGCGGGGACGGCCTTCGGCGCGCCACAGCAGCTCCAATGCCGACCGTTTGGCCGCCCACACCAGGTCGTAATCGATGCGCTCGGTCCTCGCCGAGACCCGCAGCGCGTCCACCTCCGCGCGGGTGTGCGGATCGGCTCGGCGGTAGGCGTCGAGGTCCTCGACGCGCAACGCGAGCGGATTGGCGAACCGTCGGCTGGAGGGGGTGTACGGCGATGGCTGCACCGGATGCGTCGGGCCGGGCGCGTGCAGCGGATTGAGCAGCACCGCGCCCGCGCCGTGCTCGGAGGCGGTCCACTCGAGGAATTCCCGCAGGTCACCCAGGTCGCCCACACCCCAGGACCGGGCCGACCGCAGCGCGTAGAGCTGCAACATCCAGCCCCAGGTTGCCGGCGTCGGCGGCACCCGCGGCGGGGCGGCCACCAGCGTGGCCTCCTGGCCGTCACGCAGGTGCAGCCGATACCAGCCCACGGTCAGGTCGCCCGGCAACTCGTCGCGGACGTCAATCCGGTCGCCGTTCTCGCTCACCAACAGGGCGGCGCGGGGGAGCGGCCGGGCACGCCCGTCCGCGCGTACGGCGACGGTGGGCGCCAGGGCGCCGGCCCGGTCGCGCTCGGCCAGCCGGGCCAACTCGCGGCGCCGGTCGGCTTCGCTCGCCGCGTCGACGTCGAGCAGCCCGAGCACCCGGATGACGACGTCGGCGTCGACCTCCACGGGCTCTCGCCGCTCGTTTCGGTAGGAGGTCGCCACCCCGTGTGCCGCGGCCAACCGACGCAGGTCGTCGTCAACCGGCTTGGGCCGCGCCGTCAACGCGCCGGCCGGGATGGGGCGCCGACGGGGGCGATGGGACGGTGACGGTGAAGCACACCGCCTATATACCCAAGCCGGGGCTTCTCACACGCGCCACTCAAACACGTTTGGTGGCAGTCACTTTCGCCTAATAGGCGGTCGCCTGGAAGATGACCCGCCGCGCGATCTGCACGGCATGGTCCTGCGATTCGGCGATTGATTCGGCCCGCGAAAATATCCGCTCGAAAGCGCCTCGTGGGCAACGCGTTTGACCGGGCCGGCTACCGGACGTCGTCGGCCAGCTCGCGCGCCTCCTGCTCGGTTTCCACGGCGGGCCCGGATCCGGGCAGCGGCTTCCTGGCGACCTCGGGCGTGAACAGCAGCGTGACGGCCCCCACCAGGCCACCGAAGATGAGCATGTACGCGGGTGCCATGACGTTCCCGGTGCCCGACACCAACGCCTGGGCGATCAGCGGCGTGGTGCCGCCCACGGCCGAGATCGAGATGTTGTAGGAGATGGCCAGCGCCCCGTAGCGCACGTTGGTGGGAAACAGGGCAGGCAGCATGGCGGGCGCGGTGCTGTCGAAGCAGAGTTCCATCAACCCGATCAGCAGCACGCCGATGAAGATCACCGGGTAGACGCCGCCGAACCGGATGAGCAGGAACGCGGGAATGGAGCCCACGATCAGCAGTGCGCAGCCGGTCCACATGATCGGCTTGACGCCGACGCGATCGGACAGCGCGGCCACGAGCACCACGGTGACCATCAGGATCGCCAGCGTCACCACGATCATCACCAGTCCGGCGGAGTGGCCGACGCGCACGAACAGCTTGAGATACGTCGGCAGGTAGCCGGTCAGCATGAAGTCGGCGACCTGTGAGGTCAGCACGAGGGCCGCGCAGATCAGCAGGCCCCGCCACTGGTCGATGACCGTGTGCCGAAGTTGCTGCCGGCCGCCGCCGGCCGGGTGTACGCCATCGGTCGCCTTCTCGTAGGCGGACGACTCCTCGAGCCGTAGCCGCAGAAACAGCGCGAACAGCCCGAAGGGCAAACCCAGCAGCAGAGGAATCCGCCAGCCGTACGTCAGCATGTCGTTCTCGGGCAGCCAGGTCTGCAGTCCGGTCACCAGCATCCCGGCGAGCACGAACCCGACGAGGTTGCCCATCGGCAGGAAGCCGACCATCATGCCGCGTCTGTGGTCGGGAGCCTGCTCGACCAGATAGGTCATCGCGCCGACGTACTCACCGCCGGTCGACAGGCCCTGGAAGATGCGGGCGATCACGAGCAGGATCGGCGCCCAGATCCCGATCGCGCTGTAGCCGGGCAGCAAACCGGTGACGGTGGTGCTCACCGTCATCATCAGGATGGTGACGACAAGCACCCGGTGCCGTCCGATGCGGTCGCCGAGCGGGCCGAAGATGAACCCGCCGAGCGGGCGCACCACGAACGCTGCCGCCAGGGTGCCGAACGTCGCGATCAGGTGGACGCCGCTGACGCTCTTACCGGGATAGAACACCTGGGCGATGGTGGTGGCGATGTAGCCGTAGACCCCGAAGTCGTACCACTCCATGAAGTTGCCGATGGCGGTCCCCATGATGGTCTGGCGCATGGCCGGGTCGGCGACCCTGATCTCGTTGCGTGCCCATTTCCTTCGGCGGCCCCGTGCACTCATCGACGGATTGCGTACCCAGAAGTCTCGCGGGCCGAACAACTCACACTCCCAACCGGCTCTCTCGTCTGCATCGACCGGTGGCCGATGCTAGCGAGCGGGGGTACCCCGGCGGGAACTCACTGACCTTGCAGGCTGCCGATGCGGAGCGAGAAGTCCTTGGGTGTGGAAGGCTCCTTCGGCGCGGACCGCGCGGTCACCCCGAAATCCTCGACATAGCGTTGCGGATCGCGGTCGACGATCGGCAACCCCTCGGTCGTGGGATGTTCGGCCATGAAATCGCTGTATTGCCGCCCCAGCGCTTCGCGAAGGCCGATCGGAGCGCTGCGGCGGAAATCCGACAGCCCTTCCCGCTCCTCCTCAGCCATGTGGTCGTCGTTGGCCTCGCGGGTGCGTCCGACCGCCGCCCACCACTGGTCGGTGCCGACGGGGGCGGCGTTGGCGTCGCGCACCCCGTCGCGGATGTCGTTGTGGTCCCCGATGGCGTCGAGCGTCTCGCCTTCGGCGTCGTCCGTGCCCCGCCTCAGCAACTGCGGGTAGAAGATCTTCTCTTCGACGTAGGCGTGCACGTCCAGCTTGTCGGCGAGGGGACGCCACAACCGCGCCAGCGCGGTTTGGTCCGCCGGCGTCTGGGCCTGCAGGTCGTCCAGCCTGGCGAACTGTTCGCGGAACCACTCGTGGTCGGCGAGGATCAACATGGTGATGTCAGCCATCGCGACGCCCCACCTCCCTCACCGCTACGGTTCGCGGCCATGGTGTCCCATGGCCACGGAACCAGTCAACCGGGGGAACACGCCGGCGGGGCCGCGCGAACCGTCCGGATACACTAGGGCACCAGCGTGCCGATCGACCGCGATCGCACGCCGTCAAGCCCCACCGATGTCAGAGGTTGTTCGTGTCGGAAAATCGCAGTGAGCCCGCAAACCTGGAACCGCATTTCGACGACGTCCAGGCACACTACGACTTGTCCGACGAGTTCTTCGCGCTCTTCCTGGACCCCACGCGGACCTACAGCTGCGCCTACTTCGAACGCGACGACATGACCCTGGAAGAGGCGCAGCTCGCGAAGGTCGACCTGTCGCTGGGCAAGCTCGGCCTGCAGGCAGGGCAGACGCTGCTGGACATCGGCTGCGGCTGGGGCACCACCATCGTGCGGGCGCTCGAGCGCTACGACGTCAACGTCGTCGGCCTGACCCTGAGCCGCAACCAGCAGGCGCACGTGCAGCGGCGTCTGGATCAGCACCCCAGCCCGCGCAGCAAGCGGGTGCTGCTGCAGGGCTGGGAGCAGTTCGACGAAAGGGTGGACCGCATCGTGTCCATCGGCGCCTTCGAGCACTTCGGGCGGGACCGGTACCCCGACTTCTTCAAGATGGCCTACGAGGCGCTGCCCGCCGACGGGGTGATGATGCTGCACACCATCATCCAGCCCAGCGGCGAAGAATTCGCCGAGCGCGGGCTGCCCATCACGATGACGAAGCTGCGGTTCATGAAATTCATCATGGACGAGATCTTCCCGGGCGGTGACCTGCCCGCCGCCAAGACCGTCGTCGAGCACGCCGAGCGCGCCGGCTTCGGGGTCAAGCTCGTCCAGCCGCTGCGCCTGCACTACGCCCGGACCCTCGACACCTGGGCGGCAGCGCTCGAATCACGCCGCGACGAGGCCGTCGCGATCCAGTCCCAGGAGGTCTACGACCGGTACATGAAGTACCTGACCGGTTGCGCCGACCTGTTCCGCGAGGGCTACACCGACGTCGCGCAGTTCACCCTCGCCAAGGGCTGACCACCCGCGAGGGGTCGATCCGGACGGGCCGACACCGGACCGGTTTATCAGCGCCACCCCCGGGGTAAAACCACGAGCAACAACCTGATTCGGTACGCGTCGACCTTCGTCGGCGCGAAACCGCAGGGAAGGATTGCTCGTGAGTGCCAAGCATCGAATGATCCCGACGCCGCAGCAAAGTCGGCCCGCGGATCCCGCCGTGCGGCGGGGGGCGGGCGTCGCGACGGTATGCGATGTCGTCTCCGCTTCGACGCTGTGCGCGGCGGCCCTGACAGCCCTGGTGCTCAACGCGCCGCATAACGACAGGCGAACGGTCGAGGCCAGCCAGGAGCCGCCCCCGGCCTCGCAGCCGGTGCGGCAGGAGGGAACGGTGATCGCCGTGTCGGCGGGCTCGGTCACCGCGCGCAGCGCCAACGGCTACACCCAGACGTATCTCGTCACCCCCAACACCACCTTCATCGCGCACGGCGGCGGCCAACCAGCCACTGCCATAACGCATTTCACGGTTAACGACCACATCGAAATCGTCGGGACCATTCAGGATGGCACCGCCCTGGCCACCGCTGTGGCCGACCGCGACGCGGGGCACGGCGACGGCCCGCCGATGGATTACCTTGACGGGCAGATCGTTCCGGCCGGCCGCACCTGACTCTGGGCCGTGATAGGGGCTGACTGCGTCAATGCCCCTGCCGCACAAGGTGTCCAGCGCTCGGCGCCCTTTGTCGCGTCCCCGTCGTCTCCCGGCCTGCGCCCCGGGCCTAATCTGAATGCCATCCACCGCCAGAGGAGGGCCCGTGAGCGAGCACGAAGTCAAGATGATCGTCCTGTCGACCGATGACCTCGACGAGTCGATCCGGTTCTACAGCGAGACGCTGGGCATGCCGCTGAAATTTCGCGACGGGGCCCACTTCGCCGCCCTCGACGGCGGCCCGGTCACGCTCGCGCTGGCGACCGACGTGGACCATCCGATACCGGGTCAGGTCGTCGTCGGCATCAAGACCGCCGACGTCGACGCCGCGGCCAAGGCGGTGGAGGCCAGCGGCGGCGGCATCGTCAAAGGCCCGTACGACGACGCGCACGAACGCCGCGCCGTGGTCTACGACAACAAGGGCAACGGCCTGGTGTTCTACAAGTCGCTGGGACGCTGACCCGCGTTCATCTCCCGGTGCGCTCGCGGTGCTTGCATCCCGGCCAGCAGCACGGCCGGCGCTTGCCTTCTTCGAGCTCCTCCTGCGTCCGGCGAATGCGGCGCTGCCTGGTCGCCTCCTGCTTGGCGTCCTCGACCCAGCAGATGAACTCGTTGCGGGCCAGCGGCGTGATGTCCTTCCACGCGGCGAGCGCGGTGGCATTGCCGATCAGCGACTCGCGCAGGTCTGTGGGGAGCTCGTGCACGACCCCGCCGGGTATCCGCTGACTGCTCATGGGGCCTAGATTAACCCGTCGTCCCGCGGCGGCTGAGAAGGCAAATGCGCGCCGTCGTCGTGCAATTCGTCGCGGCGCAACGACATCGGGGTGAGGTCGGGGACATCGCCGCCGGCGACCACGGCACGGGTGATCGGCGTGAGCGCCCGGAACAGCGTTTCCACCTCCTGGTCGCCGAGCGCGTCGAGCGCCGACAGGGAGAGCGCATCGGTGGACCGCTCGATGTGGTCCTTCAGGTCCCTGCCGGCCGTGGTCAGCGAGCCGTCATCGTGGAGCAGGCCCCGCTCGGCCAGGCGCTGCTCGTGATGCCGCCACGCCGCCTCGTCGTAGTCGCGGGTGCGCGCGATGTACTCGCGCGGGACCCCGCCCGCGGCGGCGTGCAACACGTTGGACTCCCGGCCCGAGACCCCGGCGGCGGCCAGCACCGCTACGTGCGCGTCGCCGCGATGCTCGCGTAACAACGTCGTCGCGTGCCACAGCGCGGCCAATGGATCCTCCGGCCACGGCAGCGCCAGGTTCGCGGCGAACAGGGGGCGTCCGTCCAGCGGCGCCTGCCGGGCCGCCCTCCCCGCCAATTCCGCTGCGACGCGAACGTTTTCGTCCGTGTTCAGGCCGTAGCGGCGTAGGGCCGCGACGGCGGACTCCTGCCGGGCGTGCAGCGCCGCGTCGGGACCGGCGACCTGCCAGGCCGCGGGTAACGCCTTGGCGACCCGCTCGGGGGCGAAGTTGTAGAAGATCGCGGTGACGACCTCGCGCGGCACCATGCCCAGCGGCGCCGAGCGGGCCGCGAAGTAGCCCATCCAGAAACCCCGGTAACCCAGCCCGTCCAACGCCGCGCGAGCCTCCGGGGCGAAATATGTCACGGCGTGCACCGGCTCGTAGCGATCGAAGAAGCGCCGGGCCAGCACCGGTTCCCTTTGCACGGTCGCAGTTAACCACACCCGCCCATTCGGGCGGCTCTGATGACGGTCCGGCGGCTCAAAGCCTCAGCAGACGCTCGGCGTTGCGGTGGGCGATCTTTTCTCGATCGTCTTCGCCGATGGGCATCCGGTCGAGAAACTGCCGGCACGCCTTGATGTTTCCGTAGGGATAGTCGGCGGTGAACACGACACGGTCGATGCCGATGACGTTCACCATCGCCTGATACGCGTGGAAGGACAGGCTCCAGCTGGGGTCCATCGCGCCGGGCTCCTGGTTGAAGAAGTCGCCGGCGAGGATGCCGCCGTAGAAGTTCTCCCGAAGGTACTCCTTGACGGTGCGCTTGAGGCCGGTGACCTCCGGCGGAAACGAGTAGTCGGTTCGCCAGCCCATCCAGCTCAGCCCCTCGAAGTGGTGGCCCACGATGATCTGCAGCCGGGGGAACCGGTCGAACACCCCGCCGAGGATCAGCCGCAGGCAGTGCACCCCCGTGTCGATGTGCCAGCCGACTCCCGCCCCCGCCAGTCGGGCGGTGATCTTCGGGTCGAAGCCGGCGTAGTAGGTGTCGATGACCGGTCGTGGCGGCATCGTGGGGTGCAAAAAGATTGGCACACCGAGTGATTCGGCGGTTTCGAACACCGGCCAGAAGAACGTGTCATCGAGATAGCGCCCGCTGATGTGACCGTTGATGAGGGCGCCCACGAAGCCGTGATCGCGGACGGTGCGTTCGAGCTCGCCCGCGGCCGCGGCCGGATCGCGCATCGGCAGCGTGGCGAAGCCGCGGAAGCGGTCCGGGTGCCGGGCTACCGCGGCCACCACCGCGTCGTTGGCCCGCCGGGCCAGCTCGACCCCGACCGCCGGCTCCAGCGTCTCGGGGCCGGGGACGGAGTGCGAGAGGATCTGCATATCGACGCCCGCGGCGTCCATCGCGGCGATGCGGCCCTCGCCCAGGTCGTTGATGCCCGGCGGCCATTCTCCTTCCGGACCGGGCGAGCCGTAACCCGTCTCCTTGAGGAGTTCGGTCGCCCCGCCCTGCCCGTCGTTGCGGTGTTCATCGCCTATCGCCGGGAGCCTGTAGTGCTCTTCGAAACCGATGACCTTCATCCTTCTCCTCCCATACATGGACACCTACGACGCCGGGGCGCCCGGCGTTCACCCGGAGCATCCGGCGGGCCCGGGATCGCCCTTGCGGCAACAGTCCGCGGCGCGCCGGCCATGCCCGCATAGTCTCGAACGCGTGACCATCCCGTACGACGAGGCGCTCCGCGACCGGATCAAGGGCCACCTGGCGCGCCATTATCGTCGCGAGGTGACCGACCCGGAGAAGCGGCATGCGGCGGTCGCCGTCGTGCTGGTCGACTCGAGCCTGGGCGAGGACCGGGTGGATCCCGCGCCGGTGGCCGAGTGGATCGGCGATCGTCCGATGCCGGAGCCCGGTCTCGACGGCCGCATGGTCGGCGTATCCGGTGGTGCGGCTTTCCTGTTGTGCCGCAGGGCGTCTCGGCTCAACGCGCACGCGGCGCAGTGGGCGCTGCCCGGTGGCCGGCTCGACCCGGGCGAGACCGCCGTCGACGCGGCGCTCAGGGAACTGCACGAGGAGGTCGACATCGACCTGCCCGGCTCGACCGTGCTAGGCCTCCTGGACGACTACCCGACGCGGTCCGGCTACGTCATCACCCCGGTCGTGATCTGGGGCGGCGGACGTCTCGATCCGCACCCGGCGCCCGACGAGGTGGTGGCCGTGTACCGGGTGGGCCTGCACCAATTGCAGCGCGACGACTCGCCGCGATTTGTCACCATTCCGGAGAGCCCCCGCCCCGTCGTGCAGATCCCGCTGGGGAACGACCTGATTCACGCACCGACGGGTGCCGTGCTGCTGCAAGTGCGGTGGTGGTGTCTGGAGGGCCGCCACGATCCCGTCGATGAGCTGGAGCAACCGGTCTTCGCGTGGCGGTAGCCGTCGAAGAAACCTGGCAAGCGTGCGAAGTTCACCGACGACGGGAACGTTCCCGAGGTCGGTCAGGATGAGCTGCTCGGCCAGCGGCAGCCCGGCGACGCGGTGAGCTCGCGGCCGACTCAGCCGCCGCGGAGAGTCGGTGGTCGATGACCGCCAGTGCGCGCTCGGCCCATCGAATGTTCTCTTCCTCGAACATGATTCCGCGCAGCAGCGTCAGGTAGGGGCCGATTCGCTCGGCCTGGGCCAGGTATTCTTCCTCGTCGCGGCCGTTGAGCACTCGTGCCCGTAACCGTTCGTAGCGTTGCAGTTTCGCCGTGGCCCACCGCAGGCGTTCGCTGACGAATTCGCGCACGGCCGGGGTGTCGCCGGCGTCTGCGGCCTGGACCTTGACCAGGAGCTCGTCGCGGATCGCCAACGGCTTCGGCGGCTGACCGGTGAACTCCCGGATCGCGTCGCGGCCGGCGTCGGTCAGTGCAAACAGACGCTTGTTGGGCCGGCGTTCTTGGTGCACGAGGCGCGCCTGGATGAGACCTTGCTCGGCGAGCCGGTCGAGTTCGCGGTACAGCTGCTGCGGGGTGGCCATCCAGAAGTTCGCGACCGACGCGTCGAAGTCTTTGGCCAGGTCGTAGCCCGACGACTCCCCCTCGAGCAGGGCGGCCAATACCGCGTCACGCAGCGACACCGAAGAAGGCTACCTCGTGTTGAGTAATCAACAAAGTGATTAATCGCACCCTGGACACGTTGGGGTGGACGGCATAGCGTCAACGACACTTCTGAAACGAATCCACTAGGCGAGGTGTGGGATGCATCCGTTCCGCAAGGCGGTCGAAGAACGCGACGAGAGGGGCATGCAGGCGCTGCTTGCCGATGGCGTGGTGTTCACCAGCCCGGTGGCGTTCAAGCCCTATGTCGGCAAGCCGATAACGGCGGCGATCCTGCGCGGCGTGATGCGGATCTTCGAGGACTTTCGCTACGTGCGTGAGATCCACGACGGCAGCGGCGGCGACCACGCGCTGGTGTTCGAGACGGGGATCATCGGGGCGCCGGGAGTCAAGATCACCGGTTGCGACTTCCTGCACGTCAACAAGGACGGTCTCATCGACGACTTCATGGTCATGGTGCGGCCGCTATCGGGCGCGAAGGCACTGTCGGAGGCCATGGGTGCCCAGTTCGAGCGGATCCAGCAGGAGGCGCTCGAACTGGCCGACGAATTCACCACCGCGTAGGAGCAGGCGAACATGCGAATCGGACTGGCCATCAACTATGCCGGCGGCTTCAAGGACGTGGCCGCCGAAGTGGCCGACCTCGAGCGCGCCGGGCTCGACATCGTCTTCGTCCCCGAGGCGTACTCGTTCGACGCGGTGAGCGCGCTCGGTTACCTGGCCGCCAGCACCGATCGGGTCGGACTGGCCTCGGGGATCTTGCAGCTCTACACCAGAACGCCCACGCTGACCGCGATGACCGCAGCCGGTCTGGACTACGTCTCCGACGGTCGATTCACCCTCGGGCTTGGCGCATCCGGCCCGCAAGTCATCGAGGGTTTCCACGGTGTTCCCTACGACGCGCCGATCGCCCGGACTCGCGAAGTGATCGACATCTGCCGCCAGGTGTGGCGACGCGAGACCGTCATACACCAGGGCAGGTATTACACGATCCCGCTGCCCGCCGACCGGGGCACCGGGCTGGGAAAACCGCTGAAGCTCATCAACAAGCCTGTGCGGGAGCGGATCCCGATACTGGTCGCCGCGCTGGGACCCAAGAACGTCGAGCTCGCGGCCGAGATCGCCGAGGGCTGGCAGCCGATCTTCTACCTGCCCGAGAAGGCGCAGGACGTGTGGGGAGAGGCACTCACCACCGGCCGGGCCAAGCGGGACCCGAGTCTGGGCGAGCTCGACATCTACGCCGGCCCGGTGCTGGCCATCGGCGAAAACGTCGAATCACTGCGGGAATTCGTCAAACCGCACCTGGCCCTCTACATCGGCGGAATGGGCGCCAAGGGCAAGAACTTCTACCACGCGCTGGCCACCAAGTACGGTTATGGGCCGCAGGCCGACCGGATCCAGGAGCTCTACCTGGCCGGTGACAAGGACGGCGCAGCCAAGGTGGTGCCCGACGATCTGGTGCGCGACGTGAACCTGATCGGCAGCCGAGAGTTCGTCAAGGATCGGCTGGCCGCGTTTCGGGAAGCGGGGGTCACCACCCTCAACGTCGCACCCATCGCGTCCACACCCGCCGAACGGATCAAGCTGATCGAGACCCTGCGCGAAATGGTGTGAACGCCTGCGCGCCCGCTCCCGGCGCGATCAGCCCTGCCGGTGCGCGTCTGCGCGGAGTCGGACCGCCCGGCTCACGGCGGTCAGCAGCGCCAGCGCCGCCATCACCGCGAGGATGGCCGTCGACACCCCCGACCCGACCGTCGTCAAGATCAGCGGCAGACCGAAACCGACGTAGGTCACCACGTAAAACGCCCCAACGAGCGCACCGCGCAAGCGTTTCGGCGCCGCGGCCTCCAGGTCGATCAGGCCTTCGCGCAAACACAGGCCGGACGCGCACCCCAGCGCCAGGAACAGCGGCACCCCCAGCGCCAGCGGGATGGCCGGTGGGGCAAGCGCGGTGACCGCGTAGCCGAGCGCGGCCAGCACCGCACCGGCCGTGCCGGCCTGCGGCCCCCACCGGCGCGCGCGGGCGAGAACCTGGATCAGCCCGCTGACGCCATTGACCAGCAGCGTGGCCGTGCCGGCGGCCATCGGAGCCGTCAGCCCGGTGTGCACGCGGCCGGGTAGCGCGATGAATCCGAGTGTCGCCGAGGCGAACACCCACGGCGCCAGTGGCATGGCCCAACTCAACGCCCGCGCCGCGCCGTGCCCGGCGGTCGTCGGCGGCTCCCAGGCCCGGTCGCCTGCGGTCGCGGTGACCCCTTTGTGCCGCGCCGCGGCGACCACGACGCCCATCGCCGCCAAGCCGATGGCCGCCGCGACGCCGAACGACAACCGAACGCCGGCCGGTCCGACGCCGGCGATCACCGCTCCCGCGAACGGGCCGACCGCGAAACCGCCCATCAACACCGCGCCGGCGGTGGCCGCCCCCGCGGGGCCCTTCAGGTCGGAGGCCCACGCGGTGCAGGAACTCATCGCCAGCCCGACCCCGGCCCCGACGATGAGGCGTCCCAGCAGCAACACGTCGTACTGCTGTGAGCACAGCATCGCCGTCGTCCCCAGCACCGCGGTCGCCGAACCGGCCAGCGCCACGGACCGGCGCCCGAACGCATCCGATGCTCGCCCGCCGACGAGCAGACCCGGCAGCAGTCCCAGGGCGTAGATGCCGAAGATGGCGTCGAGCGTGGCCGGGCGCAGATGTTGCCGGGCGCTGAGCAAGGGCATCAGCGCGACGAAGTGGTTGGCGACCCAGCCGATGGACAGCAACAGCACCAGCACACTCGCGAACACGCCACGGGGCCCCACCGGAGCGGCACCGGTGTCCGTCGTGGCCGACAGCGACCGTGTTGCTGACCGGTTGGACACTGACGTTTCCTCCCCTGCGGGCTGGCGCGGCCGGGCCGACGAACCCTAAACGACGATGTGGACTCGGCAGTTATTCCCGTTCGCCCGCGGAATGCACACGGCGCAAACCGGGAAAGGCGCCGGGCAAATCAGCTGCCGGGGTTTCAAATCGCCCGATTTGGTGTACAGATACCACTACTCGACTCGAGGAAGGCAAATCATGAAGCAAATAGCGGCCGCCATGTTCGCGATCGCCGCGCTGTCGTTGTCCAGCGCGTGTTCGGCCTCGCAGGTCATCAACACCGGCGGCGACACCAAGTGCAAGGACTTCACTTCGCAGGACGAGAAGAAGCAGAACGACGAAGTCAGCAAGATGCTGAAGGACAAGAACGGCACCGACCCGGCCAACGCCGAGATCTCGGCCACCCGACTGTCGGCGTTGACGTACTGCCAGACGTTGGGCAAGCCGGATACCAAGATCTCCGAGGCGCCGCACGGCTGACGGCTACCGCCGGCTCTGTCACCGGCTGGGCAGTCCGATCATCGAAGTTCGCGCGGGGTGGCGACGCCTGGATCGGCCGCCACACCCGCGACGTGCCCGCGGCCGACGTGCGCCTCCGCTCCACCATGTGCGGGGTAGTGCAGCTCGAAAGCCGGTCGCTCCGAACGGATCCGGGGTAACTCGGTGAAGTTGTGCCCACGGGTCGTCCACCAAGACGGGTTCGCCGTAGCGCCAGACGATCACGCGACCCGCATGCCCGCGCGGCTAGAAGAAGAACCCGGCGTGCGGTGCGTCCGGCACCGCGAACAACCGATCGGCGACAGCAATCGCCGACGGGTCGTCGGCGCGGGCCAGTCCGGCGACCGCGAGGTCGCGCCACGTGGCGCCGCCGAGCAGGACGGCGCCCAGGCCCTCGACGTCCACATCGAGTTCCGCTCGCCGCCGGGTCGGTTCGGCACCGCTGCCGGTGACCAGGAAGCGCGCCGAATTGTCCGGCAGCAAGGCATCATTGACCGCGATGGTGACGGCGCCGTCGCCAGCGTAGCGGCGTGCCGCCAGCGCCCGCGCCGCGTCGATGACGCGCAACCACGTTTCGTCGTGTACCGCGGTGACCCGCGCGGCCCGCCGATCGGCCAGCAACCAGGGCAGCGGGTCGTCCATCGGCAACATCCAAAACACCACGCGGTCAATGAGATCCAGCCCCAACAGGAACCGCAGCAGCCCGAGATAGGCGTCCGGGGTCGGCGCGAAGAAGTCCTCCACCGCGATCGCGCGCTGGTCGCTGACGAACCACCTGTCGGTGTCCACGGGACGGTAGCGGGCAAAACCCGATTCGGACCCCGCCTCGCCGTGCACCGCGAAATACGAGGGCCCGGGTGAACTTTCGGTGCGCAGCCGCAGGCCTTCCCACCACACGTCCGGCCGGTCGATGGTTCCCGGACGTGACGGGCGATTCCCGGCATAGATGCGGGGCAGCAGCTCCCAGGCTCGCCCGGCGTCGATCAGCCGGACCGGACCGCCTGTCCCGACGCCGCGGCGCAGCGCCGCCCGCGCGGTGTGCACCTCCACCGTCTGCGAAGAACTGGCGACCCCGTACCCGTACCGGCCATAGATCGTCGCCTCCGACGCCCGCAACGATGCCACCGCTTCACCGCGGGAGGCGATGTCGCGCAATTGATGACGGATCAGGTCCGTGGCGACGCCCCGCCGGGTGAACGACGGCAGCACCCCGATGTGCGTGACGGCGGCGTGCCCCACCAACGCCCCGCCGGGCAGCGTCATCCGACTCGTCACGGCGTCCGCCGTGCCCACGAGTTGGCCGTCCTCGAACGCCCCGACGGTGCGGCCGGGCTCGAGCAACTTGGTGATCTGCCCCGGCGGCAGGTCCGGCAGCGGCGGAAAGCCGATCATGGCGACACGGAACACGTTGGCGGCGGCCAGCAGGTCGTCGTCACTGTCGAGGACCCGGATCTCGGTGCTCATCCGGCCATCATGTCGCGCGGCCGCCGCGCCGTGGACCGCGGGATGCGCCCGCTATCGAATCTGCAGGCCGGTCAACGCCCGCGAGATCACCAGGCGCTGGATCTCGCTGGTCCCCTCGAAGATCGTGAAGATCTTGGCGTCACGGTGCATGCGCTCGACGGGGTAGTCGCGGGTGTAGCCGTTGCCGCCCAGGATCTGGATCGCCTCGTCGGTGACGTAGACGGCCGTTTCGCTGGCCACCAGCTTGGCCATCGATCCCTCGGCCGCGTCGAAGGACTGGTTGTTGCGCGCCATCCAGCCGGCCCGCCACACCAACAGACGGGCGGCGTCGATCCGGCTCTTCATGTCCGCCAGCTTGAACGCCACCGCCTGGAATTCGCCGATCTTGCGGCCGAATTGCTCGCGCTGGCAGGCATATTCGAGGGCGTACTCGTAGGCGGCGCGGGCCACCCCGACCGCCATCGCGCCCACCGTGGGCCGGGTGCGCTCGAAGGTTTTCATCGCCGCCTGACTGCGCGCCGAGGCGCCCGACTTCACGCGGGCGATCCGCGCCTCGAACTTCTCCCGTCCGCCGAGGATGTGGTCCTCGGGCAGTCGCACGTTGTCCAGCACCACCTCGGCGGTGTGCGACGCGCGAATGCCGTGCTTCTTGAACTTCTGGCCCTGCGCCAACCCGCTGACGCCCGCGGGGACGACGAACGTGGCCTGGCCGCGCGTCCCGAGCTCGGGATACACCGATGCCACCACGATGTGGACGTTGGCAATGCCGCCGTTGGTCGCCCAGGTCTTGGTGCCGTTGAGCACCCACTCGCCGGTGGCCTCGTCGTAACGCGCGCGGGTACGGATCGCGCCGACGTCCGACCCGGCATCGGGCTCGGACGAGCAGAACGCGCCCAGCTTCGGCTCGTCGGCCGTGCCGAACATCTCGGGCAGCCAGCGGCCGAGCTGTTCGGGCGTCCCGTTGCCCGCCAGGGCCGCAGCGGCCAGGCCGGTGCCCATGATCGACAGCGCGATGCCCGCGTCTCCCCAGAACATCTCCTCGAACGCGGTCAGCATGCCCAGGCCCGTGGGCTCGGCCGCCTGCTGCGCGAAGAAGTCGGGGGAGTACAACCCCACCTTCGCGGCCTCCTGGATCACGGGCCACGGGGTCTCCTCCCGTTCGTCCCATTCGGATGCGGCGGGGCGGATGACGTCGGCGGCGAACTTGTGCACCCAGTCGCGCACCTCGACCACGTCGTCGGTCAGTTGCAGTGAGAAAGTCACGGTTCTACTCCTGAAAGGTTGCTGATTTCACTGGTTTTCGGGGTTTCCGTATTGGGCGAGGACGCTGACGGTCTGGCTGACCCACGCCTCGAAGTACCGCTCCTCGTCGACGTTGCCGGGCAGGCGTCCGGTCAGCGCCTGCAGCGTCGCGGCATAGGACAACGATCCGATCGCCACGGCGGCGGCCGCCTCCGGATCGGGGATGCGGGTGCGCCCGGCCCGATTCGACGCGGCCAGTTCGTCGGCGAACCGTTGGTAGGCGTTGTCGGTGATGACCTGCCACGTCTTCTCGTCGAGCCCACCGAGCTCGTCGGGCTCACGCAGCATCACCTTGAGCAGGTCCTCGCTTTCTTTGAGGTTGCTCCAGATCAGCTGGCCGGCGGTCCGCACCGCCTGTTCGACGCTGCCCGGCTGCCCGGCGTCGTACTGCTCGCGCGCCGCGACGATGCTGTCGATTCGGTAGGCGACTGCGGCCTCGAGCAGCTCGCGCTTGGAGCCGAAGTGCTTGTAGAGCGCGCCCGACCCCGGCGCCAGACCCGATGCCCGCTGAATGTCGGCCACCGACGTCGCCGCATAGCCCTTGTCGGCGAAGAGCTTGAGCGCCGCGGCCAGCAGCCGATCGCGTCCGGAAACGAGCATGGTGAGAGAGTACTCACTCACCCGCCGGACGCGCAAAATGCCGGCCATCGCCGCGGGGGCGGCGCGCTCGTTCACCGATTGGCGCTAGATTCTCTGCGAAACCCCGCGACGCCTGGACGGCGAATCGCTATCGGTGTGAGGGTTGTGGCCAGGTGGTCGACACCGTCGCGGGCCCGGTGCCGCGAACCGCACAAGAGGAGCGTGACAGTCGCGTGTTACCGCACGTACAGCTGCCGATGCGGGTGTTGTCGCTACGCACCATCGTCGTCGTCGCCGCGTTGTCGGTCATCACCCTGGTCGTGCTGCTGGGCACCTGGGTCTGGGTGGGCGTCACGAACGACCAATACAGCCAGCTCGACCGCCGGCTCGACTCGGTCAGCAGCCTGGGCGACATCAACTCCCTGCTCAACAACGTCCAGCACGCCAGCCCCGACCAGCCCATGCCGGACGGCAACCTGGTGCGCACCGCGCGCATCGGCGACCAGACGGTATCGGTGCCGAGCAATATCGTGCTGCCCAAGCTGCCCAACGGGTACGCGAACACCGCGATCAACGGGGTGCAGTACCGTGTGCGCACCTTCTCCGCGGGCCCGGCCTCGATCGCGCTCGCCGCGCCGCTGGCGGAAGCCCAGCACCGGATCAACGAGCTGCACCTGCGGGTGCTGTTGATCTGCGCCAGCGTCATCGGCGGCACCGTGGTCGTCGGCTGGGTGATCTCGTTGATCATGGTGAACCCGTTCCTGCTGCTGGCCCAGCAGGCCCGCGCCATCAACGCCCAATCCAGTCCCGACGAGGTCCAGGTGCGCGGGGTGCGCGAGGCCGTGGAGATCGCCGAGGCCGTCGAGGGCATGCTCGCGCGCATCGGTAACGAACAACAGCGCACGAAGGCAGCGCTCGAGTCGGCCCGCGACTTCGCCGCGGTCGCCTCCCACGAGCTGCGGACCCCGTTGACGGCCATGCGCACCAATTTGGAGGTGCTGTCCACCCTGGACCTGCCCCACGAGCAGCGCCAGGAGGTCATCGGCGACGTCATCCGCACCCAGAGCCGCATCGAGGCGACACTGACGGCGCTGGAACGGCTGGCGCAGGGTGAGCTCACCACCGTCGACGATTTCGTCCCGTTCGACATCACCGAACTGCTGGACCGCGCGGCGCACGACGCGCTGCGGATCTACCCCGAGGTGGAGGTGTCGCTGGTGCCTTCGCCGACGGTGCTGATGGTGGGGTTGCCCACCGGGCTGCGGCTGGTGATCGACAACGCCATCGCCAACGCCGTCAAGCACGGCAACGCCGGCAAGATCCAGCTCACCGTGAGCAGCTCCAGCGAGGGCGTCCAGATTACGGTCGACGACGACGGCACCGGCGTCCCCGAATCGGAACGCGCCACCGTTTTCGAGCGCTTCACCCGCGGGTCGACGGCATCGCGCTCGGGCTCCGGGCTGGGGCTGGCCCTCGTCGCCCAGCAGGCCGAATTGCACGGCGGCACAGCGGCATTGCAGACCAGCCCGCTCGGCGGCACCCGGCTGCTGCTCAATCTGGCCGGCGACGGTCGCGGCCCCGCGTAGCTTTCGGGCGCGATTACCGCGCGAGTAAAACGGGCGGCGACCCTCATTCGCCGCCACGTCGGCAACGATGGGCAGGGGGCGTCGGCAATTCCTGCGAACTATTGGCATCACCCATTGCGGCAGCGCTTTTCGACGGCGATCCCGTGGCCACTGTGTCTGCAGTGGCATGCGAGGTTGTTTGACAGATGACTCATAACGGGAATACCGCCGACCAGAAAAAACGCGTAATTTCCGGCCCGCGGGCCGGAAGGATCGAGTGAATACACGAACGGTCGGATCGCACTAGACTGATGCGCCAAGCCGTCTTTTATGACGCTGAGCAATCGGAGGGAAATCATGGTGCTGCAGGTGCAATCGGAGGCGGTGCTGGCGTCCTCGTCCGCGGAGGCGGCGATCAGCGCCGAGACTCAGGCGGCGGCTTCGGCGGCCGCCCCCGTTCTGCTGGGAGTGCTGCCGATGGGCGGCGACCCTGACTCGGCGATGTTCGCGGCGGCGCTGAACGCGTGCGGCGGAAGCTACCTGGGAGTGGTCTCCGAGCACGCCGCCCAGCGCGGGTTGTTCGCCGGCGCGCAGAGCCTCGCTTCGGGCACCTACGTCGTCACCGAGCTCATGCGCAGCCTGACGCTGGCAATCGGCGCGTAAGGCCGACGACCCAAAAAGGGGGAAGTACGCATGGCCGATCCGGGGTGGGCCGCGCGTACGCCTGAGGACAACGATTTGTTGCTCAAGGCGGGTGCCGGTGTCGTGACCCATCTGGCCAACCAGGCCGCCTGGACGGCGCTGGCGGCCACCCATCACGGCTCGAGCATCGCGTCGGCGATCAACACCGTGGCCACGTCGGCGAGCTGGGTTGGTACCGGATCCCTCGCCTCGGCGGCCAACGCCACCGCGCTGAACACGTCCCTGCACGGGCTCGCCGGGTGGGTGGACGTCAAGCCGGCGGTGGTCTCGACCGCGGTCTCGGCGTATCACATGGCGTACGGCTCGATGCGCCCGGCGCCCGAATGCATCGAGAACCGCACCGAATGCGCCACCGACTACGGCATCAACCCCTTGGTCCTGGGGGCGTTGACGCCGCGGATCACGTCGCTCGAGCTCGAGTACTTCGGGTCGATGTGGCCGAACAACTCCGCCGTCGGGGCCAGCTACGGGGCCATCCTCACCGCGTTGACCCAAAGCCTCACCATTCCGCCGCCGCTGGCGACCATGGGCGCATCGCCGGCGGCGCCGGCGGAGGCGGCCTCGGCGGTGGGCGAGTCGGCGGCCCAGGTGGGGGCCGGCGACGGGATGCGTTCGGCTTTTCAGGGGGTGCAGCAGGGGACATCGGGCGCCGGCCAGGCGGCGTCGGGCGGCCAGGACTTCATGAGTCAGGCCGGGTCGTTCATGGAGCCGATGCAATCGATGATGGGCGCGGTCCCGCAGGCGATGCAGGCTCCCATGCAGATGATGCAGGCGCCGATGCAGA
Source organism: Mycobacterium seoulense (assembly GCF_010731595.1). Taxonomy (NCBI): domain Bacteria; kingdom Bacillati; phylum Actinomycetota; class Actinomycetes; order Mycobacteriales; family Mycobacteriaceae; genus Mycobacterium; species Mycobacterium seoulense. The sequence goes on along the minus strand of NZ_AP022582.1, from coordinate 4,198,998 downwards.
TGATGCAGCCGCTGCAATCGATGATGGGCATGTTCGCCGGTTCCGGCGCCATGGGCGGGGCGGCGCCGGGAGTTTCGGCGGTCTCGGCGACGGAGATGTCGGCCGTCGGCGCGTCGGGCGGCGGCGGGGCGGCATCCCTGGGCAATGCCGGTATGTCCGCGACCAGCTTTACCCGTCCGGTCAGCGCGTTCGAGCCCGTCGCCAGTGGCCGGCCGGTGGGGCTGCGCCCGGCCGGGGCGCTGGGTGCGGACGAGTTGCGCCCGCAGACCACGTCGACGGGGGGCGCCCCGACGGGCGGCATGCCCGTGGGGCATGGGGTCGGGGGCCAGCGCGGCTCCCGTGACAAAGCAGAGCAACCCGTGACGGTGCGGGTCGTCGACGAAAGGGTGTGAAGCCGACCCGGCTAAGGGTGAATCGACAGGTCCAAATAGCCCTCATACACTTCGCTTCATGCCCCAGGTAATTCCCCGGGGGAGGGCAGCAGTAGTTAGGAGAAACCGCAAGTGGACAGCTCAACAATCCAAGTATCGGCTCAGGTGCTGCGCGATGCTTCCAACCATATCCAGGCGAACATGGAGCACGCGATCGCAATCGCTCAGGGCTACATCGCGAATCACGAAAACGTGATGAACCCTTCGACCTGGTCGGGCGAGGCGGTGACCGCGTCCCACGCGACGGCCATCGAAATTCAGAACGATCTGAACAAGGTTCTGAACGGCGGAACCCGCCTGGCCGAGGGCCTCAAGCAGGCGGCGGCGCTGATGGAACACCACGAGGCGGATTCCACCCACGCATTCAGCGCGCTATTCGGCGGCCACGGCTCCTGACAACGCACTCGGTCGTAAATCCATAACCGGACTTTTGAAAGGAAATTCACCATGTCCAACCCGATCACCTATAACCCGGGTGCGGTGGCCGATTTCGCCTCCGACATCGCCTCCCGCGCCGGCCAGTTGCAAGGAATTTATGACGACACGTCGAACCGGACCAACCAGCTGACGGAATTCTTCGCCGGTCATGGCGCGAAGCAATTCTTCGAGGCGCAGGCGCAGATGCTGTCCGGGCTGCAGGGGCTGATCGACACCGTGAGCCAGCACGGGACGACGACTTCGCACGTGCTGGACAACGCGCTCGCAACCGACCAAAACATCGGCAACTTGTTCGGCTGAGATCAGCTAACCGCGACGAGCTCCGATCTGATCATCGGACCGTAGTGGGATGAGGGTGGGGCAGATGCGCGAGCGCATGTGCCCCCCTTCGCTGTCAGGTCCGCCGGTCGAGGAGCGCGCTGCATGGAGAGCGAAGTGACATGCTGACGACGACGGTCGATGGCCTGTGGGTGCTGCAGGCGGTGACCGGGGTGGAGCAGACCTGTCCCGAGCTGGGTTTGCGGCCGTTGCTCCCGCGGCTCGACACCGCCGAGCGGGCGCTGAGCCACCCGATCGCGTCCGACCTGAGGGCCGCCGGCGCCCTCGACGAGGCCGGCAATGTCGACCCGATGATCCGCGAATGGCTCACGGTGCTACTGCGGCGAGACTTGGCGCTGATGGTGATCATCGACGTGCCGGGGCGCGAACCGACCCGGGTGTCTATTTGCCGCTTCGCGAGCTGGTGGGTGGTGCTGGAGCGCCACGACGAGCTGATCCGCCTGTACCCCGCCGGGACCGCCACCGACGAGGGGGGAGCCAGCGACCTCGTGGTGGGACAAGTCGAGCGGTTGTGCGGCGTGGCGGAGGCCGCGCCCCTGCGGCCCGTCACCTTGGACACCGAAGAACTGCTCGCGTCGGTGCGTGACACCGCCAGCCTGCGGACCTTCCTGCTCGCCCAACGCCTCGACGCCGATCAGTTGCAGCTCGTGCTCGCGGCCGCCGACCCCGCGCGCTCGGCGCGGGCGTCCATCGTGGCGCTGCAGGCCGGTGTCGGGCCGGACGAACTGGCGCGCATGGCCGTCGGCGATTCGTCGGTGTCCATCGTCGACACCCCTTCCGGACGCGTGTGCATCGAGTGCGTCATCTCGGGGCAGCGGCGCTATCAGATCATCTCGCCCGGCTCCCGCAGCGACATCAGCGGCGCCGTGCAGCGGCTCATCCGCCGTTTGCCCGCCGGCGACGAATGGTACTCGTATCGGCGGGTGGTATGACCGGCGCGGGATTCGCCACTGACCCAAGATAAGTCGGTTCACCAATGCCGTGGAATAGCAACCCCTTACGCACTTGGAGGGGTTTCTTGATCGGTAAACGCGGTATCGTCAAGCGTGTTAGCATCGCGACGTGACCAGCCCTTGGAATGACCCGAATATGTCGGACGAAGGGGCGCTCAGACGGGGGGATCCGTCAGGGGGCCGCAACTTCCCGGATTCGGTATCCGACACCATGCGTATTACCGATCTGGCCGCACCGCGAAAGATTCCTCCCGGCTCGGGTTGGCGGAAATTCGTCTACCTCATCTCTTTTAAGAAAATAAACCCCGGTGAATCGCCCGGCGAGCGGCACTACCGGGACTTGCAGAACCGCATCCGGCGGCACATCCGGCGGCAGTACGTCATCACGGTGGTCTCCGGTAAGGGCGGTGTCGGGGTGTCGACGATGGTCGCGTGCATCGGTGGCGTTTTCCGAGAGTGCCGCCCGCAGAACGTGATTGCGATCGACGCCGTCCCGGGTTTCGGGACGCTGGCCGACCGCATCGACGAGTCCCCGCCGGGCGATTACACCGCCATCATCAACGACACCGACGTCCAGGGCTACGCGGACATTCGTGAACACTTGGGGCAGAACCCGATCGGCCTCGACGTGCTGGCCGGAAACCGCACCTCAGACCAGCCCCGGCCGCTGGTGCCGGCGATGTTCTCCGGGGTGCTGTCGCGGCTGCGGCGAACCCACACGGTGATGATCGTCGACACCTCTCCGGATTTGGAACACGAGGTGATGAAGCCGGTCCTGGAGAACACCGACACCCTGGTGTTCGTCTCCGGCATCACCGCGGACCGGTCCAGGCCGGTGCTGCGGGCCGTGGATTATCTGAGGTCGCAGGGCTACCACGAGCTGGTCTCGCGCAGCACCGTGATCATCAACCACACCGACCAGATCGCCGACAAGGATGCGCTGGCCTACCTGACCGAGCGGTTCAGCAAAGTCGGCGCGACCGTCGAAGAGATGCCGTTCGATCCGCACCTGGCTAAGGGCGGGCTCATCGACACGGTTCATGAATTAAAGAAAAAGACGCGGTTGCGGCTTTTTGAAATCACCGCCGGCCTGGCCGACAAATACATTCCGGATGCGGAGCGGACGGCGCCGTGACGTCAGCGCATAAGGTCGCCTTCCCGGCGCGCTGTGCGGTCAATATTTCCTACGAGAAGCATCTGTGCTCCCAAGTTTTCCCCGCCGGAATTCCGGTCGAGGGATTCTTCGAGGGAATGGTCGAGCTCTTCGACGCGGACCTGAAACGCAAAGGCTTTGAAGGCATCACGCTGCCGGCGGGCAGCTACGAACTGCACAAGATCAATGGGGTCCGGCTCGACATCAACAAGAGCCTGGACGAGCTGGGTGTGCAGGACGGCGACACCCTGGTGCTGGTCCCCCGGGTCGCGGGCGAGTCCTTCGAACCGCAGTACGAGTCGCTGTCGACCGGTCTGGCGGCCATGGGCAAATGGCTGGGGCGCGACGGCGGTGACCGGATGTTCGCCCCCGTGACGCCGCTGACGGCCGCGCACACCGCCGTCGCGGTCGTCGCGATGGCGGCAGCGGTGGTGGTGGCCCTCACCCTGCGGGCGCGCACGTTCACCGACAACCCCATCCCGGCCGCCGTGGCCGGCGCCGTCGGTGTCTTGCTGGTGATCGCGACCTCCGTGGTCTGGTGGGGCTGGCGGGAGCGGCGGGACCTGTTCAGCGGGTTCGGCTGGCTGGCCGTCGTGTTGCTCGCCGTCGCGGGCGCCTGCGCGCCGCCGGGCACCCTGGGCGCGGCCCACGGGTTGATCGGCCTGGTGATCGTGATCCTCGGTGCCATCGCCATCGGTGTGATGACCCGCAAGCGGTGGCAGACCGCGGTCGTCACGGCGGTGGTGACGGTGTGCGGGATCCTGGCCGCGGTTGCCCTCGTCCGGATGTTCCGGCCGGCCTCGGCGCAGGTGCTGTCCATCTGCGTGCTGGTCGGGTTGCTGATCCTGGTCCGGATGACCCCGCTGATCGCGCTGTGGGTGGCCCGGGTGCGGCCGCCGCATTTCGGATCCATCACCGGCCGCGACCTGTTCGCGCGCCGCGAGGGCATGCCCGTCGACACGGTCTCCCCGGTCAGCGAGGACGAATCCGAGGACGAGGACAACGAATTGACCGACATCACCGCCCGCGGCGCGGCGATCGCCGCCTCGGCGCGGCTGGTCAACGCCGTCCAGGTGGGGGTGTGCGTCGGGGTGTCGATCGTGCTGCCCGCCGCGGTATGGGGGGTGCTGGCGCCGGGACGCCCCTGGGCCTGGTTGGCGCTGGTGGTGGCCGGGCTGGTGGTGGGCATCTTCATCACCCAGGGCCGCGGATTCGCCGCCAAGTACCAGGCGGTCGCGCTCGTCTGCGGGGCCTCGGCGGCGGTATGCGCCGGAGTGGTCAAATATGCCGTCGCCGAGCCGAAAGACGTTATGAGCGGCCTGCTTTGGCCCGCGGCGGCCGTCGCCGCCTTCGCCGCATGCGGTCTGGCCGCAGCGCTCCTGGTGCCGACGGTGCGGTTCCGGCCCTTCATCCGGTTGACCGTGGAATGGGTAGAGGTGTTGGCGTTCATCGTCCTGCTGCCGGCGGCGGCGGCCCTGGGAGGGCTGTTCACGTGGATTCGCCACTAAAGCGGGTCGCGGCGCTGACCGCCGCCGTCACCCTGGTCGCGCTGTCCGCCAATATCCCCGCCGCACAAGCCATCACGCCCCCGCAGGTCGATCCGGGGTTGGTGCCCCCCGACGGGCCGCCCCGACCAGACCAGCCGATGCGCCGCGCCAACAGCTGCTCGACGCCCATCACGGTGCGGAACCCCGACGTCGCACAGCTGGCGCCGGGCTTCAACCTGCTCAACATCAGCAAGGCATGGCAGTACAGCACCGGCAACGGCGTACCGGTGGCGGTCATCGACACCGGCATCTCACCCAGCCCGCGGCTGCCGGCCGTGCCCGGCGGTGACTACATCATGGGTGAGGACGGCCTGTCGGACTGCGACGCGCACGGCACCATCGTGGGCTCGATCATCGCCGCCGCACCACTTGGCGTTCTGCCCATGCCGCGACCGATGCCGTCGACACCGGCGTTCCCTCCGCCGGCCGGACCGCCGCCGGCCATCGGCGCTCCGCCACCACCGGTCGAGGTACCGCCGCCGGTCGCGCCGCCGCCCCCGCCCCCGCCGGTGACGATCACCCAGGTGATTCCGCCACCGCCGCCACCACCGCCGCCGCCGCCGGAGGGCGGCGGGGCCACCGCCAGCTCGAACGGGCCACCCGACCCGCAGACCGAGGACGAACCGGCGGTCCCCCCGCTTCCGCCGGGAGCTCCCGACGGGGTGGTGGGGGTTGCCCCGAACGCGACCGTCATCTCAATTCGCCAGTCTTCCAGGGCTTTCGAGCCGGTCAACCCCGGACCGGGAGACCCCAATTCCGACGAGAAGGTCAAAGCCGGCACGCTCAACACGGTGGCGCGCGCGGTGGTCCACGCGGCCAACATGGGCGCGAAGGTGATCAACATCTCGGTCACCGCCTGCCTGCCGGCCGCGGCCCCGGCCGACCAGCGGGCGCTCGGCGCGGCGCTGTGGTACGCCGCCACCGTCAAGGACGCGGTCGTCGTGGCCGCGGCCGGAAACGACGGGGAAGCAGGCTGCAACAACAACCCGATGTACGACCCCCTGGATCCGTCGGATCCCCGGGACTGGCATCAGGTCAAGGTCGTCTCGTCGCCGTCGTGGTTTTCCGACTACGTCCTGTCCGTCGGTGCGGTCGATGCCACCGGCGCCGCGCTCGACAAGAGCATGTCGGGTCCGTGGGTGGGTGTCGCGGCGCCGGGCACCCACATCATGGGTCTCTCGCCCCAGGGAGGCGGACCGGTCAACGCCTACCCGCCGTCGCGGCCCGGCGAGAAGAACATGCCGTTCTGGGGCACCAGCTTCTCGGCCGCCTACGTCAGCGGAGTCGCGGCCCTGGTCCGGGCGAAGTTCCCCGACCTGAGCGCGCATCAGGTGATCAACAGGATCGTGCAGTCGGCACACAATCCACCTTCGGGAGTGGACAACAAGGTCGGGTACGGGCTGGTCGATCCCGTTGCGGCACTGACGTTCAACATTCCGCCGGGTGACCGGATGGCGCCGGGCGCGCAAACCCGGGTCATCAGGCCCGCCCCGCCACCCCCGCCGCCGGACCACCGGGCGCGCAACATCGCCATCGGGTTCGTCGGGGCGGTGGCCGCCGGCGTGCTCGTGGCCGCGATCGCGGCGCGGCTGAGGAGGGCGCGGTGAGGCCCACGCTGACCGGGTTCGGCCCCGGCAGCAATCGGCGGGTCCTCGGGGTGTGGGTGGTGTTCTTGCTCGCGGTGGCGAGCTGGGCGGTGGGCGGCTACATCGGCGCCGCGATCGCCGTGGTGGTCGGCGTCGCGCTGGTGTTCGTCCGGTGGTGGGGTCAGCCGGCATGGTCGTGGCTGGTGTTGTGGCGGCGCGGACGGCGCCCGATCACCTGGAACGCGCCAATCACCGTGGCCAACAACCGGTCCGGTGGCGGGGTGCGGGTACAGGACGGTGTCGCGGTGGTGGCGGTGCAGTTGCTCGGCAGGGCGCACCAAGCCACCACGGTGACCGGCTCGGTGACCGTCGAGACCGACAACGTCATCGACGTCGTCGAATTGGTGCCGATGATGCACCAGGCGCTGGGCCTCATGCTGGACTCGATCAGCGTCGTCTCACTCGGCTCGCGGCACGGCAACGTCGGGGACTACCCGCGGGTGTACGACTCGGAGATCGGCACCCCGCCGTATGCGGGCCGCCGCGAAACCTGGTTGATCATGCGGCTGTCGATCATCGACAACACGCAAGCGCTTCGATGGCGCACAACCGTTGGCGCCGCGGCCATTTCGGTGGCGCAACGCATCGCGGGTCTGCTGCGTTGCCAGGGGCTGCGGGCGAAGGTGGCCAACGCCACCGACCTGGCCGAACTCGACCGCCGGCTGGGGTGTGACGCGATCGAGGGCGAGACGCAGAGGTGGAAGGCCATCCGGGGTGAGGCGGGCTGGATGACGACCTACGCGTATCCCGCCGAGGCGATCACCTCGCGCGTGCTGTCCCAGGCGTGGACGCTGCGCGTCGACGAGGTCATCCAGAATGTGACCGTGTACCCGGACGCGACCTGCACCGCGACCATCACCGTGCGCACGCCGACGCCCGCTCCCACCCCGCCCAGCGTGATCTTGCGTCGGCTCAACGGAGAACAGGCGGCCGGCGCCGCGGCCAATATGTGCGGCCCGCGGCCCTACCTGCGCGCGCTGCGCCCCAGCCCGCTGCCCGAGCAGCTGCTCACCGAGATCGGCCCGTCGGGCGTGCTGATCGGCAAACTGAGCAACGGGGACCGGCTGCTGGTCCCCGTCACCGACGCCGGTGAGTTGTCCCGGGTTTTCGTGGCCGCCGACGATCCGATCGCCAAGCGCATCGTCATCCGCACCGCCGGAGCGGGCGAGCGCGTCTGCGTGCATACCCGCGACACGACGCGCTGGTCCACGGTGCGGATGCCGGAGATCAGCATCGTCAGCACGGTACGGCCCGCGCCGCGCACCACCGTCAGCGTCGTGGAGCACGTCGCCCCGATCTCACCCACGCCGCGACCCGCGACCGTGATCACCGTCGCGCCCTCGGGCACCAGGCTGCCCGAGGGGCATCGGCACAACTTCGAGGTGATCGTCGAGCAGGTTGGTCCCGCGATGGTGCGGGTCAGCGCGGCGGGCAAGGAGTGGCTCGCCGAGGTGGACATGTTCCGTGCCGAGAACCGCTACGTCAGTCTCGAGCCGGTCACCATGTCGGTCATGTAGGACCTCGAGGATTCAAAGGCACACTGTGATGAGCGGCCGCAACAGCCACCGTGCGAAGGATGGTGCACGCGATGGGTGACCTACAAACCGCCCGTAGGCATTTCGACCGGGCCATGGCCGTCAAGAGCAGGCAGGGCCGGGCGGCGGCCCTGCCCGAGTTCGTCGCGGCCACCGATGCCGACCCGTCGATGGCCGACGCGTGGCTGGGCCGCATCGCGTGCGGTGACAACGACCTGGCCTCGCTGAAGAAGCTCTACGCCGCCAGCGAATGGTTGCACCGCGAGACGACCCGCATCGGGCAGACCCTCGCCGCGGAGATCCAGCTGGGTCCCTACATCGGGATCACGGTGACCGATGCGTCCCAGGTGGGGCTGGCCTTGTCGTCGGCGCTGACCATAGCCGGGGAGTACGCCGAGGCCGACCGGCTGCTGGCCAATCGCGACCTGCTGGATTCGTGGGCCAACTATCAGTGGCACCAGCTGGCCCGGGCATTCCTGATGTTCGCCACGCAGCGCTGGCCGGACGTGCTGCTGGCGGCCGCCGACGAGCTGCCCCCGCAGGCCATCATCATGTCGGCCGTGACAGCGTCGATCTGCGCGCTGGCGGCCCACGCCGCGGCGCATCTCGGGCAGGGCCGGGTCGCGCTGGACTGGCTCGACCGCGTCGACGTGATCGGGCAAACCAATGCATCGGGCCGCTTCGACGCCGACGTGCTGACCGCTTCGATCGGCCCCGCCGACATCCCGTTGCTGGTCGCCGACCTGGCGTATGTGCGCGGGATGGTGCACCGCCAGCTGCGTGAGGAGGACAAGGCCCAGATCTGGCTGTCAAAGGCCACCATCAACGGCGTCCTCACCGAGGCCGCCAAGGAGGCGCTGGCCGACCCGAACCTGCAGTTGGTCGTGACCGACGAGGAAGCGATCGCCAGCCGCACCGATCGCTGGGACGCGTCGACGGCCAAGAGCCGCGCCGAGCTCAACGACGACGCCACGGCCGAGCGGCGCGCCGAGCTGCTCGCCGAGGGGCGCGCGCTGCTGGCCAAGCAGGTCGGGCTGGCGGCGGTCAAGCAGGCCGTGTCGGCGCTCGAAGACCAGCTCGAAGTGCGGATGATGCGCCTCGAGCACGGGCTGCCGGTGGAGGGACAGACCAACCACATGCTGCTGGTGGGCCCGCCCGGCACCGGTAAAACGACCACCGCCGAGGCGCTGGGCAAGATCTACGCCGGCATGGGCATCGTCCGCAATCCCGAAATCCGGGAGGTCCGCCGGTCGGACTTCTGCGGCCACTACATCGGTGAGTCGGGGCCCAAGACCAACGAGCTGATCGAAAAGTCGCTTGGCCAAATCATTTTCATGGACGAGTTCTATACCCTGATCGAGCGGCACCAGGATGGCACACCCGACATGATCGGCATGGAGGCCGTCAACCAACTCCTGGTCGCGCTCGAAACACACCGCTTCGACTTCTGTTTCATCGGCGCGGGTTATGAGGACCAGGTGGACCAATTCCTCACCGTGAACCCGGGTTTGGCGGGCCGGTTCAACCGCAAGCTGCGGTTCGAGTCGTATTCACCGGCCGAGATCGTCGAGATCGGGCACCGCTACGCGGCACCGCGCGCCAGCAAGCTCGACGACGCGGCGCGGGAGGCGTTCCTGGATGCGGCCACCACCATCCGCAATTACACGACGCCCGGCGGTCGGCACGGCATCGACGCCATGCAGAACGGCCGGTTCGCCCGCAACGTCATCGAACGTGCGGAGGGCTTCCGGGACACCCGGGTGGTCGCGCAAAAACGTGCGGGCCAGGCGGTCACGGTCGAGGACCTGCAAATCATCACCGCGCCCGACATCGAGGCGGCGGTGCGCAGCGTCTGTTCGGACAACCGTGACATGGCGGCCATCGTCTGGTAATCGCTGCGCGCCGAAAAAGCGTCCAGGACATGGCCCGGAAAGCTTAGGATGCTCGCAGGTCCGCGGCCGGTGGTTCAGCCGCCGCGGCTGAGCGAATGGAGTGTCCGGCCGTGCACCGTATCTTCTCGATCACGGTGGCGCTCCTGTTCATCTTGCTCATCGCGCCGCCGGCCTCGGCGGTCGCCCCGCCGACGATAGACCCGGGTGCCATGCCGCCCGATGCGACCGGACCCGACCAGCCCCTGGAACAACGCCGCGTGTGCCGGGCACCATTGACGTTGCCGGGCACCAACTTTCACGACCCGCCATGGGCGAACGCCTACCTCGGGGTCGGCCAGGCGCAGAAATTCGCCACCGGCGCCGGCGTGACGGTCGCCGTGATCGACACCGGAGTGGACCCTTCACCGCGGGTCCCCGCCGAGCCGGGCGGCGATTTCGTCGTCCCCGACGGCGATGGGCTCTCCGACTGCGATGCCCACGGCACGCTCACGGCTTCCATCATCGCCGGCCGGCCCTCGCTCACCGACGGGTTCGTCGGCGTCGCTCCCGACGCGCGGGTCATCTCGGTGCGCCAGACGTCGGAAGCCTTCGAGCCGAAGGACAACCAGGCCAACCAGAACGACCCCAACGCCTCACCGGCCGCCGGCTCGGTCCGCAGCCTGGCCCGGGCGGTGGTGCACGCGGCCAACCTGGGCGCAGGCGTGATCAACATCAGCGAAGCGGCCTGCTTCAAGGTGCACAAGCCGGTCGACGAATCCACCTTGGGCGCCGCCCTCAATTACGCCGTCAACGTCAAGGGTGCCGTCATCATTGTCGCGGCCGGCAACACCGGTGGCGATTGCTCGCAGAATCCGCCGCCCGACCCGTCGATGCCCACCGACCCGCGCGGCTGGGCGCAGGTACAGACCATCGTGACGCCGGCGTGGTACGCGCCGCTGGTGCTGGCCATCGGCGGCGTCAGTCAGAACGGAGCGCCGAGCCCGTTCTCCATGCACGGGCCCTGGGTGGGTGCGGCGGCGCCCGCGGAAGACATCGTCGCGCTCGGTGACAACGGTGAGCCGGTGGATGCGTTGCCGGGCAAGGACGGTCCGGTGCCCATCGCCGGCACATCCTTTGCCGCCGCCTACGTCTCCGGGGTGGCGGCGCTGCTCCGGCAGAAGTTTCCCGACCTGCCGCCGGCCCAGATCATCAACCGGATCACCGCCACCGCACGACACCCCGGCGGCGGCGTCGACGACGCGGTTGGTGCGGGCATCGTCGATGCCTACGCGGCGCTGACGTGGGACCTTCCGGCGAGTCCCGCGAACGCCCCGTCGGTGCAACGGATTCAGCCCCCCGTCCCGGTGCCCGGCCCCGATCATGGGCCGATCACCGCGGTGGCGCTGGGCATCATCGGTCTGACCCTGGCGTTGGGGCTGGCCGCACTGGCCGGACGAGCCCTGCGACGGCGGTGAGGCGATGAGATCACTACGGCTCCGGTTCAGCAGCGCGTACGCCCTGTGGGTGGCGGCGCTGGCACCGGTCTGCATCCTGCTGTTTCTGCGGACGCGCTACGTGTGGGCGGGACCCGCCGTGGTGGCGGTGGCGGTGCTGCTGGCACTGGTCACTTTCCGCGGTCGGCGCTTACTCGGCTGGTTGGCGGCGTTCTTCGCATGGTCGGTTCGCCGCCGCCGGCCCCTCGTTGCGCCGTCCGAGCCCGTCGTGGGCGCCACCGTGCAGCCCGGGGACCATGTGGCCGTGCGCTGGAAAGGCAAAGTTCTGGTCGCGGTCATCGAACTCATTCCCCGGCCGTTCACGCCGACGGTCATCGTCGAGGGCAAGGCACACACCGACGACGTGGTGGACACGCGGCTGCTGGAGCGGCTGTTGTCGGTGCACTGCCCCGACCTGGAGGCGGACGTCGTGTCGGCGGGCTACCGGGTTGGCAAGACCGCGGCGGCGGACGTTCTGGGCCTGTACGAGCAGCTGCTGGGGTCCGACCCGGCGCCGGCGCACCGCCGGACCTGGATCATGGTGCGCGCCGACCCCCGCCGGGCGCGCAAGTCGGCGGGGCGGCGCGACGCCGGAGTCGCCGGGGTGGTCCGGTATCTGGTGGCGTCCACGACGCGGATCGCCGACGACCTGGCCCGGCACGGCGTCGACGCGGTGTGTGGGCGCAGCTTCGACGACTTCGACCGGGCCACGGACGTGGGCTTCGAACGGGAGAACTGGTCGAGGATCAAGGGCCACAACAGCTTCACCACCGCCTACACCGCGCCCGGCGGCCCGGACGTGTGGTGGTCGGCTCCCGCCGACCACACCATCGTCAGAGTCCGGGTCGGGGCGGGAACGACACCCCAGTCCACGGTGCTGCTCACGACGCCGGACAAGCCGAAAAAGCTGCGCGGGTTCACCCGCGTTTCCGGCGGCCAGCGCGCCGCGTTGCAAGGACAGACCCTGGTCTCCGATCGCCACTACCAGCTGCCGATCGGGTCGGCGGGCGTGCTCGTCGGTGAGACGGCGAGCCACCACCCGGTCTATCTGCCGTTCGACGATGTCGACGCGAGCGTCGCCCTGGGCGACGCCCGGGTGTTCACCCAGTTCGTCCTGCGGGCCGCGGCCGCAGGCGGCACCGTCACGCTCGGCCCGCACTTCCGGCAGCTCGCCGAGCTGGTCGGCGCACAGGTCGGGCCGGAGGCGAAGGTGGCCTGGCCGAACGCGACCAGCTATCTAGGTCGCCACCCGGGAGTCGAACGGGTGGTGTTGCGGCACAACATGGTCAGCACCCCCCGGCACCGGCAATTGCCGATCCGGCCCGTCGCCGCGCCCGAGGAAGGCCGCTACGAACAGGCCCTGCCCGGGGCGGGCAGATCCGCCTCCTGAGGCGCCCGCCGGGCCGGCAACGTTCGACGCGCGCGATCGGCCGGCCGGCTTTAGACTCAAGCCCGGTTGTGGACCGAGGCCGTCGGCGGCCCACGCGACAAGACTCAACCGAGTTTAAGGACCTACCCTCATGAGCACTCTTCGCATGAGCCCGGACGCGCACCCCCAGGTCGCCCAGGCGCTCGAGCAGTTGCAGCAGTTCAGTTCGGCCCTCGAGTCCCAGATGCAGCGGACGCACACCCAATCCTTCACGGCCACAGACGAAGCCAAGACCGTCGAAGTGACCATCAACGGGCAACGGTGCATCGTCGGCCTGGATATCGAGGACGGCCTGCTGCGCCTGGGCGCCCACACGGTGCAACAGCGCATCAACGAGGCGCTGCACCAGGCCCAGGCCGGCGCCTCGGCGGCCCTGCAAGCGCAGCAGGCGCAGCTGTTCGCCTCCCTGACCGAGCTCGCCGGTTCGCTGCAGCACACCGTCGGCCTCATCTGAGGCAAACCGGATTCAGCGACGACGGCTTCGGTAGCGCCGGCTCAACTCTCACCGGGTCTCCACCGGGCCGAGCTCGATTAAGTGCTCATACCTCCCCACTTCGGCGTTTAAGCTTTGGCTGGAGGATGGTCGAACTTGAGCGAAATCACGGTTCAGCAGGGCGAACACTCGCCGAGGCTTGAGCGAAGCGCGCTCGACGATGTGCTGCGGGTAGATCGGCCCGCGGTCTATCTCGGCGGGAAAATCGGGGAGGCCATCGTCACGCTCCCGACGGTGCGAGCCCTGAGCGAGATGTTCACCGCCCCTTTGACATTGGTCTGCCCAAAGTTCATTTTTGACCTGTGCTTATGGGAGGTAAGTCCTCGCCTGATCGATATCACCGGATCGCCGGCCGCCGGCGTAGCTCCCCGCCGGATCCCGGACTATGGCGCCTTGGCCGCGGAGGTCGGCGGTGTGGACGTGTTCATCAACACCGTGCCATGGAACCTGATTTCGAACAGCTTCGTCCGCCCCCTTCGAGAAGCCCTGGCACCTAGGACGAGCATCGGCTTCAAGATCGACCACGATAGCTATGACATCGTGGCGCCGAAGGATGTCGACCATGCGGCCGATCTGATCTTCAATCTGGCGCGTCTGTTCGATCCTTCGGCGCGGATCGAGACTTACGCCCAACCGGTACCCGTCAGACCGATGGTGCGGGAGAAAGCGCGGTCAATCCGTGCCGCCGTGACCAAGGGCACAAGGGTATTGGTCGTGCACGCCGACACCGATTGGGCGGAAAAGCGTTGGCCGATCACCCGGTTCATCGATTTGCTGGACCGGTTCTTGTCGCGACGTCGCGACTTCGTCGCCTGGATCGTGGGGATGGGGCACGAGGAGCTCAACGTCGGGAATCAGCGCGATCGTGTCATCTCCTATCTCGGGTTACCCCTCGATCTGACCATGAGCCTGGTCGCCAACGCTGACCTCTTTGTCGGCGTCGATTCGAGCATGCTCCATGCCGCGGATTTGGCGCGCGTTCCCGGCGTCGGTCTTTTCGGCCCTACCCGGCCCTCGACATGGGGGTTCAGGTTCGCACCGCACCGGCACGTCGATGTGAAGACCATGGCCGACATCACCGTCGACGACGTGCTGCGCGCCCTAACCGATCTCGCCGATGAGCATGCCTGAAAGCTTGCGCGGCCCATCCCGCGATCCGGCAGCGAGCGATCTTCTCGCCGCTGCGCGTCAGTTCTCCGACCTGGCGCAGGCTTGGCACTGCCAAGAGCCCGAAATGTCATGGGAAAGCCGGACTATCGCGGCGATGGCACTGCATCTGCATGCGATCAACTTCGCCCTGTGGCATCACGAAGATGCCGTTCGCCGTCCCGGCGCCGGCGACCATGAGATCGCCGGCAGGAAACGGCTGATCGACGACCTCAACGACCAGCGCAACAAGGCCATCGAAGGCATCGACGTCGCCCTGCTTGATCGCTTCCAACCGAATCCACTCGCGAGACTGCACACGGAAACGCCCGGCACGATCATCGATCGGCTGTCCGTTCTCACGCTTCGGATCCTGCACACGGCGGACCCACCAAATCCGTGCCTGGCAGTGCTCGACGAGCAGTACGACGACCTGTTCGGCGGCCTCGAACAGCTGCTCACCGGCGTCGAAGTTGGCGACGTCAGATTCAAGCTGTACCGCCAATTCAAGGCGGCGGGTCAGCGAAGTTACTGCGCACTGTTTGAAACACGCGACGCCTGACGGCAACGCCCGTTCCGGCGGCGAGGGGACCGATCCGCCGCGTGACCGGCGCTAGATCCGGGCTGTATCAGAGAATGATGAACTTTCGAAATTAGCGCACACCGGCCGCTCGCGGGTGGCTTACGATAGCAGTCGTCAGCGGTCGATCCGCCGCCGCACCGCCCGCGTGGCCCGGCGAACGAAAGGGGTGCTCGGGAGTTGCACGAGACAATTTGCCGACCGCCTATTTCTGACGATTCGCCCGAGCCAAGGATTACCGCGACAGCAACGATGCGTATCAGAAGCGCCGTCACCAATGGCGCAATCGAGGCACTGACTCACTAGCGACGGCGCCCTTAGGGCACCGAGGAGAACGATCCGATATGACGCAGACGCTGAAGGTCGAATACGACGAACTCATGCGGAGAGCTGCCGAACTCGAGGAACCACTGCCGACTCCACCGCCCGGCGACCCACTTCCGACGAGCGCCCTCTCCATTGCCGTTGGTGCTGCCACACAACTCGCGATGTCCGCCAACACGATTCGGCAGTACCTCGGATATTGCGAACGGGAATACAAACGGCTGGCGAAATCATTGAGGAATGCGGCCAAAGCCTATGAGGAGGTTGACGAAGAGGCCGCGCAGTCTATCGACAACACCGTGTCCGGATCAGGGACTACAGGCGGCGTGGCCGGGACCGAACAGATGATCATCAACTGCGATCCGGACGAGGACTGGGGCCTAGATTTGCCCAAGCCGGCGCCGCCCCCGCCGCCCCCGCCTTTTGAATATCCTTATTACGAGGTCAGGCAGGCGGCGTACGACATCGAAGCTCCCGACCAGGGCGCGTCGTTTCTGGATTTCTCGAGGAAATGGGATGCCTATCAGCGCACGCTGCAAGAGCGCGCGCTCGATCGGTTCCGGCCGTTTATGGATTGGGAAAGCGACAGTCAGCTCCTCGTTGAGCAAAACTTTGAACAGCACCGCAATTACCTATTCTCCATGGTGCAGTACTGTGTTCAGGTTTCCAACCAAGCCAAAGCCGTTTACGACGCGCACAAGAAGGCGCGGTGGGAACATCCCACGCCGTACGATATCGAATCGACCGACGGCTGGTACAAGTATTACAAAAGCATTGGCGACCAGAACTGGACTTGGTGGGCCATCGGACGCTACCAGGAATTGCAGACCAAATCGGAAGAGGTATTGGACGCCTTTGTGCGGGAGGCGAGTCTACCGCTGGCGCCGGTGACGCCGAAGAGTCCACCCATGGCCACCCGCATCGCCCCGCCGCCCGACCCCAGCCAGCCCGGCGAAGGCGACGGGACGATTCCCGGGGGCCCGTATGACGGCCTACCCGGCGACGAGGGCGGGCTTGGCACCCCACCCACCCTGCCGACAATGCCGCCGGGCATGGGCGGAGCGCCGGACAAGGGGGCCATGGACGCCGCCATGAAAGACGCGTTGAAGGGCAAGCCCGGTATGCCGGCCGGGGCGGGGATGAAACCGGCGTCGCTGGGGGGCGGCGGCGGGGGCGGCGTGCCCGGGATGCCGCTCCAGCCCGCGGTGGATTCCGAAGCGGCGTCACGGCCGGCCGGCGCGGGACCCGGGGCCGCAGGCCCGGGCCGTGCGATGCCGGGTGCGGCCGCCGCCGCCGGCGGCGGCATGGGTGGCGGCATGGCTCCGATGGGGGGCGCAGGGCAGGGGCAGAACCAGGGCAAGGGCAAACGTGTGCAGTCCGACGACGACTCGCTCTACACCGAGGAGCGGCCGTGGACCGAAGGCGTAATCGGTAATCGCCCACGCAAGGCAGCAGGCCCCGACAAGTAAGGACCCCGAATGACCATCGAGATGCACCCCCAGGTGGCAGAGGCGCTGCGGCAAGCGCAGCGGTTTCAGTCTGCCTTGGAAGACCAGCAATACCGGACAAACACGGAATCATTCAGTGCGACCGACGAATCCGAGACCGTCGAGGCGACCCTCAACGCGCGGCTGTGCCTGACCGGCCTGCAGATCGACGACGGGTTACTGCGGCTCGGCGCCGACACGGTCGAGCAACGCATCAACGAGGCGATTGGTAACGCGCAGGCCGTGGCGACGGACGCCATCGACGCCGAGCACGAGCGGCTGATCGAATTGGCCGCGGGGATCGCCGGTTCGCTCAAAGAGACCTTCGGCTTGGCCTGAGCGAAACCCGATGGCGGCCAAGGAGTTGACCGTTGCCGCGGGCGGTGACGGATGCACAATTTGCCGCAGTTGGCTTGGCTGAACGTCGATTACGCTTGATAACCATGATGTTCGGTACCTTCCGGCGGCCGAAGGGTTTCGCCCGTACTGCCGGAGAGGAGTAGGCAATGGGCGTCGCGAAGCCGATGGGCGAGTACGCCTCGCAGATGCTTGCCCCGGACGCCTGGCCGGAGGCAAACGAGGACAACTACTACGACCGGGCACAGCGGTACACCGAGGTGCTACGGCAGGTCACCGCGGTGATGGAGGCCTGCCAACATGAACAGAGCGAAATCTTCGACGGAGGATTTTGGTCGGGCGGTGCCGCCACCGCCGCCAAGAGCGAGCTCGGCACCAACATCGACGAACTGAAGAAGCTGCAGAACGGTCTGGCGACCGTGATCACCTGGCACAGGTATGTCGCCGATTCGATCGCTTGGGCCAAGTGGGACGTGAGCGACATCGTGGAGGCCGCGCAGACGCAAATCAATGCGCTTGAAAACGATGCCGGCCTGGATGCCGCCGAGCGGACGGCCGCGATCAATACGGTGATCAGCACCGCCTACGGGGCGAACCTCAGCGTGGTAACGAGCACCGCCGAGCGAATTGTGGCGAGCAAAACGTGGAAGCCGCCCAACAATGCACTGCAGGACCTGCTCGATCAGAAGACACCGCCCCCGGTCGGGCTTCCTGATACCCCGGTCCGGACACCACCTGTGGAGGAAGAGCGCCCGCGGCCCAGTCCCGCGCCACCCGCGCCCGTGAGCCCGCCGCCGGCCGCGCCGCCGCTGCCACCACCTGGAATGCCCACGGGCGGTGGCGCGCAACCGCCGTCCGGAATGCCTACCCTTCCGGGGCAGCCGCACGTACCGCCCGCCGCGGCGCCGGGCGGATCCGGACCGGCGGTGCCGGGCGGACCGGGGGGCATACCGGGGGCTCCCCTGGGCCCCGCGGCTCCGCTCAGCCCGGCCGCGTCGGCGGAACCCCTAGGTTCAGGTGGACGCGGCAAGGGCATGACGCCGGCGTCGTTGATGTCACCGTCGGTGGCGCCCCGCACGGAAGACGCGGCCGCGGCCGCACCGGCCGGGGCGGCGGGCATGCCGGCCGCGCCGATGGGGGCCTCGGGTGGCGGATCACGTGGCGGCGGAGCCGGTGCGGGCCCCGGGGCGGGTTCCAGCGCTCCCGCCGGGCCGAGGTCGCAGGGCGGTAGCGCTGCCACCAGGCCGGCCGCGGCCGGCAACAGGGCGGCCCCTCGGCCGAGTGCCTCCGCTGCCGATCCGACCTCGTCGACTGAACGCGTTGACTCGGCGGATTCCGTTGTGGTGACGCCGATTATCCCGGTCTCGAAAGCGCGCGCCGAACGCGACGCCATCGCCGAGGCCGCGACCGCCGATGCGGCCCGCCGCCAGAGCGGCGGGACCGATCCGCTGCGGTTGGCGCGGCGCATCGCGGCGGCGTTGAACGCACCCGGCAGTCCCGGCGCGGGCGATCTCGGTTTCTTCTGGGTCACCGCGGTGACCACCGACGGCGCGATCGTGGTGGCCAACAGCTACGGGCTCGCCTACATCCCCGACGGAGTGCAATTACCCGAACAGGTGCAGATGGCGACCGCCGATGGGTCGATAGCTGCCGCCGAAAGGGCCGGCTGGGCCACTTATCCGGTGATGGCCGTGCAGGGTTGGGCGGACCATCACGATAAGAAGCTGCGGGCGGTGATCGCGACCGAGGAGCAATTGGCCGATTCCGATTCCGGCGCGGCCAAGATCGTGCTCAAGCCGGATGACATCCCGGACAGCGGAGACATGATCGGCAGGTCACGCCTCGAGGTGGTTGACCCCGAGGCGGCGGATCGGTTGGCGGCCACCACCGATGTGCGGTTGGTGAGCATGTTGCCGCCGGCGCCGGCGGACACCAAGCCGTCGGCTGACCAGCAACGCGCGCCCGATGAGTTGGTGGATCCCGAGACTGCCGCACGGCTCGCGGCATCGCTGGCCGAAGGGAAGATCAGCCTGCAGGAGATGCTGGCCGAGATGCCGGTGCCGCCGCAGGATGACAGCCCCAGCGCCGACGAGCGGCCCATGTTGTGGTTCGAGCTGATGAAACCCCTTGCCAGTCGTTCGCCCGGGCGACGGGTCGCGCATCTGCGGGCGTTCCATCGCTACGCCGAGCACGCCCAAGAGGTCATCCTCCACCAGGCGCACACCGCAGCCGATCCCGCCGCCCAGCGCGCCGCCGTCGCCGACTGGCTGTACTGGAAGCACCTCGACGGATTGTTGGCCGCGGCCCTATCCGACGCTTCGTGAAACGAAAAGGCGGGCCTCTCCCAGGTTCCCGGCACCCCTCGGCCGAGATGGGAAAGGCCCGCCTTCGTTTGAGCGTTGGCTGATTACTTGGCCTCCCTTCCCTCGGGGACGTCCCTGCGCCGGCGGCCGATGACGCCCTCGGTCCACGGCCGCTGCTCGGTATAGAGGGACTCCTGGTCCTGGGTCGCGCGCTTGCCCTTGGCGTTGTGCTGCCCCTGAGCGCCGGGAGCGCCCATCGGAGCCGCGCCCATGCCACCGGCCCCCAAACCGGCCGTGGCGCTCGGGATCCCGCGGCCCGGTCCCGTGGGCCCGGCGGCCGCGCCGACCGGTCGTGACGCCGCTTCGGCGTCCATCGGGGGCTGCAAGGGCATCGACGGCAGGCCACCACCAATTCCCTTGCCCCCGAATGAGGCCGGTTTGACACCCGGCGCTGTCGAGCCAGCGGGCGCCCCCCTCAATGCGCCCGCTGGCGTCGGGTCGGTGGGCATCGGCGGCGTGCCGGCAAACGGCGCGCTCGGCATGCCCGTCGGGGTGGTCACATATTCGTCGCCGTAGGGCAACTCGTCGTACGGGGTGCCGGGATCCGTCTCGTACGAGCCAGGCTCGGGAGGCGGAGCGATGTAGTAGGCGGCAGGAGGCTTGGGGGGATTGATCGGCGCCAACGGTAATGCCGCCCGCTTTTCGTACTCGGCCAGCACTTCTTCCGATTTCTTCTGCAACCTCGCGTACTCCTCTTCCAGAGCGGGCTTGACGCTGCCCTTCCAGTGCGCCGCGGGTAAGTGAGTTTGGAAGTGGACCCAGGCATCGTCGAGTTCCTTCAGCTGCGCGACCGTGGGATGCTCGGTCACCGCCCAGCGGTGCGTTGACATGACGCCTTGCGCCTGGCTGACCATCGTGCCGGACAACGCCGCCATCTGGTCCAACCACGACCTGTGCGAATCGAAGTTGTCTTCAACGGCATACGCGGCGTCGCCATACCAATCGACGAACGGCCGGAATCGATAGCGGGCTTCAAGCAGCGTCCGTTGGTGAACGGTCCACGCCGACGCGAACAGATCGAACGAGATGCCCTGATCAAGCGCGGCGATCTCCTCGGCGGCCTGCCGGACCGGGTAATAAGGCGTCTCTTCAACCGGCGCCGCAACCTTTTTCGTGTCGCTCAGTGTCACCGGGTCCGGCCCTTCGTCCGCGAGGCCGGGCGTCGCCGGCGACACGGACGTGCCGTTGTCAATGGCCTCCTCCGCGCTTTCGTCCACTTCCTCGTAGGCCTTGGCAGCGTTTCGCAGCGACTCCGCCAGTCGCCGGCGCTCCCGGTCGCCCACGCCCAGATAAAGCCGCATGTTGTCGGCGGACAACGCAAGTTGCGCGGCGGCCGCGGTGACCATCGCCAGGGCGCAGGGCGCGCCGGGGTTCTCGGCAGGCTGGCCCGGAATCGCGGCCTCCACCTCGTCGGCCCGCGTCATCAGCTCCTGGTACTCCACACTCAGCGCCTGCGGTTGCGTCAGCGTCTGCGTCACGGTCGTCTCCTCCGAGTCGGTGCTGTAGTCAAATGACTACAGTGTGCTACCCCGGAAGTGTAGTCATATGACTACACCAGATGCAAGGCCATCGGACCAGCAGTTATGTCCGACAGACCGGGAAGAGGTGGTCGCGGGCGATCATCGACAGCGCGGACCAGCTATGCCCCGAGCGGGGGGCCGGCGGCCACATCGATTGCGATCTCTACGCCCGCGCGCGTCAACCACGACCTGGTCGATCCATCGCCGCTGAGACGCACACGCCGGCTCAGCCTCAACCGAGGCGCGGCTTGTCCGGGGACTATCGGCTCAGAGGGTGATCTCTGACGGCGCCGCCTCGGGTCCCGCCGTCGAGGGTGCCGCCACCGGCGCGCCCTGCGAGGTTTCGGAGCCCGGTGCCGCGCCCTCGGCGGGCACCCCCGGCTGCTCGCCTTCGTGGTTCTTTTCCTCGTCGACCTGACGCGCCCCGTCGTCGGGCTTGGTGCTGTCAGCGAGTTGCGCAGGCGTGGCGCCGGCGCCCTGCATGCCCTGCATGCTGCCCATCGCCCCCTGCATGCCCTGCATCACGGATCCCAGTGATCCTGCCGCGCCCGCCATTTGATCGAGTTGGGGCGCCGACGTGGCGGGCTGCGGAGTCGGCTTGACAGGCCCGGGCTTTTTGTCTTCCGCCGGTTCGTCTACCGGACCCCCCGCGGGCTTCTCGGCCGAACCGCCGGCCGCGGGCTCCGTTGCGGCGCCGCGGAACTGAACCTGCGTGAGGTGGTCACCGAGTCTCTCGTCGGTGTCGGTGTACATTGCGGCCGCGGCGGCGATGCTGGATCCCGTCTTGGACAGCGCGGCCTTGACGGCGGGCAATCCATCGGTCACCGGCGATTCGATGATCGGCAACGTCGCATTGACCGCCGCCGACACGGAATCCGTCCCGGGAGCCACGATCGGGGCGGGCGGCACGGGAAAGACCAGGTCGCGCAATGTGTTTCCCGCAGCCTGCAAACGGGAGGGCTCAACGACCAATGGTTCGATCATCAGCCGCTCTCCTCTACGCGTTTCCCGTCACGAGAATCTTACCCAACCCGGCACCCCCGGAACTGCGGCAATTTCGGGCGCCACCACCGTCGTCAGAATTGGATGTTGCGGACGATGTCGTAGACGCCGGTGATCCACAAGAGCATTGGCAGGATCGCGGCGACCAGGACGCCGTCGAGCAGTTCCAGAACGCGCTTCATGACCGGCGAGACGCGGCGAATCCCGATCGTCGCGGCGACGGCAGCGAGCGCAATCAGGCCGGTGCTCGCGAGGATGGTCAGCAACAGCCAGGCGCTGTGCGGAAACCAGATGCTCAACCTGGCAATTACCCCAACCGGGATCGCGACGGTTGCCGCCAGCAGCGCCCACGCGCACCAACGGTCCGCGTAGAGACGCGACCTGAATCCGCATGCGGCCGTGACCAAACCCGCCACCACCAGGCTGTGCACGAAGAAGTGTCCGCGCACCACGATCGCGATGGCGCCCACCGTCAGAACCAGGGTGCCGGCCGCAACGAATCCGATCAGCAGTCGCTTGGCCAACTCGCTGCGCTCGGTGAGGCGCACGGCGGAGTCGGGCACCGAGGCGATGATCGCCTGCCAGGTCCGGGCCTCCTTGTCGTCGCCGACCTCTTGGCCGGCAACCGCATCGAGCAATTCGTCATGATCGACGGCCTCGCCGGGCGCGGGAATCGGGGGCAGGGCGATCCTGGCCACGGCAACGGTCAGCTTCGCCGCGTTGGTGATGGTGAAGAGCCCGAAGACGATCGCTCCCGCCGGTACCCAGTGCTGCCAGCCATAGCCGAACGCCACGGCCGCCGCGGTGACCGCGATGGCGGTGATCACGACAAACGACGCAAGCTCGGAGCGCCGACGGGGCCCGCCCCGGGTCAGCAGCGTCAAGAACAGCACGACCGCTGCGGCGCCGGCCAGTTGGGGCGCCCCCAGCGGATCGGCTCCGCGCGGCCGCGGAATAGCCAGTGCCGCAGCAACTGTGATCAGCGGTGCCGCCGTCGCCAGCAGGCTCTCGGACAGGCTCGGATTCCGGTAGAACTTCTTCGCGCCCCAGCTGCCCGCCAGCGCCAGGAGCCCAGCAATACCCAGCGCCAACGGCCACCACAGGTGACGCCCGGTGTTCCACCACGCCAGTGCCGCAATGCTGGTAATGGCCAGGGCCACCACGGGAAGCGCGATGCCGACGAAGCGATTCAATGCGGTCCGGTCGAACTCCGGCGATTCGTCGAGCACGGCGATCGCGTCGATGACGTCCTCAACCAGCGGGCGGTACCGCTCCGTCCGGCTCACCGAAACGAGCGTCAGCAGCGACCCGTCGACGACGACCGCGTCGTCGAGGGACTTGTCGGGGTTCAGGGGCGGGGCTCCCGGCCTGGCGAAAGTCCAAGCGCCCTGGGCGGAAAAGTCAAAGCCGGCCAACACATCGGCCGGAGTATCTTCGAGCAGTTCGGCCAGCACCGCGACGGTGTCGTCGACGTAGGTCTCTATCGTTGCCGACGACGGCAGCACGACGTCGGTCATTCGCCGACCGGTGAGGATGGTCACCCGGGTCGTCGCGGGCTTGGCGGGCGTGGCGCCGGCGGGCCCGGCAGCGGCGGCCGCGCCGGCGGTGGCGGTGGGTGCGCTCAACGACGTTCACCCCTGTCGAAATCGTCGGACAGTGCTGCGGCAAGCTCGGTAATCCTACGCTTGTAGACCGGGTCGAACAGGCGAATGTCGATCTCCCCTCCGGCCGCAATGTGTTTGTCCCACGGCAACACCACCACTCGATCCGGCCGAACGTGCTGCCCGAACTGGCGAACCAGGTCAGTGATGGCGACGTTGGGCTCTCCCGGCGCAACATGGTTGATCACGACGCACGCGCGGCCGAGCAATTCGTGATGTCCGTTGTTACGCAACCAATCGATCGCGACCGCCGCCTGCCGGGCGCCGTCGACCGACGCGCTGGTCACGATGACCACCCCGGACGCCGTTGCGAGCACGCCGCGCGTCATACCCGCCCCGCAGTCGGCCAAGACCACGCTGTAGAACTTCGACACCGCGTCGGCCGCGAACTGCCAGTCCGCGGCGCTGAACGCGCGCTGCGCCGTGGCGTACTGCGCCGCGCCGAGCACCTCCAGGTTGACCGCGTTGACGCCGGTGTGCGCGCGGACGTCGTTGTAATGCGACGGGCCCTTGTCTGCAAGCAGTTCCGCTACGGTCGAGCCGGACCGATGGCCCGCGCGATCGGCGAGGTTACCCGAGTCGGCATCGGCATCGAGTGCCAGGATCCGGTCGCCTCGCACCTGTGCCAGCGCCGAGCCGAGGGCGACCGTCACGGTCGTCTTCCCCACCCCGCCCTTGAGGCCCACCACCGCGATCTGGTGAGAACCGCTCGGAATGCGGCGAATTCGCCGGTACAAGTCCTGCTCGTACTTTTCGTCCCGGGACGGGCCTGCGTTGATGCGCGTCAACTGGTACAACCAGTGTTGCCAACCCCGTTGAGGTACCGCCCTTTCCGCTGTCTTCCTGGCCGGTTGCACGCCAATGTGGGTGACGGCATCTGTGCTGCCGCGATCACCATTCACCGCTACGGGAGGCGATTTCGGCTGCGCCGGCGCCTCGGCGAGCGGTTTCCGCGTTTGGCGAGGAGGACGGGCGGCAACCACGTCGGGTTCACGTTGCCGCAACGGCACCGGCCCGCCGTTGATTTTCGGTGCCGGGTGGCCGGTGCCCAAACTCGATGTCGTGGAAGGGCCGATCGCTGCTTTCGGACGACCCGGTCGGCTCTCGGCGCGGTGGCCGTGCCGGCTGGGCGCGGCGTTGGGTACGTTCGGCGCGTCGGTGTGATCGGCGCGGCGCGCATGCCGCGGCTGCGGGGCGGGGGGTTGGACCCGCGGTTCCGGTTGGGGCGCAGACGATTCCGGCCGGACCGGCGGCGGCTGCCGGTGGCGCCGGTCGGCCGGTGCGGATTCGGGTGGGGCCGGCGGTGGTTGCCGGGGCCGCTCTACCGGCGGCGGCTCGACCCGGGCCGGTGAAGGTTCTGGGAGCGGGTCGACCGGCATTGGTGGAGGTGGCGGGGGCGATTCCGTTCGATCGGATTGCTCGGGCAGGTCGACCGGCATGGGCGGCCTGGCCGGCTCGCTTGGTGGGGACCAGTCGACCGGCGGCGGTGTCGATTCCACTCGGGTGGGAACGGCGCGATCCGCCAGGTCGACCGGCATCGGTGGCGGGGGATGGCCGTTGGGTTTGGGCGGGCCGGACGGCATGGCAACCGGCGCATCGACGTCGAATTCCGTCTGCGCCGTGGCCTCATCGGGTAATTCCATTCCCTCGAGGGATTGGAAGAGCCGGTCGTAGTCGGCCGCCATCAAACCCTTCCGTCAAACACGTTCATGCGAGGAAGCACGAGAAGAGCCTAAATCGCCGGTCAGGTCGACGTGGCCCAATCTCGTGCTTCGCCGCTCGCCATCGTCTTACGTGAACATGCCCGTGACGCCGGATTCGGTTTGAGCCATCGCCTGGCTGGCCTCGGTGATGCGCTGGGACAGCGCCTGCAACGCGGCGTTGAGTTCAGCGGAGGTGTCGTCCCAATTCCGCTGGACCTGCTGGTAGGCCTCCGAACCGCTGCCGCCCCACGCCTCGGCCAGCTTGGCGAGGGAACTCTTCCCCTCGTCGAGAAGGCTCTGGGTGGTTTGCACAGCGCCCGCAATCGAGCTGGATCCCGCTTCGATACCGGCGAAATTCCATGACTGTTCCGACATATTGTTGCTCCGTTTCTTTGTGTTGCTGAGGGGTGATGGGTCAGAAGTTCATCTGCGACGACAGAGAACTGGCTTGTTCCTCGTCGGCCGAGGAGTACTGGATCCCGGCGCCGTGAATGTTCTGCGAAATCTCGCTGAGCGCCTTGATCTGGGCTTGGCCCGCTTCGTGGAAGCGCGTCAACGCCTGCTGAGCGGCGGCGCCGGCTTGACCGCGCCAGTGACCGGCCAACTCGCCCCCGGTCGACTCCACGGTCTGGATGACCCGCTGGAGCTCTCCGGAGATCCTGTCGAAGTTGCTAGCCTCCGCGCTGAGGGTAGCGGCATCGGTCTTCATCTCTGCCATGCTGGACTACTTTCTCTGTTTGCTGTCCTCGCCAAGTGTTGGCAAGTCTTCCGGCCCGGGCGGCCGGGAAGTCTTTCTCTGTGGGCGCTCACCAGTCGTCCTCGTGGTCAAGGTCGGCGTCGCCGCCGTCGTCCGGATGCGAGGCCAGCAGTGTGGGGGAGGCCAGCCCTGGCCTGGTGCCGCCGCCGGATTGAGCGGCGCCGCTCGCCATGCCGACGGGAGCGGCGCCGCCCGCCGCCGACGACCCGGCGCCGGCGCCGGCGGGCGTAACCACTTGCGCTGGCTTATCGATCAGCTGGCTCATAATTCCCGTGCGCGCCGCGGTGCCGCCGGCACCGGGCAGCGCTTCCGAGCGGATGAGTCCCATGCCCATGCTGGGGCCCGAT
The DNA here is from genome assembly GCF_010731595.1 of Mycobacterium seoulense. Taxonomy (NCBI): domain Bacteria; kingdom Bacillati; phylum Actinomycetota; class Actinomycetes; order Mycobacteriales; family Mycobacteriaceae; genus Mycobacterium; species Mycobacterium seoulense. The sequence goes on along the minus strand of NZ_AP022582.1, from coordinate 4,172,423 downwards.
CCCCCCGCCAGCGGATGGTTGGACAGCGGACTGGCACCGATCAGGCCCAGCTGTTTGCCTTCTTTGTCACCCAGGCCGCCGAGCTTGTCGCCGAACGGGTTATCGCCCGGGCCGCCCATGCCGCCTGTCTGGCCAGCCATCGACATCATTTGCTGCAGCGGCTGCATCAGCTGCTGCATGGGCCCGCCCAGCTGACCTATCTGTCCCAAGGACGGCATAGCCGGCTGCTCGAGCGGCACCCCGGCCTCGGGGAGGCTCTCGGGGATCTCGTCGGTCACCTCCGAGAGAGCGCGCATAGCCCCGGGGATGGCGTCGGAGCCCACGGCCGACAGGTTGCTCAAGGCCGCGGTGGTCACCGCCTCGCCGGCCGCCGGCTGCAGGATCGGCTTGACGGGTGGAAGCGGCTCGAAGGCCGTGTTCGCGATCGTCTCCGCCTGATAGATGTCCATCACGGCCGCGGCCTGATTCCACATGCGGACGAAATAATCCGTCTCGTTGAGTCCGATCGGCACCATGTTGATGCCGAGGAAGTTCGTGGCGGTGAGGACCGCGTGGGTGATGTGGTTGGCCGCGATCTCCGGCAGCGATGGCGTCATGGCCAGCGCCGTCGTGTAGGCGGCGGCCTGCGCGGCGGCCCGCATCGCGCGTTGCTGGGCCTGCTGTGCCGCGGTCTGCAGCCAGGCGACCATCGGCATCGTCGCGGCTATGGCACGTTCGCTGCTCATGCCGGTCCACGAGGCCTTGAGGGAGACCAGGGCCGCAGACAACTCCACTGCCTGCGCCTCCAGGGCGCCCGCCAGCGCTTCCCAGCCGGCGGCGGCCTGCAGCATCGGCGCCGGGCCCGCTCCGGCCATCAGCCGCGCGGTGTTCAGCTCCGGTGGCATCGCGTGCCACAACATGGTATCCAGTCCCCTTGTCTGCGTGTGCTTTTCGGCTATTCCTGGAAGCCGGCCGCGATACCGAGGCGGCCGGCGGCGCCTTCGTCGACCGCCGCTGACGTCGCCGCCACACTCGGGTCGATATCGGCTGTCACTGCGCCGCCGATATCGACAAGCGTCGGGCTAAGTGCCATTTCTTGCATTTGCGTACCTCACCTGTACTTCCGCGCGCGATAAATTATTCAATTAGGGCTAAACAACGCTTACGACAACGCAGTCTCGGCTCGTTATGCGGGCGGTGGTCCAGTGCTTCCTACTGGGCGCTGGGATAATCGTAACCGCCCCCTGGAGGTGCTGAGTGCACTTCTTCTGGGGGATCCAAGTACGCGGCTTGGATGACCTCCTTTCCCTCGGGGGTGACGAAAAAGGCCTGGCCAGGGGGCCGCCGCTTGACCTGGATATCCCTCGACGGGAAATCCTGCTTATCGCCCGAAAGGAACAGGGTGGGCGATCCCGCCCCGTACGCGGCGCCGACGAACTTGTCCATCGTCGCCTTGTACGCGGAACTCATTTGACAGGTCACAATGATGTGCAGACCGATATCCTGAGAGGCGGGTAATAACGGCGCCAGCGGCGCCATGGGCGGTATTCCGCCGGACGCCGCCACAATCATGTGCCAATCGTCGACAAGAAGAACGACGTCGAATCCGCTCCACCACGACCGGGACCGCAGTTGTGCGGAGGTCAGGTCGGCCGGCGGCAACCGCTTCTGCAGATTGACCGCCAGCGCCTTGATGGCTTCGTCGAGTGTCGTGCTGTTGCGGTTGATCGCGCCCGCGTCCAGCAGATGGCTTTGCGGCACCGCGTCCAACAGCCCGGAGCGGTAGTCGGCGAGCATGAAGCGCACCTGCCTGGGACTGTTGCGGGCACAGATGGCCCGCGCGATCGCGTGGGCGGTGCGCGTCTTGCCCGACTTGGCCGCACCGAAAATCAGCAAGTGCGGCGTGGTGTACATATGCGCGTGGGCAACGGACAGATCGGATTCCCGGACCCCGACCGGGATCGTCCAGCGCGTGCGGTAATCGGAATCCGGCCCCGGCGGGTGCGGGTCGAGCTCGTAGAGGTAGATCCGCTCGGGCAGGACCCGGACCCTCGGCGCCCGCTCGGTGTGTTGGGCCGCAACCTCGTCCACGGCCGCGGTCAACGCCTCCACCAGGTTGTCCGCGCTGTGCACCCCGTCGAACCGGGGGACGCCGATCATCAAGTGGTGCTTCTCCGTCGACATCGCCCGGCCCGGGCGATTCGCCGGAATCTCGCGGGTGGCCCGATCGATCTGGGTGTCGTTGACGTCGCCGAGGCGGAACTCGATCTTGGTGCCGAGGTAATCGCGCACGCGCGATTTCAGTTCCGTCCAGCGTGGGGTGGTGATCACGACGTGGACGCCGAACGACAGCCCTTGCGCGGCCAGATCCTGGACCTGCGACTCGAGATCGGCGAACTCGCTGACGAAAGCCGGCCACCCGTCGATGACCAGGAAGACGTCACCGAACGGGTCGGCCGCGACCGGTTGGTTGGGGTCCTCGCGCAGCTGCCGGTACGCCGCGATCGAACCCACCCGGTGCTCCTTGAAGGTCGCCTCCCGCTGCCGCAGAACGGCTTGCACCTCCGCAACCACGCGCATGACGCGGTCGGGCTCCGATCGGGTGGCCACCCCGCCGACGTGCGGGAGGTTTTCGAGATAGATCAGGCCACCGCCGCCGAGATCGATGCAATAGAACTGCACTTGCCGCGGTGAGTGGGTGGCAGCGGCGGACAGCATCATCGTCTGAAGCAGCGTGGACTTCCCGGTCTGCGGCGCCCCCCCGATGCCGATGTTGCCGCCCGCGCCGGACACGTCCACGCCCCAGGTCGCCTGCCGGTGCATGCGCGGCTCGTCCATGATTCCCAGCGCGAACCGAAGGGGCTGGGGGTGGTCCTGAGCGATGAGTTCATTGATGGGTGTCGGGTCGGTCAGCGGGGGGAGCCACATCTTGTACGCGCGCGACTCGGTGGTGCTGAGTTGTTCGAGCACCACCTCGCGCAACGCGCGACCCTTGCCGGCCTCGATCGTCATGACGCCATCACCTCGTCGGGCATGGGTCCCGCGGTGAACGGCTGGATGCGGACCTTCTTCGGCCCGGTTTGCGGGGCGGCGCCGTTGCCCTCACCGTTGGTCTCGGCCCGAGTCGCCGGAACGTAGGTGTTGCCGGTGTACAAGGTGCTGAACTTGACCGGGTCCTCCATGCCGACCCGCAGAAATCCGACACCGCTCTCTTTGTTGGTGATGTATTGCGCCTCCGGGGTCCCGATCACCGCTTTGGATTCGTGGGAACTGGTGGTGCGCAGCGCGATGCGATACGTCAGGTTAGGCTCCAACTTGTCGATGCGCACGCCACCGGTTTGCAGCGACTGGGTGGCCAGCAGCAGGTGCACGCGCAGCGACCGCCCCACCCGGCAGATCCTGTCGAACAACCCGATGAAGTCGGGATGGCTCTGCAGCAGCTCGGCGAACTCGTCGACGACAACGAAAAGTGTTGGCAGCGGCGGTAGATCGGCGCCCCGCTCGCGGTATTTCTCATACTCGGCGACACCGGACAGCGCTCCGGCGGCACCGACCTTCATGCCGGCCTGCCGCAGAATCCCCTGCCGACGGTCGAGTTCGCCCGTCAGGACCTCGCCCATGCGGCTGACAAGCTCGGCCTCCTCGGCCATGTTGGTGACCACGGCGGCGGTGTGCGGCAGCTTTTCCATACCCAAAAACGTTGACCCGCCTTTGAAGTCGGTCAGCAGCAGGTTCACCTGGTCTGGGTGGTGCATCGCCACCAGCGACAGGATGAGCGTGCGCAGGAATTCGGACTTCCCCGACCCGGTGGTGCCGATGAGCATGCCGTGCGGTCCGGCGCCGAATTCGGCGCCCTCCTTGATGTCGAGGTACATGACGTTGCCGGTCTTGAGTTCGTGGCCGAACGGAATCTTCAGCCGGTCGCGGTCGGTATCGGTGAACATCCGCCACCGGCTCGGCGTCACCTCTTCGACGCTGTGGGCACCGACCAGTTGGTGCCATTCGGTCGCCGCCTTCTTCTGGATGCCCGTGCCCTTCTTGTCCAGCACCGTGCCGGTGATGGACCAGCCCGCCAGCCTCCGCGCGATGCGGGTGGCCTGCCGGGCCGACATGCGGTCGGCGACCGAGGTCACCTGGCGAAACTGCTGTCCCGGCAGCCGGTCGTCGGCGGTCCCGTCGTCGGCGACCCGGATGCGGTAGTTCGACCCGCGGTGATTGCCGAGCGTGATCACCGTGACGCCGGCCCTTCCGTCGGGTGGAAAGCCGGCCCTACCGCCGGTCAGGTCGACGACGACGACGTAGGGGCCGCCGGGTAGCGAGTCGGGGGTATGCGGCCCGCGGGCCGCCAGGTCGGCCAGGTTGTCCGGGCGGGTGTAGATCATGCGGACCGGCCCGGCGGCGTCCGTCTCGGTCGAGTGTTGCACGTGGGGCAGCCATTTCAGCCACGACCAGTCCGGGTCGTCCGGGTCGTCGGTCAGCACCCGGATCTGCAACAGGTCGGGCGGATGGAAGACGGCCAGGTGGCAGACCATTGCGGTCAGCAGGCCGGCCGCGCCCGCCGCGTCGCCCCCCACCGCGATCGTCGGAAAGGTGCGCAGCTGCACCAGTTTCGGGCAGTCATGGATGAGCCCGTGGGTGCGCAGGAACTTGACCACCCACATGTTGGCGACCGGCTCGAGGTACGGCTGCGGCGCCGCGGTCGGACCCGCCAGCTCCCCGCCCGCGGACGGCTTCATCAGGCGGTCGACCGCGGGTTGGTCACCGATCCCGATGCGGGTGGCTGCGTAGAAGTCGGCGTTCGCCGGGCGCGACCACTGCCGCGGTGTGCCGATGAGCGACCCCAGATCGTCGGGATGTGGTGCGTGGTAACCGAAGAACGCGACCTGTGCGCTGGCCGATGACGTCACCCGGGGACGGAGTCCGGCCAGATAGCGCAGGTACTCCTTGCGGTCGGCGTTGATCTCGGGAACCTTCTTGCCGCCGCCGCCGTGGCCGGCCATCATGCCCATCGACATCATGATCATCATCAGCGGCATCATCAGCATGTACGGCGACAGCTGCCTGGTGCCGGTGACCACCATGATCGCGATCATGCCGAGCATGCAGACACCCATCACATAAGGAAGGGCCTTCTGCACACCCGACGGCGGGATGTCCACCCCGAGGTCCTCGGGCGGGGTGAGGCCGATCTCGCCCGGGGTCAGCCGCGGTCCGCGCGTGACGGTGGGGGTGAACTTCCTGGTCGTCATGAGGGTCCTCCCGGGGCGGCCGCCGGGGCCTTTCGCGGGCTGGGATCAGCGGGCAGCGTGTCGTGCTCGAGCAGCGCGGCCTCCTTCGACAGCACCGGGCCGTCGACCAGCAGGCGCACGATCTCCCACGGCGCGGTCTTCGGCCCGCTCAGGCCCAATGCCGAGGCCGCCTGTGCGTCGGGCAGCCCGTAACGCACACCCTGTGGGTCGACGTAGTACAGCGATTCGCCGTACCGAGGGTCGGGGGACTGCAGCTGCAGATACTTGCCGCCGTCGGTGTAAACGGTTGCGGGGCCTTGGATCTGCTTGATCCCGGAATTCATCGCCGACGCCGGTATCGGCAGGTGACGACCGGTCAACACCGCGGTCTTCGGTGCTTGTTCGCCGGGCTTGCGCTCCCAGCTCCAGCACAGCGTGGGATCCGCCGGCCGGGACACGATCTTGATCGGTTCGTCCGGCAGCGGCGAGTTGTACACCAGTTCGGGAATCGCGACGACGGCGTTCGGAGGCAGGGACGGGGGTTCCACGAGTCCATACGATTGACTAGCGCGCAGCGCCGCGGCGGTATTGGCGTTCACCGGCGCCACACCGTCTTGCATCACGACGAAGTACCTTGTGCCCAAGGTGGTCCGGAGCTGCAGCACCGACCCGACCACCAGCTGGTCGGGAAGCCCGAGGGTGTTCGGCGCCCCTGCGCCGGGGATCGGCGGTAACTGCCAGGATCCCGCGTCGGGGAGCGCGTTGAACATGGCCGCGGACAGCGGGGTTGGCTTGGCGGTGCCGCGTATCCCGACCACGAAGGTCAGTGGGCGGTCACTGAGGTCAGTGGCGTGCCGACCCTTGGTGGTGATCACCCAATCTTTGCCTCCGTAGGACGCCAGCAGTGCCTCGTTCGGCAGGATCGGGTCTATCGCGGGGGTCTCGATGGCCAACGGCATCGCTATCACCGCCGTCTGCACGCTGGGAGTCGTACTCTCGGCCCTGATCGCGGTGTCGCAGAGCGCCCACGTCGACGAGGAGTCTGACGACACGGGCGTGGCATACGGGGCTCCGGGGATGCCGACGGATTGGCCCTTGGGAAAGCGGTTGAGTTCAGCGGGTTTGACGGCCTTGGGTTCGGCCGGGTTGCCCAGGATCAGCCGCGCCGAGGTCAGGTTGTAGACGGGGTGCAACTGGCCCGACACCATCAGGTAGAGCTGGTTGGTGGCGCGGTCGACGAACAGGTTGCCGCTGCCCAGCTTGCCCTGCGGCTTGAAGTACGCCATCGCCAGCGCCCCGACCACGACGAGCACCGAGACCAGGACACCCAGCGCGACGGAGCGGCTGTAGAACTGCAGCGGATCGTCGAACATGCGGGTGTCGCGCCGCACGATGGCGTGCTCGAGGCGCCGCAGCAGGAAGCGCCAGCCGCTGACCTGAACCTTGGTGGTTAGCCGAAATCCCGCCATGCGTCACTCGATGATGTTGAGTCGTCCGTGTACCGCGGCGATCGCCTCGGTCATGTCCTCGCCGTTGATCTCGCGCAGGCGGTCCTCGTCGAGCGATTCGAAGTCGGCGGAGCGGGTCAGCCGGATGTCGCGGTACTGCTCGCCGGCCTCCACCAATTGGCGCGCGTAGCGGCCGTTACCGGCGATGTCGAGCGCGGGTTTGCCGCGCACCGTCTGCTGGCTCAGCAGCTTCGCCGCCTGCAGCAGATTGTCGGCCGCCTCCGGGCTCATCGACGAGTCATTCGCGGCGGCGATCACTTTCGCGATCTCCAGGATCTCCTCGGGTGAGTAGGAGTCGAATTCGATCCGGGTGGCGAAGCGGGATCGCAGCCCCTCGTTGGTCTCCAGCAGCCGGTCGATGTCGGAGCTGTACCCCGCGATGATGACTACCAGCCGGTCCCGATCGTTTTCCATTCGCGCCAGCAGCGTGTCCAGCGCCTCCTGGCCGAACGGGTCGGTCCGTCCGTCCCGTTCTTGCACCAGCGCGTACGCCTCGTCGATGAACAAGACACCACCCATCGCGCGATCGATGGTCTTGGTGGTCTTGACGGCGGACTGGCCTTCGTATTCGGCGACGAAATCCTTGCGCGCGGTCTCGACGAGTTTCGGTTCGGGGATCACGCCCAGGCCGGCGAGGATGTTGGCCACGACCCTGGCGATGGTCGTCTTGCCGGTGCCCGGCGGCCCGGTGAAGATCATGTGCTTGCTGGGTTGCGCGACCTTCATGCCGCGCGCCGCACGCACCCGAGCCATCTGGGTGGCGGCGCGGTATCGCTCGACCTGTTCTTTGACCCGGGTGAGTCCGATCTGCCGCTCCAGCTCGGCTTCCGCCTCCGCGAGCAATCTGTCGCGGCCCGAGGTGTCGGCGACGACGGTGTTCGCGTCCCACGGGTCGGTGCGGGCGGAGATCTGTTCGGCGCTGGTGGTCGTCAGGCGGTACGACGGGTCCTTCAGCGCGGCAGTCACTTTGGGTTCGGGATGGGTGGTTTGCAGCCATTCCAGCAGTGCCACCGCCGCTTCTTCGTTCCCCTGGCTGCGGCGCGTCATCGCCAGATACCAGGCAATGGCCCGTGCGCACGCTTCACCGGCCGGCGACGCGTTCGCCTCGGTGAGCCGGCGTTCGGCCTCGGTGAACAGACCGAGGTTGGCCGCGGCGACCCCGTGCGCGACCCCGGCAGCGGCGGACAGGAACTCGTCGGGCCACCTCCCGGCGCCCCTGACTTCGTCGATGACCTCGGTCCAGCGCCCAGCCTCGCCGTAAATCACGGCCTTGACCCACGACAGGAGGTGCTCGGCACCGGCGGCCGGAGTGTTCTCGACGGCCTCCATCGCGTCGGCGTAATTCCCTTGCGCCGCCTCACTTACGGCGAAGCCCATGGTGATCGCCAGGGGCGAGTTGGCGGGGTAGGTGATGTCGCCGTAGGGGCCGCCGATCGGGAGCCGCGCCCCGACGGCGTTCATCGAAAGCTGGGCGGCCCCGGCAAGCTGGCCGAAATGGGTTCGCGAGTACCAAGCCCGAAACAACGTGACCCGTTCGGTGTCTCCGCAGCGGATGCGGCCGATCCATGCGTCGCAGGCGGATTCGTCGTAGTTGGTGATCTCGGTGAACAGATCCAGCGCCCGTGCCTCCGACACGGGCAGCATGCCGACCGCGCTTTCGAACAGGCCGGCCAGATGTTCTGTCATTTATCGGTCGAGTATCGGGTGGCGAACACTTCCGCCTGCGCCGCGGCGGCCTGCTCCGGCGTCGTCAAACCGATGCCGTTCTCCATGAAGTCGCGTACGACGTCGTTGCCGTCAATTCCCATCTCCCGCATGGTTTCCGACAGGGAATCGTCTCCCAACAGATAGCTGTGCTGGGCGGCCAGGCCCTTCTGCCTGGCCAGGTCCGCGATGACGAGAATCTCCTCGGCGAGCTCGGTCTCGCTCATGCTCGTCACCTTCGGGGACAGCTCGACGCGCTGCGTCCTTCCGTCCATCAGCGCCGACACCGACACCGTCTCGGGGGGATTGGTCACCGTGAACTCTTGGGGGGTTTCCTCGTCGCCCTCGCCGGCCTCCTGGGTGGCTTCGGTCTGCGACTCGATCGCGGCGAGGTCGGTGTCCAGATCCTCGGGTTCGCTCGGCGCGTAGTCGTGCAACGCATCGACGGCCGACTCCTCGTCATCCTCTGCGGGGGCCGAGAAGTCCAGCGCGTCTGACTGTTCGAGGGTGTCGGCACCGGATCCGGTGGCGGAGAAATCCAGGGCGGCCAGATCGTCGCGGTCGTCGTACTGCGGCATGGTTCCTTCTTTCTGAACTATCGGTCGGGGCTAGGGGTCAGCCCCCGGCGGAGGCTTCGACGCGGTCGAACCACGCGCCCGCCGGGAGGAACTCCACGAGGCCGTCCAGCGCGCGCTGCAGGTTTTCTTGGGTGCCGGACAGGAAGCTGCCGTAGAGCTCGCCACCGACGCGGCGGGGGAGCGATACCAGCCTGCCGTGCGCCGAGTCGAGGACACCGGCGGCGACCTCGGTATGCGTGGACGTTCCTCCCGGGTGGCGCTGGCTGGCGATGATCTCCACCCAACTACTTGGATCGCTGATGATTTCGGCGTAGACGCGGGCCGATACCGGCGAGGCGCCGTGCTGGACCAGTTGGCCGGCGGTCGTGCATCCGGCCAGCTCGGCCGCGACACCGGTGAGCGGCTCGACGTTGGCGGGCGTGGCCGGGCCGAGCACGGTCGTCACCATGCCGGCCAGCCCTACTTGCGGGGCCACCAATTGCAGCACCACCAGGTCGCCGTCACGCACGGCGATGACGTGGCGTTCACCCTTGCGGCACACCGCAAAACGCACCATGGCGCCGCCGAGATCGCGCCGCCACCAACGGCACTCGAGGCTGCGGTCGGGCCTGCTGATCGTGTCGACCATCGCTGCCACTGCCGGGTGGGGTTGGCCCCGGTGGTCCAGCACCCCCTGCGCGGTGAGGTCGCGCTGCACCTGATCCCAGACGAGATCCCGCAATTCCTCTTGAGGGATGTTCGGACGGATCCCGAGCGCCGTCGGGAAGTCGACCAGGTGCAGCCGGTCGGCGATCACCAGCATGCCGTCGACGGTCACCTCCACCCCGACGACATCGTCGAGGCCCGCAAGGCCGGGAGTGAGGGGACCGGACATGGTCAGCTATCGCGCATCTGCTTGTTGAGGTTGTCGCTCAACTCTTCGTCGACGCCGCCGTACGTTTGCTTGGCGACGCGCAACTTCGCGGCCAGATCCGACGCGTGCTGCCCGATGTTCTGGCCCGCGCCGCGGCGCTGCTTCTCGGCGGTGACGAACGCGCCGTTGGACGCTCCGCTGATCACGCCGTGCGTTACCCACACCGCGGTCTCGGTGTTGCTCGCGGCCGACGCCGCTTCGGCGGCCTTGGTGGCGGCTTGCCCCTGTTTTGTCGCCAATTTCTCGAGATAGTTTTCGTCGACGTTCAACGTTGCCATGGGAATCTCCTCAACGGATATTTCTACTCGCTGTTGCCTTGACTCGTATCGGTTTTTGCCGCACTGGCCAGGGCTAAAAGACGCGCTGCGGCCCGCCCGGCGCATGCGCAGCTTGGTCACCGACCGCAGCGCCGTCGACCGGTGCGCGCTCGGCGCCGGCCGTGCCCGACCCCGCCCCGTCGCCGTTACCCGCCGAGGTGGCCCCCGCCGGGGCGGGCTCCTCGGTGGCAGTCTCGACGGGCGGCGTTGCCCCCTGGCGCTGTTGACCCGTGGAGGCGAGTTGTTGGACCTGCCCCATCATCTGGTTGACGAAGTTCATCGGCTGAGAGATTTGCCCGGACATCTGCGCCAGCTGCCCGGACGCCTGAGCGACCTGGCTCAGGGTGGGCGCTGTCGCCGCCGGTGTCGCGGCCGCCGCGGCGGTTTCGACGGGTGTCGCGCCGTCGCTCTTGAGCGCACCGAGGACGCCGCGTTCCTCCGGTGAATCGCCGGTCGTCGGCGCCAGCCTGGCCAAGGAGGCGACCGTGGGCGCGGCGGTGAAGGCCGACATGCTGGCGGAGATGGCCTTGAAGTCGCCCGCCGTGGTCTCCTCGGCCCCCTTCACCTCAATCCGAGCGAACGAGCTGGTGGGGATCGCCTTCTCGGCGACCACGCCGTACTCCAGGGCGACCGCGTGGATCTGGCTCGACAGCGACATCGAGTTGGACAGCGTGAACATCTCGAACGCCAAGACGGTGGCGCATGCCGCGAAGGCGGCAATGATCTGCCACGCCGCGGAGATTTCGTGGCCGACGACCGGGATGAGGTAGAGCGCCAGGGCAATGCCCTGGGCGATGACGAGGCCCAGCAGCGTCATCGCGATGCAGTTGTGCGCCTTGGCGACCTCGGAGCCTTGGTCGGCCATGAGGGTCTGCATCTTCTTGTCCAGATCCTGCATCGTCTGCACGAGTGCCTGCAGTGCCGCGGTCGCGTCGGCGTACGCCTTTGCCGCGTCCCCGCTCCAGTCCCGGGGGTCGGGGGCGGCTTCGTTCAGGTAGAGGTAGACGGTCTCGTATTTGTCAGCGCCGCTGGTGAATGAGGCACCCTTGTCGGGGGTCCAGAACCCATTGAGAAGGTCGACGGCCGAGATCGCCACCATCGCGACGTCGATGATCGCGGTCGGTGTCGGCAGTGTCTTGGTGCCCTGGGTTTTCAGCGCGTCCGCGAGGACCTTGATCTGGTTCCTGCCGTACCACATCGCTTTTCCGGCGAGCGCGCCCAAGTTCGCTCCCAGGCCCAGCCAGTCCCCCGAATATGCGGCACCCCCACCGGCCTGTAGCCGGGTGAAGCAGTAGGCCAGATCGTGAATACCTGCAAGACGACTCACGGCGGTGTATCCCTTCACGCTCGCTGATTGATGTTGTACTCATGTTGAGGAAGGTAGGCTGAGCCTAACGCGTTCAGGCGACCTGTCGCTGCACGAATTTTCCCGGGGCGCAAAGGATTCGGCCAACGGCCGGTGAATTACACGGGGAGATTAACGGACGGTGGACGCCGGGAAAACACCCGGCATCCGACGGGGCCGTGTCGTCACCGCCAGTTCATCCGACGGACCGATTCCGCGCCGGATCAGCGACGACGTTCATCGGGCTCCGGAGCCGAGCTTCTGCCCGCCCCCTTCCTTCCACCGCTGGTGCCAGCGCTCAACCGCGGACGACCTTTCCGGGAACCGACGTGCCCAGCACCAACCGGGTGTGGTATCCCGCGACCCGGGCGGCCAAACCGAATATGCGGTTAACGATCGATGTATTGCTATGTCGCGGTGGGACTTCGGCGGGGAGGCTCCGTTAAGGGACGCGCGTATGCCGGCCCGAACCCTCGTCAGTGACAGCCGCCAGCTCGACAGGTGCGCGTTCAACGCCCTCCGCGCCGGGCGCCGCCCCGGCGGCTTGGTCCTCGGCGGGTGCGTCCGGTTCGGCAGCCTGGCTCTGCTGGCCCGTCTGCGCGACCTGATGTGCTTGCCCCATCGTCTGGTTGACCCTCAACTTAGCACCGACGGGTGCTGCGGTCGCGCGGAATGTACTGTGGGAGTTTCTTATTCCGAACTGACGAGCACACATCGCACTGCCCCGCCCGATTATGCGACCGACCGTCTGGCGCGGCTCCGAAGCGGAGTCGGCCGCAAGTGTGATCAAGAATCAAGCACTTGCTTGTCGATGTTCTTACCCGCCTGCTCGTCCGCGCTCGCGTAGACCCTCTTGGCCGTGCGCAGCTTGTCGGCGAGTTCTGTGGACGCCTTACTCATGGCGTCTCCCGTGCTCTTCCGGGCATCTGCGGCCTTGGTGAAGGCGAGGTTTGAGTACCAGCTGACCACGCCGTGAGTCACCCAGACGTCGACCTCGAGACCAGAGGCCGCCGAGGCCGCGGTCCCGGCTTGCGTCGAGGCTTGGTCCTGCGTTGTGGCCAGTTGCTCTAGGTGTACTGGTGTGACGGTTACATCGGCCATGAGTTCTCCTTAATGCCTAGTTCGTTGTCTCGTTTTAGGTTTGCTCACAACGGCTTTCGTTATGCCCCGCGGCGTCAGATGACTCGCTCGACGGGGGTTGGCGGCTGCATCGGTTCGGCGCCGGCCACGGCGGCCTCGACCGGTGCACGTTCGGCACCCGCCGCACCGGCCCCCGCCCCGGCGCCCTCCACGTCACCCACGAGCGCGGCCTCGTCGGTCGCGGTCTCTTCGGCGGGCGCCGCGGCGCCCTGGCCCTGCTGGGCCATTTGGACCATCTGCTGCAGCTGACCCATCGCCTGGTTGACCAGCTGCGCGGGCTGCGACAGTTGGCTCGAGACCTTCGCGGCTTGACCCGACATCGCGGACAGCTGGGCCACGGTGGGCATCGTGGTCGCGGGCGGGGGCGGCGTGGTCTTATCGGGCGTCGTTTTATCCTGTGCCTGGCCCACGTCGTCGCCGGGGAATTCACTCGCGCTCATTTGCGCGGCTAGGGGCGCGCGTTCGTCCTCCGAACCATTGGCGGCTCCGGGCGCCGACGTGAGGGTCGACGGGGTGGACAAAGCGGACATCCCGGACATGCTGTTGGAGATGGCGTCGAAGCTCGAAACCGTGGTTGCTTCGGACCTCGCCACCTTGGCCTTTGCGTCCGAACCTGTCTGCACGGTGCCCGCGGCCAGCTCCGTGTACCGACTGGCCAGCGCCTCTGCTTTCTTCCCATTGTCCACCGAGAAATAGGTCAGGGTGCCGAGGAATCCTGTGGCCACACCGAGCCCGAGTGTGGCCACCGCAATGGCGAAGGCTTTAGCGGCGGCGGGGCCGGTCGGGGCGGGCACCGCAACAGTCATGACCAATTCAATGATCAGAGCGGCTAGAAGTATGTCCTTCAATATCCCGAAGCCCAAGCGCGCGTGAGTGACCCATTCGGCCTGATCATTCACCAGGGATGCCAACTGGACGTCCAGCGAGGCCATTGTTTGCGCCATGTTGTCCAGCGCCGCATCCAGCTCGGCATAGGCTTCCGACCCCGAACCCTCCCAGCGGTCGTCCGGAAGGGCGGACTTCAGCTGCTGGGAGAGTGCGGTGAATTGCTGAGCGCCGACATTGAGCTCGTCGCCTTCGGTTGGTTCACCGAACCCGATCGTCAGCTCCATCATCTCGACGATGGTGAGGGTGATGGAGATGATGCTGAGCCCTTGTTGAAATTTCTTCATGCCCGAGGCGCCGCCCATGCGGTTTCCCGCGACATATTTTTGAGCCTGGGTCATGTTGGCGAAGTGATTTCTCACCCCCCGCTGCACGCCGACCATCACGAGGGACCCCAAATCGGCGCCTCCGCTGGTGCCCATTCCCGCAATATATTCAGCGCTCATTCCGGAGGTGCCGCTGACGCCGAGGCCGGCGGCTTGCTGACCTAGCCCGGTCAAGGAGCCGATGATCCTGGCGGCTTGTACAAATACAGACATCTGGGGTCCTCCGTATGAAGCGATATTGCGCGTTGTGCCGGCGCATTGCGTTTTTACCGCCCGTTAAGCGTAACGCCGCCATGGCAGGGTCCGTGCACGAATTTTCGGGATAGCCAACGGCTTCCACCCGAGGGGTTTGAGCGAGCTCAGTGGATGTGGCCGATGAGCGTTTCTATCGCGTCGGCGACCGCGGCGGGCACCGCTTCGTCGGCCTCTGCGCGCACGATCATTTCTTCGGTGACCCCGGCCGCTTCGGCGGTTTCCGCGGGGGAGAGGTTCGCCCTGCGCCTCGCCGCATACAGGCGTTGCGCCAGCGGGGCACCCGGGGCGGTGGCGCCGAGCGTCATCAGTTGGTCGTAGTGCCGGCGAACCGTGCCCAAGGCTCGGATCAGCTCGGGGGTGATCCGGCTGATGCGGGTCGCCCGCACGGCGATCGCCTCGAGCTGGCGCAGGTCGGCGAGGATCGGCGTCGCCCGCTCGGTGAACTCGGGGTCGTCGGCCGGCGGTAAGGCCCCGATGGCAAGGACGCAGCCGTCCACGGCGGCGACGATCGCCTGCGCGATCAGCGATGCCGGGGCATCGGACTGAGTGGTCTGGGTCGGCGCCTTGGCGGCCTCGGCCGCCCCGTCGCGGGTGATCGCTTCGCCGGCGTCCTGCTGCCCGCGGCGGATCCGCGCGATGGTCCCCTCGGGCCATTGCAGAACCTGTTCGAGCTTGGCCTGGGTTCGCTCGCGCGGCCAACTGCGCCCCTTTTCGAAAGCGATGAGCGCGCCCGCATTGATGATCCCGTCGGCCGCCAGGCTGCGTTGGCTGATTCCCAGCTCACGCCGGCGCGCGGCGGCGGCCGCGCCGGCACGCGCCATCCCCGGATCCGGTTTGCCCGCGCCGGGCCTCTGCGCGCCGGGGCGTCCAGCGGCAGTCGAGGGTTTGACGACTTCAAACGTCAGGAGCTCGCCGGTGGCGGGATCTCCGAGCCGGACTGTTGTCTTGTCCGTCACGGTCACCGAACTCGTCCGTTGTCCGTCGACGAACATCCCGTTCGGACCCGTGTCGATGATCCGCCATGAACCGTCGACGGCCTCGGCCTGAAAGTGCTCCGCAGCGATCGGGAGATCTTCGATCCGCACGTCGGCCTGCGCGTCGCGGCCGATCGTTACCACACCCTGCCCCGGCGGGATCGCATGTGAGGTGTCACCGCTGTGCACGACCAGTAGCGCGTGCTCGGCAGTCGATTCGGCGCGTGGCATCGGCGGTGATTCCTCGATGGAGGGTGGCGTGGCGGGCCTTCCGCCTTCGTAAGTCTAACCGTCGCACCGCCATGATTTCCATCGCGCACCGCTATGTTTTGAAGCGCGGGCCGAGCTCCGTGCCGTGTTAATGCGACGGCTATTCGCCCGCCCGGCCCTTTTGGGCGGACTGCGGCCGTCTGTACCGTGGCGCTCGGTGCGCCGCAACGCTACGGTTCCACGCGACGATCCGCCCGCCTTCCGGACGCGTTTCGGGCCGCGGCCCGCCCCAACGCTACGGTTACGTAACCGTCTGCCGAGCGGGGAATCCTGGGCGCGGCAACGGTAAACGCCCAGCTCAGCGCAATTTACCCCGGCGGGGCGCTCCATCGCGCCGAAGCCACAGCTGCGCATCACGGGGCGGTACCGTGGCGGTATCGACATAAAACTGTTGCGATGCAGCAGTTAGTGCGATACCGTTGCGTGACATACGAGCACAACGCAATGCTTTGGAGGAGCGAGCGTCATGACCGCAACACCTTTGTTCAACATCCCCCTCGGCGCCTGCACGCAGGACCCCGACCGGTGGACGATTGCTCCCGACGCCGAGGCCATCGCCGCGTGCCGGGCGTGCCCCCGTCGCTGGATGTGCGCGCGCGACGCCGTCGAGTCGCCCGGCGCGGAAGGCTTGTGGGCCGGAGTGGTGATCCCCGAAGGTGGCCGCCCGCGCGCATTCGCGTTGCGCCAGTTGCGATCCCTGGCCGAGCGCAACGGCTACCCCGTGCGCGAGACCGCGAAGTCGGCCTAGCCCGGCCCATGGCCGCCGATTGTGGACCGGCGGCGGGCGGCGGTGGCCGAAACCGCTGCGGCGCTTTCTCTTTCAGGCGCCCGAGCAGGCGGCCGTTACGCCGGCTCGAAGCGGAAGACGGCCAGCCGCCCCGCCAGTGCTTCGAATTCGTCAGCCGTTCCATCCCGCACCAGCCCCGATCGTTTCGCGAACGACACTCCGACGGGGACTTTGGCGGGGAATTCCCGCAGCACCGGCCGGGCTTCGCCGGCGGAGAGCTCGACGATCCGGACTTCCCGTGACCGCCGGCCGCGGCTGAGCGTGCCGGCACCCGCCGCGCGGGCATTCGCCGCCCAGTCCGCACCCGGATAGCCCGCGACGACATAGAGGCCGCCCTCGAATTCGAACGGCGTCATCGGGGTGCTGCGGAGCCGGCCCGACTTGCGGCCGCGCACCGTCAACACCATCGCGGGGCCGGTGGGAATCCCGAGCCGCTGGACCGCCATCATCACCCTGTTCATGGGTTTGAGGTAGCGCGGCGGACGTAGTTCGGGCATCTCAAACCTCCTTGGCTACTGCGCGCGGGCGAAAACGCCGCGGTGCTCGGCAACCCACTGGGCGAACGGGAGCGCCGGCCGCCCGAGGATCTTCTCCACGTCGTGGGTGACCAGCGCGGGGGTGTCGAGCGTCGCGCCGAGCATGCCGATGTAGGCGTCGGCGAAGTCCGCGCTGAAGCCCAGGCCGATAAAACGTTGACGCACCGCGTCGCTCGGGATTTCGCGATACTGCAGCGGTCGACCCAGCGCGGTGCCGATGAGCCCGACCAGCTCCGAGTTGGTGAACGCCTGCGGACCGGTCAGCGGGATGCGCTGCCCGACAAGCTCATCGGTGAGCAGCGCCCGCGCCGCCACCTCCGCAATGTCGGCTTCCACGATCGGCGCGGTCGAAGCCGAGGCGTACGGCCCGAAAACCACGTCGGCCACGCGGATCTGCGGTGACCACATGCCGGCGAAGTTGGTCGCGAAGACCGTCGGCCGCAGGCTCACCCAGGCCAGCCCGGAGTCGACGGCGAGCTGTTCGACCTCCTTGTTGCGGTCCCCGCGGAAGCGGGATGGTTGGCGGGAGAAGTCGTCGTCGGCGTTGATCGCCGAGAGGGCCACCAGCTTGGTGACCCCGGCGCGCACGCACTGGGCAACCACGGGTTCCAGGTCGTCACCCAGGGCCCGCGAGTTGAGGAACACCGCCGAAGCGCCGGGCAGGGCCTCGGCCGCCGAGCCGACCAGTTCCACGCGCGGGGGAAGCCCCGCCGTTTCCGGCGCGCGGGTCACCGCCCGCACCGATACTCCAGCGGCGGCGAGCGCTTCGACGAGAGGGCGCCCGACGTTTCCGGTCGCCCCGGTTACCACGATGGTCATGGCATGGCTCCTTTCGGGAATTTCTGTGTGCTCCAAGGACGGGGCGAAAGGTGAGAAAGTTACACCGGACAGCCCGTAACTTTTTGCCCCAGCAGATCGTCGAAGAGTCATGAACGAGTCGCAGTCAGCGGGCGACCAGGTCGCCGAGGCCTGGCGTCAGCACCGCCCGTATCTGGTCAACCTTGCCTACCAAATGCTCGGGGATGTCGGTGACGCCGAAGACGTTGTGCAGGAAGTCTTCCTGCGGTTCTCGCGAGCCGACGTCAGCGAGATCGAGGAGGTCCGAGGCTGGCTGACGGTGGTGGCAAGTCGGCTCTGCCTCGACCAGGTGCGCTCGGCCCGCGCCCGCTACGAACGCCCGGGTGAGGTCCAAGATCTGCCCGCGCCCCAGCGCTCCGACCCGGCGGACCGCGTCACCCTCGACGACGAGATCCGTACCGCGCTGCTCGAAGTCTTGCGCAGGCTCAGCCCCGCGGAACGGGTCGCCTTCGTGCTGCACGACGTCTTCGGCGTCCCATTCGACTCGATCTCCGAAACCGTGGGGCGCCCCGTCGGCACCTGCCGTCAGCTGGCGCGGCGTGCGCGCGCTAAATTCCTTGCTGCGCAACCTAAAACCAACTCGGTGGCGTCTGCCGAGCATCAGCTCGTCACCGACAAATTCATCACCGCGTGCGCCAACGGTGACATCACGGCGTTAGCCGCCGTGCTGGACCCGACGGTGTGGGGCGTGGGCACGATCCTCGCCGACCCCGCGCCGCCGCCGCAGATCAACCACGGGCCACAGGCGGTGGCGACCAACCTGCTGCGCTACCTGTGGCCGGGCGTGACACTGGTCGTCGGCCCCGCCGGGGGGCCGGCCCTGTTGGCGTTCAGCGGCCGCCGGCTTTTCGCGGTCATCGTGCTCACCATCCGCGGGTCCCGCGTGGTCAAGATCGAGGCCATCGCCGACCCGTCGGCGCGGGCGGGCCAGGTGGCCGAGAAGGCCTAGCCCGTCCGCCGATCCTCGGCCGCGAAGTATCCGGCGATCGTCGCCGTGACCTCGAGGAATTTCCGGCGCGTCGCGGAGGCCATTTCGTGGCTCACATCGATGACGCCGCCCGGCCGCAGGTGCGGGTCGAACGGCACTTCGATCACCGGCCGGCCGTGATCGATGAACTCGCGGGCCAGCAACGCCCGCGTGCGCTTGTCGGCGTGGCCGTCGGAATCGTTGAGCACGACGACGCTGTTCTGCAGCAGCGATGTAAAGCCCTGATCGGCCAGCCACTCCAGGGTCCTGGCGGCCGCATTCGCCCCGTCCGCCCACGGGGAGGAGACCACGATCAGCGCGTCCAAATCGCGCAGCGCCTCCTGGGTGACCGGGGCGTCCATCGTCGAGCCGCAGTCGATGACCGAGATCGCGAAATGCCGGTCGAGGCGCAGCGCGGCCTCCCGGTAGATCGCCGGGTCGAGCACCCGGCGCGGGCCGGACGCGGGCTCGCCGCCGAGCACGTGCAGCCCGGCGGAGTTACGGCCCACCCGGGCAACCACATCACTGAAGGACTGCAGGTTCTTGTCCGCGGTCAGTTCCCAGAACGACCCCGAGGCGCCCGGGTCGATTCGGCTGCTGAGCCGGCCGAAGGCGGTATCGGCGTCGATGGCCACGACATGGTCTTGCCTTCGGAGTTCGGCGAACAGCGATCCGACGCTGGCGGCCACCGACGTTTTCCCTACGCCACCCTTGCCCAGGACGCCGACCTTGTAGTTGCCGACAAGGCGGGTCCGGATGGCCGCCTCGAACTGGGCTTCCCGCTGTTGTGCGGGCGACGGGCCCAGCTTGACGAGGCCAAAGGTCATGCGCCGCAGCATGCGCCGCCAGCCGCGGTCGGGCATGACGTCCAAGCCCGTCGTGGCCGGTGGCGCCGCCGCAAGGGTGGCCGGTGGCGCCGCGGCGGCCGCCGAGACCTCCTGCGGGGTCGACATCGCGGGCGGGCGCGGGAAAGCCGGCGGCGGCGCCGGCTGGGACGGTGCGGGTGGGCGCTGCTGCGGTGCGGGTGGGCGCTGCGGAGGCGCCGGGGGCGGGAAAGCCGACGGGGGCCGCGGTGCGGCGCGCTGGCCGACCGGATGCGGCGGAGGCGGCGCACTCATGGCCGCGGGCCCGGGTGGGGGCGGCGGCGCGCCGCCCGGGGGCCGCAGACGGTCCCGCAGGAATTCGTCGCGCTCGTTCATGGGCTCCTCGGGTGCCAGGCGGTCGATCGTCGGTTATGTGGTTGGTCCGGGGCCAGTGATTAGCGCCACGGCCCTACAACCGGCGCCGGATGGGGACCAGTACCGGTCCAGTATCTCCTCCGCGCCCCGCGTTGCTACCGTGCAAACTTAGCAGCGCTTACTGCAGCGCGCCCCCGGGCGGCTCGAGCTGCCCGCTGAGCACGATCGAGCGACCCGACGCGCAGGCCACGGATGCGGCCTCAGGCGGTGTCAGCAAACATGTGGCGGGCCCGGATCCGGCGCACCGGGCCGCCGGCCGCGGCACGACTGTGACGCAGACGGCAGCCCCAGAACGGCACGTCGGCCGGGTTGTCGCCCGTCGGCCGCCGCGAAATTTACGGTGCTGCCGGGTGGCGGTTAGACTTGACCAAGTTGGCATGTCAGGCGGGTATTGTCATATCGTTTTACGACTTGTCGAGACCGGTTTCCAGGCCACCGTTCAGAGCTGCACGGACGCATCCCTAACAGGATGGTCTCCGCCTGGGGGACAGCCTATCGAGACAAGACCAAGGGGTCTCAGCCCGCAACCTCCGGGTACGACCTCATCGAAGCAGCTGTTAACGCCGCTCGAAACGTTCAGGTGAAGGGTCAGGTGCATATGACGCCCAAGCGCGTCGGGTTATACAACCCCGCGTTCGAGCACGATTCGTGCGGGGTAGCCATGGTCGTCGATATGCACGGCCGTCGTAGCCGCGACATTGTGGACAAGGCAATCACCGCGCTGCTCAACCTCGAACACCGCGGTGCCCAGGGCGCCGAGCCGCGCAGCGGCGACGGCGCAGGCATCCTGATTCAGGTCCCGGACGAGTTCCTGCGTGCCGTCGTCGACTTCGAGCTGCCCCCGGCGGGCAGTTACGCCACCGGTATCGCCTTCCTGCCGCAGTCGTCCAAGGACGCGGCGGCCGCCTGCGACGCGGTGGAGAAGATCGCCGAAGCCGAGGGCCTGACGGTGCTGGGCTGGCGCAACGTGCCCATCGACGACTCCTCGCTGGGCGCGCTGTCCCGCGACGCGATGCCCACGTTCCGCCAGGTGTTCCTCGCCGGCGCGTCCGACATGAGGCTGGAGCGTCGGTGTTACCTGGTCCGTAAGCGCGCCGAACACGAACTCGGCACCAAGGGCCCGGGTCAGGACGGTCCCGGACGCGAAACCGTCTATTTCCCAAGCCTTTCCGGCCAGACCCTGGTCTACAAGGGCATGCTGACCACCCCGCAGCTGAAGGCGTTTTACCTTGACCTGCAGGACGATCGGTTGACCAGTGCGCTCGGCATCGTGCACTCCCGGTTCTCCACCAACACCTTCCCGTCCTGGCCGCTGGCCCACCCGTTCCGTCGGGTGGCCCACAACGGCGAGATCAACACCGTCACCGGCAACGAGAACTGGATGCGGGCCCGCGAGGCGTTGATCAAGACCGACATCTTCGGTTCGGAAGCCGACGTGGAAAAGCTGTTCCCGATCTGCACGCCGGGCGCCTCGGACACCGCGCGGTTCGACGAGGCGCTCGAACTGCTGCACCTGGGTGGCCGCAGCCTGGCCCACGCGGTGCTGATGATGATTCCCGAAGCGTGGGAACGCAACGACTCCATGGACCCGGCCCGGCGCGCGTTTTACCAGTACCACGCCTCGTTGATGGAGCCCTGGGACGGTCCGGCGTCGATCACCTTCACCGACGGCACCATCGTCGGCGCGGTGCTTGACCGAAATGGCCTGCGCCCGTCCAGGATCTGGGTCACCGACGACGGCCTGGTGGTGATGGCTTCCGAGGCGGGCGTTCTGGACCTGGACCCGGCCAAGGTGGTCCGCCGGATGCGGCTTCAGCCCGGCCGGATGTTCCTGGTGGACACCACCCAAGGGCGCATCGTCGCCGATGAGGAGATCAAGGCCGAGCTCGCGGCCGAGCACCCGTACCAGGAATGGCTCGACCGGAACCTGGTTCCGCTCGAGAAGCTACCGCAGGGCGACTACGTGCGGATGGCCCACGAGCGACTCGTCAAGCGGCAGTTGACATTCGGCTACACCTATGAGGAGCTCAACCTGTTGGTGTCGCCCATGGTGCGCACCGGCGCGGAGCCGATCGGTTCGATGGGCACCGACACCCCGGTCGCGGTGCTCTCGCAGCGGCCGCGGATGCTCTACGACTACTTCCAGCAGCTCTTCGCCCAGGTGACCAACCCGCCGCTGGACGCCATCCGGGAGGAGGTGGTGACCAGCCTGCAGGGCACCACCGGCGGCGAGTGCGACCTGCTGACGCCGACCGAGTACTCCTGTCACCAGATCGCGTTGCAGCAACCGATCCTGCGCAACCACGAGCTGGCCAAGCTGATCAACCTCAATCCCGAAGACGAGGTCGACGGGCGTCCGCACGGGATGCGGTCCAAGGTGATTCGCTGCCTGTACCCGGTCGCCGAGGGTGGCGCCGGCCTGGCCGCGGCACTCGACGACGTGCGCGCGCAGGCGTCGGCCGCGATCGAGGACGGCGCGCGCCTGATCATCCTGTCGGACCGCGAGTCCGACGAGCGGCTGGCCCCCATCCCGTCGCTGCTCGCGGTTGCCGGGGTGCACCACCACCTGGTCCGCGACCGGACGCGCACCCAGGTGGGTCTGGTCGCGGAGACCGGTGACGCCCGCGAGGTGCACCACATGGCGATGTTGATCGGGTGCGGCGCGGCGGCGATCAACCCCTACCTGGCGTTCGAGTCGATCGAGGACATGCTCGACCGCGGCGCGGTCGACGGCTTCGTCGATCGGCAAGACCGCGAGAAGGCGCTGAACAACTACGTCAAGGCCGCCGGCAAGGGCGTGCTCAAAGTGATGTCCAAGATGGGCATCTCGACGCTGGCGTCCTACACCGGCGCGCAGCTGTTCCAGGCGGTCGGAGTCTCCGAGGACGTGCTCGACGAGTACTTCACGGGGCTGAGCTGCCCGATCGGCGGGATCACCCTGGAAGACATCGCCGCCGACGTCGCCGCCCGGCACCGGCTGGCCTACCTGGACCGCCGGGACGAGCGCGCGCACCGCGAGCTCGAGGTGGGCGGTGAGTACCAGTGGCGCCGGGAGGGCGAGTACCACCTGTTCAACCCGGAGACCGTCTTCAAGCTGCAGCATTCCACCCGCACCGGCCAATACAAGATCTTCAAGGACTACACCCGCCTGGTCGACGACCAGAGTGAGCGGATGGCCTCACTGCGCGGCTTGCTGAAATTCCGCGGCGGTGTGCGTCCCCCGGTTCCGCTGGACGAAGTCGAGCCGGCCAGCGAGATCGTCAAGCGCTTCTCCACCGGGGCAATGAGTTACGGCTCGATCTCGGCCGAAGCGCACGAGACGCTCGCCATCGCGATGAACCGTCTCGGTGGGCGATCCAACAGTGGCGAAGGCGGCGAGGACGTCAAGCGTTTCGACCGCGACGCAGGCGGCGATTGGCGGCGAAGCGCGATCAAGCAGGTCGCGTCCGCGCGCTTCGGTGTCACGTCGCACTACCTGACCAACTGCACCGACATCCAGATCAAGATGGCGCAGGGCGCGAAACCCGGTGAGGGGGGCCAGCTTCCCGGACACAAGGTGTACCCGTGGGTCGCCGAGGTTCGGCACTCCACGCCCGGTGTCGGTCTGATCTCACCGCCGCCGCACCACGACATCTATTCGATCGAGGATCTCGCGCAGCTGATCCACGACCTGAAGAACGCCAACCCGTCGGCTCGGGTGCACGTCAAGCTGGTCTCCGAGAACGGGGTCGGTACGGTGGCGGCCGGTGTCTCCAAGGCCCACGCGGACGTGGTGTTGATCTCCGGCCATGACGGTGGCACGGGCGCAACGCCGCTGACATCGATGAAGCACGCCGGTGCGCCGTGGGAGTTGGGCCTGGCCGAGACGCAGCAGACCTTGCTGCTCAACGGCTTACGCGACCGGATCGTGGTCCAGGTGGACGGTCAGCTCAAGACGGGCCGCGACGTGATGATCGCCGCGCTGCTGGGCGCCGAGGAATTCGGCTTCGCCACCGCGCCGCTGGTGGTGGCCGGCTGCATCATGATGCGGGTGTGTCACCTGGACACCTGCCCGGTCGGTGTGGCCACCCAGAACCCGGTGCTGCGGGAGCGGTTCACCGGTAAGCCCGAGTTCATCGAGAACTTCTTCATGTTCATCGCCGAAGAGGTGCGGGAGTACATGGCGCAGTTGAGCTTCCGCACCCTCAACGAGGCCGTCGGCCAGGTGGGGGCGCTGGACACCACCCTGGCCCGCGCGCACTGGAAGGCGCACAAGCTGGATCTCACGCCGGTGCTGCACGAGCCGGAGTCGGCCTTCATGAACCAGGACCTGTACTGCAGCTCTCGGCAGGACCACGGCCTGGACAAGGCGCTCGATCAGCAATTGATCGTGATGAGCCGGGAGGCACTCGATTCCGGCAAACCGGTGCGGTTCTCCACCACGATCAGCAACGTCAACCGCACGGTGGGCACCATGCTCGGCCACGAGGTGACGAAAGCCTATGGCGGCCAGGGGCTTCCGGACGGGACCATCGATATCACCTTCGACGGCTCAGCGGGCAACAGCTTCGGCGCCTTCGTACCGAAGGGAATCACCTTGCGCGTCTACGGTGACGCCAACGACTACGTCGGCAAGGGCCTGTCCGGGGGCCGGATCGTGGTGCGGCCGTCGGACAACGCCCCGCAGGACTATGTGGCCGAGGACAACATCATCGGCGGCAACGTGATCCTGTTCGGCGCGACCAGCGGGGAGGCCTTCCTGCGCGGGGTGGTCGGCGAACGGTTCGCCGTCCGCAACTCCGGTGCCCACGCCGTGGTCGAGGGCGTCGGTGACCATGGATGCGAATACATGACGGGTGGTCGGGTGGTGATTCTCGGGCCGACGGGCCGCAACTTCGCGGCGGGAATGTCGGGCGGTGTGGCTTACGTGTACGACCCGAACGAGGAACTGCCGGACAACCTCAACATCGAGATGGTCGACATGGAGACCGTGGACTCCGACGACGCCGAGTTCCTGCACGGCATCATCCAGGCGCACGTCGACGCGACCGATTCCGCTGTCGGCCAGCGGATCCTGGCCGAGTGGCGCTCCCAGCAGCGCCACTTCGTCAAGGTGATGCCCCGCGACTACAAGAAGGTGCTGCAAGCGATCGCCGAAGCCGAGCGCGACGGCACCGACGTGGACAAGGCGATCATGGCGGCCGCGCATGGCTGATCCGAGCGGCTTCCTCAAGTACACCCACCGGGAACTGCCGAAGCGTCGGCCCGTCCCGCTGCGGTTGAAGGACTGGCACGAGGTCTACGAGGACTTCGACGAGGGCACCCTGCGTGAGCAGGCGACCCGTTGCATGGATTGCGGGATCCCGTTCTGCCACAACGGCTGTCCGTTGGGCAACCTGATCCCGGAATGGAACGACCTGGTGCGCAGGGGCCGTTGGCGCGACGCGATCGAACGGCTGCACGCCACCAACAACTTCCCGGACTTCACCGGCCGGCTGTGTCCGGCGCCGTGTGAACCGGCATGTGTGCTTGGCATCAACCAGGATCCGGTGACGATCAAGCAGATCGAGCTGGAGATCATCGACCACGCCTTCGATGAAGGTTTCGTCGTCCCGCTGCCCCCGGACAAGCTGACCGGAAAGAAGGTCGCGGTGGTGGGCTCGGGCCCGGCCGGTTTGGCCGCGGCCCAGCAACTGACCCGCGCCGGCCACACGGTTACCGTGTTCGAGCGGGCGGATCGCATCGGCGGGCTGCTGCGCTACGGCATTCCGGAATTCAAGATGGAAAAGCGCGTCCTCGACCGGCGTCTGGACCAGATGCGTGCCGAGGGAACCGAATTCCGCGCGGGGGTCAACGTCGGGGTGGACATCACCGCCGAACAGTTGCGCGCCGACTTCGACGCGGTGGTGCTGGCCGGTGGCGCCACCGCCGGGCGGGACCTGCCCATTCCGGGTCGTGACCTGGACGGGATCCACCAGGCGATGGAGTACTTGCCGTGGGGCAACCGGGTGCAGGAGGGTGACGACGTTCTGGGGCCCGACGGGCAACCCCCCATCACCGCCAAAGGCAAGAAGGTCGTCATCATCGGCGGCGGTGACACCGGGGCGGACTGCCTGGGTACCGCGCACCGGCAGGGTGCGACCATCGTGCACCAATTCGAGATCATGCCGCGCCCGCCGGACACGCGCGCCGAGTCGACCCCGTGGCCGACCTATCCGCTGATGTACCGGGTGTCGTCGGCCCACGAAGAGGGCGGCGAGCGGGTGTTCTCGGTGAACACCGAGCGGTTCATCGGCGAAGACGGCCGCGTGACGGCGCTCAAGGCGCACGAGGTCACCATGCAGGACGGCAAGTTCGTCAAGGTCGAGGGCTCGGACTTCGAGCTCGAGGCCGACCTGGTGTTACTGGCCATGGGATTCGTCGGCCCGGAACGGGAGGGCCTGCTCACCGACCTCGAGGTCAAACTCACCGACCGCGGCAACGTCGCGCGCGGGGGCGACTTCGACACGTCGGTTCCCGGTGTGTTCGTGGCCGGGGACATGGGTCGCGGCCAGTCGTTGATCGTCTGGGCGATAGCTGAAGGCAGGGCCGCCGCCGCCGCGGTGGACCGGTACCTGATGGGTGCGACCGCGCTTCCTGCGCCGGTCAAGCCGACTGCGGTACCACTTCAGTAATCACACCAGTCACACCAGAAACACGCCGAGATTTATTCGGCGAGCCTGCCCTAGTTTGCCAGGCTGTGGGTGTCTAATGGACCGCTGTGGGCTTCATGCCACAGAGGCCCCGGCAGAACAGACCGTCGCAGGAGTGGTCACTGTGCATATGAATCCATTACCTCGAACGCGGATGGGGCGTATGGCCTGGTCGTGGCTCCGTCACCCGGTAAAGAGCCGTGAGTTCCCCGCCAAGCACGAACGTCTGGTCACCGCCGAGGATCTGTTGCTGTTCGGGGTATGAGCGGTTGATGCGGCCGCGCACGGCGCCCGGGGGGTTTGCTCAAATCCGCTTCGGGTGAGCGGCCGGCGATCAGCCGTCCAGCAGCCCCGAATCGCGGATGGCCTCGGCCAGCGGTTCCAGGACGGCCGGGTCGTGCGGCGGGTTGATGTACACGATGCCCAGGTCCAGTCCTTCGGCGGCCAGCCCGGCCGCCTCCTCGATGGGCTGCCGGTAGTTGCGCTCCTGGTCCAGGCGCAGGTGGGCCGACAGCGTGATCTCCTTCGGGTCGCGCCCGATCTTCTCGCACTCCGCGGCCAGCACGTCGCGCTTGCGCGCGAACAGATCGGGCGGGCCGCCCGCGAAATTCCAGTGCTGCGCGTAGCGCGCCGTGATCGGCAGCGTTCGCTTCTCCCCGCTGCCGCCGATGCAGATCGGCGGGTGGGGGCGCTGCACGCCCTTGGGCTCGTTGCGGGCGCCCTTGAGCTGGTAGTACGTGCCGTCGAAGTCGGTGGTCTCCTCGCTGAGCAGGCTGATCAGCACCTGGCACGCCTCCTCGAACCGATCGAAGCGTTCCCGCAGGCTGCCGAGCTCGATCCCGTAGGCGCCCGACTCCTCCTCGTTCCAGCCGGCGCCGATGCCCAGCTCGAGTCGCCCGTTCGAGATGATGTCGAGCGCGGCGACCATGTTGGCCAGCACGGCGGGGTGGCGGTAGTGGATCCCGGTGACCAGGGTGCCCAGTCGCAACCGCTTCGTCGCCTGCGCCAGCGCGGTCAGCGTCGTCCAACCCTCCAGGCAGGGCCCGGTGCTGTCGGAGAAGATCGGGTAGAAGTGGTCGAAGGTCCATCCGGACTCGAAGACGTCGATATCGTCGGCGGCCTGCCACACGGCGAGCATCTCGGCCCAGGTGGTGTTCTGGGGTGAGGTCTTGAAAGCGAATCGCATGGAATCGACGTTAGTTGATCTTTATGAAGGGCAACTAAACTCAGCCGGGCGATGAGCTACTCCCTGGGACTCGACACCAAGGTCACCCTGCTGGCGGCCGGACTGATTTTTCTGCTGGCGCTGGTTCTCGGGGTGTGGAAGTACCGGCAGATCATGGCCGCCGCCGACCATCGCGCCCATCCCTACGTCGACATCGCGCACCGGGCGGCGTTGCTCTACTCGTTCGCGACGCTGCTGCTGGCGGTCTTCGTCGAGCTCAGCGCGTGGCCGGCGTGGGTCAATCTGGTTGCGGCCGGCGTGGTCGTCTTCTTCTTCGTCGGCGCCATCCTGAGCTACATCGGCCACGGGGCGCGCCGCGACACGGTCAACCAATTCGAGGATCCCGCGCCCGGCACCGGGCTGGTGATGGCGCTGCTCATCGCCGGCGAGATCGGGGGGTTCAGCGTCCTGCTCGCCGGTTTCGCCGTCGGCCAATTGATGTGATCGGGGAGGTTTGGCGGTGACCTGCTGCGCCCGGCTCCGCCGCGCTTGCAATCACCGCGTGGGCACACTGGAGTCATGGATCCCGTAGAGGCCTTGCGGCAGATCGCCTACTACAAGGACCGGAGCCGCCACGATCCCCGGCGGGTGATGGCGTATCGCAACGCGGCCGACATCATCGAGGGCCTCGACGACGCGGCGCGGGAGCGGCACGGCCAGGCCAACAGCTGGCAGTCGTTGCCCGGCATCGGGCCCAAGACCGCCAAGGTGATCGGCCAGGCCTGGTCCGGTCGCGAACCCGACCTGCTGGTCGAATTGCGTTCGACGGCAGAGGATCTCGGCGGCGGCGACATCCGTGCGGCGTTGCGCGGGGACCTGCATCTGCATTCGAACTGGTCCGACGGGTCGGCGCCGATCGACGAGATGATGGCGGCCGCGTCTGCGCTGGGGCATGAGTACTGCGCGCTGACCGATCACTCGCCGCGGCTGACGATCGCCAACGGGCTGTCGCCGGAACGGTTGCGCGCCCAGCTCGACGTCATCGACAGGCTGCGTGACCAGTTCGCCCCGATGCGCATCCTCACCGGGATCGAGGTGGACATCCTCGAGGACGGCGACCTCGACCAGGAGCCCGAGCTGCTCGAGCGCCTCGACGTCGTCGTGGCCAGCGTCCATTCGAAGCTGTCGATGGATGCCGCGGCGATGACGCGACGCATGGTGCGGGCCGTGTCCAATCCCCACGCCGACGTCCTGGGCCACTGCACCGGACGGCTGGTCTCCGGAAACCGGGGGATCCGGCCGGAGTCGAGGTTCGACGCCGAAGCGGTGTTCACCGCCTGCCGCGAGCACGGCACGGCCGTGGAGATCAACTCGCGTCCCGAACGCCGGGACCCGCCGACCCGCCTGCTCAAGCTGGCGCTGGACATCGGCTGCGTGTTCAGCATCGACACCGACGCGCACGCGCCCGGCCAGCTCGACTTCCTCGGCTATGGCGCGCAGCGGGCCCTGGACATGGGCGTGCCCGTCGAACGGATCGTCAACACCTGGCCGGCCGACAAGCTGCTGGCGTGGACGGGCTAGTCGGGTAGGTGCGGCATCTCCAGTCCCGGGTCGCGGCCCACGAGCACCGCGGGCGTCAGCGCGGACTTGCCGTAGCGATCGCGCACCCGGTCGATCGCCGCATCGATCGCGAGCCGGTTCTCGTCGTCGCCGAAGGGCAGCGTCAGCTGCTGGGCGCCGCCGCGGTCGATCCCGGACACCGCGAAGCCGACCAGCGTCAGGCCACGCTGCGCGATCACGGGCGCGGCCGCCGCGACCAGCTGGCGGGCCGCGGCAAGGATCGGTTGCGTCGAGGCCGTCGCCAGCGGCAGGGTGCGCGACCGCGTCGCCCGGCCGAAGTCGTCGAACCGCAGGCGCAGCGTGACCGTGCGGCCGGTGCGCCCGGCGGCGCGCATCCGGCCGGTGATGCGGTCGATCAGGTTGACCACCACCGCGTCGACCTCGGCCGCTGACATGGTGTTGCCGGACCGGCCGAGCGCCCGTTGCGCTCCGACGGACCGGCGACGGACGCCGGTGGTCACCCGGCGGCGGTCGATGTTGCGGGACAGCGCAAAGAGCTGGCGGCCCATGGCGCCGCCCAGCAGCGAGGCCAGCGTCGATTCGCTCAGCTCGGCGACGTCGGCGACGGTCGCCAGGCCGTGGGCGTGGAGTTTCTCGGCGGTTTTGGCGCCCACGCCCCAGAGCCGCCGGACCGGCAACGGGTGCAGAAACGCCAGCTCCTGGTCGGGCGGCACCAGCAGCAGCCCGTCCGGCTTGGCTTCCTGGCTGGCGACCTTGGCGAGGAACTTCGTCCGCGCGATGCCCACGGTGATGGGCAGCCCGACCCGCTCGCGCACGTCGGCACGCAGCCGCGCGGCGATCTGGACCGGCGTCCCGGAGACCCGGCGCAGCCCGCCGACGTCGAGGAAGGCCTCGTCCACCGAGAGCGGCTCAACGATCGGTGTGCAGTCGCGAAACACCTCGAACACGGCGTCACTGGCGCGGCTGTAGGCCCGCATCCGCGGCGGCACCACCACGGCGTGCGGGCAGAGCCGCCGCGCCTGGCCGCCGCCCATCGCGGTGCGCACACCGTAGGCCTTCGCCTCGTAGCTTGCGGCGAGCACCACGCCACCCCCGACGATCACCGGGCGCCCGCGCAATGTCGGATCGTCGCGCTGTTCGACGGACGCGTAGAAGGAATCCAGGTCCGCGTGCAGGATGGACGCATCGCACCGCACGAACATATGTTCGCACGCGCCTGTGACGGCATCCGATGGTGGCGACCCGCTTCGCCCGGCTACGCCGCGCTTGCGATCGCCACTTAGCCCGATTCGCCGTAGATGCTGGTCACCCAGATGTGGGTGAGGGTGTCGACCACCCGCTCCTCGTCGACCGCCGGCGTCTCGGCGGACAGGGCGGCCATCATCGTGCGCTCGTTCATCTGGTTCAGCGAGGTTGCCAGGTCCGCGGCCGGAATCGTCTCCGGCGCGGCGCCGCGAGCGCGTTCGGCCGTGATCATGGCCGCCGTCTGGTCGATCCACTTCTGCATGAAGCCCAACCACATGACGCGCAATTCGGAGCTCGTCGCCAGCGCTTCTGTCGCAGCGCGGGCCAGCCGGCGGTGTGAACTGAACGCCGTGAAGAACGCCTTGATGCCGTTTCGCCACACCCGGCGCGGGTCTTCGGGCAACCGCTGCACCGCGCCGTCGAACTCGGAGTCGGCGCGCGCGATCACCGGTTCCAGCAGCGAGAGCAGCACCGCGTCCTTGGACTTGAAATAGAAGTAGAACGTCGGGCGCGACAGTCCGGCACCCTTGGCCAGGTCGTCGACGGAGATGTCGGCGAACGAGCGCTGCTCCAGCAGCCGTTCGGCGGTCGCCAGGATCGCCTGCTCACGGTCGTCACCCGAGGGGCGGATGGCGCGGCGGCCACGCAGGGCACGGGTCTGACCGGCGGTAGTCACGCCCGCTACTTTACACAGTGTCGAAACTTTCGACACAGCGTTGACTGCGTCGACAGGGCGTTGATAACGTGGCCGCATGACTGAGCACCTTGACGTGATCATCGTGGGCGCCGGCATCTCGGGCATCAGCGCGGCATGGCACCTGCAGGAGCGCTGCCCGACCAAGAGCTACGCGATCCTCGAACGCCGCGATGACCTGGGCGGCACCTGGGACCTGTTCAAATACCCGGGTATCCGGTCGGACTCCGACATGTTCACCCTGGGGTTCCGGTTCAAGCCCTGGCACTCGGCGAAATCGATCGCCGACGGCGCCGACATCAAGGCCTACATCAACGACGCCGCGGTCGAGAACAAGATCGACCGGCACACCCGCTACCGCCAGCGCGTCGTGGCCGCCGATTGGTCCGACGCCGACAACCGCTGGACCCTCACCGTGGAGTCCGATGGGCAACAGCGCGAGCTCACCTGCTCCTTCCTGTTCGCCTGCACCGGCTACTACAACTACGACGAGGGATATTCGCCCACCTTCCCCGGCGCCGAGGACTTCGAAGGCCAGATCATCCACCCTCAGCACTGGCCGGAAGACCTCGACTACACGGGCAAGAAGATCATCGTCATCGGGTCCGGCGCCACCGCGATCACACTGATCCCCGCCCTGGTGAACTCGGGCTCCGGTCATGTCACGATGCTGCAGCGCTCACCGACCTACATCGGCTCGCTGCCCGGGGTCGACCCGTTCGCCGTACAGGCCAACCGGCTGCTGCCGGCCCGCCTGGCGCACATCGCGAACCGCTGGAAAGCCATCGCGTTCAGCACGTTCCAGTACCAGTTGTCGCGGAAGCGCCCGGCCTACATGCGCAAGACGTTGATGACGATGGCCAAGCGCCGCCTGCCGCAGGGCTACGACGTCGAGAAGCACTTCGGGCCGCGGTACAACGTGTGGGATCAGCGGCTGTGCCTGGCCCCCGACGGCGACTTCTTCCGCACCATCCGGCACGGCAAGGCCGACGTCGTCACCGACACCATCGACCGGTTCACCAAGAACGGAATCAGGCTCACCTCGGGTGAGGAGCTACAGGCCGACATCATCATCACCGCAACGGGATTGAACATGCAGTTGCTGGGCGGGGTGCGGCCCACCCGCAACGGTGACCCGATCGAGCTGACGTCGTTGATGACCTACAAGGGCCTGATGTTCTCCGGGGTGCCCAACTTCGCGATCACCTTCGGCTACACGAACGCCTCGTGGACGCTGAAGGCCGACCTGGTCTCCGAGTTCGTCTGCCGGTTGCTGAATTACATGGACGACAAGGGTTTTGACTTCGTCGAGCCGGAGCATCCCGGCGATGACGTCGACGAGCTGCCGTTCATGGACTTCAGCCCCGGGTACTTCCAGCGGGCGATGGACATGCTGCCCAAGTCGGGGTCGCGCGCGCCGTGGCGGCTCAAGCAGAACTACTTCTTCGACATGCGCACGATCCGCCGCGGCAAGGTCGCCGACGAGGGTCTGCGATTCGCGAAAAAGCGTGCGCCGGTTGCGGTTTAGGGCTTGACGACGACGATGCCGTCGTCATCGCTGTAGGCGATCTCACCGGGCAAGAACGTCACCCCGCCCAGCGTGACCTCCACGTCGCGCTCGCCGGCGCCCGTCTTGCTGCTCTTGCGCGGGTTGGTGCCCAGCGCCTTGATGCCGATGTCGAGGCCACGCAGCGCGGCAGCGTCGCGCACCGCCCCGTTGACGACCAGCCCGGCCCATCCGTTCGCGCGGGCCAGCTCGGCGATCACGTCGCCCACCAGTGCCGAGTGCAGGGAGCCGCCGCCGTCGATGACCAGCACCCCGCCCGCACCCGGCTCGGAGAGCACCGATTTCAGCAGCGCGTTGTCCTCGAAGCAGCGCACCGTGCTGATGGGCCCGGCGAACTGCTGGCGGCCACCGAATTGGCGGAATTGGACGTCACAGCTGCGGACGTCGGGGCCGATGTCGTCGACGAGGTCGGCGGTGGGCTTGAAGAGCACGGTCACGTCTGACACGGTAGCGGCCGGGTCGCGGTCAGCGGCGCCGCAGCTGCCGGATCAACAGGATCGCCAGCAGGCTGACGGCCAGCGCGACGATCAACGGCAACCGGGACTGGGTGAGGACCGCAGCCGGAGCGTCAGCAGGCAGCGGGTTATTGGCGGCGTCTACAGTGGACTTCGCTTGTGCGGCTACATCTTTGGCGGCCGCCGCGAGGTCGCCGTTGCTTTCGATCCGCCGCTGCACCTCGACCGGCGGCTCGGCGGCCTTTGCCGGGGTCTCGGCGGCTTTGGCGGGCGCCTTCTTCGCGGGCGCTTTCTTCGCGGGCGCCTTTTTGGCGGGTGCTTTCTTGGCGGGTGCTTTCGCGGCCTTCTTGACCGCCTTGGCCGGGGGCTTCTTTTCCGGCGGGGCGGGCGGCGCCGCCGGCTCCGGCGGCGGGGTAGCTGCGTTCTCGGGTTCGCTGTTGGGTGGATCCTGCGGGTCTGCCATGCGGCCGCTCCTTGAGCTTTCTTCAGTAGTTTTCTAGCCCACGCGGGTTCTTCGAACCCATCATGCCAGCACGAGTGTGGGCGCCTCGGGCGCCGGTCACGGTCTGCGCCGCACCGCCCACAGGGCGCCCCCGGCGACGAGCAGCCCCGCCACCACGACGAACGGCCACACCGGGACCTCACCGCCGGCGGGGGCGCGCCCCGCCGGCGGGCCCGGCGTCCCCGTGCCCGGCACCGTCAACCGAAACGACCACGAGCCGGAGACCACGTGACCGTCGGCGGACGTCACCCGGTAGTTCACCGTGTAGGTCCCGGCGGGCCCCAGCGGCCGCAGGTCGATGCCGACCATCGCACCCCGCACCGTGGGGTCGCCGGCCGACCACGTGTTGCCGTCAGGCCCGACGACCGTCATGGCCGCGAACGTGCTCTGCAGCTGTTCGTTGAAGGTGGCGCTCACCCGCGCGGGACCGGTCGCGAGCTCCGCGTTGTCGGCCGGATCGGTGGCTATCCGCGCGGCGTGCGCCGACGCCGCGGGCGCGGTCAGCGTAGCGATCACCAGCAGGGCGGCGACGCATGCGGCGATCGCCAACCGCCTCATGTCCGTCGGCGGATCAGCGCGAGGCAGATACCCAGTGCGGCGACGACCAATGCCGCGCCCCCCAGCAGTCGGGCGGTGTCATCCGACGACTTGGGCTGTGGCGTGGTCGCCTGCTGGGCCGGCGCGGTGGAGGGCGGATGGTGGTCGTGCGCGGCCGCCGGTCCCGCGGCCAGCGTCAGCGTGGGCGCCGGATACTCGGGCTCGCCACCGCCCGGCTGCGGGGCCTGGTCCCACTTCACCACCACGCCGTCGGAGTAGGTCTGCGTGGCCGGAAAGCTCACCGTCTCGGCGTCGGGCAGCTTCACCGATATCCGGAACAGCGCGAACTGATCAGCCCCGATGCCGCCGCCCGGCGCTGCCGTCCACGTCACCGAGTGCACGGCGCCAGACGCCGCGTCGCGGTCGAGCTTGGCCGTCCACCCCGGCATGCTTTCGGCGCGCGCCGAGGCCACGTCGGGCAGGGCGACGCTGAGCGCGGTGGTCGCCGCGCCGGTGTTCGATTCGTTGGGGACCTGAAAGGTGACGAGCGCGGTGGCGCCCCGCACCGCGTCGTCGCTGGTGGCGTGGACGTGCGCCCACGCCGCCGGGAGGTGCGCCGCCGAGCCGAGATAGAGCGCGACGGCGGCGGCCACCGCGATCGGCAGGCGCGTCGTCCGCCGCGCGCGCAGCGACATGCCGGACCCCATCCGCGGTCAGCTCAACCCGAGCCGGGCCATCAGGTCCGCCTCGATGCCGTCGAGCTGCGCCGCGATCGCGGCGTGGGCCGCCCGGCGCCGCGCGGCCGGCATGTTCTCCGCGGCCGTGACGGCCGCCGACAGATCGGCGAGCCGCTCGGTGATGGCCGACACGAACTGCTTGGTCTCGGCGTCCTTTGGCTTCTTGTCTTGCACGGCTCGCAGGGACTTCTCCGCGCCGGCGATCCGCGCCGACAGCTGCGCGCCGTGGCCGGAGAACTGCCCGATCTGGGCCAACGGGATCCCGAGTCGGTCCGCGCGGCGCTGATCGATCAGCGCGCGCGCCGAGACGGCGGCACGGTAGATCAGCGGAGTGAGGATCGGCGCGAGCAGCCGGGACACGGTCAGCGTCCGGCGGATGCGCGTCGGGGAGAGAATCTTCCCCTCGCGCGCTGCTTTGAGTTCGGCCTCGGCGACCTTCAACGCCGTCCGGTCGCTGTCCCGTTGGGCTTTGATCTGCGCCCGGAGTGCCTTGGCCTCCGCCCGCTGGGCCGCCTGGTATCGGCGGGTCTCGTTCTTGGCGGCGAGCTTGGCCTCCAGCTTCGCGCGGGCCTTGATCGCACGGGCTTCGGCGCGACGCGTCGCGCGACTCTTTCGCTTGCGGAACAGGCCCATTCCCGGCCGCCTCCCCGGTCTGTTGTGGACTATCGCTTTCGCGCGTGCGCGATCCCGTGAGCCAACCCTAATCGGCGTGGGCGGGCGGAAGCCCTCCAGGTCGGGGCGGCCGGGGATGGGCGTCTGCAGTCGGTACGGCTACGCGTCCAGGTGCTCCGCGCGGCGCAGCTCGTTGACCCGCTGCATGACCTCGTGCTGGGCCTCGGGGGACAACTCGGATGCGCGCAGGGCGATACGGCGCACTCCGTCGTCGCGCATCGTGGCCAGGAACGACAACTCCCTATCGAGCTTCTCGTAGTACTCGTCGTCGGTGAAGTAGGCCGGCTTGATGCGGAAGAAGTTGGCCAATGCGGCCATGGTCGCCGACGACGGGTTGGTGCGGTTCCCCGACCGCAACTGCGACAGGTAGGGAGCCGACATCGTGACGCCCTCCGCCTTGAGCGCCGCGATCACTTCCGCGGAGGTGTGCGGCCCCCGTCCCGGCGGATACACCGTGTCGAACAGGCGGTTCAGGCGAGCAGCGAACGTCGTGCTCATTGGATATGACCTCCACTGGGCTGTAGAAGTGAACTATTACCTAGGTGTATTTGCTGATCATGGTAGCGAGGGTTTGTGTCCCTAACCAGGTGCAAACCCCCACGGATATGCGTCGGACGTAGCTGGAACGTGCCGATGCCACACTTGACGAGCGTCTAACTGATTCGCTGAGGTGTCCACTAAATCCGCGAAACTCACAGGTTATACGCAGAATTAGCGATCGGGCCCACGGTGGCGGGCCAGCGGTGCCGGTCTCGGCGAAGTGTAGGATGGCGGCGTGCTGGGCGGTCGCACCGCAACCGGGCAGCAATTTATGTTTGCTTAACGCCTTATTTGCTGTCAGACGCGTGGAGCGTCCGGAATGGCTGCGCGCGGAACGCGCCGGGAATCACGAATCGGAGCTCGTGGGCGACCGGGGCGCCCGCGGCGTGCCCTGGCCGTCCCAGTCGGCGGCCGATGGCTGCGTCCGGGGCGCCGCAGCCTATGCCGCGAGCAGCATCGCCAAAATCGCGGTATCGGGATGGCTGATGGGATCGACGCCGACTCGGCTCACCATGGACGTGATCGTGCCGTCGGCCTCGGCTTCCACCCAGGCCGCCCGATGCTCGAGTCCCAGATATGGCAAGCCGGGAAGCAGTACGCAGCCAGACGCCGCGCCGCTGCATTCGGGCAGGGAAGGCGTGGTCTCCGAAGGCGGATGCAGCATCAGCAGCGCGGGCGGTTGATGATCGGCGAAATAGCCTGGCTGGATTGCCGATTCACCGAAGACGGTGCCCTCGGCGAGCACCAGGCCGACGGTGCCGGGCTCGGGCGCGTCGGGCAACTCCTCCCGGGCCCCGAACACCGTTGTGGTGGAGAGCAATCCGGGCAACGACGCGACCCGCACAGCCACCATGAGCAGCTGGGCCCACTCCTTGGTCGAATCGGGCCAACGGCCGGAGATCACAAACCCTTTCAGGGCACCACGAGCATGGAAAGGGGAAACCCCTATCGGGCGGTCAGACCCAGTTTCCATTTCGACCTCCGCGCGACGCCTCCGTCCGATTAACCACACTGGTAGCTCGAATGACTAAGCATGCCTGCGGGTTAGGCGCCGTGCAACCCGACACGGCTAGTGGCGCACATGTTCTCGGAATGCCCGATTCGTGGCCGGACAAACGCCAGGGGCGCCGCGCATGGCGCGCGACGCCCCGTGCCGATCGAGGTGGACTCAGCCGAAGATCAGCCCGCTGGTTTTCGACGTGGCGGCCGCGTACCGCTTCTGCACGTCGGCCCAGTTGACGACGTTCCAGAAGGCCTTGACGTAGTCCGCCTTGACGTTCTTGTACTGCAGGTAGAAGGCGTGCTCCCACATGTCGACCTGCAGCAGGGGAATGATGCCGAGCGGAACGTTGGCCTGCTGGTCATACAACTGGAAGGTGAGCAGTCTGTCGCCGAGCGTGTCATAACCCAGGACCGCCCAGCCCGAACCCTGAAGGCCATTGGCGGCCGCGCTGAACTGGGCACGGAATTTGTCGAACGACCCGAAGGCGTCGTCGATCGCCGCGGCGAGCTCGCCGGTCGGCTTGTCGCCGCCGTCCGGCGACAGGTTCTTCCACCAGATCGAGTGGTTGACGTGGCCGCCGAGGTGGAAGGCCAGGTTCTTTTCGTTCAGGAAGATCGCGGCGTGGTCGTCGTTGGCGCGTGCCTCTTCGAGTTTGGCAACGGCGTCGTTCACGCCTTTGACGTACGTGGCGTGGTGCTTGGTGTGATGGATCTCGTTGATCTGACCCGAGATGTGAGGTTCCAACGCTGCGTAGTCCCAGTCCAAATCGGGCAGGGTGTATTCAGCCACGGCGTTCCTTTCTTCGATTGTCTTCTTACGCTCCGCGGGCCCGCCAACGCGGCGGCCAGCCGTAGACAACCCTGCTCCATGACCGGACGGACCGCAAGAACGGCCGCTATGAGCTCCGAACGGGGGTACCCGTTCGGAGCCGAATCAAGACCAGGCGAATCAGGACAAAACGATGAGGGCGAGAATCGCCAGCAGCGCGAGCGCGATGAGCCCGGCGCGCAATGCGGCGATGCTGTAGCTGTGATTCCACGCGGGCGAGCCGGAGTACGACTTCGAGGGGGCCGGTGAACCCGGACCGAACGAATGCGTGGCCATCAATCGCCTTTCACCCGCCCCTCACCCCGCGGTAGTGAGGTGAGTCACAAACAATTTTTCGCGAACGCGATCATAGCGCTTCAAACCGGGGTTGGAAAACGGTGCACTGACGTGCGGGTTGGGGGAGGTCGGGCCCGGAAGTTTGTGACCGGAGGTCATCCATTCGCTCAACGACCTTCCGGGCTGTCGATGGCACGCCGAGAAGCCTGCGGTGTTATCCACATGTCGAACCACGGCCACCCCGGTAACGCTGTAGTAACGCTTCCCTTACCCGCGATCCGCATGTGGATAAACCTGTGGAAACTGTGGATAGTCACGACGGCCCGGTAGATAGCCGACGGCCCCGGGCTCGAGCCACCGTCGCCGCGTCCCGCGGCGCGCATGATCGCGCGGTTAGGCTAGTCCGGTGATCCAGGTGTGCTCCCAATGCGGCACTCGGTGGAACGTGCGCGAGCGGCAACGCGAGTGGTGTCCCCGTTGTCGGGGAGCCCTGATGGCCCCCCTGCCGGACGCGCCGGCGCCCGATCCACGGTGGGGCGCGCAAACCGCCGCGCCGGCGAGCCGACCCTCCGGGGCCCGGGGATGGCAGCGCACTCCGCCGCGCCTACCGCCGGGCTTTCGCTGGATAGCGGTGCGTCCCGGCGCCGCGCCGGCCACCCGGCGCGGACGGCGTCCCCTCGGCCCCACTCCGCGTTATGCCGTGATGCCGCGCTGGGGCCTGGCCGACCGCGTCGAGCAAACGCCGGCGGCGGCCGAAGCGGCCGCGCGCCCGGGGCCGGCCGTGCCGATGATCCGCACCACGCTGTTTGTCAGCGTGCTCGTCCTCGGCATCGCGGCTCTGGTCTATGTCGTGCGATACGTGCTGCTGATCATCAACCGGAACACCCTGCTGAACTCGTGGGTGGCCGCAGGGGCGGACTGGCTCGGCATCCTGGCCAGCGTGGCCGCGATCGCGGCGGTGCTCACCTCCGGGGTGATGCTGATCCGTTGGCTCATCGCTCGCCGCGCCGCCGTGTTCGCGCATCACGGGCTGCCCGAGCCGCGGTCCACCCGAACCTTGTGGGCGGGGTGCGTGGTGCCGCTGGCCAATCTGTTGTGGGCGCCGGTCTACGTCATCGAGCTGGCGATCGTGGAGGACCATTACTCGCGGATACGCCGACCGATCGTCCAGTGGTGGGTCGCGTGGGTGGCCAGCTACCTGGTCTCCGTCTTCGCCATGGCCACCAGCTTCGCCAGCGACGCGCAGGGCATCGCCAACAACACGATCACCATGGTTTTTGCATACCTGCTCGCGGCGCTGACGGTCGCCGCGGCCGCCCGGGTTTTCGAGGGTTTCGAGCGGAAACCGGTCGAACGGCCCGCGCACCGCTGGGTTGTGGTCTCCGACGACCCGGCGCCCCCCTCGCGCCCGGTTGAGCTGGAGGGGCAGGAAGCGGCAGCATTAGGCGTATGACGTGGGCC
Source organism: Mycobacterium seoulense (assembly GCF_010731595.1). NCBI lineage: Bacteria > Bacillati > Actinomycetota > Actinomycetes > Mycobacteriales > Mycobacteriaceae > Mycobacterium > Mycobacterium seoulense. The sequence goes on along the minus strand of NZ_AP022582.1, from coordinate 4,132,681 downwards.
GAGGAGGTGCTCGCCGGGCACCCCTTTGTGGTAGCCCACCGCGGCGCGTCGGCCGCCCGGCCCGAACACACGCTGGCCGCCTACGACCTCGCCCTCAAGGAGGGCGCCGACGGCGTGGAATGCGACGTGCGCCTGACCCGCGACGGCCACCTGGTGTGCGTGCACGACCGCCGTCTGGACCGGACGTCGACCGGGGCCGGACTGGTCAGCACGATGACCCTCGCTGAGCTGCGCGAGCTCGAGTACGGAGCGTGGCACGACAGCTGGCGCGAAGACGGCACCCACGGTGACACCAGCCTGCTGACGCTGGACGCCCTGGTTTCGCTCGTCCTCGACTGGCGCCGGCCGGTGAAGCTCTTCATCGAAACCAAGCACCCGGTGCGGTACGGCTCGCTGGTGGAAACCAAGCTGCTCGCGCTCCTGCACCGGTTCGGCATCGCCGCCCCAGCCTCCGCCGACCGGTCCCGCGCGGTGGTGATGTCGTTTTCGGCGGCCGCGGTCTGGCGGATCCGGCGGGCCGCTCCGCTGCTGCCGACCGTGCTGCTCGGCAGGACCGCGCGCTACTTGACCAGCGGTGCGGCCACGGCCGTCGGCGCCACCGCCGTCGGGCCTTCGCTCGCGACGCTCAAGGAATATCCCCAGCTGGCGGATCGCGCGATCGCCCAGGGCCGGGCCGTGTACTGCTGGAACGTCGACGAGTACGAAGACCTCGACTTCTGCCGCGACGTCGGAGTGGCCTGGCTTGCCACGCACCACCCCGGCCGCACGAAGGCCTACTTGCAAAACGGCCGGGTCGGTTAGTCCGGCGGGCCGGTGGGCACCGGCGCATCGTTGGCCAGCGCCTCGAACAGCCGGCCGGCCTCGTCGTGGTTCCACACCACCACCGATCCGGCGTCGCCGCTGGTGAACTCCCCGATGGGGACCGTCAGTGTGGTGGGGGAGCCGCGCAGCCCCCAGCCCAGGCGGCCCAGGTCCCAGACGTGGTCGCCGCGGTCGACGGTCAGGGCGTCGGCGACCGCGCGCGGCACCGCGTACCAGCGCGACGGGTTCAGCCACACCGCCGGGCTGGCGGCGGCGTGCAGCAGTGCCGCGACGAACTGCCGCTGGTTGACCATCCGGTCCAGATCCGCCCGGGGGGTGTCGCGCGTCCTGACGTACCCGAGGGCGTTGCGGCCGTTGAGCTTCTGGCAGCCGGCCGGCAGGTCGATGCCGGCCAGGGGGTCGTTGAGCGGGGTCGTCGGGCACACCGTCACCCCGCCCAGCGCGTCGACCACGCCGGCGAAGCCGCCGAATCCGATTTCCGCGTAGTGGTTGAGTCGCAGCCCGGTGGCCTGCTCCACCGTCTGGGCCAGCAAGGAGGCCCCGCCCATCGCGAAGGCGGCGTTGATCTTGTCCTTGCCGTGGCCGGGGATCGGGACGTAGGAGTCGCGCGGGATCGACACCATCGTCACCCGCCCGCCGGACCACAGCGCGGGCAGGTGGACCAGCAGGATGGTGTCCGTACGGCTGCTGCCGATGTCACCGCCGGTGGCCAGGTCCTGCTGCTGCTCGGGGGTGAGCCCCTGGCGGCTGTCGGAGCCGACGAGCAGCCAGTTCGTGCCCCGGCCGGGTCCGGGGCGTCCGGGGTAGTCGGTCAGGATGTCGTCGCGGTGCAGCCTGCTGTCGAACCAAACCGCCCCGCACACTGCGGCGATGCCGACGAGCAGCGCGCCGATCACCACCGCGGAGGTGACCGCCCGGAGCCAGCGGCGCCACCCGCGTCGGCGGCGCGCGCCGGGCGGGGCGGGCCGCGGTGGGGGGCCGGGTGATCGGCGGGTGTGCGGCGCCGGCGGGATGGGGCGCGGCGGGTCGGCGGCGCGGGGCGGCGACGGGGGTGGCGGTGGCGTGGCCCGCCGCAGCGGTGTGGTCTGCTCGGCCGGTGTCGGCGGTCGAGCCCCGCGGCGGATCACCGGTGACGGCTCGGTACGCGGTTCGGGCCGGTGCGGTGGTTGATCGCCGTTCACCCGGTTAACGTACGCGGCGGCGGCGGCCCGACACGACGGGTTCGGCTACCGACGGGCGCGCAGGCCGTTGATGAACGGGCAACCCATCAGCACCCGGATGGCCTGGCTCAACCCGGTCATGTCGTCCACCGGCTTGTGGAAGGGCAAGCGGACGTCGTGGTCGCGGTCGGTGCCTTCGACACGGAACCGCACGCCGTAGCGGTCGAGTCCGAGCGGGCGTACCTGGCCGCGCCGCAACGGTGCCGGCAGCCGGGACACCAGCCGCGCCACCACATCGCTGTGGGCGGTGTCCAAATGCCACAGCAAGTTCGACTCGATCTCGCAGAACGGGTCGGGCCGGGCCGCCAGGAGATCCTCGACGCTGACGGGTTCGGCGCCGGTGGCGTCGGTGACGACGATGGACGCGATCTCCAGCCGGATCAGCGTGTACCGGGGCTCGTCGCCGTCCGGCGGGGCGCAGCGCGGCGTGTCGACCTGAAGCAGCGCGGGGTGGGGCCAGTCGGCGGCGATCAGGTCGACGGTCTCGGCGACCTCGTCCGAGCGGAATTCCTGCAGGCGCCCGCGCACCCAGACCAGCGAGCGCACCGGCTCCCGCAGGGGGAGCGGCGCGTAGTCGGTCAACTCCAGCAGCGCCTGCGCTCCGGCGACGCCGCGGTCCGGGCGGCCGTCGCGCCCACGCGGAAGCGCCAGCGCGAACGACCCGTCGGGCAGCAGGTGATGTACGGGCGTCACGACCGGATCCTGGCGTGTGTGCACGGATTCCAGGGCCAGGAGCGCGCCACCGGCGCGCACACACGCGCTGCGGATACGTTCGGCCGTCGTCGGGGCGGGGCACGTCAGCGGTAACACCGTTCTCCTTCGGTTAGGTAAGCCTAAGTTAACTTAGATGACGGGGCGCCGCAAGAGCCGTTTGGCGGCGGTCGCCGCTAGGGTTGGGGCGTGATCCGCATCGCTTATCTCGGTCCGGAGGGGACCTTCACCGAGGCGGCGCTGTTGCAGATCATGGCCGCCGGCCTGATACCCGACCAGGGCGCGGGCGAGGTTCGGCGAGTGCCCTTCGACAGCACCGCCGCGGCGCTGGACACCGTCCGCGAGGGCGCCGCCGAATACGCCTGTGTCCCCATCGAGAACTCGATCGACGGGTCCGTGACGCCCACGCTGGACAGCCTGGCGATCGGTTCGCCCCTGCAGGTGTTCGCCGAGACCACCCTGGACGTCGCGTTCACGATCGTGGTCAAACCCGGTCGCGCCGCCGCCGACGTGCGCACGCTGGCCGCCTTCTCCGTGGCGGCGGCGCAGGTGCGGCATTGGGTCGCCACCCACCTGCCCGACGCCGAGCTGCGGCCCGCGTACTCCAACGCCGACGCGGCGAGGCAGGTGGCCGAAGGGCAGGCCGACGCCGCGGTGACGTCGCCGCTGGCCGCCACGCATCGGGGACTGGCCGCGCTGGCCGACGGGGTGGTCGACGAGCCCAATGCCCGCACGCGCTTCCTCTTGGTCGGCCTGCCCGGGCCGCCGCCGGCCCGCACCGGGGCCGACCGGACGTCGGTGGTGCTGCGCATCGACAACGCGCCCGGCGCGCTGTTGGGCGCGCTGACCGAATTCGGGATCCGCGGCATCGACCTGACCCGGATCGAATCCCGCCCGACCCGGACGGCGCTGGGTACCTACGTGTTCTTCGCCGACTGTGTGGGCCACATCGACGACGACGCCGTCGCCGAGGCACTCAAAGCGCTGCACCGGCGTTGTGCAGACGTGCGATACCTGGGATCTTGGCCGACCGGCTCCCCCGCCGGGGTGCTGCCGCCACCCGCCGACGAGGCGGCCCGCTGGCTGGCGCGGCTGCGCGACGGCAAACCGGAGACCACGGCCCGGGAGGTCGAGGTATGACGGGCCGGTTGGTGCTCCTGCGACACGGCCAGTCCTATGGCAACGTCGAGCGCAGGCTGGACACCCGCCCACCCGGCGCTGAACTGACGCCGCGGGGCCGCGACCAGGCCCGCGCCTTCGCCCGCGGTGCGGGACGGCCCTCGCTGCTGGCCCACTCGGTGGCGATCCGGGCGTCGCAGACGGCCGGGGTCATCGGCGGCGAGCTGCGGATGTCCGCCATCGAGGTGGCCGGCGTTCACGAGGTTCAGGTCGGCGGGCTGGAAAACCGCAACGACGACGACGCGGTCGCCGAGTTCAACGAGATCTACCGGCGATGGCATCACGGTGACCTCGACGTCCCGCTGCCCGGCGGGGAAACCGGCAACGACGTGCTGGACCGCTACGTGCCGGTGCTCACCGACCTGCGGCTGCGCTACCTCGACGACCACGACTGGACCGGCGACATCGTCGTAGTCAGCCATGGCGCCGCCATCCGCCTGGCCGCCGCCGTGCTGGCCGGTGTGGACGCCGGCTTTGCGCTGGACAATCACCTCGACAACGCCGAATCCGTGGTGCTGGCGCCGATCACCGACGGACGGTGGAGCTGCGTGCGGTGGGGAACCCTGACGCCCCCGTTCTATCCCGAGACCGAGGCAACCCCGGTCGCGGACGCGGTGCACTCGAGCACCGACCCGATGGGTTGACGGCCGGTCAGACGGCCAGCGCGACCGACTCCGAGCATCCGCAGCCGACCGCGTCGCAGTCGACGACGAAGGCGTGTGGCAACAGCTCGGGGCTGAAGCAATCCGGCTCGGTGCATTCCGAGCGGCGCAGTGAATGGCGAATGATGGTGCCGTGACAGTGATCTAGGCCTGCCCGGCAGTCGCGGCAGTCAGCGCTCATAACGCGTTCATAGCACCCGCCACGGAGAAATCCGGGATGCCGCGCCCACGAAACCGGCGCGGCTGTCGGGTTGTCAGGCCCAGCCCAGTTCTTCCAGCCGGGCGTCGTCGATGCCGAAGTGGTGGGCGATCTCGTGGATCACCGTGATCGCCACTTCCTCCACGACCTCTTCGTCGGATTCGCAGACGTCCAGCAGCGCCTCGCGGTAGATGGTGATCGCGTCGGGCAGGGATCCGGCGTAGTCGGAGTCCCGCTCGGTCAGGGCGACCCCTTCGTACAGCCCGAGCAGCTCCCCGTCCTCGGGGTGGCGGTCCTGCACCAGAACGACGACGTTGTCCATCGCCGCTGCCAGCTCGGGCGGGATCAGGTCGAGCGCGTCGGAAACCAGTTCGTCGAACCGCTGCGGATCCATCCGCGCGGGCACTCGGTTATCCCCCGGGTTGCGCGGCGGGCGGTGCCTCCGGCGCCGGGTTGGCCGGCGGCGGCGCTCCACCGTCCGCGGGGGGCGGGGGCTGCGGCGGCGCCCCGGCGTCCGCGGGGGGCGGCGCCTGCGGGGCCGGAGAGTCGGAGGCCGGCGCCTGGGGTGGCGTGACCACCGGCTGCTGCCCCGGAAGGTGCTGATTGTTCGGCGGGATCTCCGGGGCCGAAGCGGCCTGGCTCGACGGCGCCTGGGCCGGTACCTGGAGCGGTATCGGCGGCAGCGTGAGCCGCTCTTCGGGGATGTCGGGCGGCGGCACCGGTGGCTGGCCGTTGATCAGCAGCTGGCCCTTGGCGCTGTTGACCAGGGTGGCCCAGCCGCCGTTGCCCAGCGTCGCGCCGATGCTGCAGGCGACCTCGCGGCTGCCGGCCGTCCAGCTGGCCAGCGGCACGGTCGGGTAGATCAGCGTCAGCGTGGTGGTGCGCAGCTTGACCGGCGCCAGGTAGGCGTCCGTCATCTTGGTGCACTGATCCTTGATGAAGCCGTCCTGGTCGGGCTCCGCCGGCAGCGCGCCGGGGAACTTCTCGGCCAGGTTCACCGTGCCGGTCACCTCCATTGCGTGCGGCGCCGCGCATTCGACCGGGGCGTCGATCGGCTGGTTGGTGGTCGAGTCGATGCCCAAGCAGGTGCCCGCCGGCCAGACCTTGGACTGGTCGACGTCGGCGACCTTGCCCTTGAAGGCCTGCTGCTGGTTGTTGGTGCCGGGCAGCTGCAGACCGCACAGCATGCGGCGCTCGCCCGACTGGCGCCAGGCCCGGTCCCCCGGCCACAGCAGGCTGACGGTGAACTTGCTGTTGGGATCGAACTTGGGGCCCAGGTAATTCCGCACGGCGGACTCGCACTGCTCCTGGGTGATCTGCTGGATGCGAGCGGGCGACGGGGGCGCGGCGTTGGGGCCGTACTCGGAGCCCGGGAACGTCCGCATGTCGACGGATTCGGCGACTTCGAACTTGTGGGCGTCGACGCAGTTGACGATCCTCGCCGACTCGGGGGTGGCGTCCGGCCACATCAGGCAGTCGCCGCTGGCGGCCTTGTTGAACGCGGCGTCGCCCCTGCTTCCGGTGGTAGGGACCGGGTTGCCGTTGAGATAGCCGGACAACCGCCCCGGCCCGGTGCCGCCGACCGGCAGCGCGGTGACGAGCCCGGCGATCAGCAGGCCGCCGAGCGCGGTCAGCAGCAGGGCGCGCCGGGTGGCCTGCGCATGCAGACTGCGCGGCCACCGGAAGCCGGCGTGCGGCTGTTCCGGCGCGGCGGTGCGGGCGTCAGCCTCCGGGGCTTCCGTCTCGGGCGCTTGCGACATCGGGTCCATTCTGACAGGAGCGCCTGTGCGGCGTGACAAAAGTTACTGATGTGAGTCCTGGGACTGATCGTGGCGGGACGCTGTGCGGACCGGGCCCAGCCGGTGAAAGTAGTCTCAGGGCCGTGATCGACCCGAAACTGCTCCGCGAGAACCCCGACGCCGTACGCAGGTCGCAGACCAGTCGAGGCGAGGATCCGACCTTGGTCGACACGCTGCTGGCGGCCGACGCCGCCCGCCGGGCGGCGATCTCGAAGGCCGACACGCTGCGCGCCGAGCAGAAATCCGCCAGCAAAAGCGTCGGCTCCGCGTCCCCCGAGGAGCGCCCGGCCAAGCTGGCGCGCGCCAAGGAGCTGGCCGAGCAGGTCAAGGCCGCCGAAACCGAGCAGGCCGAGGCCGAGGCGGCGTTCACCGCGGCGCACATGGCGATCTCCAATGTGGTCATCGACGGGGTGCCCGCCGGCGGGGAGGACGACTACCGCGTCCTGGACGTCGTGGGCGAACCCGCGCGACTGGAAAACCCGAAGGACCACCTCGAGCTCGGCGAATCACTGGGCCTCATCGACATGCAGCGCGGCGCCAAGGTGTCCGGCTCGCGCTTTTACTTCCTGACCGGGCGGGGCGCGCTGCTGCAGCTGGGACTGCTGCAACTGGCCCTGCGGCTGGCCGTCGACAACGGCTTCATCCCGATGATCCCGCCGGTGCTGGTGCGCCCGGAGGTGATGGCGGGCACCGGGTTCCTGGGTGCCCACGCCGACGAGATCTACCGGGTGGAGGCCGACGACCTCTACCTGGTCGGCACCTCCGAGGTGCCGCTGGCCGGCTACCACGCCGACGAGATCCTGGACCTGTCCGGTGGCCCGCTGCGCTACGCGGGCTGGTCGTCGTGCTTCCGGCGGGAGGCCGGCAGCTACGGCAAGGACACCCGCGGCATCATCCGCGTGCACCAGTTCGACAAGGTCGAGGGATTCGTCTACTGCACGCCCGGCGAGGCCGAGGCCGAACACGAACGGCTGCTCGGCTGGCAACGCGAGATGCTGGCCCACATCGGGGTGCCCTATCGGGTGATCGACGTCGCCGCCGGCGATCTCGGGTCGTCGGCCGCGCGCAAGTTCGACTGCGAGGCATGGGTTCCCACGCAGGGCACCTACCGCGAGCTGACGTCGACGTCGAACTGCACCACCTTCCAGGCGCGCCGGCTGGCGACGCGCTACCGCGACGGGGGTGGCAAGCCCCAGACCGCTGCCACCCTCAACGGCACGCTGGGCACCACCCGATGGCTGGTGGCGATCCTGGAAAACCACCAGCGGCCCGACGGCAGCGTGCGGGTCCCCGACGCGCTGGTGCCGTTCGTCGGCACCGAGGTCCTCGAGCCCGTCGGCACCGTTGTGAAAGGCTAGAGGCTAGAGGCTAGAGGCTAGAGCGCGTGCGCGGCCAGCCGGCCCGGGGTGTGCCCGAAGGCCCGCCGGTAGGTGTCGATGAAGGCACTCGTTGTGGCCCAACCGCATTCGGACGCCACCGACGTGACGTCGCGGCGTTCGGTGAGCAGCACGAGGGCGTGCTGCAGCCGCAGCTGGGTCCGCCATTGCGGAAACGTCATCGCCAGCTCGTCGCGGAACAGCCGGCTCAGGGTGCGCTGGCTGATGCCGATCCGGTGGCCGATCTGCTGCAGGGTCAACGGCTCGCGCAGGTTGTCGGCGACAAGCGCGCACGCTTCGCGCAGCCGGTCGTCGACGGGTGTGGGAATCCACAGGGGCTCAACGGCATTGGCCGTCTGCACCTGGTCGTGCAGCACGGCCAGCATCCGGTGGTGCTCGCCGGTGTCGGTCCCGTCGGTCTGCGAGCACGCGATGATGAGTTCGCGCATCAATGGGTTGACCGCCAGCACGGCCGGCGCCGCGGGGCCGCGACGGTAACGGTCCGGGTCCAGTGCGACACCGTGAAACCGGGTGTGGCCGTGGAACTTATGTTCGTGCCAGCAGCCCGCCGGTATCCAGATGGCCCGATTCGCCGGCGTGATCCAGGTTCCCGCCGGGGTGGTGACCGAGACCGCGCCCGAGGACGGGTAGACGATCTGGTGCAAGGGATGCCAATGCCGTTCGATCCGCGCCCCCGGGGGGAGCGCCTGGGACGACGTCGCCATCCCGTGATGGCTGATTTCCGACATAAGACGGCAGAATATCGGAAGCCCGCACCACTGCGGTGCGCCTAGCGTGACCGTTATGGGAATGAATCTTCTGCACCGGCGCCGGTGTAGCTCGGTGGCCTGGGAGAAGGCGGTGGAGGGCCAGCTGTTGCCCTGGGCGTTGGACGGCGTCGAATTGGGCTCGCGGACTTTGGAAATCGGCCCGGGATACGGGGCGACGACGCGCGCTCTGCTGGACAGGGCCGATTCGCTCACCGCCGTCGAGGTCGATGCCGCGATGGCCGATCGCTTGCAGAGCCGCTACGGCGACCGGGCCCGCATCATCCACGGCGACGGCACCGACACCGGACTGCCCGCGGATCACTTCACCTCGGTGGTGTGCTTCACCATGCTCCACCACGTTCCCAGCGCCGAATTGCAGGACCGGCTCTTCGCCGAGGCGTTTCGGGTGCTGCGGCCGGGCGGGGCGTTCGCCGGCAGCGACGGCGTCCCGTCGCTGGGCTTCCGGCTCCTGCACATCGCCGACACCTACAACCCGATCGCGCCGGACGATTTGGGCGCCCGGCTGCTCAACGCGGGATTCGCCGATGTGCGGATCGATCCTGCCGGTGGGCGGCAACGGTGGCGCGCCATCAAGCCGAGCTGAGCGCGGATCGGCGGTCCTAGACGGATCAGCGAGCGACGCCGGCGAAGGTGGGGCTGCCGGCCTCGAGCGGGACCCGGGCGGCACGTGCGGTGAAGCTGATCGCGTGATACCAGCCGCACAGCATCGTGAGGTCGAGAATCTCGCGTTCGTCGAACTCGGTGCGCAGCGCCGTCCACAGGGCGTCGTCGATGTCTCGGCGATCGCAGAGCGAATCTACGGCGCGGACGAGGAGGCGATCTCGCTCGGCCGTCCAGCACGGATCGTCGGCGCCGCCGTGGGTCAAGGAGTGGACCTGCTCGCGATCGAGGCGCGCCTTCTCCGCGAAAAACGCGACGTGCACGCCCCATTCGTATTCACAGCCGCAGCGAGCGCAGGTGCGGTCGATCACGATCTCGCGGTCGCGAAGCGACAGCGACAGCGAGCGGCTCAATTCGTAGCCGCCCCACAGCGTCATGGCCTCCGCCATGGGCATGTTGCGCACCACGACGCGAAACAGGGCTATGGGCGGCACGTTCGGCGGCATCATCTTTTGCAGTTGTGCCGCCACCGAGGGCTCGTACGGCGGTTCGAGGGCACCGATGCGAGGCGTTACTATTTTCGTAACCATGGAGAAGAAACCTACGTTACGGAATCCGAAACGTCAATCGGTGGCTCGACCGGGACATCCGGTGCGGGGGTCGACAACAGGGCGGCCGCTCATGGCGGCCCTCGATCTCCTAGGGCGGCGCTGGGCGTTGCGGATCCTGTGGGAGCTTCGCGATGGTCCGCTGGGAGCGAGGTCCTTGCGGGAGCGCTGCGACGGCATGTCTCCCAGCGTTTTGTATGACCGTCTCGGCGAACTGACGGGCGCGGGCCTGGTCGTCCAGCGCGACGACCAGTGTTACGAGCTCAGCGAGGCCGGGCATTCGCTGGGCGAGGCCCTCACTCCCCTGGACCAGTGGGCCCGCCGCTGGGCGGAGGGAACCTAGGCGTCGACCGTCTCGCGGGCCTGCTCGTGCCTGCGCTGCCGCTCCATGGTGGCGAAGTAGAAGGCGAACGCGAACGCGAAGCTGGTGAAAAGGCTGGACACGAAGTACAACCACGGGTGCCGCAACCCACGGCGGTAGCCGTCCACGATGGTAAACAGTGGCAGCAGAACCACATTCGCGATCGTGTAATCCTGGCTGGCGGAGTCCGCGGCCGGGTTGGTGAACATCAGCCTGATGTATTCGGCCCAGCTCCCATGCTCGCCCCACAACGGATTGGTGGATCCGTGCGAATACTGCTGGACATAGGTGACGTTGAAGTACCAGCCCAGGGCGACCGACGCGATGCCGACGACGTAGTACAGGCACTCCAGCGGGGTGAACAAGGGCCCGGCGGCCGGGCGGGCGAAGACCTTCGAGTTCGAGGCGACGATCCAGCCGATGACACCGAGCCCGAGAACTGCATGCACAAGAAGCGAGACCATGGGCGCAGTCTCACCCGAGACCCAAAGTTTTGTCAATACTGACAAAAGGTGCTTGAGGTACCTTACTGGCATGGTCAGGCCGGCGCAGACGGCGCGCAGCGAGCGCACCCGGGAGGCATTGGTTCAGGCCGCCATGGTGCGGTTCCTGGGCCAGGGCGTCGAGGACACCTCGGCCGAGCAGATCGCGGCGGACGCCGGGGTGTCGCTGCGGACGTTCTACCGCCACTTCAAGTCCAAGCACGATCTGTTGTTTGCCGACTACACCGGCCTGAACTGGTTTCGTGCCGCACTGGACGCCCGGCCCGCCGACGAGCCGATCATCGACTCGGTGCAATCGGCCGTCTTCTCGTTCCCCTATGACGTTGAGGCCGTGACGAAAATCGCCGCGCTGCGGGGCGGCGAGCTCGACCCCGGCCGCATCGTGCGGCACATGCAGGAAGTCCAGGCCGACTTCGCCGGCGTCATCGAGGAGCAGCTGCACCGGCGTAGCTGCTCGGCGAGCGGGACGCTTGAGGGTCGGCTGCGCGCCGCGGTGATCGCGCGCTGCATCGCGGCGGGTGTCTTCGGTGCGATGGAGTTCTGGATGTTGGGCGACGATCGGTCGCTGGGTGAGCTGGCGCGGATGTGCCACGCGGCGCTGGAGTCGCTGCGCGCGGGCATCACCGACTCCTGGGGCACGGGCACCTGACAGACGTTTCGTCATAATTGACAAAACTTTGCGGCCATGCCAGCCTCCATTGCTGGAGGGCAGAACATGACTCAGTACGACGCGATAGTTATCGGTGCGGGGCACAACGGCCTGGCTGCGGCGGTACTGCTGCAGAAGGCGGGCTTGCGGACGGTGTGCCTGGATTCCAAGCTCTACGCCGGCGGGATGGCCTCGACGGTGGAGCTTTTCGACGGGTATCGGTTCGAGATCGCCGGCTCGGTCCAGTTCCCCACGTCGAAGGTGGTGGTCGACGAGCTCGGCCTGGACACTCTGCCGACGATCGACCTGGACGTGATGTCGGTGGCGGTGCGCGGCGTCGGTGACGATCCGCTGATCCAGTACAGCGATCCCATCAAGTTGTTCACCCACCTCAACGAGGTGCACGGGGCGGACGCGGTCAACGGGATGGCGGGGCTGATGGCCTGGAGCCAGGCGCCGACACGGGCGCTGGGCCGGTTCGAGGCGGGAACGGAGCCCAAGACCTACGACGAGATGTACGCCTGTGCGACAAACGAATTCGAGCGCTCCTCCATCGACGACATGTTGTTCGGATCGGTCACCGACGTGTTGGACCGCTACCTTCCCGACCGCGAGAAGCACGGTGCGCTGCGCGGCTCCATGACCGTGCTGGCCGTCAACACCCTCTATCGCGGGCCCGCCACGCCGGGCAGTGCGGCCGCGCTGGCCTTCGGGTTGGGTGTCCCGGACGGGGACACCATGCAGATGAAGAAGCTGCGCGGCGGCATCGGCGCGCTCACCTCGCACCTGGGCGAACTGCTGGAAAGCCATGGCGGCGAAGTCCGGCTGCGGACCAAGGTGACCGAGATCGTCGTCACCGACGGGCGGGTGAGCGGGGTGCGCACCGAGGCCGGCGAGGAGTTGACCGCCCCGATCGTGGTCTCCGGCATCGCGCCCGACATCACCCTCAACGAACTGGTCGACCCGGCCCTGCTGCCCGGCGACATCCGGGAGCGCTACGCGCGGACCGACCACCGCGGCAGCTACCTGCAGATGCACTTCGCGCTGGAGGAGGCTCCGGAGTTCGCCGCGCCCTACGAGGCGCTGAACGACCCGGCCATGCAGGCGTCGATCGGCCTGTTCTGCACGCCGGAAGAAGTCCAGCAGCAGTGGGAGGACGCTCGGCGCGGAATCGTCCCGGCCGACCCGACGGTGGTGTTGCAGATTCCCACGCAGAACGACCCGGACCTGGCGCCCGCGGGTAAACACGCGGCCTCGGCGTTCGCGTTGTGGTTCCCGATCGAGGGCGGCGCCGACTACGGCGACGCGAAGGTCGAAATGGGTCAGCGGGTGATCGACAAGATCACCCGGTTGGCGCCGAACTTCGAGCGCAGCATCATCCGGCACACCACGTTCACGCCCAAGCACATGGGCGTGATGTTCGGCGCGCCCGGCGGCGACTACTGCCACGGACTGCTCAACCCCGACCAGATCGGGCCGAACCGGCCCGGCCCGAGAGGCTTTCGTGGTCAGCCGATACCGATCGAGGGCCTGTACCTGGGCAGCGCGGGTTGCCACGGCGGACCGGGCATCACGTTCATACCCGGCTACAACGCGGCCCGTCAGGCGCTCGCCGAACGCACCGCCTGACGATTCGGGGCGGCGGCGCGGCGCCCAACGGGGCGGCCCGCCGATCCGAGCGGCCCACGACAACGCGGGCTAGGCTACCGGGGAACCTCAGCACCACCGGTGTTTGGCGGATCCCCCCGTGCGCAGCCAGCTGCCGTTCTCCACGCACCGCCGCCGGTGCTGAAGCACGGGAGGTAGCGGTGCGGATCGGCCCATTGGATGTCTCAACGGTCGGCGAATGGGCGCCTGCGCCGGGCAGGTTGTTCTCGTGGCACCCGTCGCCCGCCGCACGCGCCAAGGCCCTCGAAGCGCCGGTGAGCGCGGTGCCGCCCAGCTATGTCCAGGCCCGGCACCTGCGCAGCCTGCGCGAACAGGCCGCCCGCGGCCTGGATCATTCGCGGCTGTTGATCGCGTCCGTCGAGGTGTCGGGCCGCTGCGATCTGCGCGCGATGACCTACGTCATCAACGCCCACCTGCGCCGGCACGACACCTACCGCAGTTGGTTTGAGTACCGCGACGCCGACCGGATCGTGCGGCGCACCGTCGCCGACCCCGCCGACATCGAGTTCGAGCCCACCGAACACGGCGAACTGACCAGCGCGCAGCTGCAGGATCACATCGTGGCCACCCCCGATTCGCTGCAGTGGGATTGCTTCAGCTTCGGGGTGATTCAGCGCCCGGACCGCTTCACCTTCTATGCGAGCATCGATCACCTGCACGCCGACGGCCAATTCGTCGGGATGGGCCTCATCGAGTTCCAGACGATGTACGCCGAGCTGATCGCGGGAAACCCGCCGGTCGAACTGCCGCCGGCCGGCAGCTACGCCGACTACTGCGTGCGGCAGCGCGAGTACACCGAGGCGCTGACCGTCGAGTCCCCGGAGGTACGGGCCTGGATCGACTTCGCCGAACTCAACGACGGGACGTTCCCGGCGTTCCCGCTCCCCCTCGGCGACGCGCCTTATGACGGCGATCTGCTGGGCGTGACCCTGCTGGACGAGGACCAAACGCATCGGTTCGAAACCGCCTGTGTGGCCGCCGGCGCCCGTTTCGTCGGTGGCATGTTCGCGTGCCTCGCCCTGGCCGTGCACGAGTTGACCGACGCGGGAACGTATTTCGCCATCACCCCGAAGGACACCCGCAGCACCCCGGCCGACCTCACGACGCAGGGTTGGTTCACCGGACAGATCCCCATCACCGTTCCCGTCGCCGGGTCGTCGTTCAACGACATGGCGAGAAGCGCGCAGGCGTCCTTCGATTCGGGCGCGGACCTGGCGAGGGTGCCCTTCGAGCGGGTTGTGGAACTGGCGCCGTCGTTGCGCAGGCCCCCGCCGCTGTTCTCCCTGGTGAATTTCTTTGACGCGCAAGCCAGTCCGCTGTCGATGATGACGAAATTGTTCGACGGCCTGACCGTCGGTGCGCACAGTGACGGCCGGGTCACCTACCCGTTGAGCACGATGGTGGGGCGGTTCGACGAGACGGCGGCGAGCGTGCTGTTCCCCAACCACCCCGAGGCCCGAAATAACGTCACCCGGTACCTGGGTGCCATAAAATCCGTGTGCGCCCGTATCGCCGACGGCGGGGCGGCGGAGCGTGCGCGTAACGTCGCCGACCGCGACCGGCAGGCGGCGCACTGACGCGGAAAAGAATGCGGTTCGGAATGTCACCAGTGAAGATCGGCCGGGGCAGCCCCGTGGGCCTCTTTCCCCGGCTCGGGCACCTGGTCGGGCGAAGGCCATGGCTGGTGATCGGCGTCTGGAGCGCGCTGGCGTGCGTCCTTGCGCTGACCGCGCCGTCGCTGGAGGAGATCTCCCAGCAACACCCGGTCGCCATCCTGCCGTCCGACGCCCCGGTATTGTCCGCCACCCGCACCATGAACGCCGCGTTCGGCGAGGCCGGATTGCAGAGTATCGCGGTGGTGGTGCTCAGCGATGCCAGCGGGCTGAGCGCGGCCGACGAAGGCACCTACCGGAAACTGGTCGAGGCGCTGCGCCGGGACACCCGGGACGTGGCGATGGTGCAGGATTTCGTCGGCACACCGCCGGTGCGCGAGCTGATGACCAGCAAGGATCACCAGGCCTGGATGCTGCCCGTGGGCCTGCCCGGCGATCTGGGATCGCCGAAGTCCAAGCAGGCGTACGCGCGAGTGGCCACGATCGTGCGGCAGGCCGTGGCGGGATCGACGCTGACGGCCAACCTGACCGGGCCCGCGTCCACCGTCGCCGACCTGAACGTGACCGGCCAGCGCGACAGGACGCGGATCGAACTGGCGATCGTCGTGCTGTTGTTCGTCATTCTGCTGGTGATCTACCGGAACCCCGTCACGATGGTGCTGCCGTTGCTGACGATCGGCATGTCCGCGGTGGTGGCCCAGCGGGTGGTGGCCCTGGTCGGGCTGGCCGGCCTGGGCATCGCCAACCAGACCGTCATTTTCATGAGCGGGATGATGGTCGGCGCGGGAACCGATTACGCCGTCTTTCTGATCAGCCGCTATCACGACTATGTGCGCCAGGGCGTGGACTCCGACCAGGCGGTCATCAAGGCGTTGGCGTCCATCGGCAAGGTCATCGCGGCGTCGGCGGCCACCGTGGCGGTCACATTTCTCGGGATGATGTTCACCCAGTTGGGAATCCTGCGAACCGTCGGACCGGTGCTGGGCATCTCGGTGGCCGTCGTCTTCTTCGCCGCGATCACGCTGCTGCCTGCCCTGCTGGTGCTCGCCGGCCGCCGCGGCTGGATCGCGCCGCGCGATGATCTCAGCCGGCGCTTCTGGCGGCGTTCGGGCGTCAACATCGTGCGGCGGCCCAAAGCCCACCTGTTGGCCAGCTTGCTGGTCCTGGTGATCCTGGCCGGGTGCGCGGGCCTCGCCCGGTACAACTACGACGATCGCAAGGCGCTGCCGGGCGACGCGGAGAGCTCGGTCGGCTACGCCACGCTGGCGAAGCACTTCTCGACCAACCTGATCGTCCCCGAGTACTTGTTCATCTCCTCGCCGCAGGACCTGCGCACCGCGAAGGCCCTCGCCGACCTCGAGCAGATGGCGCAACGGGTGAGCCAGGTCCCGGGCGTCGCCATGGTCAGGGGCATCACCCGGCCCACCGGCCAGTCCCTGGAGCAGGCCAAAACGTCATGGCAGGCCGGCGAAGTCGGCGGCAAGCTGGATGCGGGCTCCAAGCAAATCGTCGACCACACCGGTGATCTCGATCGACTGGCGGGCGGCGCCAACGTGATGGCGGGCAAGCTCGGCGACGTGCGGACCCAGGTCAATCAGGCCGTGTCCGCGGTCGGCGGCCTGGTCGACGCCCTGGCGACGCTGCAGAACATCTTCGGCGGGAACCGTGCGCTGGCGGAACTCGATGGCGCCGAACGGCTCATCGATGGCATGCGTTCGCTTGGCGATGCCATCGGCGCGAACGCCAACTTCGTTGCCAACAACTCTGATTGGGCCAACCCGGTGCTGGGGGCGCTGGACAACAGCCCGATGTGCAGCGCCGAGCCCGCCTGCGTCAACGCGCGCGAGGAGTTGCAGCGACTGGTGACGGCGCGCGACGACGGAACGCTGGGCAAGATATCGGAGCTGGCCCGCCAGCTGCGGGCGACGCAGGCCGTGCAGACGCTGGCTGCAACGGTTTCCGGGTTGCGCCGGGCGTTGTCCACCGTCGTCGCCGCGATGGGCTCCCTGGGGATGGGCAGCCCGGGCGGAATGCGGGCGAAGATCACCTTCCTGCAGCAGGGGACCAACAGCCTGGCGGACGGCAGCCGCCAATTGGCAGACGGTGTACAGCAATTGGTCGACCAGGTCAAGAAGATGGGTTTCGGGCTGAGCGAGGCGTCGGCGTTTCTACTGTCGATGAAGAAGGAGGCGACGACGCCGGCGATGGCGGGTTTCTACATTCCCGCGCAGGCGTTGTCCTACGCCACCGGTGCGGGCGGCAAGCCCGAGGCGTTACCGGGCGGGGTGCAGGACCTGCTGGGAGGCATGACCGCCGGGCAGCTGAAAAGGCTTGCCGCTGCCTTCGTTTCGCCCGACGGCCACGCCATGCGGTACCTGATCCAGACCGATCTCGATCCGTTCGGCACCGCGGCGATGGACCAGGTCGACGCGATCAGGGCCGCCGCGCAAGGCGCCCAACCGAATACCACGCTGGCCGATGCCAAGGTGTCGGTGGTGGGGTTGCCCGTGGTACTCAAGGACACGCGCGACTACTACCAGCACGATCTTCGATTGATCATCGTGATGACCATTTGCGTGGTGCTGGTCATTCTCATCGCCCTGCTGCGCGCGGTCGTCGCGCCGCTGTACCTGGTGGGAACGGTGATCCTGTCGTATCTGTCCGCCATCGGCATCGGCGTCATCGTCTTCCAATTCATTCTCGGTCAGGAAATGCATTGGAGCGTGCCGGGATTGACCTTCGTCATCTTGGTCGCGGTCGGCGCGGACTACAACATGCTGCTCATATCCCGGCTGCGGGACGAATCCGCATGGGGAATCCGCTCGGGCGTCATCCGAACCGTGTCCTCGACCGGCGGGGTGATCACCGCGGCGGGCCTGATCATGGCCGCGTCGATGTACGGTCTCGTCTTCGCCAGCCTGGCCACGGTGATTCAGGGCGGATTCGTTCTCGGGACGGGCCTGCTGCTGGATACGTTCCTGGTGCGGACGGTGACGGTGCCCGCGATCGCCGTGCTGGTCGGGCGGGCGAACTGGTGGCGCCCGCCGGGCTGGCCCGCCGCCGCCCGGTGGCCGCTGCGGCGCCGCGGGCCGGTCAAACGCAAGCCGCTGCTGCCCGACGAAGAGAGGTCACCGGCGTGGACGGCCGAGCAGCTGGTCGGCTTTTCGCCGCGTGACGGACTGAGGCTCTAGCCCCTACTTCTTGGCTTTGACCACCGCGCGCACGACTTTCGGCAACACGCCCTTGGGACCCTTGCCGAGCCCGTTACCCGGGGCGACGATTCGGGCCAGATTGGCGACCGCCAGTGAGTTGGTGGCCAGGTTGACGCCGGCGCTCGCACCCCGGACGGGCCAGGAGACGGCGGAGATGATCGTGGGAATGTGGGCGATGCCATTGATGATTTGGACGGGGTCGTGCGCCGGCCCCGGGTCGTAAGCCCTGTCGATCATCGGCCGCAGCACCGCGTCGATGGGGCCGACCGCCTCGGGGGGCATGCCCGCGCCGTCGACGAGTGCCCGGGCCAGCGGCAGCTCGGAGTTCCGGATGAAATACGTCGTCTCGGTGCCGCCCAGGCTGTTGGTGGTGCGCTTGATGTCCCAGGGCGCGACACGTGACGGGTCGGAGAACGCCGTGGCGCTGTGGCCGTAATAACCCCCGGCGGCAACCGCATTCAGGTCGGCCAGCAGATTGCCGGGGTGGTTGGGCGGGTCGGAGAACGGGTCGTACTGACCCACGATGTTGATGGTGTCGTACTGGCTCTCCACCGGCGCGGGGACCGTGTAGTCGATGATCGGCACATGCGCCCCGGGCCCGAACACCTTGTAGAGCAGGTTGTCGGGGTTGCCGGCTTTGATGAACGTGAGCTGACCCGGCGGCGGCGCGGTCGGGTCGTGCGCCAGGCGCGCCTGCTCGCGGTCGAGCGCCAGCGAACCCTGGGACAGGCCGGCCACCGAGATGGGGCCCGGCGTGTCCCGGATCGCGGCGTCGAGATTGTTCGTCCCGGTGGTGACGGAGCTGTTGACGGTCGGCGAATTCAGGCCCGTGACCGGCCAGAAGCTGCCGGGATAGGGCACCACGCGCCGGACGGCCGCGGGACTGTAGTAGTTCTCGTCGATCTGGGGCTGCATCGCGGGGTTGAAGTGATAGAGCGACCTCAGCGGCCCGTACGGGGAGGGCGCCGTGCCGGGCACTATGAGAGCGGTGTCGGCGCCGGCGACGCCGCCGTCGAAAACCGTTGCGCACGCCAGCATTCCAACGGCGACGGCCCCGGTGAGCAGTTTGTTCACGAGCTCCCCTCAGGCCTGTCGATCGAGCTATAGCAGGGATGCTACCTCGCGGCGAGGCCGGTCAGCCCGAGGACGAGCATGAAGCAGCCCCCGGCCGCGACCAAGGCGGCGACGTCGCGGTGGCCGCGGGATCGCAGCCAGGTCTGCAGCGCGGCCATGAAGGCGCGCGTCCTCTGGGGCGCGGTCAGGTAGCCGATCAGCGGGATCTCGGCCACGGTGAACGCCACCAGGTTGAACGCCACCAGCGCCTGAACCTGTGCGACCGGAGCGGCGTGCGAGGCGAGGATGGCGGCCATCGAGCCCATGTAGTTCGCGGACGGCAGCGAGGCCCCCATCCCGCTAACCGCTGCGACACTGAGGGAGTCGCCCCGCAAGAACGTGCGTGCACGGTCGGCCAGCCGCTGCCGGCCGTTCGGTGCGGTGCGTTCCAGCAGGAGGACGCCCCCATCACCGCCGCCACCGGCGAGCGCCGCGCCGGCCGGGACGGGGCGCGCGCGCTTGCGCAGCGAAACGCTCGTGGCAAGCGCCAGGGCGATCAGCAGAGCCACCAGTCCCGACCCGATCTGGACCTCCGAAACGCTCAACTGGCCGACGACCGGGGCGGCCCTGAGGACGAAGAGCACCACCAGGCCGGCGCCGACTCCCAGGGCGAAGCCACCGCACAGAAACACGAGCAGTTGCAGAAGGGGGCGCCGCCTGCTGAGCAGGAGGATCACCAAACCGAGCCGGATCGGCTCGAAGATCACCGAGCCGGCCAGTACCAGCACGGTGATCCACATGCTGGGCAACCGTACCGCACGTGGTGGGGCCCCGTGCGCAAACCCGCCCGGTCGACCGTCCCGCCGCTGATCAGGCCCGGGGATACCGGGTTTCGGCGTCGGGCGTTCAGGCGGCCGTAATTCAGAAGTAACCCCCGCACGGGGTTTCGCGGAGCGACCGGCGCCCCAAGCGGTTATGCTGATGGTTCCCGCAGCTCCACTTGCGGCCGGAGAAATCCCGGGGGCAGTCGGACCTACCGGTTCGGCGCCCGCCATCATTTGGTGTCCACCAAGGGATTTCGCGGGGGAGCATATCCACGCCCTGGCCGTGTGGGTTGCTGCGGGCGCACTGGCGGGCTGGGCTCCGTGGCGACAGCGCGGACCGCAGCTCGTCTGAAGCATCGCTCGGCGGGCGGCTCAGCTACCGCCGTGCCGAGCCGAATAGCGTGGAGGTGCAGGGTATTCAGTGTTCGGCATAACGACACTCCACGACTGGACACCGCAAGCGGGACCCGTGATCTGCTGGCATGCTTCACCCGCGGCGAAGGCCAACGCGGCGGAAGCACCGGTCAGTCCGGTGCCGCCCAGCTATCAGCAAACACAGCATCTGCGGCGCTACAGCGATCACGCGGCCCGGGGCCTGGACATGTCGCGCTTGATGATCTTCACCTGGGACGTCCCGGGCCGCTGTGACATCCGCGCCATGAGTTACGCGATCAATGCGCACATTCGTCGACACGACACCTACCACAGCTGGTTCGAGTACCGCGACGCGCGACGCATCGTCCGCCACACCATCGCGGACCCCGCCGACATCGAACTCGTCCCGGTCGACCATGGGCAACTCACGCCGGAGGAATTGCGGGACCACATATCGACCCCACAGCCGCTGCAGTGGGATTGCTTCTTCTTCGGGGTGGTGCAAAGCGACCACCATTTCACCTTCTACGCGAGCATCGCGCACCTGTGCGTCGACCCGATGATCGTCGGCGTGCTCTTCACGGAGATCCACATGATGTACGCCGCCCTGGTCGGCGGCGACGCACCCGTCGAACTCCCGGAGGCCGGCCGCTACGGCGACTACTGCGTCCGGCAGCGGGCGGAGATGGACGCGTTGACGGCCGACTCCCCCGAGGTGCGCGCGTGGATCGAGTTCGCCGCCAACAACGGTGGAACGCTGCCGTACTTTCCGCTGCCCCTGGGCGACCTCTCGGTGCCCTACGCCGGCAGGCTCGTCACCGAGACGCTGCTGGACGAACGGCGGACGGAGCGATTCGAGCGGGCCTGCGTCGCTGCGGGTGCCCGATTCAGCGGCGGCGTCTTCGGTTGCGCGGGCCTCACCCAGCGTGAATTGACCGGCGCGGAAACGTTTTCGGTGGTCACCACCACCGATACCCGCAGAACGCCGACGGAACTGATGACGACGGGTTGGTTCACCGGCTTGGTTCCAGTCACCGTCGGCGTCGGCGCGGGGCTGTTCGAGGACGCGGCGCAATCAGCACAGGCGTCCTTCGATGCGGGCATCGAATTGGCGATCGTGCCGTTCGACCGGGTGCTGGAGTTGGCGCCCGCGGAGGCGGGCCTGGGCCGGCCGCGGCCGGGCAACTTCGTGATGTCGTTCCTGGACGCGAGCATCGCCCCGCTGTCCGCTGTCGCCAACTCCGACTTGAACTTTCGGATCTACGACGAGGGCAGGGTCTCCCATCAGGTCTCGCTGTGGGTGATCCGGCTCCAGCATGAGACCAAGGTGACGGTGCTGTTCCCCGACAACCCGGTCGCCCGCGAATCGGTGGGCCGGTACATCCAAGCCATGAAGTCGGCGTACGTCCGGGTGGCCGACGGCGGGCGGGTGTTTGCCCACTCGCGCGCGCCGCTAACCGCGCTGACTTAGCAGCTCATCCAGGAGCGCGGTGAACTCATCCGGCCGAGCCGGTGTGAAGGCTGGGCTGGGCCGGGTGCCCGGCACGTCCAACGTGATCAACGTCGATTTCAATGGCCGGCCGACATCCAGCGGCAGCCAGCGGCGGAGGTCGGAGCTGCCCCAGATCCGGAATCGGTGGGTGAACAGGCCCAGCCCCTCGGCCTTGTACCCACGGATCGCGCCCAGCGCAATGACTTTCGACGTGCCAGACGGAAAGTGATAGCGGCGCAGTGTGACGGCCGCGCGGTCCAGTTGGATCAGGCCGTCGTCGTATGACTGGTCGTTCATGCTCGTGAACTTCGCAGTTGGTGACCCCTGGCGGTCAGGCAGTGCCCGTCATCCAATCGCCACTGCCAGCCATGCAGGTTGCAGGTCAGCGTATTGCCCTCCACGACACCGAATTTCGAGAGGTCGGCCTTCAGGTGTGGGCAGCGGCGCTGAATCTCCCAGCCGTCCAGCGTGACCGACGACGAATCGTCGTGCGTCTCGGCGAACCAGCCGTCGGCATAGGCGATCCGTTCGTCGGTGAGGCATTTGAAGAACGTGTACAGGTATTCGTTGTAACCGCCGACGCGCCACGCCCGGAATCGGGTGGACAAGAAGATCGTGTTGACCCAGTCCGGTTCCCGATCGCGCAGCACGGTGCGGACCAACTCCGACGCGATCGCGAACCCGTAGCGGAACTTCTCATCGGGAATGCGTTCGCGCACCGCGCGTTTCGGAAAGTCCAGGACGACGGTCTCGGTGCCGATCACGAGTTCGACGGGATAGCCGATGCCGTCGCAGATCTCGTCGCTTTGCGACATGATCGGTTCGAACAGCGCGCGCAGCTGCTCCAGCAGTGGATCGCCGGTGGCGGGGGCCCAGCTCGCCCGCTCCTCGGCCAGGACGGAGGCCATCCGTTCGGCGTACTCCGCGATGTAGTTCTGCTTCCCGGTGGTGAAGATCGCCTCTACCTGATCGTCGGGCAACGGATGGCGCAGCGAATTCAAGGTGGTACCGGTGAAGTCCGCGGTCGAGCCGGGGATCATCAGCAGGCCGGCGTCGTTCCCGTGGCGGCGCATCTGGTCGAGAAACACCAGCTGGTCGGGAAAGATGTTGGCCGCATCGCCGTGGTCGTCGTTGAGATGACGCAGCTCGGGGTCCAGAAAGCACGGTGGGCCGGCCGACGGGATGACCCACGTCGCGCCCACCTGTGCGATGTACTGGCGGGCGCGGTCCATCTGCCGCTGCCGCTTCTGGACGCCGAACGACTCCTTGGCGCGGGCCGGCATGTCGTAGACCATCGGGTACCAGATCGCCCCGGAGTACTGCAGCATGTGCACGTCGATGTGCCCGAACGCCGATGCCAGCACGTCCAGGTCGACGGGCCGGGCATCGTTCATGTTGAAAGCCGTTGTCACGCCGTCGGAAACCACCAGCGCCGAGTCGCCGAGCGGGCCGTCGGCCGGTGCCCGCAGGGCGATGATCATGACGTCGAGTTCGCCCTTCGGGCCGCTGACCCGGTGCTTGACGGAATTGGAGGTCTCGAAGAACCGGTGGAAACCGAGCTCTTGCAAGGCGTTCCGCAGGTCCGGCACCGGGAAGTCGGGCAGCAGCACCACCGCGTCTTTGTTGACGTGCTCGGCCAGATTCTTGGGGTCGAAGTGATCCTTGTGCAGGTGCGAGACGTAGAGGTAGTCGCAGTCGCCCAGCCGGTCCCAGTCCAGCCCGCTGTTGTCCGGGAAGGGGAACCACGACGCGAAGTACGCGGGATTGACCCAGGGGTCGCAAAGGATGCTGCCCGCGGGGGTCTCGATCAGAAAACCGGCGTGACCTACGCTCGTGACCTGCACAAACACCTTCCTCGGGGCCGCGACGGCGCACGGCCCGGTAACGGCTTTTCAGCCCCCGAGCTTAGCGCGAGGCGGCACCGCCGGCCCGCCGCGACCGGCGGTGGAAGTCGATGCGCCCCGGGTCGCGAGGACGACCCCGGGCGGCGGGGCGGGCGAGCGGCGCAGCTCAGGGAGCCGCCTCTTTTCGGCACTCCGGGTGACTCACAGCCGGGAGCACTAGGCTGATCAGCTGTGGAACCGGTATACGGGACTGTCATCCAGCTCGCCCGGCTGGTTTGGCGCTTACAGGGCCTCAAAATCACGGTCGCGGGCGTCGAAAACCTGCCCAAGAGCGGCGGTGCGGTCATCGCCATCAACCACACCGGCTACCTCGACTTCACCTTCGCCGGTCTGCCCGCCTACCAGCAGGGCCTGGGCCGCAAGGTGCGGTTCATGGCCAAGCAGGAGGTGTTCGACCACAGCATCACCGGGCCGATCATGCGCAGCCTGCGGCACATCTCGGTGAACCGGCAGGACGGGGCCGCCTCCTACGAGGAAGCGGTCAGGAATCTCAAGGACGGTGAGCTGGTCGGCGTCTATCCGGAAGCCACGATCAGCCGCAGCTTCGAGATCAAGGAATTCAAGTCGGGGGCCGCCCGGATGGCGGTAGAGGCCGGGGTGCCGATCGTTCCGGTGATCGTCTGGGGCGCGCAGCGCATCTGGACCAAGGGGCACCCCAAGAAGCTGCTGCGCCCGAAGGTGCCCATCATCGTCCTCGTCGGTGAGCCGATCGAACCGACCCTGGGCGTCGAGGAATTGAAGGGGCTGCTGCACTCGCGGATGCAACACCTGCTGGAGCGGGCCCAGGAAATGTACGGACCGCACCCGGCCGGGGAGTTCTGGGTGCCGCGGCGGTTGGGCGGCAGTGCCCCATCGCTGGCCGAAGCCGCCCGGATGGACACCGAGGAGGCGGCTGCCCGCGCAGCTCGCCGGGCTCGACCCGCGGGAGCGCCGGAGTAGCGATCGATGGTTGAGCCGACCTTCCGCACGCTCGAGGTTCTGGCGCGGCTGTCGGTGCTGGCCACCGGCACCCGGATCTCCTACCGCGGCGAGGAGAACATTCCCGAATCCGGTGGCGCCGTGATCGCGATCAACCACACCAGCTACGTCGACTTCCTGCCCGCGGCGCTGGCCGTGCATCGCCGGCGCCGCCGGCTCAGGTTCATGATCAAGGCCGAAATGCAGCAGGTGAAGATCGTCAACTTCCTGATCAAGCACACCCGGACCATTCCGGTGGACCGCGGCGCTGGGGCCGGCGCGTACGCGGTGGCCGTGCAGCGGCTCCGTGAGGGCGAGCTGGTCGGGGTGTATCCGGAGGCCACGATCAGCCGCAGCTTCGAGCTCAAGGAGTTCAAGACCGGCGCCGCCCGCATGGCCATCGAAGCGGATGTGCCGATCGTCCCGTTGATCGTCTGGGGCGCGCACCGGATCTGGACCAAGGACCACCCGCATACACTGGGGCGCGCCAAAGTGCCGATACATGTGCAGGTGGGTGCGCCGGTGCGGGCGGCCGAAGACATCGCGCGGACCGACGCCGCGCTGCGCGAATCGATGACCAGGTTGCTAAACCAGGCGCAGCAGGGCTACCCGCACGAACCCGGCGCGTACTGGACGCCGCGCCGGCTGGGCGGAGGGGCACCGACCATGGCGGAGGCCGCCCGGATGGAGGCAGACGAGGCCGCGGCGCGGGCCGCCGGCCGTAGTGGACGACCGTCGCGGTAGGTGAAGGAGAAGACATGCCCGAGGGGTTTTACCGGCTGTGCGAGTGGATCGTCCCGCCGATGGTCGCGATGCAGGGGACGACGTTCACCTATCGCGGCCTGGAGAACATTCCCGACCGCGGCGCCGCCCTGCTGGCCCAGAACCACACCAGCTACCTGGACTGGCTGCCGACGTTGCTCGCCGTGCGGGAACGGCGCCGGCGCGCCTACTTCATGATCAAGGCGGAAATGGCCGACGTGAAGGCGGTCAACTACGTCATCAACCATGCCCGGCTGATCCCCGTGGACCGCAGGACCGGGCACGACGCGCTCGAGGTGGCCGTGCAGCGCCTGCGGCAGGGCGAGCTCATCGGGATGCACCCCGAAGCCACGATCAGCCGTAGCTTCGAGCTCCGGGAGTTCAAGACCGGCGCGGCCCGGATGGCGCTGGACGCCCAGGTGCCGATCGTCCCGGTCATCGTCTGGGGCGCGCATCGGATCTGGCCGAAAGACCATCCCAAAAAGGTGTGGCGCAACAAGGTCCCGATCACCGTCGCGGCCGGGCCGCCGCTGCCGCCGCACGGCACGCCGGAGCAACTCAACGCGACGCTGCGCGAGGCGATGAACACGCTGCTGTACCGCGTGCAGGAGGAATACCCCCACCCCGAGGGGGAGTTCTGGGTGCCGCGGCGGCTGGGCGGCGCCGCGCCCACCCAGGACGATTCCCGGGCGATCCGGCTGTCGGAGCTGCAGGCGCGGATGCAGAAGTACGGCACCGACGGCGTGACGCGACCGGGACAGAACCAGAGCGGCGTCCATTGATCAGACCGGCGAACGGCGGGGGTGGACCGTCCCGATGACCCTGCCGGCGCTCATAGCCTGCGACGTCGACGGCACCCTGTTCGACGACGACGAAACCATCACCCCGCGCACCCGCGATGCCGTGCGTGCCGCAGTCGCCGCGGGCGCGACATTCGTCGTGGCGACCGGCCGCCCGCCGCGGTGGATCCGCCCCGTCGTCGACGCGCTCGGCTTCGCGCCGATCGCGGTGTGCGCCAACGGTGCCGTCGTCTACGACCCGGCGGCCGACCGGGTGCTGTCGGCGCGCACGCTGCCCGTCGACACCCTGGCCGAGCTGGCGGAGCTCGCGACGCGCGTCATCCCCGGCGCCGGCCTGGCCGTCGAGCGAATCGGCGAGCGTGCCCACGACACGGCGACGCCGCAGTTCATCAGCTCACCCGGCTACGAGCACGCCTGGCTGAACCCGGACAACACCGAGGTGTCGATCGAGGACCTGCTCAGCGCGCCGGCGATCAAGCTGCTGATCCGCAAGAGCGGGGCCCGCAGCGCCGACATGGCCGCCGAACTGGCCAAGCATGTCGGCATCGAGGGCGATATCACCTACTCCACCAACAACGGCCTGGTGGAGATCGTGCCGCTGGGCATCAGCAAGGCCACCGGTGTGGACGAAATCGCCAGGCCCCTGCAGATCACGAGCGGGGAAGTGGTGGCCTTCGGCGACATGCCCAACGACCTGCCGATGCTGCGCTGGGCCGGTCATGGGGTGGCGATGGGCAACGCCCATCCCGAGGTGCAGGCCGCCGCCGACGAGGTCACCGCCCCCAACAACGACGACGGGGTGGGACGGGTACTGGAGCGCTGGTGGCTTTAGCGCTGCTGTGGCGCTAGGTGGCCGACGGGTGCGCGGGGAGCGAGAAATGTTCGGGCGGGACGGTCGGGCCGCTGGGTGATTGGGTCGAAAGCGGAGTCGTGATTCCCTCGGCGACCTCGGTGATGTTTCCGGTGAGCCGCTCGTAGTTCAGCGTCCCGTGCTGGAAGTTCTGCGTAATCTGTAGCGGCTCTTGGATTTCCGCGCTGGTCGGCAGGCCGAGTGGTCCGCGTTCGTAGCTCAGCGACGCCCACGCGTCGTAGATCGCGCCGGTGACGGGTTGGGCGCCGGTGTCGGGCGACCAGTACATCGCGCCCCTGGCGAACGTGACGTACCGCGCGTCACCTTCCGCGTTGTCCTCCGGGGAGGTCGGCGCGCCGAGCACGCTGTTCATGCCGCCCATCGCCTGCCAGTGGTCGTAGATCGCGCCGCCCTGCAGGGCCTTGATCAATTCCTCCGGCGGATCGTTGAAATGCGAAGCGACGTCGCGCACTTCGTCCATGAGTGCGTAGGCCGCGTTGCCCGGGCAATCGGTGTTGCCGACGTCGCGGTGGGTGAAGATCGTCGGCAGCGTCGCGATGGAACCGGCCGGGAACGTGGTGTAGTGGCTCCCCGCCGACTCCAGCGCCACCGTGCCCTTGGGGTCGACGCCGTCGAGGCCGAGCCGCCAGCCGAGCAGCCGGCCCAGGGTGCGCAGCTGGATGGGCGTCGGCGGCACGTCGTCGAAGTTGCCGATCATCGCCACCCCCCAGGTGTTGCGGTTGAACCCGCCGGTGTGGAAGGCCTCGACCGCCTTGGTGAGTCCCCCGGCGCTGCCCTCGAACACCTGACCGTACTTGTCGACGAGGGCGTTGTATGCGATGTCGCACCAGCCCAGCGTCTTGCTGTGATAGGTGTAGATGGCCTTGACGATCCCGGCCGATTCCAGCGGCGAATAGTCGTTGCTGCCCGCCGTGTGGTGCACGACGGCGGCGCGAACGCCGTTGTCGTACTGCGGACTACCGCATCGCAGCGACTCGTCGGCACCCCATTCCGCCCGGCTGATGATGGCGGGGGCCTGACCGGGCATCAGGACGCCGGACGGCGGCGTCCACTGCGCTTTCGCCGGCGCCTGCGGCGGAGAGATGAGGATGGCGGAGATGTTCTGCCCGAAGGGTTGTTCCCGGGACGCCGGCTTGTAGCCGAGGCCGGTCTCGGTGGCGGGTGCGGCGGGCGGTTGGGTCACCGGCGCATCCATCGGACGGGTGACCGCGATCTGGACCGTCGTGGTGGTGCCGACGAACACCGGGTCGGTGCCCCGCGGTCCCTCGAGCGACCCGGCCGCCGTCGCTCCGTCGGGCGCCGCGGTCTCGTACTCGGTCTGATACCAGGGCCCCCACGAACCGTCGGGCCGCTTCGCCCGCACCCGGGTCGAGGTGCCGGCCAGGTCGCCGGTGAGCGCGACGAGCGAAAACGGGGTGTCCTGGCTGATGTCGCGAACGGTCACGCCACCGCCCAGCCCGATCAGCGGCTGCTCGGCCAGTTGGGTGTCGTGGGCGGGCGGCGGGCCGGCGGTGCCGCGCTCGCGCGTCGTGTCGGCCACCCAGGAGACGATGACGACAGTCGCGGCGATGGCGGTGAGCAGCGTCGTCGGCCCACGACTAGGAGACACCAGGCGATGTTACTTGTGTTTCTAATGTTAATGATGAGACGACACGACCTGGGGCGTCGGCAATCTGCACAAAATCGACGGCACCGCAGAGGAAATCTGCGGTGCCGTCTGGTTGAAGGGTTTTCCGGAGGGCTAGACGGGGGGCAGGACCGGCGCGGCAGCCGCGGCGGCCGGCAACGCACCGGCAGCGCCTGCGGCGGCCGGCAGGGCTCCCGCCGCGGCACCCGGCAGGGCACCCGCGGCGCCCGGCAGGGCACCCGCCGCGCCGGGCAGAGCGCCCGCGGCGGCACCCGGCAAGGCACCGGCCGCGCCCGGCAGGGCACCGGCGGCACCCGGCAGCGCGCCCGCGGCGCCGTGCTGCATGCCCTGCGTGATCGCCGGCATCACCAAGCCCTTGAGCAGGTCGATGGCCTGACCGGCGCCCAGCTGGTTGGCGGCCTGCATGACGTCGTTGACCAGACCGCCACCGCCGCCGCTGGAGGTACCGCTGCCGCCGCCGAGGCCGGTGCCGCCACCGATCGGTGAGCCGTTACCGAAGGAGGACGGGTCGCCGAGGATCGGATAGGTGCCGTCGGCACCCGGGTCCAGACTCGCCGGAGCGGTGATCGGCACCTCACCCTGGGCCGCCGGGGTGCCCAGTCCGGGCGCGATCCCGGCCGGGCTGGTGAGCCCGGGGTTGGACAGCGCCGGGTTCAGCCCCGCACCCGGGGTCGCCACACCGGCGCCCGGGGTGGTCGGCAGCGCGCCGGGCGCGGTGAGTCCCGGCGTCGTGGGCGCCAGACCCGGGCTCGTCAAGCCGGGGCTGGTCAGGCCCGGGCTGGTGAGGCCCGGGCTCGTCAGACCTGGGCTGGTCAGACTGGGGCTGGTCAGGCCCGGGCTGGTGAGGCCCGGCGTCCCGAGGCCCGGCGTCCCGAGGCCCGGGGTGCCCAGGCCGGGGCTGGTCAGGCCCGGAGTGCTTGCCGCGCCCCCGTTCAGCGCGGGCACCGGGGGCAGGTTGATGCCGAACTGCGACAGCCCCTGCGACAGCGCGCCCATCAGCTCGCCCGGCAGGTCGGTCATCACGGCCGCCTGCTTGAAGTCGTGGTGCTCGGGCGGCTTGCTGCCGGCCGTCGATTCGTAGACAAGGAAGTATGCGCAAGGACTCGCCACTGCCACAGCGGCGACCGCGCTCATGGCTGTCGAAAGCTTGCGTCGGCGTCGGTTCGGCACGGAAGTCTCCTCAATCTGGACAACTCAATCTCAACTTGTTGTGTCGGCGCGGCCTGCCGTTTTTCCTGGCGAGAACCACACAGAGTCGATGGTACGAGTGAGATTGCTGTGACTAGAGTGGTGATATTGAATCGTGAGGTAATTGCGACCCCGACCGTGATCGCCGAGCCGAGGTTGCCCCGAACGCACCGGCTGCGGCCCAACCCGGACTTCGTGGCCTCGCCAAATGGGTTAGGCCCACGCGGTCGGATACCCTAAGCAACCGATGACCGCTCGCTTCGACCTCCTCGTCGTCGGCTCCGGATTTTTCGGCCTGACCATTGCCGAGCGCGTTGCTACCCAACTCGGGAAGCGCGTGCTCGTGGTGGAACGTCGCCCGCACATCGGTGGCAACGCCTATTCGGAGGCCGAGCCGCAGACCGGCATCGAGGTCCACAAATACGGCGCCCACCTGTTCCACACCTCCAACAAGAGGGTCTGGGACTACGTGCGGCAGTTCACCGACTTCACCGACTACCGGCACCGGGTGTTCGCCATGCACGACGGGCAGGCCTACCAGTTCCCGATGGGCCTGGGCCTGGTGTCGCAGTTCTTCGGCAGATACTTCACCCCGGACGAGGCCCGCCGGCTGATCGCC
This sequence comes from Mycobacterium seoulense, assembly GCF_010731595.1. Taxonomy (NCBI): domain Bacteria; kingdom Bacillati; phylum Actinomycetota; class Actinomycetes; order Mycobacteriales; family Mycobacteriaceae; genus Mycobacterium; species Mycobacterium seoulense. Next base: position 4,102,215 of record NZ_AP022582.1, on the reverse strand, counting down.
GAGCAGGCCGCCGAGATCAAACCCGAGGACGCGCAGAACCTCGAGGAGAAGGCGATCTCGCTGATCGGCCGGCCGCTGTATGAGGCGTTCGTCAAGGGTTACACCGCCAAGCAGTGGCAGACCGACCCCAAGGAACTGCCGGCCTCCAACATCACCCGGCTGCCGGTGCGCTACACCTTCGACAACCGGTACTTCAGCGACACCTACGAGGGCCTGCCGGTCGACGGGTACACCGCGTGGCTGCAGAACATGGCCGCCGACGACCGCATCGAGGTCAGGCTGAACACGGACTGGTTCGACGTCCGCGACCAGCTGCGCGCCGACAGCCCCGAGGCGCCGGTGGTCTATACCGGCCCGCTGGACCGTTACTTCGACTACGCCGAGGGCCGGCTTGGCTGGCGCACACTGGATTTCGAGGTGGAGGTGCTGCCGATCGGGGACTTCCAGGGCACGCCGGTGATGAACTACAACGATATCGACGTCCCCTACACCCGCATCCACGAGTTCCGCCACTTCCACCTCGAGCGTGACTACCCGACCGACAAGACGGTGATCATGCGGGAGTTCTCGCGGTTCGCCGAAGACGACGACGAGCCTTACTATCCGATCAACACCGAGGCCGACCGTGCCCTGCTCGCCGCCTACCGAGCGCGGGCGAAGGCCGAAACCGCCTCCTCGAGAGTGCTTTTCGGTGGCCGGCTGGGCACCTACCAATATCTGGACATGCACATGGCGATTGCCAGCGCACTGAACATGTACGACAACACGCTCGCGCCGCACCTGCGCGACGGCAAGGCTCTTGTGGAGGAAGGCGCGGGGGGAAGCGCGCCGGGAACGATGCAAAGCGAAGCGAGGGGGAGGAGCGGCGCCTGATGACTGCTGTAAGCCTGCTTTCCAGGATCATCCTGCCGCGTCCGGGCGAGCCACTCGACGTGCGCAAGCTGTACCTGGAGGAATCGACCACCAACGCCCGGCGGGCACACGCGACCAGCCGCACCTCGCTGGAGATCGGCAAAGAGTCCGAGGTGTCGTTCGCCACGTACTTCAACGCCTTCCCGGCCAGCTATTGGCGCCGCTGGTCGATCTGCACGTCGGTGGTGCTGCGGGTCGAGCTGACCGGAACCGGCCGCGTCGACGTGTACCGGACGAAGGCCACCGGGGTGCGCATCTCCGTGGAGGGCCGCCAGTTCGTCGGCACCGACGATCAGCCGGCCGTCGTCGAGATCGAGGTGCCGCTCAAGCCGTTCGAGGACGGCGGCTGGATCTGGTTCGACGTCACCACCGACACCGCCGTCAGGCTGGTCAGCGGCGGCTGGTATGCGACCGAGCCGGCGCCGGGCACGGCCAACATCGCCGTCGGCATCCCCACGTTCAATCGGCCCGCTGACTGCGTCAACGCGCTGGCCGACCTCACCGCGGACCCGTTGGTGGACGAGGTGATCGGTGCGGTGATCGTCCCGGACCAGGGCGTCCGAAAGGTGCGCGATCACCCGGACTTCGCGGCGGCGGCCGCGGGTCTGGGCAACCGGCTGTCCATCCACGACCAGCCCAACCTCGGCGGTTCCGGCGGTTACAGCCGGGTGATGTACGAAGCGCTGAAAAACACGGACTGCCAACAGATCCTGTTCATGGACGACGACATCCGCATCGAGCCCGATTCGATCCTGCGGGTGCTGGCGCTGCACCGCTTCGCCAAGGCGCCGATGCTCATCGGTGGTCAGATGCTCAACCTGCAGGAGCCGTCGCACCTGCACATCATGGGCGAGGTCGTCAACCAGGCGAACTTCATGTGGACCGCGGCACCGCACGCCGAGTACGACCACGACTTCGCCGAATTCCCGTTGAACGACAAGAACTCTCGGAGCGCACTGCTGCACCGGCGCATCGACGTCGACTTCAACGGCTGGTGGACGTGCATGATCCCGCGGCAGGTCGCCGAGGAGCTGGGCCAGCCGCTTCCGCTGTTCATCAAGTGGGACGACGCCGAATACGGTCTGCGCGCCGGCGAGCACGGGTATCCGACCGTGACGCTGCCCGGCGCGGCGATCTGGCACATGGCCTGGAGCGACAAGGACGACGCCATCGACTGGCAGGCCTACTTCCACCTGCGTAACCGGCTGGTGGTCGCCGCGATGCACTGGGACGGCGATGTCACCGGACTGGTTCGCAGCCACCTCAAGGCGACGCTGAAACACCTTGCCTGCCTTGAGTATTCGACGGTGGCGATCCAAAACAGGGCCATCGACGACTTTCTGGCCGGCCCCGAGCACATCTTCTCGATCCTGGAATCGGCGCTGCCCGAAGTGCATCGGCTGCGCAAGGAATACCCGGACGCGGTGGTGCTGCCTGCGGCCAGCGAGCTGCCGGCGCCGGCGAACAAGACCAGGGCGATGAAGCCACCGGTGAACCCGCTGTCGATCGGTTACCGGCTGGCCCGCGGCATCGCGCACAACGCGACCAAGGCCGACCCCGAAGCTCACCGGCGCCCGGAATTCAACGTGCCGACCCAGGACGCTCGGTGGTTCCGGCTGTGCACGGTCGACGGTGTCACCGTGACGACGGCCGACGGGTGCGGGGTGGTCTACCGGCAACGCGATCGGCGCAAGATGTTCCAGCTGCTGTTCGCCTCGCTGCGCCGGCAGCGCCGCCTGGCGAGCCGGTTCGACGAGATGCGCAAGACCTACCGTGACGCGTTGCCGGTGCTGTCCAGCAAGCAGAAGTGGGAGACGGCGCTGCTACCCGCGCACGCCGAGCGCGAGCATGCCTGAAGCTCCTCCCTCGGCGCCCCCAACCGGCGAGGTGGCCGCGTTGGTGGCCGTGCAGTCGGCCCTGGCCGGTCGCCCCGGAGTGCTGACGGCGGCGCGCGCCCTGTCCCATTTCGGTGAGCACAGCATCGGCTGGCTGGCCGTGGCGGCGGTCGGCGCGCTGCTGATGCCGAAGCGCGCCGGCGACTGGTTGGTCGCCGGGGCCGGCGCGTTCACCGCGCACGCCGCCGCCGTGTTGGTCAAGCGCGTGGTGCGGCGCAAGCGGCCGCATGATCCGGCCGTCGCGGTGAACGTCGGAACCCCCAGCCAGCTGAGCTTTCCGTCAGCGCATGCCACGTCGACGACGGCCGCGGCGATCCTGATGGGCCGGATCACCGGTTTGCCGCTGACCGCCCTGTTGGTTCCCCCGATGGCGTTGTCGCGGATGCTGCTGGGGGTGCACTATCCCAGCGACGTGGCGTGCGGCATCGCCCTCGGTGCCACCGTCGCTCGAATCGCCGTCCGGCTGCAGGGCCGGGCGCGGGAGGTCTGGCCGAATGAGTGAGGACGTGGTGACGGGGCCCCCGGGCAACGTGGTGGTCGGGGTAATCAAGGCGATCCGCCCGCGGCAGTGGGTGAAGAACGTCCTGGTGCTGGCCGCGCCGCTGGCCGCCTTGGGCGGCCCCTTGCACTACCACTACCGCGACGTGCTGGACAAGGCTTACCCGGCCATGGGCGCATTCGTGGTGTTCTGTCTCGCCGCCTCGTCGATCTACCTGGTCAATGACGCGCGCGACGTCGAGGCCGACCGCGAGCACCCCACCAAGAGGTTCCGCCCGATCGCTGCGGGCGTGGTGCCGGAGTGGCTGGCCTACGCGCTGGCGGCGCTGCTCGGGATCGCCTCGCTGGTCATCGGCTGGTGGATCACACCGAATCTCGCGCTGGTAATCGCCGTCTACCTCGCGATGCAACTCGGCTACTGCTATGGCCTCAAACACCAAGCGGTGATGGACATCTGCATCGTGTCGTCGGCCTATCTGCTGCGGGCCATCGCCGGGGGCGCGGCCACCGACATCCGCCTGACCCAGTGGTTCCTGCTGGTGATGGCGTTCGGGTCGCTGTTCATGGTGGCCGGCAAGCGGTACGCCGAGCTGCAGCTGGCCGAGCGCACCGGGGCCAAGATCCGCAAGGCGCTGGAGAACTACACGAGCACCTACCTGCGGTTCGTCTGGACCTTGTCGGCGACGGCGCTGGTGGTCTGCTACGGGCTGTGGGCCTTCGACCGGGAACACGGCGCGGCGGGCTGGTTCGTGGTCTCGATGGTCCCGTTCACCATCGCTATCCTGCGCTACGCGGTCGACGTGGACGGCGGGTTGGCCGGAGAGCCCGAGGACATCGCGTTGCGGGACCGGGTGTTGCAGCTGCTGGCGGTGGCGTGGATCGCGACAGTTGGAGCCGCCGTTGCCTTCGGCTAGCTCCGAACTGCAGGCCCTCAAAGCGCGCATGATGCGCAGCCGGCCGGTCGTCAGGCGGTTGGGCTGGCCGGTCTTCCCGTACACCCCGATGGTGCGGGTCAGCCTGTGGGTCAGCGTGTGGGTGGTCGGCGTCCTGTTCGCCTGGGGCGCGTGGCAGCGGCGCTGGATCGCCGACGACGGCCTGATCGTGTTGCGCACGGTGCGCAACCTGCTCGCCGGCAACGGCCCGGTCTTCAACCAGGGCGAGCGGGTGGAGGCCAACACGTCCACGGCCTGGACCTATCTGATGTACGTCGGCAGCTGGGTGGGCGGGCCGATGCGCATGGAATATGTGGCGCTGGCGCTGGCCCTGACGCTTTCGGTGGTGGGCGTGGCGCTGCTCATGCTGGGGGCCGCCCGGTTGTATGCGCCCAGCCTGCGGGGCCGCAGGGCCGTCATGCTGCCCGCCGGCGCGCTGGTCTACGTCGCGCTGCCGCCCGCGCGTGACTTCGCCACCTCGGGACTGGAGAGCGGGCTCACGCTGGCCTACCTCGGACTGCTGTGGTGGATGATGGTCTGCTGGGCGCAGCCGGTGCGCAACCGCCCGGACCGCAGCGTGTTCGTCGGCGCGTTCGCGTTCGTCGCCGGCTTCAGCGTCTTGGTCCGGCCGGATCTGGCGCTGATGGGCGGGCTGGCGCTGATCATGATGCTGGTCGCGGCGCGGACGTGGCGCCGACGGGTGTTGATCGTGGTGGCCGGTGGGTTGCTGCCGGTCGCCTACGAGATCTTCCGGATGGGCTACTACGGACTGCTGGTGCCCGGCACCGCGCTGGCCAAGGATGCGGCCGGCGACAAGTGGTCGCAGGGCATGATCTACCTCTCCAACTTCGACGCGCCCTACGCCGTATGGGTGCCGGTGGTGCTCCTCGTGCCGCTGGGGGTGCTGCTGCTGGCGGCGCGCCGCCGCCCGTCGTTCTTGCGGCCGGCGCTGGCGCCCAACTACGGCCGGGTGGCCCGGGCGGTCCAGAGCCCGCCGGCCGCCGTCGCCTTCGTTCTGGTGAGCGGTCTGCTGCAGGCGCTCTACTGGATCAGGCAGGGCGGCGACTTCATGCACGGGCGGGTGCTGCTTGCGCCGCTGTTTTGCATGCTGGCCCCGGTGGCCGTCATCCCGGTGGCCATCCCGGACGGCCAGGACTATTCGCGGGAGACGGGCTATTGGGTGGCCGGGGCGGCCGGCGCGCTCTGGCTGGGTGTGGCCGGCTGGTCGCTATGGGCGGCGAATTCACCGGGGATGGGCGACGACGCCACCCACGTCACCTATTCGGGGATCGTCGACGAGCGCCGGTTCTACGCGCAGGCCACCGGGCACGCCCATCCTTTGACCGCCGCCGACTACCTGGGCTATCCGCGGATGGCGGCCATCCTGACAGCGCTGGACAACACCCCGGACGGCGCGTTACTGCTGCCCTCGGGCAACTACATCCAATGGGACCTGGTGCCGATGGCCCAGCCGCCGCCGGGAGGCGCCGGCAAGGAGCCCCAAAAGCCCCAGCACGCAGTGTTTTTCACCAACCTCGGCATGGTGGGCATGAACGTCGGGCTCGATGTCAGGGTGATCGACCAGATCGGATTGGCGAATCCGCTTGCGCAACACACGGAACGGTTGACGCACGGCCGCATCGGGCACGACAAGAACCTGTTCCCGGACTGGGTGATCGCCGACGGCCCCTGGGTGAAGGTGTACCCGGGCATTCCCGGCTATCTGGACGAGCAGTGGGTGGCGGAGGCGGTGGCTGCCCTGAAATGCCCCGAGACCCAGGCGGTGCTGAGCTCGGTGCGCGCGCCGATGACCCCGCGCCGATTCCTGTCCAACCTGCTGCATTCCTATGAGTTCACCAAGTATCGGATCGACCGCGTGCCGCGCTACGAGCTCGCCCGGTGCGGGCTCCCGGTGCCCCCGGAGGCACCGCCGCCGCCCCGCGAGTAAGGTCCGCGCAGAAGAATTTTCGGCCAATCTCGAAATGATCACGACCCGCACCCGGTGAAAGCTTGCCAGCAACATCACATTTGGGCCTTTACCAGCTGACCACGGCGCTCAAGCACATGCGGAAACGACGGATATCGCGTCGATGTTTCGCCTGGAAAAGACCGGGTAACGGCGCCCGGTTGGCGCTTTGGGGGGCCGCCTCGATGCGACCGGGCGGGTGAAGGTGTGGTTGACTACACGAGCACTGCTGCGCGGAGATCGCATGCAGTACGACCCAAATCATGGACGCGTCCGGGTGATGGGCGCGCCGAAAGGATGAGGAAGCAAGGATGACGCTTGTCGACAGGTTTCGCGGCGCCGTGGCCGGTATGCCGCGGCGGCTCGTGGTGGCGGCCGCTGGCGCGGCGCTGCTCTCGGGCCTGATTGGCGCCGTGGGGGGCTCGGCGACCGCTGGTGCCTTCTCGCGCCCCGGTCTGCCGGTGGAATACCTGCAGGTTCCTTCCGCTGGGATGGGCCGCGATATCAAGATCCAGTTCCAGAGCGGTGGGGCCAACTCGCCGGCGCTGTACCTGCTCGACGGGATGCGCGCGCAGGACGACTTCAACGGCTGGGACATCAACACCCCGGCTTTCGAGTGGTACAACCAGTCCGGTATCTCGGTCGTCATGCCCGTCGGTGGCCAGTCCAGCTTCTACTCCGACTGGTACAAGCCCGCCTGCGGTAAGGCCGGCTGCACCACCTACAAGTGGGAGACCTTCCTGACCAGCGAGCTGCCGGCTTACCTGTCGGCGCAAAAGCAGGTCAAGTCGACCAACAACGCCGCCGTCGGTCTGTCGATGGCCGGCTCGTCGGCGCTGATCCTGGCCGCGTACCACCCGAACCAGTTCGTCTACGCCGGCTCGCTGTCGGCGCTGCTGGACCCGTCCCAGGGGATGGGCCCGTCGCTGATCGGCCTGGCCATGGGTGACGCGGGCGGCTACAAGGCGGCCGACATGTGGGGCCCCAAGGAGGACCCGGCGTGGGCCCGCAACGACCCGTCGCTTCAGGTCAGCAAGCTGGTCGCCAACAACACCCGCATCTGGGTGTACTGCGGTAACGGCAAGCCGTCCGACCTCGGTGGCGACAACCTGCCCGCCAAGTTCCTCGAGGGCTTCGTGCGGACCAGCAACCTGAAGTTTCAGGACGCCTACAACCAGGCCGGTGGCCACAACGCGGTGTGGAACTTCGACGCCAACGGCACCCACGACTGGCCCTACTGGGGCGCGCAGCTGCAGGCGATGAAGCCTGACCTGCAGTCGGCGCTGGGCGCCACCCCGGGCGCCGGCCCGGCCACGGCCGCTACGGCGGCCGGCAACGGCCAGGGCACCTAGGCCCGAGAAACAAACGCGACTGGCGGCGGGACCCCTCGGGGTTTCCGCCGCCAGTCGTTTTGGTGTGTGATTTGTTTCACTACCCCGTGGGCGGGGGAACTACGGCGCTGGCTAGTGTGCAGACAGCGACTAGACGATGGAGGGTGGACATGAGGGTCGTGCGGGGTATGACAGCGCTTCTTCGGGTGTTCTCCGTGGCGGCGCTCTCGATCGGGTTGATCGGCGTGACGGTGACCGGCGGGCCCGCCGGCAAGGCGCGCGCGGCCGGTTACGAGAGCCTCATGGTGCCGTCGGCGGCGATGGGCCGCGACATCCCGGTGGCCTTCCTCGCGGGCGGTCCGCACGCGGTCTATCTGCTGGACGCCTTCAATGCCGCCCCGGACGTCAGCAACTGGGTCACCGCGGGCAACGCGATGAACACGCTGGGCGGAAAGGGCATCTCGGTGGTCGCGCCTGCGGGCGGGGCGTGGAGCATGTACACCAACTGGGAGCAGGACGGCAGCAAGCAGTGGGACACCTTCCTGTCCAGCGAGCTGCCCAACTGGCTGGCCGCCAACAAGGGCCTGGCGCCCGGTGGCCACGCCGCCGTCGGCGCCTCGCAGGGCGGCTACGGCGCGATGGCGCTGGCCGCCTTCCACCCCGACCGCTTCGGCTTCGCCGGATCGCTGTCCGGCTTCCTGTACCCGTCGAGCACCAACTACAACGGCGCGATCCTGGCCGGCCTGCAGCAGTACGGCGGCGTGGACGGCAACGGCATGTGGGGCGCCCCGCAGCTGGGCCGGTGGAAGTGGCACGACCCCTACGTGCACGCCTCGCTGCTGGCGCAGAACAACACCCGCGTCTGGGTCTACAGCCCGACGAACATGGGCGGCGACGACGCCGCCATGATCGGCCAGGCGGGCGCGGCGATGGGCAGCTCCAGGGAGTTCTACCAGCAGTACCGCAGCAACGGCGGGCACAACGGTCACTTCGACTTCCCGGGTGGCGGCGACAACGGCTGGGGCTCGTGGTCGGGGCAGCTGGGAGCCATGTCGGGCGACATCGTCGGCGCCATTCGCTAGCGCCATTCGCCAGCGGCGAAGCGGGTCGACGCCGAATTCTTTAGCGGGTCGCGGCCGGACGGGTCCGCTCGGGGGAGCCGGTACCGTGTAGGGGGTGCGGCAGGGGTCGGGAGGACCGCTTCGCCGCGATCCACCGACTCTGCCAGCAGGAGAACATGGCTACCAACGCTCGGCGTAAGCGCCACCGCGCCCTCGCCTGGACCGCCGCCTTGACGATGGCGGGGGTGGTGTTGCTGGTCATCGTGCTGGTGGTCGTCTTGCTGCGCGGCCACGAGTCGCCGCCCAGCGCGGTGCCACCCGGCGTCCTGCCGTCGCCGCCCACGACCACCCACCCCCACAAACCGCGGCCGGCTTCCCAAGACGCGTCGTGTCCCGACGTCCAGCTGGTCAACGTCCCCGGCACCTGGGAGTCCGCTCCTCAGGACGACCCGCTCAACCCGATGCAGTTCCCCAACGCGTTGCTGCACAAGGTGACCACGGCGATCACCCAGCAGTTCCCCGCGTCGCGGGTGCAGGAGTACACCACGCCCTACACCGCGCAGTTCCACAACCCGCTGGGCGGTGACACCCAGATGTCGTACAACGAGAGCCGCGCCGAGGGCACCCGGGCGACGGTGCAGGCGATGACGGACATGAACGCCAAGTGCCCGTTGACCAGTTACGTGCTGACGGGCTTCTCCCAGGGCGCGGTGATCGCCGGTGACATCGCCAGCGATATCGGTAACGGCCGCGGACCCGTCGACGACGACCTGGTGCTCGGTGTGACGTTGATCGCCGACGGTCGCCGCCAGCCGGGCGTGGGCAAGGACGTCGGGCCCAACCCGCCGGGGCAGGGCGCCGAGGTCACGCTGCACGAAGTGCCGGTGCTGTCCGGTCTGGGGTTGACCATGACCGGCGCGCGGCCCGGTGGGTTCGGCGCGCTCGACGGCAAGACCAATGAGATCTGCGCGCCGGGCGACCTCATCTGCGCGGCGCCGGAAGAGGCGTTCAGCGTGGCCAACCTGCCCAACACGCTGAACACCCTGGCCGGAAATGGCGGACAGCCCATCCACGCGCTGTACGCAACGACACAGTTCTGGAACCTCGACGGGCAGGCCGCGACCGATTGGACGTTGAACTGGGTCCAAGGGTTGATCACCAACGCGCCGCATCCCAAACATGGATGACCGGCCGCGGGACACAGCCGTCAGGAGCCGGTTGCCGGTGCAGATCAGCGGTACCTTGTGATTTGGTGTGCTGCGGGCCGCCCCTTAACATTAAGAGGAATTTAAGAGCTATCAGACTTCGTTGCGGACCCGGTCCTGGTGGGAGCCGGCCTGGGATGGACAGGAGGCCGGCGCCGGTGGCGTCGCGCGAGGACTGGCCCGCGTAGAGATGGAATTGTCGGCGTCGCCGACCAGAGAACAAAACGCCGGCGTAGCGCCGGCCTTAAACAGGTGTGACAGGAGAGCGGAATGCCGTACCACAACCCGTTCATCGTGAATGGAAAGATCAGGTTCCCCGACAACACCAACCTGGTCAAGCACGTTGAGAAGTGGGCGAGGGTTCGCGGCGACAAGTTGGCCTATCGGTTTCTCGACTTCTCCACCGAACGCGACGGCATCGCCCGCGACATCGTCTGGCGCGATTTCAGCGCCCGGAACAGGGCCGTGGGCGCCCGGCTGCAGCAGGTCACCCAGCCGGGTGACCGCATCGCCATCCTGTGCCCGCAGAACCTGGACTACCTCATCGCCTTCTTCGGCGCGCTCTACGCCGGCCGGATCGCGGTGCCGCTGTTCGACCCGGGCGAGCCGGGCCACGTCGGCCGCCTGCACGCGGTGCTCGACGACTGCACCCCCTCGACGATCCTGACCACCACCGAGGCCGCCGAAGGGGTCCGCAAGTTCATCCGCGCCCGCTCCGCCAAGGAGCGGCCCCGCGTGATCGCCGTCGACGCGGTGCCCAACGAGGTGGCCTCCACCTGGGTTGAGCCGGAGGCCGACGAGAACACCATCGCCTACCTGCAGTACACGTCCGGCTCCACCCGCACCCCGACCGGCGTCGAGATCACCCACCTGAACCTGCCGACCAACGTGCTGCAGGTGCTCAACGGGCTCGAGGGCAAGGAGAGCGACCGCGGCCTGTCCTGGCTGCCGTTCTTCCACGACATGGGCCTGATCACCGCGCTGCTGTCGCCGGTGATCGGTCACAACTTCACCTTCATGACGCCGGCCGCGTTCGTGCGCCGGCCCGGCCGGTGGATCCGGGAGATGGCACGCAAGCCCGAGGACGCCCCGGACAGCGAGGTCATCACCGTCGCGCCGAACTTCGCCTTCGAGCACGCCGCGGTGCGGGGTGTGCCCAAGGAGGGTGAGCCGCCGCTGGACCTGAGCAACGTCAAGGCGATCCTCAACGGCAGCGAGCCGGTGTCCCCGGCGTCGATGCGCAAGTTCTACGAGGCGTTCGCGCCCTACGGCCTGCGCGAGACCGCGATCAAGCCGTCCTACGGCCTGGCCGAGGCGACGCTGTTCGTCTCCACCACTCCCATGGATCAGGCGCCCACGGTCATCCACGTCGACCGCGACGAACTCAACAAGCAACGCTTCGTCGAGGTGGCCCCCGACGCGCCCAACGCCGTCGCGCAGGTATCCGCGGGCGTCATCGGCGTCGACGAATGGGCCGTGATCGTCGACCCCGACACCGCCAGCGAGCTGCCCGACGGCCAGATCGGCGAGATCTGGCTGCACGGCAAGAACCTGGGTCTGGGCTACTGGGGCAAGGAGGCGGAGACCCAGGAGACCTTCCGCAACATCCTCAAGTCGCGCATCAGCCAGTCGCACGCCGAGGGAGCCGAGGACGACGGGCTGTGGGTGCGCACCGGCGACTACGGCACCTACCACAAGGGCCACCTCTATATAGCGGGCCGGATCAAGGACCTTGTCATCATCGACGGCCGCAACCACTATCCGCAGGACCTCGAGTACTCGGCCCAGGAAGCCAGCCGGGCCCTGCGTACGGGCTACGTGGCCGCGTTCTCCGTTCCGGCCAACGAGCTGCCGCAGGTGGTGTTCGACAACCCGCACACCGGCCTCAAGTACGACCCCGAGGACGGCTCCGAGCAGCTGGTGATCGTCGCCGAGCGGGCCCCGGGCACGCACAAGCTCGACTACCAGCCCATCGCCGACGAGATCCGCGCGGCCATCGCCGTGCGGCACGGGGTCACCATCCGCGACCTGCTGCTGGTGCAGGCCGGAACCATTCCGCGCACCTCCAGCGGCAAGATCGGGCGCCGCGCATGCCGCGCCGCTTACCTCGACGGCAGCCTGCGCAGCGGCGTCGGTTCGCCGACCGCCTTCGCCAGCTCCACAGACTGAACCCAAGAGAACTATGGCTGACACCGATCACTCCGAGAATCCCGACAACAGCACCTCCTCGCCCGAGGGGGCTGTCCCCGCCAAGAAGGCCGACCTCACGGTCCCCGAGATGCGCGAGTGGCTGCGCAACTGGGTGGGCAGGGCCGTCGGCAAGTCGCCGGACGACATCGACGAGTCCGTGCCGATGGTGGAGCTGGGCCTGTCGTCGCGCGACGCCGTGGCGATGGCGGCCGACATCGAGGACATGACCGGCGTCACCCTGTCGGTCGCGGTGGCCTTCCAGCACCCGACCATCGAGTCGTTGGCCACGCGGATCATCGAGGGCGAGCCGGAAGCGGACACGAGCGGGGACGACGTCTCCGACTGGACGCGTAACGGCCCCGCCGAGCGGGTCGACATCGCGATCGTCGGCCTGTCCACCCGCTTGCCCGGCGACATGAACACCCCCGACGAGACGTGGCAGGCGCTGATGGAGGGCCGCGACGCCATCACCGACCTGCCCGAGGGTCGCTGGGAGGAGTTCCTCGAGGAGCCGCGGCTGGCCGAACGAGTCGCCAAGGCCCGCACACGCGGCGGCTACCTGAAGGACATCAAGGGCTTCGACTCCGAGTTCTTCGCGGTCGCCAAGACCGAGGCCGACAACATCGATCCGCAGCAGCGGATGGCGCTCGAGCTCACCTGGGAGGCGCTCGAACACGCCCGCATCCCGGCGTCGAGCCTGCGCGGCGAGTCCGTCGGCGTGTACGTCGGCGTCTCCAACAACGACTACAGCTTCCTGGCGGTGTCCGACCCGACGGTCGCTCACCCCTACGCGATCACCGGCACCGCGACGTCGATCATCGCCAACCGGGTCTCCTACTTCTACGACTTCCGCGGCCCATCGGTCGCGGTTGACACCGCGTGCTCGAGCTCGCTGGTGGCCATCCACCAGGCCGTCCAGGCGCTGCGCAACCGCGAAGCCGACGTCGCGGTCGCCGGCGGCGTCAACGCCCTGATCACCCCGGTGGTCACGCTCGGTTTCGACGAGATCGGCCAGGTGCTCTCCCCCGACGGCCGGATCAAGTCGTTCTCCGCAGATGCCGACGGCTACACCCGCTCCGAGGGCGGCGGCATGGTGGTGCTCAAGCGGGTCGACGACGCCCGCCGCGACGGCGACCAGATCCTGGCCGTGATCGCGGGCAGCGCGGTCAACCACGACGGCCGGTCCAACGGACTGATCGCGCCCAACCAGGACGCGCAGGCCGACGTGCTGCGCCGGGCCTACAAGGACGCCGGCATCGACCCGCGCACCGTCGACTACATCGAGGCGCACGGCACCGGCACCGTCCTCGGTGACCCGATCGAGGCCGAGGCGCTGGGCCGCGTCGTCGGCCGGGGCCGCCCGGCCGACCGCCCGGCGCTGCTGGGCGCGGTGAAAACCAATGTGGGCCACCTGGAGTCGGCGGCCGGCGCGGCCAGCATGGCCAAGGTGGTGCTGGCCCTGCAGCACGACAAGCTGCCGCCGTCGATCAACTTCGCCGGCCCCAGCCCGTACATCGACTTCGACGCGATGCACCTGAAGGTTGTCGACCAGGCCACCGACTGGCCGCGCTACGGCGGCTACGCGCTGGCCGGGGTGTCCAGCTTCGGCTTCGGCGGGGCCAACGCGCACCTGGTGGTGCGTGAGGTGTTGCCCCGCGACGTGATCGAGCGTGAGCCCGAGCCCGAACCCGAGCTGAAGGCCTCCTCGGCCACCGCCGAGGCGCCGACCATGGAAGCCCACGCGCTGCGCTTCGACGACTTCGGCAACATCATTCCCGACGCCGAGGCGCCCGAGGAGGAAGAGCCCGAACTGCCGGGCGTCACCGACGAGGCGTTGCGGCTCAAGGAGATCGCGCTGGAAGAGCTGGCGGCGCAGGAGGCCGCCGAGCCCACCAAGCCGCTGATCCCGCTCGCGGTGTCGGCGTTCTTGACGTCGCGCAAGAAGGCCGCGGCCGCCGAGCTGGCGGACTGGATGGAAAGCCCGGAGGGGCAGGCGTCGTCGCTGGAATCGATCGGGCGGGCGCTGTCGCGGCGCAACCACGGCCGCTCCCGCGCGGTGGTGCTGGCCCACGACCACGAGGAGGCCGTCAAGGGCCTGCGCGCGGTCGCCGAGGGCAAGCAGCGGCCGGGTGTGTTCAGCGTTGACGGACCGGTGACCAACGGCCCCGTGTGGGTGCTGGCCGGGTTCGGCGCGCAGCACCGCAAGATGGGCAAGAGCCTGTATCTGCGCAACGAGGTCTTCGCCGAGTGGATCGAGAAGGTCGACGCGCTGATCCAGGACGAGCTGGGCTACTCGGTGCTCGAGCTGATCCTCGACGACTCGCAGGACTACGGCATCGAGACCACCCAGGTCACCATCTTCGCGATCCAGATCGCGCTGGGTGAGCTGCTCAAGCACCACGGCGCCAAGCCCGCCGCGGTGGTCGGCCAGTCGCTGGGCGAGGCCGCGTCGGCCTACTTCGCCGGCGGCCTGTCGCTGCGCGACGCCACCCGCACCATCTGCTCGCGCTCGCACCTGATGGGTGAGGGCGAGGCGATGCTGTTCGGCGAGTACATCCGGCTGATGGCGCTGGTGGAATACTCCGCCGACGAGATCAAGACGGTGTTCTCCGACTTCCCCGACCTGGAGGTGTGCGTCTACGCCGCCCCCACCCAAACCGTCATCGGCGGTCCGCCCGAGCAGGTGGACGCGATCATCGCCCGCGCGGAATCCGAAGGCAAGTTCGCCCGCAAGTTCCAGACCAAGGGCGCCAGCCACACCCAGCAGATGGACCCGCTGCTCGGTGAGCTCGCCGCGGAGCTGCAGGGCATCAAGCCGATGAGCCCGACGGTCGGGATCTACTCGACGGTGCACGAGGGCAGCTACATCAAGCCCGGCGGCGAGCCGATCCACGACGTCGACTACTGGAAGAAGGGCCTGCGCCACAGCGTCTACTTCACCCACGGCGTCCGCAACGCCGTCGACAGCGGCCACACCACTTTCCTGGAGCTGGCCCCCAACCCGGTGGCGCTCATGCAGGTGGGCCTGACCACTGCCGCGGCCGGGTTGCACGACGCGCAGCTGATCCCGACGCTGGCCCGCAAGCAGGACGAGGTCGAGTCGATGATCTCGACGATGGCGCAGCTCTACGTCTACGGCCACGACCTGAACATCTGGACGCTGTTCACCCGCGCCACCGGACCGCAGGACTACGCCAACATCCCGCCGACCCGGTTCAAGCGCAAGGAGCACTGGCTGGACGTGCACTTCGGGCACGGCAGCAGCTCGGTGCTCATGCCCGGCAACCACGTCGCGCTGCCGGACGGCCGCCACGTGTGGGAGTACAACCCCCGCGGCCTGACGGACCTGCCCGCGCTGGTGAAAGCCGCTGCGGCCGAGGTGCTTCCGGACGCCCAGCTGGCGGCCGCCGAGCAGCGCGCGGTGCCCGGCGAGGGTGCCCGGCTGGTGACCACGCTGACCCGGCACCCCGGCGGTGCCTCGGTGCAGGTGCACGCCCGCATCGACGAGTCCTTCACGCTGGTCTACGACGCGCTGGTGACCCGGGCCGGGGAGGCGGGTGTCGCCCTGCCGGCCGCGGTCGGCGCGGGCGCGGCCCTCACGGCTCCCGCCAACGGGGCGGCGGCCGCGCCGGAGGCGCCCGCCGACGAGGCCGAAGCCGAAACCCTGACGGACAGCCTGACCAACCGGTACTTCTCGGCCAGCATGGGCAAGTGGTCGCCGGACTCGGGGGAGACCATCGCCGAGCGCCTGGGCCTGATCGTCGGCTCCGCGATGGGCTACGAGCCCGAGGATCTGCCGTGGGAGGTGCCGCTGATCGAGCTCGGCCTGGACTCGCTGATGGCCGTGCGGATCAAGAACCGGGTCGAGTACGACTTCGATCTGCCGCCGATCCAGCTGGCCGCGGTGCGTGACGCCAACCTCTACAACGTGGAGAAGCTGATCGAGTACGCGGTCGAGCACCGCGACGAGGTCGAGCAGCTGCACGACTACCAGAAGACGCAGTCGGCCGAGGAGATCGCCCGGATGCAGGCGGAGATGGTGAGTGGCGCGACACCGGCCACGGTGACGGCGCCGGCGCCCGATCCGCAAGCCGAGCCCGAGACCCAACCGGCCCCGCCGGCCTCGGACGTCCCGATTCCGCCGCCGCCCACGGACCCGTCGGGACCCAACGGCAATGGCGCCGCGCAGCAGCAGCCCAACCTGAGTGGCGCCGCCGACGCGCTGAACCAGCAGGCGGTCGCGGCGGCGCTCAACTCCGACGTGCCGCCGCGCGACGCCGCCGAGCGGGTCACGTTCGCCACGTGGGCGATCGTCACCGGCAAGTCACCGGGCGGCATCTTCAACCCGCTGCCCAAGCTGGACGACGAGCAGGCCGCCAAGATGGCGCAGCGCCTCGCCGAGCGCGCCGAGGGTCCGATCACCGTCGAGGACGTGCTGACGTCGGAGAACATCGAGGCGCTGGCCGAGAAGGTGCGGCAGTACCTGGAGGCCGGCGTGATCGACGGGTTCGTCCGCACCCTGCGGCCGCGGCCCGAGGGCGGCACCAAGCCGCCGGTGTTCGTGTTCCACCCGGCCGGTGGCTCGACCGTCGTGTACGAGCCGTTGCTCAACCGGCTGCCGTCGGACACCCCGATGTACGGATTGGAGCGGGTCGAGGGCTCGATCGAAGAGCGTGCCGCGCAATACATTCCGAAGCTGATCGAGATGCAGGGCGACGGGCCCTACATCCTGGCCGGCTGGTCGCTGGGCGGCGTGCTCGCCTACGCGTGCGCGATCGGGCTCAAGCGGCTGGGCAAGGACGTCCGCTGGGTGGGCCTGATCGACGCGGTCCGCGCGGGCGAGGAGGTCCCGCAGACCAAGGAGGAGATCCGCAAACGCTGGGACCGCTACGCCCGGTTCGCCGAGAAGACCTTCAACGTCACCATCCCGGAGATCCCGTACGAGCAGCTCGAGGAGCTCGACGACGAGGGCCAGATCCGGTTCGTGCTCGACGCGGTCAGCCAGAGCGGTGTGCAGATCCCGGCCGGGATCATCGAGCACCAGCGCACGTCGTACCTGGACAACCGGGCCATCGACACCGCCCAGATCCAGCCGTACGACGGGCATGTCACCCTCTACATGGCCGATCGCTACCATGACGACGCGATCATGTTCGAGCCGCGGTATGCCGTTCGCCAGCCGGACGGTGGCTGGGGCGAGTACGTGTCCGACCTCGAGGTCGTGCCGATCGGTGGGGAACACATCCAGGCCATCGACGAGCCGATCATCGCCAAGGTGGGCGCACACATGACCGAGGCCTTGAACGAGATCGAGCACGACATCGAGGCGGGGCGCCGCCGGACGAGTGAGGTGGGCAAGTAGTGACCGGTGCGGAGCCTTCTCGCGCTCACACGACAGCCGAAAAGCTGGCCGAGCTCCATGTCCGCATGGAGCTGGCCAAGGAGCCCGGCGGCGAGAAGGCCGTCGCCAAGCGCGAAAAGAAGGGCATCCCCAGCGCCCGCGCCCGCATCCACGCGCTGGTCGACCCGGGCACCTTCATGGAAGTCGGGGCGTTGGCCAAGACGCCGGACGACCCGAACGCGCTCTACGGCGACGGGTGCGTCACCGGCCACGCCATGATCGACGGCCGCCCGGTCGGGGTGTTCTCCCATGACCAGACGGTTTTCCAGGGCACGGTCGGGGAGATGTTCGGCCGCAAGGTGGCCCGGCTGATGGAGTGGTGCGCGATGGTCGCCTGCCCGATCATCGGCATCCAGGACTCCGGCGGCGCACGCATCCAGGACGCCGTCACCTCCCTGGCGTGGTACGCCGAGCTGGGCCGCCGCCACGAGGCGCTGTCCGGCCTGGTGCCGCAGATCTCCCTCATCTTCGGCAAATGCGCCGGGGGAGCGGTCTATTCGCCGATCCAGGACGACCTGCTCGTCTCGGTGCGTGACCAGGGCTACTTCTTCGTCACCGGCCCCGACGTGATCAAGGAGGTCACCGGCGAGGAGGTCACGCTCGACGAGCTGGGCGGCTCCGACGCGCAGGCCCGCTACGGCAACATCCACCAGGTGGTCGACTCCGAGGCCGAGGCGTTCCAGTACGTGCGCGACTTCCTGTCGTTCCTGCCGTCGAGCACCTTCGGCACGCCGCCGATCGTCAACCCCGGGCTGGAGCCGGAGATCACCCCGAGCGACCTGGAGCTCGACGCGATCGTGCCGGACTCCGACAACGCGGCCTACGACATGCACGAGATCCTGCTGCGCATCTTCGACGACGGCGACTTCCTCGATGTCGCCGCGCAGCACGGCCCGGCCATCATCACCGGTTACGCGCGCGTCGACGGCCACCCCGTGGGGGTGATCGCCAACCAGCCCATGTACATGTCGGGGGCGATCGACAACGAGGCGTCCGACAAGGCGGCGCGGTTCGTCCGGTTCTGCGACGCGTTCAACATCCCGCTGGTCTTCGTGGTGGACACCCCGGGCTTCCTGCCCGGCGCCGAGGAGGAGAAGCGGGGCATCATCAAGCGCGGCGGCCGCTTCCTGTACTCGGTCGTGGAGGCCGACGTGCCGAAGGTGACCATCACCGTGCGCAAGTCCTACGGCGGCGCCTATGCCGTGATGGGCTCCCGGCAGCTGACCGCCGACTTCAACTTCGCCTGGCCCACCGCGCGCATCGCGGTGATCGGCGCCGAGGGTGCCGCGCAGTTGCTGATGAAGCGCTTCCCCGACCCGACCACGCCCGAGGCGCAGCAGATCAAGAAGGACTTCATCGAGGGCTACAACCTCAACATGGCGATCCCGTGGACCGCCGCCGAGCGCGGGTTCATCGACGCGGTCATCGACCCGCACGAGACCCGGCTGCTGCTGCGCAAGTCGCTGAAGTTGTTGCGGGACAAGCAGTTGTGGTTCCGCACGGCGCGCAAGCACGGGCTGATCCCGGTCTAAGGGCGAGTCGCAACCTAGTCGACCAGCGACTGCGTTCCCAGGACGATGGCCAGGGCCAGCCGCTCGGCATCCTCGGTGCCGGGTTCGGCGGTGTAGATCATGATGCGGATGTCGTCGGCCGCGACGATGAACGTGTCACATTCGAGCGTGATGTGGCCGACCTGGGGGTGGTCGATCACCTTGTGCCGGCCGAAGTCGCGTTGCGGCTGCGGTGCGCCGGCCTCCCAGAGCTCGACGAAGCGCGGGCTGTGCGCGGCAAGTTCGCGGATCAGCAACTTCAACCGCTGATCGGCGGGATAGCGGGCGGCGGTCAACCGCAGGTCGGCGATTAGGCCGGCCTCGAACTCGGCTCTCTCCTGGGGCGTGTGTACAGCCCGGTTTCCCGGGCCGATCAGGTTGCGCCACAGGCTGTTTCGCTCGTTTCCCCGCCATACCGTCGTCGGTCCCATCAGTGCGTCGTACGGGGGGTTGGCGACGAGCAGGGTCCAGGTGGCGTCGTAGACGGCGACCGGGGTGTTCGCCAGGCGATCCAGGACCCGCTGCACGCTCGGCGTTACCCGCGACGACACCATGTGATGCCCGGGCGTGGCGTGCCCGGCCAGACGGAAAAGCAACTCGCGTTCGGAGTCGGAGACACGCAACGCACGGGCGAGGGCTTCGACGACCTGGATCGAGGGTGAAGTGGCGCGGCCCTGTTCGAGCCTGGTCAGGTAGTCCACTGAGATCCCGGCCAGCGCCGCGAGCTCTTCGCGGCGTAGGCCCGCCGCGCGTCGGCGCCTGCCGACCGGGACACCGACCGCGGCGGGCGCAACGTGGTCACGCCAATGCCGCACTGTTCGCCCGAACCCCCACGAATCCATCCCTTCACTGTGCGCGACGCCGGCTTCACGGGAAAGGGGTTGTCCTGGCCCTGGCAGTCCTACGACAACCTGACGACTGCCTGAGCGTTCGACGAGGGCCAACACTGCAACCATGAACGACATCACTTCCGGCACCGTCTTGCTCACCGGGCCGACCGGCGGTCTGGGAAAGGCTGCGATGCTGGCCATTGCCCATCGTCCCCCGTCCGAACGTCCTGATCTGCTGCTGGTGGGCAGGCCGGGTCGGGCGCTCACAGAAGTGGCCGATGAGGCCAGGTCGGCGGGCGCGACCGTTCAGGAGATCGCCTGTGACCTTGCCCGGCTTTCCGACGTGCGCAGCGCGGGCCAGATGGCCAAGGACCTGCTGGTGTCCGGCGCAGTGCGCCCGCTGCGCGGACTGGTAGCGAACGCCGGGCTTAGCGTTGCCGACACGCACAACGCGTCAGCGGACGGATACGAGCTGACCTTCGCCGTCAACTACCTCGCGCATGCGCAGCTCATCGGGGACCTCCTCGGCTCGTTTTCGGTTCCGGCCCGCGTGGTGCTCGTCGGTTCGAACACCTACCACCAGAACGTGTTTCGCCGGTGGCTACACGTCCCGCCGGCACGCTGGCGCGACCCGCTGGAGCTGGCTCGGCCGACCCCTGCGGACACACCGTCGACGTTCGAGCAATGCGGGATCGCCTATTCCAACTCGAAACTCGCGCTCCTCTATTACGGGCACGAACTGCAACGGCGCGCGCCCGCCGGAGTGAACGTAACGGTGTTCGAACCGGGATTCATGCCGGGCACCGGGCTGAGCAGGGCCCACGGCCCCGCCATGCAGCGGGTGGGGCGCGTCATCGAGCGAATCCCCGGCGTCTCGTCACCGGACCGGTCCGGCCCCGCGCTGGCGTCGATCGTGCTCGACGGCCGATGGGCGCATTTGCGCGACGGCGCGTTCGTCGTCAAAACCCGAGAGCAACAGGTGAAATCGTTCGCACAGGATCGGCAGCGCGAAGCACGGCTGTGGGAGGCCACCACCGAACTGCTCGACGGCGCCCCGCCCGCCTAGCCCGTCAGGGCGCCGTCGGCCAGTTCGTCGAAGCGCTCCAGCGCCTCGTCGCGGTCGGCGTCGATGCCGCGCAGCGCCCCGCGGTCGGCGAGATACCGCAGCGCGTGGAGCCGGGCGACCAGCGCCTTGCGCTCCCCACCGCCGGTGGCGCGTTCCCAGGCGGCCTGCTCGGCGAGCAACGCCGCGGCGTACACGTCGCCCATGAATTGGGCCAGCGGGTACAGCCGCGCCTCGGCCATGTCGCGGTCCAACTTGGACCAGGCCGTGATCGCCGCGTCCAGATCTTCGATGCGCCCCGCCACCAGCCGGGTGGTGTCGTCGTCGTCGGACACCGACACCGCGTCGCGCAGCCGGGCCAGCAACACCTCGTGCGCGCGGGTCTGCTCGATGCCGCGCCGCACATCCAGGCAGAGGATGTTGTCGGGGCCCTCCCAGATGGTGTTGACCTGCGCGTCACGCAGCAGCCGGGCGACCGGCCAGGTCTCGATATAGCCGTTGCCGCCGTGGATTTCGATCGCGTCGGACGCCGCGGTGATGCCCAGGCGGCAGGCCTTGAGCTTGGTGACCGGCACCGCGATGCGCTGCCGCATCGCGCGGGGCTGGCGGTGGTTGGTGGCGCCGGTGCCGTCGAAAACCATTGCCTGCGCGGCTTCGACGTCGACGATCATCTCGGCGAGCTTGCGGCGCATCAGCGGCTTGTCGATCAGCGCGCCGCCGAACGCGTGCCGCCGCCGGGCGTAGCACAACGACTCGACCAAAGCGCGGCGCGCGTTGCCGAGCCCGAACAGGGCGATGCCCAGGCGCGCGGCGTTGGTCAGCTCCATCATGCGGCCCAGCCCCTTGCCGTCGGACGGCCCCGCCTCGCCCGTGGGCTCGCCGGACAGCAGAAACGCTTCGGCGTCAACGAATTCCACCTCGCCGGAGGCCACCGAGCGGGTGCCGAGCTTGTCCTTGAGGCGGCGCACCCGCACCCCGTTGCGCGACCCGTCGCGGCGGGTGCGCAGCACCAGGAAGTTGGCGACGCCCCGCGTCGAGTCGGGTGCGCCCTCGGGTTTGGCCAGCACGACGAACGCCTCCCCGGCGCAGTTGGACGCAAACCACTTGAAGCCGTTGAGAATCCAGGCGTCACCTGCGCGGGTGGCCGTCGTTTCGAGCGCGCCCAGGTCGGAGCCGCCGGTGCGTTCCGTCAGCAGTTGAGCCGTCTCGCCCGCCCACTCCCCGGAGGCGAACTTGGCCAGCACGTGCTCCCGCACGTCGGCCGGCGCGTAGGCGGCCACCAGCGAGGAGACCATGCCGCCACCAGTGCCGAGCGCGCAGCCCATCCCGATATCGGCCTGGTTGAGCAGATAGTTGGACGCGAACAGGCCCAGACTTGAGCTCACCGTCGCAGCCCGCGCGTCGGTGCGCAGGGCCTGTTGGGCGTCCAGGACCGCGCGCTTGGACGCGGTGAAGGAGGCCGGCATGACGACCCGGCTGATGTCGTGGCCCCAGCGGTCGTAGCGCTCCAGCTGGGGTGGGTTGCGGTCGGTCTCCTCCGCCCATCGCGCGACGGGGCCGCCCGTCAGCTCGCCCATGCGCACCAGGTGCGGTTCCACGACCGCCAGTTCCTCGGGCTGCAGGTAGTACGCCATGGTGAATTGCAGGGTGGGATCGGTGAGGTACCAATTGAGACCCACGGCCCCGCGGTAGTTCTCGGTCCGGTAGCGCCGCGACTTCTCCGCATTGGAGAAGGGCAGCCGGTCCACCGCCTCAACGGCGTAGTCGCTCATGCCAGAGACGCTACGCGTTGGCGAGGAAAAGCAGACGGACCCTGCCGAGCTGGATTTCGTCGCCGTCGGCCAGCACCGCGGAGTCGACGGCCTCCCGGTTGAGATAGGTGTGGTTCATGCTGCCCACGTCGACGACGCGGAATTGGCCACCCTCGCTGAGGAATTCGGCGTGCCGGCGGCTGACCGTGATGTCGTCGAGGTAGATGTCGCTTTCCGGGTGCCGGCCCGCCGACATGACGGGTTGGGTCAGGGCAAACCGTGACCCGGTGTTGGGCCCGCGCGTGACGACCAGCAGTGCGGAGCCCGGGCTCAACGCCGGCCTGTTCTCGACCGCCGCGTCGGCGGCGGCAGTTGCCGGCGCGTCGAACTCGGCGGTTACGGCGGTACCCATGTCACCGGTCAGCTCCTCCGAGCCCTCCCGCTCGGTTGGCCGGTGCGGCGTCGAGCCCGTGTCGCTCACGCGGCTCGCGGCACGTCCGGATTGGCCGCCGCCGCTTGCGACGTCGGCCGCTTCGGTGCGGGCGCCCAGCCCACGTAGGTCAGGTAGACCCCGACGAGGGCGGCCACCACGCACAGCGCGATCCACCAGCCCTGCGCGCCGATCATCGCATCGGCCATCGAGGCGAAGAATTTGGGAAAGGCCACCAGGAGCAGCCCGCGGAGCACGATCAGCCAGCCGAGCAGGGAAATAATGGCGGCCGCGGGGCCGCGCCAGCTTTGGTGGGCGGCAACGATGCTCAGGCCGAGCAGCAAGATGAAGGCGCCGGTGACAAACGTCCACATCGAATTCGCCTCGAATTGCGAAAGCAGCGTCTGCATGTCGGAGGCGCGCGCCACCGCCGTCACGTCGACGACGACGAGGAAGGGGCCGAGCACGCGGGCCAAGAAGCGCGTCGCGGTCGGTGCCGATGGTGAAACGTTCATTGCCGTGCCTCTCATCTGACGCCGGTCATTCGGCGATGCCCTTTATCGGAGCACTTGACCGGGGCGTCGAGATAGGGACTTATGGCACCGCCTGGGCGGGACCGACGTTATAGCCGGACAGTGGTTATACCGGCGCCACGAACTCGGAAGTGTAGAACTCGGCCGGATTCTGCGAGTTTGCGTTGCGCCGCTCGATAATCACCCACACGCCCGTCGTTCCCGGCCGGATGGTGTCTTGCACGGTCGCCGTGCCGTTGCCCGCCGCGTCGGTGTCCATTCCGGTGAAGGCGGTGCCGGGGTCACCCGGCCCGCAGGTGCCCGTCGCCGGCCGCGGCATCTCGATGAGACCGACGTCGAAGTGGGTGCCGGGTTCGGGTTCGTCGTAGAGATGCACCTCGGCCACCGCTCGTGACCCGGTGGTATGGATGAGGACCGAACCCGTGCCGAGCATCGGGCTCGGCACCTTGGGCGCGATGCTGACGCGGCTGAAGTCGCAGCGCCGCAAGTAGTTGTCCAGGACGACGGTGGTGCCGCCCTCGGCGGCCGCCGTGGTGATTGCGAACGTCGTCGCCGGGGCGATCACCGCGGTGAACACCGCCGCACATGTTCCAAGGGGTGTCAGCGCGCTCATGGGGCCACCTATTTTTCCCGTGTGAAGCGGATCACAGCGGTTAGGTATTAACCCGGGCGCGACGAAATCAAACCTATTTCCGGCAATTACTCAACCGTCAATTCCGACCCTTTATTGGGCGGTTGACGAATTACGGCGGTATTGGTTTATCACCCGCTATGGCTTAATGCGGATCTGGCCCGGCGACCACCACCCGCTGCGGGTCGCGGTGCCGAGGTCGAGCTGCGCGGGCCGGGCATCGGCGACGGTGTCGAACTTGCGCAGCGAGCCCCAGTCCCGGCCCCAGTCGTGGGACAGGTAGGTCGACATGACATGAGCCCGCAGCAGCAGATCGGTGATGCCCAGCAGGCCGCCGTTGACGCCGTCCTGCCAGGTGTCGGTGTCCTGCTTCTTGGCGTTGTAGTCCGGGGTGATGCGGAACTTGGGGATCTCGGTGACGCCGTTGACGTGCAGCATCGGCTGCTGGCACGGGAAGGCCAGTCCGACCGCCCAGTCCATCAGCACGGGCTGCGTCGAACCGACGTACTCCTGCAACGAGCGCAGTTCCGGCACCCGCGGCGGGGTGAGGGCGATCCAGTCGTCGGGCGTCAGGGACAGGTCCTCGGCGACCACCCGCACCGCGACCGCGTCGGCGGGCATCTGCGAGCGCGGGAAGCGAAGGTTGCGCCACACCTTCGGCTGCTCGCCGTACAGGTCGTAGGGCACCAGGCGCCCGGCCGGCAGCACGGAGCCGCCGGGACCCGGCCTGCCGAATTCCAATTCCACGGTCTGCCCGCCGGTGTGGTGATGCAGGATGCTGTTGCCCGCGATCGTGCCCGCCGCGGTCACCACCACCAGCGGGTGCCCGGCGTCGGCCTTCGGAAGCTGGTACCACGCCGAGGTCAGCTTGCTCTGCTGCTGCGCGCCGCTGGTGTAGCTGCCGGCCAGCGGAACCCGGCCGGGGTCGAGGCCGTAGGGCAGCGGCACCGTCGACCCGTTGATGCCCGGCGCCGCCAGCTTGAGCGGCGCATCCCAGTCGTAGTCGGTCCCGGGCTGCGGGACCGACGTCTCCTTGACCGACTCGGCCAGGGTGCGGTCCGGCACGCCGTTCGGGGTGAATCCGGCGGGGTTGACACCACCCAGCGGTCCCAGCGGGCCGTAATCGCCGGGCAGGGCCGCCATGAAGCCCGCGTTGCTGTCCGGTTCGACGAGCACGTCGTCGGCCAGGCCGCAGCCCCCGCTGAACTCGCGCAGGTTGTCCCAGGCGTTGGAGTACGTGGGGTACTGACGGACGATGCCGGCCACCATCGACCCCACGAACACCAGCGCCATGAAGCCGGCGGCGAGGGGGATGGGCGCCGCCGTGAGCGCCCGCGCCAGCCGGCCCTCCCCGTGGCCGGTGTCGGCGAAATGCAACCACGCCGCGTACACCGCGGTAATCGCGAACAGCGCGAAAAAGATTGCGCTGATTGTGATTCCGCCGATTTTCGGCATGCTGCTGTTGAACGGCACGCCGTAGCTGGAGACGTACCACCAGCCGTTGGTGGTGGCGAAGCACAGCGCCAGCACGAACATCACCGCCGCCAGGAACGCCATCCGGTTGCGCGACCAGCGCAGCACCTTCGGCGACACCAGCACCGTCGTCAGCGCCGCCATCGCGGCGCCCACGGCGGCGAACAGCCCGAAGTGGTGCACCCACTTGGTCGGGGTGAACATGAGGAAGAACATGGTGCCGAAGATGACGCCCATCAAGCGCCAGGCCGGCCCGCGGGCGACGCCCGCAACCCGCTTGCGCCGCAACATGATGAACACGGCCGTGAAGAGGCACAGCGCGGTGATCAGGAAGCCGAAGCGGCGCGACAGCGAGCCGTCGACCGTGGGCAGGATCAGGTAGTAGTAGCGCAGGTTCTCGGTGTACCAGGCCTGACTGGGCCCGATCGCGGTGCGAATCCTGGTGGCCTCCAACACCGTTGCCAGCGTCTGGTCGGCGAACACCACGGTCAGGATCACCGTGCCGGCCGCGAGCATCGGGGCCACCAGCGGCAGCGTGCCGACCAACCGGTGGCGTCGCACCAGGATCCGCAGGATCGGACGCCCACCGGCGACCAGCGCGGCGACCGCGATCAACCCAGTGGGCTGGACACCGAGGGTGAACGCCGCGGTGATGACCGCCAGCGCGGCGGGCGTCAGACGGCTGTAGCGCATCGACCGCTCGATCAGCACGTAGGTGACCAGCGAACCGAGGGCGATGATCGGCTCGGGGCGAAGGCCGTTGTCGAATGGCATCCACGCCGTCAGCAACACCATGCCCGCCGCCCAGTTCGCGGCCTTGCTGGCGGCCACCGCGGGTCCCAGCCGTGGGAGCACCTCACGCGAAAGCAGCAGCCAGCACAGGATTCCCGCGATCAGGTCGGGTAGCCGCATCCAGAGGCTGGCGTCGCTGACGTGCGTCATCAGCGCCAGCAGGTTGTAGTACCAGCCGAAGGGGTCCTCGGGGCTGCCGAACCAACGGAAGTAATTCGACATGTAGCCGGCGTGGTCGGCGACCCGGGCCATGCCCAGGATGTAGCCGTCGTCCGACGAGTTCGCCCCGATCACGTGCCAGAGCACGAAGCCGAAGATCACCGTGACGTCGGCCAGCGTGAACGTGCGCCAGTTCGCGGGGATGAGCCGGCGCATGCGGTGGCCGTCCAACTGGTCGAGCCGCCACAACGCGACCAGCGAGACGATGGTGGACAGGATCGCCAGCACCATCGCGGCCAGCTTCAGCGTCGTCGGCGTGGTGGAGAACCGGGTGTCGATGGTTGCCGAGAACTTCAAGTCCGCCGGGGCGGGGCCGCTGAGGTCGGTGAACACCCCCACGATCTGCGGCCGCAGGTTCGGGTCGGGGAAGCCGCCGCCGATCGGCCTGCCCGCCGAATCCTTCAGTCCGACAAACGTGGCGAACGCGCCGGCTTTGGTCGAGGTGATCTCGATGCGCTGACACTGCGGTGAGGAGACTTGGTCGCGAGAAGCGCTGGCGATCACCACGTTGCGGTCGGTGACGTCGACGCGCTTGCCGTTGACGACGACGAACAACGCGTTCAGCGCGGCGTCCTTGCCCTTCTTGGGTGCCGTGCTCAGCACGACCCCGCCCTCGGGTGGCAGGGCGCGCACCGCGGAGCAGGGCACCGTCGCCGTCACGTCGACCGGAGTCAGCGAAATCAGCGGCGCCGTAACGCTGTTCAACTGGCCGCCCTGCGGCCAGTTGAGCGTCGCGGTCGTTTGCACGACGGGCAGCAGCGGCGTGGCGACCGACAACACGAAGCCGATCAGCCCGGCGATCGTCGCGACCCAGCGCGTCACGCGCACGTCTTGACGGGAGGCCGCCTCCTCGTGGGATTTGTCGACCGTCGTCACGCTCATGGGAGTGCCCGAATCGGTCCCTGCCGGCTCCAGCCGTGCACTGTCATCACACCCTGTTCGATCACGGCGTCCGGCGCCTGGTCAGCCGGCACCAACCGGAAATACTGCTCCACGGATCCCCAGTCGCGATACCAGTCGCCCCGCAGATACGTCGAGATCGTCGAGGTACGAAGCATCGCCTGCGTGATGAGGAACGGACCCCCGGCCTCGCTGGCCTGCCACCCGTTCGACGACGACGCCGTCTGCTTGTGATCGGGCAGGATGCGGTATTGCGGAAGTTCGGCCACGCCGAGGTGTTCGGAGAACGGCCGCTGGCAGGGGAAGTTCGCGGCGGTCGCGATGTCCATCAGCACGGGTGTGCGCGACCCGATCAGCTGCTGCAGGGTTTCCAGCACCGGCACCCGGGGCGGCGTGAACGCGAACCATTGATCCGAACTCAGATTCGGGTCATAGGCGACGATGCGCGCCACGTTGGCCTCGGGCGGCGCCCAGGTCATAGGGAAGCGCAGATTGCGCCACGCCGGCTCGGGGCCGATGTCGATGGGTTGGACCTCGCCCAGCGGCTGGGTGGTGCCGTCGGGGCGGGTGACCCCCCACTGCAGTTTCAGCGACTGCCCGTAGGTGAAGGTGCCGTCCTCTTTGTACGACCAGATCGCGCCGGACGCCGACACCACGACGATCGGCCGGTCCGGGGTGCGGGGCGGCAGCTGGTACCACGCCGAGGTCGTCGTGGCGGCCAGCGAGTTCTCGCCGTAGCTGCCCATCACCGGGGTGCGGGCCGGGTCGAGGCCGAACGGCAGCGCCGCGTGCGAGCCGTTGACGCCGACGGGGCCCTTCCCGCCGGCCGTGCCCGCCGAGTCGCTCATCGCGGCGTTGGGCTTGTTGGGTGACGCGTCGGAGTTCACCACGCCGGGTTTGGTCACCACCGGGTACGACCTGAGGTCATCGCCGACGCCGTCGGGTTTGAAGCCGACCGGGTTGATCCCGCCGAGCGGGCCGTCGGGGCCGAAGGTCTGGCCGGGCGCCGGTTGCAGCATGCCGGCGTTCGGGTCCGGCTCGGTCAGCACGTCGTCGGCCATGGCGCAGCTCGTCGGGGACAGCCCGGAGGTGATGGCCGCGAGGTTGGCCTTGCCGGTGGTGTAGAGCGGATAGCGGAACACCGCGCCCTTGGTCAGCGAGGCGACTTCGCCGACCACCATGATGGTCGCGACCACCAGCAGCGGGGTCGACGCCAGAACGCGGTTGCGCCGGTTGTCCTTGACTTCGGTGTGGCCGGCGTAGTCCATGCGGAAGTGCTGCCAGGCGGCCAGCAGTCCGGTGAGGATGGACAACGTCAGGAACATCGACGTGACCGGGTGGCTGGCGATCACCGGCGGGATGTCGTACCACGGCACGCCGTAGTTGCCGACGTAGAACCAGCCGTTGATGCCGGAGGTGGCCCACGCCAGCACGAACAGCAGCGCGGTCACGTACAGCGTCAGGTTGCGGCGGTTGTGCAGGCCGATCCGCGCGAGCGCGAACGCGGTGACCGCACCCAGCGCCCCGGCCAGCCCGGCGAAGGCGCCGAACTGGACCGCCCACTTGGTCGGGGTGAACGTCAACAGCAGCAGGCCGATGGCCGTGGTGCCGAGCAACCGCCACGCCGGGCCGCTGGCCACCCCCGGCACCTTCCCCCGGCGCAGCAGGATGACCAGCATGCCGAACAGGCACAGCAACAGCACCAGCACCGCGAATCGCCTCGACATGGATCCGTCGGGGTTGGACTCGACCGTGAGGAAGTAGTAGCGAAGCCAGTCCTGGTACCAGGCGATCGTCGGCCCGACCTTGTATTTGATGCGCGCCGACTCGGCGACGTTGGCCAGCGTCTGACTGTGGAACACCACCACGGTGATCAGCGACAGCGACGCCGCCAGCACGGCCAGCGGTGCCAGCAGCCCGTCGGTGGCCCGGCGGCGCCGGATCGCCTGGGCAACCGCGCGCGACCCGGTGAGCAGCGCGGCGACGGCGATCAGGCCCTGCGGCGCCAGCGTCGCGCTGAGCATCGCGACGAAGATCGCGATCGCGGCCGGGGCCAGGCGCTGCAGCGCGATCGCGCGTTCGACGAGTATCCAGGTGATCAGCACGCCGAGGGCGATCAGCGGTTCCGGCCGCAGCCCGTTGTTGAACGGCAACCAGGCGGCCAGGAACACCGCGCCCGCGGTGAACACCGCCACCCGGTTCGCGGCCAGGCCGCCCCTGCCCGGCCCCAGCCGGCGCAGGATCCAGTGGCTGATCACCAGCCAGCAGGCGATCCCGGCCAGCGTCGCGGGCAACCGCATCCAGACGCCGGCGGTGCTCACCGATGCCAGCCTGGACAGCACCCCGAGATACCAGTCGAACGGCGCGTCCGTCGTCCCGAAGTAGCGGTAGTAATCGGCGAGGTAGCCGGCCTTCGGGGCGACGCGGGCGATGGTCAGGTTGTAGCCGTCGTCGGACGAGGTGGCGCCGATGACGTGCCAGACCAGCAGCGTCGCGATCACCCCGGCGTCGGCGATCCAGGTGGCGACCCCGACGCGGCGCCAGGAACTCCACCGCGCCCGGGGGCGGTACCGGGCGAGCCAAACGATCGGCGACCGCCAATTGACCAGCGTGCCGCCGCCGCGGCTGCGACGGTCCAGCGCGGCCAGCGCGATGACGGCCGTGAGGACGGCCAGGGCGCCGACGGTCATCGCCAGGTTCTTGACGGTGGTGGGGGCGGTGATGAAGCGGGTATCGACGTCGATTCGGGCGGACAACCCCGGCTGGGCGGGCACCTTCAGGTCCGTGAAGATCCCGCCGACCTGGGGCTTCTTTTCCGGGGACAGTTTTCCGGCGGCGCCGGGGATGCCGACGAACTCCGCGCCTACCGAACCCGCGTCGGCCCAGGCGTGCAGCGCGCTGCAGGCGCCGCCGGCGACGGCCGGGCGCGGCGCAGCGGCGGCGACGGTGTCGCGGAACGCGACGACCACCAGGTCCTTGTCGGCGCGGACGAACAGCCCGTTCTTGCCGGCGTCCACTCCGCCGGCGGGCAGGGTCGAGACCACCAGGCCCCCGCCGGCGGGCAGGGTGGCGATCGCCGCGCACGGGATCGAGATGTCCAGCGCGCGCGGCGCCCCGGACACCAGGGGCGCGGTGATCTGGGTGACGTGCCCGTCCGTGGTGCCCTGGGGCCACAGCACGGTCGCGGTGGTCTGCCTGACGGGCAGCAACGGGACGAGCGCACACAACAGCAGTCCGACGATCCCCGCGATGCCGGCCACCAGCCGTGGGATCCGCTGCGATCGCTGATTACCGTCGGGGGGCACGAGGCTCGATGGTAGGCGAAGCCGCTTTCTCCGCTGAGGACGCGGGGCCGCGCCGCGGCGCGGCGTCAGTGGGCGAGCCGGGCGGCGAGGGTGTCCAGGCCCGGCCCGGCGAGGTCGGCGAGCGCCGTTGGCCGGCCGGCCATCGCCATCAGGAGGGCCTCGCCGGGACCGGTGACTTCCGGTCCGGTGCCGTGGGCCCAGTCGACGTCGGTGGCGCGCAGGCGCAGTCCCCTGATCCGGCGTCCGGCGCCGATCCTGGGGTTACCGGGCACCAAGCCGAGCACCCGCTCGAGCCGGTCGGCCGGGACGGTGCGCGGTCGGCCCAGCGCGCGGCGGATGTCCTGGTGATGGATGGTTCCGTCGACGAGCGCGATCATTCCGCCGAAACCCGCTGTCAGCCCGCGCGGTTGGAGATGAGCGCGAAGGAAGTCGAGCAGCTGTTGGGCATTCAGGTGCGCGAACTCGTCCACGCCCACCTGGTTGGCCCGCACCACCCGGCCCTTCGCGAAACGCTTGAGCAGCCCCAGCGCACCCAGCTCTTCGTAGCTGATCATATGCGCGACAACGTCTTTGACCGTCCACCCGGCGCACAGGCTGGGCGCGTCCCACTGCTGCGGCGTCAGCGTCGCGAGAAATTCCGCCAGGTCGGCCCGCTCGTCGCGGGCCATGCTCATCAGGGTGGCCGTCATTGCCGGTGCCCGGCGGGCAGCAGGCGGGTGTAGCGACCCAGATACAGCGGCCAGCCTCCGTCGCCGTCGACCCCGTCGGCGACGGATTCCCATCCGGGGCCGTGGCGGTCCAGATGGCGGTGTTCGAGGTCGACGCGGGTGCGCTCGCCCGACTCCGCGGTGAAGCGCACCTCGACTTCGCTGGTTTTCGACTGGTCGGGTTCCAGTTGCCAGGTGGGGCCGATATCCCAGCTGAACACGAGTCGGTGGGGCGGCTCGTAGGTCAGGATCCGCGCCCAGCGGCACACGCTGCCGTCGACGCCGCGGTCGTAGATGTGCCCGCCGGCCCGGGGCTCGAAGACCGTCTCGGCGATCGGAACGGCCAGCAGGTTGTGCTCCCGGGGTTTGAAGTCGCCGAACCGCTCGGTGAAGACGGCGAACGCCCGGTCGATCGGGGCGTTGACGAACACGTGGTGCGCGATGTTCGGAATGCGTTGCGTCACAGGCTTTCTCCCTCGATCTCGTCGACCTTTTGGGCGTAGCCGGCCAGCGCCTGCGTCCAGAACCGGTCGAGATCGGCGCGCAATGCCGCCAACCCCGCCGGGTCGAGCTGGTAGACGCGACGCGTTCCCGCGACGCGGTCGCGCACCAATCCCGCGGACTTGAGCACCTTGAGGTGTTGGGACACTGCCGGCCTGCTGACGGGCAGGCCGCGAGCCAATTCGCCGACCGCCGACGGGCCGTGCGCGAGACGTTCCACGATGGCCCGCCGTGTCCCGTCGGCCAGGGCCAGCCACACGTCGCCGCTTTGGTAAGTGGCCACGAACGGTAAGCATAGACTTACGGATGGGGGGCGGCAAGGCTCCGTCGAAGGCGAAGGCGCTGCTCAGGTCTTGCGCAGGGGCGCCGGGTTCCACAGGCCGCTGCGGGTGGCCGTTCCCAGCTGCAGACGGGCGGGCTGCGCGTCGGGGTAGTACGGCGTCAACCGTTGCAGCGAGCCCCAGTCGCGCGACCAGTCGTCCTTCAGATAAGTGGCCACCGTCGTCGGCTTCACCAGCAGTTCGGTCACCCCGAGCGGACCGCCGCCGTTGTTGTCCATCACCGGCGAATTGGCCTCGGCGCCGAAACGGTCCGGCAGGATGCGCCATTTCGGCGTCTCGTCGACGCCGTTCTGGTGGCCGAACGGCCGCTGGCACGGGAACGCCAGGCCGACCAGCCAGTCCAGGAACACCGGGTCTTTCGAGCCGACCACCTCTTGTAGCGTGCGCAGCTGAGGAATCCGCGGCGGTGTGAGCGCGATCCAGTGCTGGGGCGCCAGGTCTTCGTCGTCGGCGACCAACCGGATCTGGGTGGCGCTGCCGGGGATGGCCGACAGCGGCAGCCGCAAGTTCCGCCACGCCGGCGAGGCCCCCACGTCGGCGAACTGGAACGACCCACCGGGGTGTCCGCTCGCCGCTTCCTCGTCGGTGGCCCACTGGACCTGGACCTCGCGGGGGTCGAAGCGGCCGGCCGCGCTGACCACCAGCAGCGGCCGCGCCCGGTCGCGGGCCGGCAGCCGGTACCAGCCCGATCGCAGGTGGGCCGGCACCTGGATGCCCGGGCGCCAGCTGCCCAGGACCGGCGTGCGCGAGGGGTCCAGGTTGTAGGGCAGCTGGGCGACCGAACCGTTGATCCCCGGCGCCGGGGTGGTGCCCCCCTCGGTGCCGGCCTCGGCGCCGGTCACGAGCCGGTCGTCGTTGATGAAGCTGCGGTCACCCGGGCGCTCCATGACCGGGTCGGCGCGGACGTCGGCGGGAATGCCGTTGGGCGTGAAGGCTTCCGAGAGGCCCGCGCCGAGGGCACCGCCCACGGCGGCGCTCACCGGCGACAGCGCGCCGGTGTTGGG
Source organism: Mycobacterium seoulense (assembly GCF_010731595.1). Classification (NCBI taxonomy): domain Bacteria; kingdom Bacillati; phylum Actinomycetota; class Actinomycetes; order Mycobacteriales; family Mycobacteriaceae; genus Mycobacterium; species Mycobacterium seoulense. The sequence continues at coordinate 4,068,794 of NZ_AP022582.1, read as the reverse complement.
GTCCTGTTCCACCAGCACGTCCTCGGCCAGGCCGCAGGACTTGCCGGCCAGAGCCTGCAGGTTGGAGCGGCCCACCGACCACGCGGGGTACTGGGCCGTCATCGCCAGGGTCAGCGACGCCACCTCGAACACCACCAGCACCCACGTCGCAATTGCCAACGGGGACTGGACGATTCCCGCCACGCGTGCTCCGTAGCGGGTCTTGGGCGGCCCATCGTTTGGCGAGACGAAATGGAACCACGCCGCCAGCAGCAACACCAGGACGGTCAGCCCGAGCAGCGCGGTGGCGAAGGCGTAGTGCCACGCGGGGAACGAATTCGACCATGGCACACCGAAATTGGAGACATACCACCAGCCGTTGACGCTGGCGAACGACAGGGCGCACAGGAACAGCACCACGGCGGCGAACATGGTGCGGTTGCGCCGCGATCGCATCGCCGCGGCAGTCACGGCGACCGCGGCCAGCGCGCCCAGGGACCCGGCCAGGCCGGCGAACACCCCGAAGTGGTGGGTCCACTTGGTGGGAGTGAACATCATCGCGATGAACGAGATGATCGTGATCCCCACGATGCGGCGGCTCGGCCCGGCGGCCGTGCCCGGAATCCGGCCCTTGCGCAAGGACATTGCGACCGTGATGCCGAGCGCCAGCACCAGCGCCAGCACGGCGAAGCGGCGGGCGACCGAGCCGTCGGGGCTGGCCATGAACAGCCGCTCGTAGCGGATGTGTTCGTCGAACCAACTCAGGCTGGGCCCGACGGCGCGCTTGAGCATGCTGGCCTGCACCTCGCCGGCCAGGGTCTGGTCGCGGAAGATGAGGATGGCGGTGACGGTGGCCGCGGCCAGCAGGGGCGCGACCAGTGGCAGCGCGCCGAACCGTCTGGATCGGCGGTGCAGGATCGTCCGCAGCGGCCCGATCGCGACCAGCAGGGCGCCGATCGAGGCGATGCCCGTCGGCCCGGAGAACAGCGTCAGCGCACCGATGATGCAGGCGACCGCCACCGGCAGCAGCCGGCTGGTGGCCACCGCGCGTTCCACCGAGCACCAGGTCAGCAGGATGCCCAGCGCGATGATCGGCTCGGGCCTCAGGCCGTTGTTGAGCGGTAGCCACACGGCCAGGAACATGCCGGCCGCCGTCCACGCCGCACCACGATTCTGTTTGACGGCACGACCCAGGCGCGGCATGACTTCACGGCTGATCACCCACCAGCACGTCAGCGCCATGACCAGGGTGGGCAACCGCATCCAGATGCTGGCGGTGCTGACGTGGGCCCACAGCGCCAGCAGGTCGTAGTACCAGCCGAAGGGGGCCTCCGGCGTGCCGAACCAGCGGTAGTAGTTGGCCATGTAGCCGGCGTGCTCGGAGACCCGGGCCATGGTCAGGATGTAGCCGTCGTCGGAGGTGTTGGCGCCGACGAACTGCCACCACACCAGCACGGCGATGACCAGCGCGTCCAGCCCACTGACCGACCACCAGCGCGACGGCAGGAAACGGCGGTGCCGGGTGCCGTCGGCGGTGTCGAGCAGGTGCAGCGCGACCAGGGCGGCGGCGGTCAGCACCACCCCGAGGATCATCGCGGCCATCTTCAGCTGGGTGGGGCTGCTGCTGTAGCGGGTGTCGATGGTCGCCGAGAAACTCAGGCCCGGCGGGGCCGGCCCGCTGAGATCGGTGAACACGCCGACGATCTGTGGCCGGAAGTCGTAGCCGCTCTTCTCGCCGCGCAGCGGCGAGCCGGGGTGCTCGGCGTTGGGTCCCTGGGTCAGACCGACGAACTCGGCGGTGACCTTCTCGGCGTGCGCGGTGAAGGTCAACCGCTGGCAGGCCGGGCTGAGCACCTGGCTCAGCGGCGCGGTCACCACCGCGACGTTGCGCACCACCACCACCAGGTAGTCGTTGGCGCGCTGGATGAGCAGCCCGCGGTCGACGGCCTTGGGGGCCTGCTTGGGCACCGTCGACAGCAGCACCGTCTTGCCGGCGTTCTGCGGGCCGGCCAGCCCGGCGGCGGCCTGGCACGGCACGGTGACGTTGAGGTCGGTCGCCACGTACCCGATCAGCGGCGCGTCGACGCTCTCGAACGTGCCGTTCTGCGGCCAGTTGAGCTGCGCGGTGGTCTGGTTGACCGGCAGGAGCGGCGTGGCGATGGCCAGCAGGGCCCCCAGCAGCCCGGCGACGGTAGCAACCCACCGGGTGATCCGGTGGTTGGCTCCCGTGTCGGTCACGGTGCTAGATGCTAGTTCTTCGACGCTCGGCGGCGAGGTGTCGGTGCTCATCGGCGGCTTGTCAGTGGCCCGCCGGGGGCTTGCGGATGGCGACCACGAACGGGCCGGCGCTGTGCACGACGAACTGGGGGCTGTCGAAGAGGGCGGCCCGCAGGTCGACGGTGTAGCGACGGACGTTGGGCTGGTTGGGATACACGTCCTCGGCCAGCCGCAGCGTGTAGTTGCCGTTCGCCCCGCGGCGCATGAGGAAAACCGTCGGTGGCGGCCAGGGACAGGTGTCGAGCGCGTGGAGGAGTTCGTCGGCCGACTTGAGCTTGGACCATTTGTTGATCTGGGCGGCCCGCAGGTCGAACTGCGCCAGCGGGTTGGCGTAGTGCGACGTCAGTCCCTGAAATCCCCAATAGGGATACAAGGACAGGAAGCTGTAGTCGGCGGTCATCACCACGGTCTGGTCGCGGGGCCTGCCGGTCACGGTCGCGATGGCGTGGTCGACGTCGGGGTAGAACTTCTCCGAGCTCGGCGGGCGCCGGTCGCCGCGCTGGCCGTTGCCGTCGGTGTCGGTGTAGGCGATGGTGAGGTCCGGGCGCAGCACGTCGGGAATGTCCTGGCTGAACGCGATCGCAGCGGCCAGGCCGACGGCCCCCGCGACGGGCAGTGTCGCCTTTTCCCAGGCCTGGCCCCGGGCGGACAGCGCCCGCACCGCCTCGATGAAACCGAACGCCCCGGCGGCCACCAGCAGCACGGTCAGGGTGGGCTGGAGCCGGAACGAGAGCAGCGTGGTGCGCGCCAGCGTCGTCATCATCGACAGCAGCGACCACAGGTAGATGGCCAGCACGCCGATGGCCAGGGCGCCGGCCCGCACCGACGACCGGGCACGCACCACCAGCCACAGCGCGCCCAGCAGGCAAATCGCGCCCAGCAGGGAGAACTGCAGCATCGGGAAGGTCAGCTCGGCGCCGTCGGCGGGCAGGTAGTGGAAGGCGCTGCCGCTGTTGCTGACCGGGCTGGTCGCCACCCGCAACGCGAACGGCAGCCAGGTGGTGCTCGCGATGGCCGCGGCGATGACGGCGATGACGGCCAGCCGGCGCAGCGGATCCAACGCGGCCCTGATGCCGCCAGCCCCCCTGTTCTGCTGCCAGCGCGCGCCGGCCAGCAGCAGCGCCATCACCGACATCGTGAAGGCGCTGAAGCCGAACAGCAGCGTGTACCAGGTGGCCGCGAAGCCGAGGAACAGCCCGCCTCCGATCACCGCGGCCCAACCGCCCCGCTCGCCCGCGCGCAGCCCCGACCAGGTCAGCACCAGCACCGGCGGCAGCAGGACGGTGATCATCGCCGAGTAGGGCTCCGGTGAGCCGTAGGCCAGGGTCGCGGCGGCGGTGGCGGTCGTCACGATCAACGCGTGCTCGAAGCGGACCATCCGCCACCACAGCACCAGGGCGACGGCGACAGCGACGGCGATCGAGGTGACGGCCCATGGCTTGTAGATCTCCCAGGCCGGCGTTCCGCTCAGCGCGGCGGCCCGCCCGCCGATCCAGAACCAGCCCGGCGGGTAGAACGGCGGCAGCCCGATGTAGGTCATGTCGCGCAGGGCCGGGCTGTCGGCGAGCCGAGTGAGGTACTCGGTGCGGAATTGCTGGTCGACGGAGATGCCGAACAGGTACAGCTTGGTCGCGCCCAGCGGCATGCCCAGCGTCACGACGGTGAACGCGGAGACGAACACCAACCCGCCCAGCTGGGCCGCCCACCGATACCGGCCGGAGCGTCCCCATGCCCAGCCCACGGCCACCAGGCCGGCCAGGCAGCCGACCTGGCCCACGGTGGTCAGCGCGTGCAGTTGGTTGGACGACGGGAACGCCGGCCACTGCACCCGGGAGATGGCCACGAGCGAGATCGCGGCGACGACGACGGCCACCGCAACCGCCAGAGCCATCTGGCCCAGGGCGGCCAGCGCGTTACGCATGATCAGATTGGCAGCTTGCGGAACACGCTCCGCGGGATGTGTCGCAACACCATCATCACGTAACGGAATGCTGCTGGCGCCCAAACCAATTCCTTACCCTTTGCGGCCGCGGTCACCGCGAGGTTGGCGACGTATTCCTTGTCTACGGTGAGCGGGGCCTCCTTGACGTGGGCGCTCATCCTGGTACGCACCTGACCCGGGCGGATCACCAGAACGCGAACCCCGTACTCGCGCAACGCTTCTCCGAGGCCCAGATAGAAGCCGTCCAGTCCGGCCTTGGTGGAGCCGTAGACGAAGTTGGACCGCCGCACCCGCTCTCCGGCCGCCGAGCTCATGGCGATGATCTGGCCGAAGCCCTGGGCGCGCATCTTCTCACCGAGCAGCACCCCCACCGAAACCGCGGCGGTGTAGTTGATCTCGGCCGCCAACACGGCCTTGTGCTGGTCCTGCCACAGCTCCTCGGCGTCGCCGAGGATGCCGAAGGCGACGATCGCCACGTCGACGTCGCCATGGGCAAACGCCTGATCGATCATCTTCGGATGGCTGTCGGGATCGGTGGCTTCGAAGTCGATCAGCTCCACCGACCGCGCGCCCGCCGCCTTCATCTGGGCGACGGCGGCGTCGCGCCCCGGATCGTCGGGCATGGCGGCCAGCACGATCCGGGCGTGTGCGTTCTGCAGGTAGCGCTCGCAGATCGCCAGCCCGATCTCCGAGGTGCCGCCGAGCAGCAGGATCGTCTGCGGATTTCCCACGGCATCTAAAACCATTGGCGCACCATTTACAACAGCTCCAAACGTCGGGCCATGTCCGAGGCGAACACCCCGGAGGGATCCACCTTGCGGCGCACCGCGATCCACTCGTCGATGCGCGGGTACATGGCGTGGAAGGTCTCGGCGCTGGTCCGGGAATCCTTGGCGGTGTAGACACGGCCGCCGAATTCCAGTACGCGCCGGTCGAGTTCGTTGAGGAACTCGTTGATGCCGGGCTTGTTGGGGAAGTCCATGGCGACGTTCCACCCGGCCATGGGGAAGCTCAGCGGCGCGCGGTTGCCCGGGCCGAACAGTTTGAAGACGTTCAGCGCCGAGTAGTGGCCGCGGGTCTGGATCCAGCGGATGATGGCCTTGAATTCGTCCATCGCGTCCGGCGGGACCAGGAACTGGTGTTGGGCGAAACCCATTGGGCCATAGGCGTTGTTCCAGCCGCTGACCAGGTCGAGCATGTGGTAGAACTGCGACAGGTTCATGATCTTGCCGGTGTAGGTGCCGCCCAGCCGGTAGTACACCTCGCCGATGGCCATGAAGGACAGCTTGTTCATGGCGCTGACCGGAAAGACGTTCGGCACCGTCAACAGTTGCGGCGCATCGAATTTCAGCGGGTTCTTGGCCAGCTTGGTGGGCAGCTGGTCCAGCTTGGCCAAACTGCCGCGGCTAACCGCGGCCCGGCCCAGCTTGGGTGGCGGACTGATCAGGTCGAACCAGGCGCTGGAGTACGTGTAGTTGGCCTCGCTGCCGTCGAGGTGAACGGCGACCGTCTCGTCGAGATCCTTGGTGGCCACGCCGTCGGCGATGAAGTACGCCGTCTCCGTCGGCGTCATCTCGACGGTCGCGCGCAGGACGATCCCGGTCAGGCCGTTGCCGCCGACGGTGACCCAGAACAGCTCGGCGTCCTCACCGTCGGGGGTGACGGTGCGGACGGTGCCGTCGGCCATCAGCAGGTCCATCGAGCGCACGTGGTTGCCGAAGCTGCCGGCGCTGTGGTGGTTCTTGCCGTGGATGTCGCAGGCGATCGCGCCGCCGACGGTGACCTGGCGCGTGCCCGGCAGCACCGGAACCCACAGCCCGAAGGGCAGCGCGGCTTTCATCAGCTGGTCCAGGCTGACGCCGGCGTCGACGTCGACCAACCGGGTGTCGGCGCTGATCGAGTGGATGCGATTGAGGCCGGTCATGTCGATCACCAGGCCGCCGCCGTTTTGCGCGTTGTCGCCGTAGGAGCGGCCCAGCCCGCGCGCGATGACGCCCCGCCCGTTCGGCCCGCCGGATTCGGCCACCCGCGCGACGGCCTTGGCGATCGCCTCCGGATCGCGGGTCGAGAGCACCTCGGCCACCGACGGCGCGGTGCGGCCAAAGCCGGTCAGCCGGGTGGGGGTGGTCGAAGCCTCGGTGCTCAACATCGTCAAAGAGGGTACCGCTTGCGCCGGTGGCTCAGCGGATGCGGAAGATAACGGCTCGCTGGACGACGAAGTTGATCACGGTCGCGGTGCCCTGCGCGATCACGAACGCGACGGGTATCGCCCACCCGCGGTACTGCAACAGCGCGAGGCACACATGGTTGAGCCCGACCTGCACGGCGAAGGTGATGCCGTAGAGGATCATGACGGCGACGAAGCGCGCGGTGCTCGGGGTGGCCTGGAACGTCCACCGGCGGTTGATCAGGTAGGCGGTGATGGTGCCGACGACGAAGCTGACGGCCTTGGCGAGGTCGACCTGGACGCCCACCGCCTGGTACAGCACCAGGTAGAGGCCGAAGTCAACGATCCCCGCCAGGCCGCCGGTGACGACGAACCGCGTCACCTGTGTCGTCAGACTCAACTGCGGGCTGGGCGGCGCGGCATCGGGCAGCGGGGCAACCATTGGGGGGAGTCTAACCGGGCCGCCGGAACGGGCGGGGGCGCGGCGGGGGCGCGTCAGCGGGGGAGTTTGACCGCTATCAGCTCGACCTGATCCTCGCCCTGCGGCGTCGAGTAGGTCACCGTGTCGCCCGCCTTGTGTCCGGCCAGGGCCTGGGCCAATGGGCTGCGCGCGGTCAACGTTTCACCTTCCCGGCCGACCGGCGTCTCTTCCACGATCGAGATGACGTGCATCGTGACCACTTCACCGTCGGAGAACCGCAGGGTGACCTCGGTGCCGCCGGGCAGCGTCTCCGATTCGTCGGACCGCGACGGCCCGGTCCGCAGCCGGCGGTCCAACTCGTTGATCCGGTCGCTGAGCCCGACCAGCTCCTCGGCGCGCTGGATCGCCTCGGCGGCGTCGCCGTGATCGCCCACCATGCCGCGGTCGTTCCTGACCTCGACATCGAGGCGGTCCCGCCGCTGCCGTAGCCGCTCCAGCTCCGCGGCGAGGTTCTCCCGCGCAGCGTCCGCCGCTGATTGGACCTTCTTGCTCACGTCGATGGACCTTTCGCCCGGTTTGCACAGGTGGGTGGCGTTCCAGTGTTGCACCACGGCGAGACGCCCGCCACCATTATCCGGCAAGCGTTCGCCCCGTTGCCGAACCGGTATCCGCGCCGGCCGGCTCAGCGGGCGGCCGAGCCGGCTTCGGAGTTGGTGGCGATCGGCGGTGCGGCGTCCTCGTCGTCGTAGTAGTCGACGGTGCCGCGCAGGGCGTCGAAGATGGCCCGGCCCTGCGCGACGAGGCCGCTGGCCACCTCGGTAAGCCCTTCGGCCCCGTTGAGCACGGTCACGTTCGCGTTGGCGAGCCCCCGGGCGGCCTTCTCCACGATCTCGGGCAGCTGGTCGATCAGCGCCTTGTCCAGCGCCACCCGGTCGTGCGACGCCGCCGCCTCGGCCAGGATCTTCATCTTCTCCGCGTCCGCGATCGCCAGGATCCGGACGCGTTCGGCGTCGGCCTCGGCGGGTTTGACCACCTCGGCGACCAGTTCCTGTTGGCGCAGCTCGGCGGCGCGCTCGGCCAGCTCGGTACGCATCTGCAGCACCTCGCGCTGGGCCTGGGCCTCGGCCAACGGCCCGGCCTGGGCGGCCTGCGCCTGCGCCGTGTCGACCTCGGCCTTGTATTGCGCCTTGACGATGGCGGTTTGACGGGCGAATTCGGCCTGCTTGCGTTGCGACTCCTGCTCGGCTTCGGCGGCCGCCTGGTTGGCCTGCGCCTGGGCGATCTGCGCCTGCTGCTGGATCGCGACGTTGTGCGGGGCCGACATCGCCTCGATGTAGCCGAGCCCGTCGTCGTCGATGGACTGGATTTGCAGGGCGTCGACGGTGAGGCCGATGCGGGCCATCTCCTCCTTGGAACCGTCGAGGACCTCGGTCGCCAGCTTCTGGCGCTCCCGGATGATCTGCTCGACGGTCATCGAGCCGATGATCGAGCGCAGGTGCCCGGCGAAGATGCGCCCGGTCAGCACGGACATCTGGTCCTGCTCGGACAGGAATCGTTGCGCGGCACTGATGATGCTCTCCGTGTCGTTGCCGACCTTGAACGCGATCACCGCCCGGACGTTGAGGGTGATGCCCTGCTGGGTCACGCACTTCTCGGCCACCTCCGCCTCACACATCGCCAGGGTGAGGAATCGAGCCTTGCGGAAGAGCGGCAGGATGAAGGCGCCGTGGCCGGTCACGACGCGAAACGGCGCGTTGCCTTTGGTTCGGCCGCCGGAGATGAGCATCGCCTCGTCGGGCGCGGGCACCTTGTAACCGAGCATGGGAACTCCTTTTCGGGGTTTCGCTGTTGTAGCCCGGCCGATCCGGGCCGTCAATTCAGATCAGGCGAGGCCCTGCCAGGGCTCGACGACCACCGTCCTGGCCCCCCTGATGTCGACCACAAGCACTTCGGCGCCCTTCGGCAGGGGACTGTCCGACCATGCCAGGAACGTCTCCTTGGCGCCCCGCACGGTGACGAGCACCTCCCCGGCGCCGCGGTCGCCGCGGGTTGCCACCGTCAGCATCCCGACACAGCCGATTGCCGAGGCATCGCTCACGAACGCATACTCCCGCATCGGCAATGTGGGCGTCGTGTTTCGTCTAAACGGGTCCCGCCGTGAGCGTGATGACGTTGTTGCGGCTTTCCCGCGCCTTGATCCGGGACACCCAGACCCGGCCGCCGGTCGCCGGCCCGACGATGTTCTCGACCGTCTCGAACGTCCAGGCGGCCGTGCCCGCCATGCCGGTGTCGTCCATGATCCGCAGGTCGATGACACCCCGGTCGGCCAGCAACTCGAACAGGTCTCGCTGCGGGTCGTCGACGGCGATCAGCGTCGTGTGGTCGAACTGGTCACGCAGTGCCGTGTTGACCTCGTCGAGGGTGCCCTCGCCGATCACCGCGTCGGTGCCGGCTTCGGTTTCGGCGCAAGCGAACTCGATGTCGAAGGCCCGCTCGTAGCCGTGCAGGAAGAAGCGCTTGCCCTGATTGGCCCACGAGCGGTGGCAGCAGGGCAGGTTGTCGAACAACCTGCGCAGGTGGAATCTGGCGGTGCGGCCCGGCGGCGCGTCGGCGCGATGCACGGTGGCCACGCGGACGCCGTCGAGGAAGATGGTGTTGCGCATGGGCCCAGCGTCCGGGGCGGGCCTCGGAGGATCCTCAACGGATTCTTGGAGGCCTATCGTTGGTGATATGAACGTCGGTCCCGCGAAGTGGTCGACACTCGGAGCGGCCGTGCTCTGCGTCGCGCTCGTTTATCCGGCGCCCGCGTCGGCGGACCCGGCCGACGACGCCTTCCTGGGCGCCCTGGCGGCTAACGGGATCGTCTTGGGCGATCCCACCGCGATCGCGATGGCCCACAGCGTCTGCTCCAGGCTCGACAGGAACCAGAGATCGAGCGTCGTGGTGATGAAGGTGATGAAGGAGACCAACCTGCCGGCGCGACAAGCCGGGTTCTTCGTCGGCCTTTCCGTGTCCGCCTACTGCCCGCAATACAAGGGGCAGACCGACGGTTCGTTGGACTGGCTGAATCCGTTGCCCCCGCTCATGTGACCCACCGCCGGGCTACACCCAGTACGGCACCCGGGCGCGGTATTGCCGCATCGCGAACGCCGCCAGCACCCAGCCGACGGCCGTGAGCGCCCCCACCACGGCCCAGTGCCGCAGCTCCTGGTGGGCACCCAGCAGTGGGGCGCGAACGATGTCGAGATAGTGCAGCAGCGGGTTGAGTTCGACGATCTTCGACCACCGTCCGGCGCCCTGCTGCCGCAAGGTGTCGTCGTTCCAGATGATCGGCGTCATGAAGAACAGCAACTGCACGACCGAGAACAGCAGCGGACCGATGTCGCGGTAGCGGGTCGCCAGGATCCCGAAACACAGTGACACCCAAATGCAATTGAGCACGATCAGCGCCAGCGCGGGAATCACCGACAGGTCCGCCCACGACCACGGCTTGGGAAAGATGAAGGCGATGACGACGTAGATGACGATGTTGTGCGCGAACAAGATCATCTGCCGCCACACCAGCCGGTAGACGTGCACGCTCAGGGGTGTCGGCAATTGCTTGATCAGTCCCTCGTTGGCGACGAAGACGTCGGCGCCCTCGAGGATCGCGGCGTTGATCAGGTTCCAGATGATCAGGCCGAGCGTGACGTAGGGCAGGTGCACGGAGAGTTCGAGGTGGAACAGCTTGGAGTACAGGCCACCCATGGCGACGGCGGTGGTTCCGGTCGCGATGGTGATCCAGAACGGCCCCAGCACCGAGCGACGGTAGCGCTGCTTGATGTCCTGCCAGCCCAGGTGCAGCCACAGCTCGTGCCGACGGAAACCGGCGACCAGGTCGCCCCGGGCCCGGGTGAAGGTCCGCGACTGGGCCGCGGCGTCGAGAAAGGTCACCGATGTCCTCCAGGCTTGCCGAATTGCTCGCGACGTCCCAAGCGGCGCAACCGAATCCACTCGGCCAGCCCCTTGGGGTCGCGGCGGGTCACCAGGAAGTACCAGCCGAACCGAACCCACTCCTGGACCAGCAGCTTGCGCAGGCCCGGTTGGGACAACAGGTAGCCGCGGTTGCGATAGGTGTAGAACCGCTTGGCCGGGTCGTCGGGGTATTGGGTGTGCATGCGACCGCCCAGGATCGGCCGGAATTCTTCCGACCCGCAGGGGTGCAGGTAGATCGCGTCCAGGCAGGTGCCGAACGGCAAGCCCGACCGCGCCAGGCGCCGGTGCAGCTCGACTTCGTCGCCGCGGATGAACAGCCGCAAGTCGGGGACGCCGACGGCTTCCAGCGTGGCCGCCCGGAACAGCGCGCCGTTGAACAACGACGCTATCCCGGGCAGCAGGTCCTGTTCCGCCTCGGTGCGCAATTCGGTTGCGCGCCTGCGCCATACCAGGCCACGGCGCAACGGGAACGCCAGCCGCTCCGGGTCGTCGGCGTTGCACACCATCGGCGACACCTCGGCCAGGTTGTGCTTCTGGGCGCACGCCAGCAAAGTGGCCAGCACGTGCGAGTCCTGCGGCCGCCCGTCGTCGTCGGCCAGCCACACCCAATCGGCGCCCCGCGCCAGCGCGTGCAACATCCCCAGCGCGAAACCGCCTGCGCCGCCCAGGTTTCGGCGGGAGGCCAGGTAGGTGGTCGGGATCGGCTGACCGGCCACCAGATCGCCCACCCGGCCGTCGCCGGGGCCGTCGTTGTCGACCACGATGAGGTGGTCGGGCAACCGGGTCTGGCTGCTCAGGGTGCCCAGCGACTTGGCCAGCTCGTCGGGGCGCCGGTGGGTGACGACCACGGCGACGACGGATTCACTCATCCCCGGATGCTCTTCGCGCCAGTGGCTGGTCGGCGGCCGTCTCGGCCAGCACCTCGCGCACGTGCCTCGCCGCGTCCTCACCCTCGTAGGCGCGCACCACGTCTTCGATCCCGCCGGACATGCGGATGACTCCGTGGTCGATCCACATCGCGGTCTTGCACAGCCGGGCGAGGAATTCGTTGGAATGGCTGGCGAAAACCAGGATTCCGGAGCGCTCCACCAGGCTCTGCAGCCGGGACTGAGCCTTCTTCATGAAGTCGGCGTCGACCGCGCCCAGGCCCTCGTCGAGCAGCAGGATCTCGGGGTCGATGCTGGTGACCACGCCCATCGCCAGCCGCACCCGCATCCCGGTGGAGTACGTCCGCAGCGGCATCGACAGGTAGTCACCCAGCTCGGTGAACTCGGCGATCTCGTCCACCTTGGCCATCATCTGCTTTCGGGTCTGCCCCAAGAACAGCCCGCGGATGATGATGTTCTCGTAACCGGAGATCTCCGGGTCCATCCCGACTCCGAGATCGAAGATCGGCGCGACCCGGCCGGTGACCTTCGCCCAGCCGCGGGTGGGCTCGTAGATGCCCGAAAGCAGCCGCAGCAGAGTCGATTTCCCGGCGCCGTTGTGGCCCACCAGGCCGACCCGGTCGCCGAGCTCGAGCGACATGGTGATGTCGCGCAGCGCCTCGACGACGACCACGTTGGAGCTGTTGCGCCCGATCGTGCCGCCCGCCTTGCCCAGGAAGGCTTTCTTCAGGGAGCGCGACTTCGCGTCGAAAATGGGAAATTCCACCCACGCGTTGTGCGTCTCGATGTGAGGACCCGCCACCGTGTTTCGCTTTACAGGTACTGACCGTGCCCGGACCCGCCCGGCTTGCCGACGCCGGGGGGAAGCGCGCCCTGGCGCATGTTCTCCAGCTGCGCGCGGGCGGCCATCTGCTGGGCGAACAACGCCGTCTGGATGCCGTGAAACAGCCCTTCCAGCCAGCCGACCAATTGGGCCTGGGCGATACGCAATTCGGCGTCGGACGGTGCCGAGTCCTCGCTGAACGGCAGGGTGAGGCGGTCGAGTTCTTCGCGCAGTTCCGGCGCCAGGCCCTCTTCTAGCTCGCGGATGCTGGTGGCGTGGATCTCACGCAGGCGGTTGCGGCTGGCCTCGTCGAGCGGGGCCGCGCGCACCTCCTCGAGCAGCTGCTTGATCATCGTCCCGATGCGCATCACCTTGGCGGGCTGCTCAACCAGGTCGGTCAGGGAGCGCTCGTCGGAGTCGTCCTCCGTTACCGCCGTGGTCCGCGGGTCGACGCCGCCGATGATCTCGATGCCATCGTCGTCGTTGGGGGTACTCAATCCATCACCATCCTTTTGCGGACTAAGAGTGCGGCGCCGCGCCGTTTCCGCGCCATTCGTAGATTCGGGCTCCACCATTGTCGTAGATCAGCGCCCACGACTTCGATTTATCCAGTGACACTAGTCCGTCGGGTACGGCGAATCCCCGGACCGTCGGCGTGCTGGTGTAGATGTACCGGATATTGAGCGCTTTGATCGCCTCGACCACCCGCGGATCGGAGTCGCCCCTGCGGGCGTAGGCCCAGAAGTTGTACCGGTTGGGGCCGGGCCCCATCTGCTGCGGGTAGTCGTAGTGGGTCCACAGCGGGTGCAGGTCGGCGACGGCGTACATCCACGCGGTGCCGTCGGTGTTGGCGTTGCCGATCACGGTGTCGTGCGCGCCGGGCAGCGTGGCCAGGTAGGCCATGGCCATCAGGTCGCGTTGGTCGATCATCACCGAGTCGTACTTGTCGCCGAACAAGACGAGGTGCCGATAGAAGTAGTGGCGGGCGGTGAACACGGTCGTCGCCACCAGCAGGACCGCCGTGGCGGCGGTCCAGACCGGCGCGGGTAACGGTTTGAATCGGCCGGCGACCCGTTTGGCGCCGGCCACCACCACCATGACGATCATGAACAACGCCACCCCGGCCATCGGTTCCAGCAGCAGGGTGATCGCGGCCGAGATCCGGCGCGGGTCCTTGTAGAAGAACTCCCCGAACGCACCGGCTATCGCGCCGATCGGCCCGCCGAGCGGCGTTCCCGCGTCGACGTCGACCACCACGAGCAACCCCCAGAGCGCCAGCGGCCACCAGATCCTCTTGTAGGCGAAGATGATTCCGCCCACGATCGCCAGCGTCATCAGCCCGTACTGGTACGGGAAGTCGTTGAGGTGGCGGGAGTGCTGGAAGACTGCGTCCCACACCCCCCGCTTCTTGCTGAGCTTGGTCAGGAACGAGTGCCCGGCGATGATGTCTTCCTGTTGCCGCACGCTGATGAACTGCGGCAACAGGATCAGCGCGGTGCCGAGCGCCACGCCGGCGATCGTCACGGCGTCGGCGACGCGACCGCGGACCGGGTGCCACAACACATCCAGCAACCACCAGGCGACGACAACCAGGACGACGATGAACCCGCCGGTCAGGTGGACCGACATCACCCCCACGAAGGCCAGCACGGCGGCCGGGATGCGGTCGCGGTGGCGCAGGGTCGAGGCGATCAGCACGAAGGTCGGCACGGCGACCCCGTAGGCCGCCAGGTTGGGCATCGCGGCGACGCCGAACTCGACGTAGGGGAGGGCGGTGAACGACACCGACAGCGCGGCGGTGGTGGCGGCCGCGACGGCGGTGCGCCATTCGCACCAGTGCGGGCGTAGCAGCCGCCAGGCCAGCATGGCCGCGCTGGTGGGGAACAGCCAGACCGAGGCCGCCACCGCGTTCAACGTGTAACCGGTGGTGGGCGCCGCCCCGGTGAGCTGACAGAACACCGCCGTCAGGGCGTGGAACACCGACGGGTAGTACAGCGTCTGGTGCGTTTCGACGTTGCGCAGCTCACCCATGTGGGTGGACGACGCCTGTCCGGTGTCGAGGATGAACCGCACCTCGTTGGCGTGCCAGACGGCGTCCCAGGTGCTGGGGACGGTCTGCCAGTGGGCGGCCAGGCCGCGGTAGGCGGCCCACATGATCAGCAGGGCGCCCAGCAGCACCCCGGCCGCCACCAGGAGCGCAGGCCCGCGGCCGATCCCGCGGGCCCCTTCTTGTCCGGGGGCCTCGGTGTCGCGGTAGCGGGCGAGCAGCAGCTGCAGCACGGTCATCACCAGGCACAGCGCGGCCAGCGTGGCCAGCGCGGTCCAGCCGTTCCAGGGGATTCCGACCGCACCGAACGGGATGATGGCCAGAGCGACCGTGCCGTAGGTCAGCGCTGGGCCCACCGCGACCGCGATGGGCCAACTCAGCTGACTGACACGCGCGATGATCGCTCCGGGCGCTATCAGCAAAAACAATGCGATCAGCGTTCCGAACCAGAGCCCCACTCGACTAGTATGGCTGGCCGGGTGTCCTGCCTCGGGGAGCCACCGGCGGGTTGGAACTGCTCGAGCGATTCCGGGCACCCGCTACCGTCGCAGTTTCGCGGAAATGCGCAAGCTCTAAGGTGGCTGGCATGGCTTACGACGTCGCCCGGGTGCGCGGACTGCATCCGTCGCTGGGTGACGGGTGGGTGCACTTCGACGCGCCCGCCGGAATGCTCATCCCCGATTCCGTCGCGACCACCGTGTCGACGGCCTTCCGCAGATCCAGCGCTACCACGGTCGGCGCGCACCCGTCCGCGCAGCGCAGCGCCGCCATCTTGGAGGCGGCGCGGGCGGCGGTGGCCGACCTGTTCAACGTGGACCCGGCGGGCGTGGTGCTGGGGGCCGACCGCGCGATCCTGCTGTCGGCGCTGGCCGAGGCGTCGTCTTCGCGGGCGGGCCTGGGCTACGAGGTGATCGTCAGCCGCCTGGACGACGAGGCGAACATCGCCCCGTGGCTGCGGGCGGCGCACCGCTACGGCGCCAAGGTCAAGTGGGCCGAGATCGACATCGAGACCGGCGAGCTGCCGACCTGGCAGTGGGAGGGCTTGGTCGGGAAGTCGACGCGGCTGGTGGCCGTCTCCTCCGCGTCCGCGGCGCTGGGCACGGTCACCGACCTGCGCGCGATGACCAAGCTGGTGCACGACGTGGGCGGGCTGGTGGTGGTCGACCATTCCGCCGCCGCGCCGTATCGGTTGCTCGACGTGAAGGAAACCGACGCCGACGTGGTGGCGGTGAACGCGCTGGCGTGGGGTGGTCCGCCGATCGGCGCGGTGGTGTTCCGCGATCCGGCGCTGGTCAATTCGTTCGGCTCCATCTCGACCGACCCGAAGGCGACCGGCGCCGCGCGTCTCGAGATCGGCGCGCACCAGTTCGGTCTGCTCGCCGGCGTGGTGGCCAGCATCGAGTACCTGGCGGCGCTCGACGAGTCGGCCCGCGGGGCCCGCCGCGAACGCCTGTCGGTGTCGATGCAATCGGCCGCCTTGTATATGAACCGGATCTTCGATTACCTGATGGTGTCGTTGCGGTCGCTGCCGTTGGTCATGGTGATCGGCCGCCCGGAGGTCAGGATTCCGGTGGTCAGCTTCGCCCTGAACGGCGTGCCCGCCGAACGGGTGGTGCAGCGGTTGGCGGACAACGGGATCCTGGCCGTCACCAACGAGAATTCCCGCGCCCTGGACGTGTTGGGCGTCAACGACGTCGGCGGGGCGGTGACCGTCGGACTGGCGCACTATTCGACGACGGCCGAGGTCGACCAGTTGGTGCGCGCGCTGGCGTCCCTGGGCTGAACGGCTAGACCGTCAGGACGATCTTTCCGGTCACCTTGCTCGACGTCAGCCGTTGGTGCGCCTCGCCCGCCTGCTGGATCGGCATGCGGGCGCCGATGATCGGCCGGACGCGGCCCTCGGCGATCATCGGCCACACCGAGCCGATCACCGCCTGCACGATTTCCGTCTTGCTGTTCGGCCCGGTGACCGGCCGCGCCCGCAACGTGGTGCCGATGACCCGCGCGCGCTTGGCCAGCAGCTTGCCGATGTTGAGCTCGCCCTTGATGCCGCCCTGCATGCCGATGATGACCAGCTGACCGTCGGTGGCCAGGGCGTCGATATTGCGGTCCAGGTAGGCCGCGCCCATGATGTCGAGGATCAGGTCGGCGCCGCCGCTTTCTTGCAGCCGCGCCACGAAATCCTCGTCGCGGTAGTTGATGGTGATCTCGGCGCCGAGCTCGCGGCAGAATTCCAGCTTCTCCGCCGAGCCGGCCGTGACGGCCACGCGGGCGCCCAGCGCCCGCGCGACCTGAATCGCGTGGGTTCCGATGCCGCTGGCGCCGCCGTGCACCAGCAGCAACTGGCCCTTGCCCAGGTGGGCGGTCAGCACCAGGTTGGACCACACCGTGCAGGCCACTTCCGGCAGCCCGGCCGCGTCGACGAGGTCGACGCCGTCGGGGATCGGCATCACCTGACCGGCGGGAACGGCCACGTACTCGGCGTATCCGCCGCCCGCCAGCAGCGCGCAAACCCGTTGTCCGGCGGACCAATCCGTCACGCCCGGACCGGTTTCGGCGACGACACCGGACACTTCCATGCCGATGATGTCGCTGGCGCCCGGCGGCGGCGGATAGTTGCCGGCGGCCTGCAGCACATCGGCGCGGTTCACCCCGGCCGCGGCGACCTTGATCAACACCTCGCCGGCCCCGGCGGACGCGTCCGGCACGTCTTGCCAGGAAAGCTGATCGGAGGATTCGGCGACGATGGCGCGCATGGTGGCCACGCTACCGATCCCCGTTACCCTTAGCAGCGGTGGCGTGGCAGAGCGGCCTAATGCACTCGCCTTGAAAGCGAGAGACGGCTAACACCGTCCGGGGGTTCAAATCCCTCCGCCACCGCGCATGTCACTGGTGCGGCTGCGCCTCGTCATCCACGCTGTGGCGCCCTGTCTTTCGAGTCCTTCCTTCAGCGCGCGCCATTTGAGCTCGAGCTGAGCCCCGGCGTCGTGAGCAGCTCGCGGAAACGTTGAGAGTCCATGTCTTTCGGGTGCCGGCTGGTCCGGACGCAAAACCCTAGTAGCTGCGGTCGCCTTCGCTGTCGTCGAAGAAGCGCCACTCACCGTCGGCTTCGACCTCCATGCGCCAGCCCAGTTCGTTGCCCTCGACCGCCTCGTCGGCGAACCACGCATGCGCCTTGTCGGCGCTTTCGATGTCCTTGGTCGCGACGACGTCGCCCTTGGGGTTGAGCACTCGGTAGGTAGCCATGCCGGCAGTGTTCCCACCGGCGGGCGCCCTCAATCGGTGGGCATCTCGGCGGCGATGGTGTCCATCAGGGCGGTGTAGCGCTTGGCTTCCGGGTCGCGCCCGGGCTTGCCGCTGCTGATGACCCCGGCGGCCAGACCGCGGGCGGGGTCGGCCCAGATCGCGATGTTGACCAGGCCGAGATTGCCGAAAGCGTTGGGCGCGTGCAGCCCGAACGGCCCCCATCGGTCCGTCCCGAGGATGAATCCGGTGCCCCACCGGGCCGGTTGCAGCCCGACCGCGAAATCCGGCCGCAACCGCCGGCATTGTTTGACCGCGCCGTACATCGTCTCCGGGCTCACCACCCGCACGCCGTCGAGATTGCCACCGCGACGCCAGATTTCGGCGAACCGGGACATCTCGTTGGCGGTCGACACCGTGTTGGACGACGGGATGATCGTGGTGAGGAACAGCGGGGTGTTGGTGATCGGGATCATCTCGTGCACGGTTCCGCCGATCGCCTTGCGGAAGATCTGGGCGATCACCGGCGGCAACGGGCGCCCCGTCGCGTGGCTGGGCGCGACCAGGGGCAGGTCCTCTTTGGCGACACCGAAGTTCGTCCACCGGAAGCCGAGCGGGTCGAGGATCTCGGTGGCCAGGATTTCGCGGATTTCCTTGCCGGTGGCGGCGTAGACGAGCTCGCGAACGAGCGGGCCCCAGGTCAGCGCGTGGTAGATGTGCACCAGCCCCGGCCGGTAGAGCGGGCGCAGCTCGCCCAGCTTCTGCTGCGCGTATTCATGGTCGTCCGCGCGTTTGACGTCCGGCTTGGGTCCGGTGGGGAAGGGCAGCCCCGCGCTGTGGGTCATCACGTGCCGGATGGTGATCCGATGCTTCCCATGACTGGTGAACGTGGGGATGTAGTCGCAGACGCGGTCGTCGAGCGAGAAGACGCCGCGCTCGACGAGCATGTGCACCACGGTCGCGGCCATGCCCTTGGCCGCCGAATAGACGCAGAACGGCGTGTCGGTCGTGACGGGGATCTTCTCGGCGTCGGGCGGGTCGCTCGGGGCGTTGCCCCAGCCGTGGCCGATCGCGCGGTTGAGCACGACGCGCCCGTGCCGGCGGATGCACAGCTGGATCGCGGGATGGAAGCCGGCCCGGTACCAGTGCCGGGCGGCGCCCCAGATCCGGTCGACGGCGGCGCTGTCGATCTCGGTGTGGTCCTCGTCGCCGATCGTCGTCACGGCGTCCAAGTCGGCAGGGACGCGGATCTTGCCGTCTGGTGTCGTCGTCACCTCAGCGAGGGTACGTGGCCCCGGATCACTCCCCGGTGAACCGCGGGGGACGCTTCTCGAAGGTCGCCGCGATGCCCTCGGTCAGGTCCTTCGAGGGCAAGAAGGCGGCGTTCCAGGCGGCGACGTAGCGCAGGCTCTCCGCCACCGCGGCGGTGCGCTGCTGGTCGAGGACGTCCTTGACGCCCTGCACCGTCAGCGGCGGGTTGGCGGCGATCTCCGCCGCGGTCGCGTGCGCGGCGGCCAGCGCGGCCTCGGCGTCGTCGTAGACGTCGTTGACCAGACCGATCTTCTCGGCCCGGGCCGCGTCGATGTCCTTGCCGGTCAGCGCCAGCTCCCGCAGGTGTCCGTCGCCCAGGATCATCGGCAGGCGGGCCAGGCTGCCGACGTCGGCGACGATCGCCAGCTTGACCTCGCGCACCGAGAATTTGGCGTCGGCGCTCGCGTAGCGGATGTCGACCGCGGAGATCAGGTCGACCCCGCCGCCGATGCACCAGCCGTGCACCGACGCGATCGTCGGGGTGCGGCAGTCGGCGACCGCGGTGATCGCGCCCTGCATGCGCTTGATCTCGCGGTGGAAGACCGCGCGCGGGCCGGCCAGCGCGTCGCCGGACAGCAGCGGTGTGAACGAGCCGCCCATCGCGGGCACGTCCAGGCCGTAGCTGAAGTTCTTGCCCGAACCGGTCAGGACGATGGCCCGCACCTCGGGGTCGGCGTCCAGCGCCGCGAACAGCTCCGGCATCTCCGACCAGAACGCCGGACCCATCGCGTTGCCTTTGCCCGGCCCGATCAGCGTCACCTGCGCGACGTGATCTTTGGTTTCGACCGTGACGGATTCGTATGCTTGCGCCATATCGAGACCGTAGCGTGGCAATCATGGCTCCTGATTTGCGGCCCGGCCCACATTCCCCACCCACCGACGAACTGCACAGCGCCGAGGACACGCTCGGGGTGTTGCAGCGGGTGCTGCACACCATCGCGGCCGACGACCTGTCCCGGCAGACGCCGTGCAGTGAGTTCGACGTGGCGCAGCTGACCGATCATCTGCTGAAGTCGATCACCGCCCTGGGCGGCATGGTGGGCGCGGACATTCCCGGGCCCACCGAAGGCGATTCGGTGGAAGGCCAGGTGATCGCGGCGGCCCGGCCCGCGCTGGACGCCTGGCACCGCCGCGGCCTCGACGGGTCCGTGCCGTTCGGCAAGGGCGAGATGCCCGCGAAGGACGCGTGCGCCGTCTTGTCGATCGAATTCCTGGTCCACGCCTGGGATTACGCGGCCGCCGTGGGGCACGAGCTCAACGCTCCCGAGCCGCTGTCCGAGTACGTGTTGGGGCTGGCCCGCCACATCATCAGGCCGGAGTTCCGTGGCGGCGCCGGGTTCGACGACACGGTCGACGTGCCCGAGGAGGCCGGTGCGCTTGAGCAGTTGGTCGCGTTCACCGGCCGCAACCCGGGCCGCTAGCGCTTGTTGCTGAGGTTGAGTGTGAAGCTATGGCGGCCGCACCCGGCGTGTCGCCGCCCTAAGAGCACACTCGAAGCCGTGAGCTCACACTCGACGCCCCGCCGCTACACCCGCTCGAGGTAGAAGTAGTAGTACCGGCCGTTGTCCCGGACGCCCTTGCCGTTCATGATGCCCATCACGGCGTCGTCGTCGATCTTCTTGAAGTGGTCGTGCACCGGCTGGCCGTCGTAGACCATCGTCGCGGTGACCTCCCCGCGGAACTCTTCGAGCCACAGGCTGGCCTCGCCCTTGCCCAGCTCGACGTTCGAGAACTTGTTGCCGTCGGCGTCGACGCAGACCAGCGGCTGCACGTCCCGAGGCGACGTGAAGGTCTTGCCGAACCAGCCGGCCTTTTCCAGCTGGCCGTTCATCCGGTGGCCGGTGCGGAATTCGCCGCCCTTCCACTCGCCCAGCATCCCCTCGATCGTCGCCGGCTCGAGGCTCGCCCAGAAGTCGTCGAGCTCCGTGTCGGGGATCTCGCCGCCGCGCTCCTTGAACTCGGTGAACTGTTTGCGCGCCAAGTCCAATGGACTGCTCCTTACGGTTCGGTGCGGGAAATCCAGTCGCATGCGAAGTGCAGCAGGGCGTCATTCTCCTCCACCGCGCCGATGGTGACGCGCACCCCCTCGCCGGCGAACGGTCGCACCACCAATCGTGCGTCGGCGGCCTGCTCGGTGAAGTCGGTGGTACGAGAACCCAGCGGCAGCCAGATGAAGTTGGCCTGCGACGGCGGCAGGGTGAATCCGGCGTCGCGCAACCCGGCGCTGACGCGGGTGCGCTCGGCGACCAGTGCGTCGGTGCGCGCCATCAGCTCGTCGGACGCCTCCAGCGACGCGATGGCGGCCGCCTGGGCGACGTTGGTCACGGCGAACGGCATGACGACCTTGTCCAGCGCGGTGATCAGGTCCGGGTGACCGATCGCATAGCCGACCCGCAGGCCCGCGAGCCCGTAGGCCTTCGAAAAGGTCCGCAGCACAACGACGTTGCTGCGGGATAGGGCGAGCTCCAAGCTGTTGGGCAGCATGCCGTCGCGGATGTATTCGACGTAGGCCTCGTCGATGGCGATCAGGATCTGCGGCGGCACGGCCTCGACGAAACGGGCCAGGGCTTCCGGATCCACCACGGTCGACGTCGGGTTGTTCGGATTGCAGACGAAGATCAGCCGGGTGCGATCGGTGATCGCGGCGAGCATGGCGTCGAGGTCGTGGGTGTGGTCCGTCAGCGGCACCTTGACCGCGTTCGCGCCGGACACCTGGACGATGGGCAGGTAGCACTCGAAACTGCGCCAACCCATCAGCACCTCGTCGCCGGCCGCGGAGGTAATCTGCACCAACTGCTGGCACAGGCTGACCGAACCGCTGCCGACCGCGATGTGCTCGGGTGCCACCGAGGAACCCAAGTGCATGGCCAGCGCCGCCTTGAGCTCGACGCTGGCGTTGTCCGGGTAACGGTTGACGACCGCGACGGCGCGCTCGATCGCCGCGTGCACGCTGGGCAGCGGACCGTATACGGTCTCGTTGCTGGCCAGTTTGATGGAGCCCGGCACGTTCTTGCCGGGGACATAGACTGGCAGTCCGACCAGTTCGGGACGCAGGCGGGCGGTCACTTCGACAGTTTATGTCGCGGATGTGTACGCTATGGCCGGTTCCGCGAGACCGGAAAGGGGTCGGGTACCCTCAAACAGTCCAAGGGAGGCGTGCCAGAGCGGCCGAATGGGGCTCACTGCTAATGAGTTGTCCCCCTCAAAGGGGACCGGAGGTTCAAATCCTCTCGCCTCCGCTGTGTCCTTAAGCGGAACACACGCAAGACAACTGAACACCGGCGCCCGTAGCTCAACGGATAGAGCATCTGACTACGGATCAGAAGGTTGGGGGTTCGAATCCCTTCGGGCGCGCTCATTACCAGCGAAAATAGGTTGCCGTGTTATCAGGCGCCAGCGGAGTTGTCACGGATTGTCACAACTCGCGCCAAACTCTGCGCGCCGTCGGCCAGCGCGTTGGGCTGCGAGTGCACATAGGTTCGCATCGTGAAAGCCACGTCGGCGTGGCCGAGCCAGGCCGCGATCACTGCCGCCGGGACGCCCTGCAGATGCATCGTGGTGCCGCAGGTATGCCGAGCGTCGTGCAGCCGGATCCGAGGCACACCGGCCGCGGCGACGGCGTTGGCCCACATCTTGGACAGCGTGTCGGGGTGATACGGCTGCCCGGCTTCGTTGCACACCACGTAACCGAGGTCAGCGTAAGCAGTGCCGAGTGTCAGCTTTTCGGAGGCCTGCCGTTTTTTCGCCGCTTTCAACTCGACCAGCAGTGGGTCTGGGATGGGAAGTACGCGGTGGGAGTCTTCCGATTTGGCCTCATCCTGCTCGACGGCCTTGCCGTCGACACTGATTCGGGTCGGGCCAATGGTTAGCGTCTTGGCCTTGAAATCGATGTTGCTCCAGCGCAGGCCGCCGATCTCGCCGCGACGCAGCCCGGATAGCGCCAGATGCCAGGCGTGGCGGTTGCGGTCCTCTCGGATCGCTCGCAGCACGCGCTCCACTTGCATGGGTGTGTAGGTGGCGAACTTCTTCGGCTTGCCAGCCACCCTGTCGACGTGAGCCACGACGTTACGGACCAATGTCCCGTCGTTCACGAGCTGATCGAGCACCTGTGACAGTGTGCCGAGCAAGTAGTTGCAGGAACGCGCGCTCCAAGGTCGCCGCTTTGTCCTGTCGGCGCGGGCCACCTGTCCGTCGCGCAGCCGTGTTACAAGCTCATTGACGTCGCGGCGGGTGAGCTTCTGTACCGGCAGATGACCGAGTTCGGCGCGTACAGGCGCGAGCACCCCGTCATATCCTGACTTGGTCTTGGGCTTGATGCCATGCCGTGACAGCAGCCAGTTCGCGCACGCTTCCTCCACAGTGAGGGCGGAGGGATGCACGTAGGTACCCTTCGCCACTTCGCCGCGGATCTCGTCGAGCGCGTCACGCGCGTCCCGTTCGGTTGCATAGCGCTTGCGCAACTGCTTCCGCTTTCCGTCGGGAGTGCCGACATCGACGGTGAGCTGGTAGCGGACGACGGGCCGTCCGCCGGCGCGGCGGGCAAGTTCAATGCGTTTGATCTGCGAAGGCAGTTGGCGGCGCTCAACCATCGCTCAC
This sequence comes from Mycobacterium seoulense, assembly GCF_010731595.1. NCBI lineage: Bacteria > Bacillati > Actinomycetota > Actinomycetes > Mycobacteriales > Mycobacteriaceae > Mycobacterium > Mycobacterium seoulense. Next base: position 4,045,126 of record NZ_AP022582.1, on the reverse strand, counting down.
ACCGCACACTTAGGACAGAACCGCGTAGATGGTCACTACGCAACCTCTGTGTGGGCTGCGATGAATCGATTGATCTCAGCCGTACTGACTCGCCGTTTGCCACATATCAGCACCCAAGACAGTTCTCGCGAGTCTAACAATCGATAAATCGACGAACGACTGATCCGCAACGCTTCCGCCGCTTCCGGAATCGTCAAAAGCAGGCCGGCTCGGGCCGGTGGGCTTTCGGCCATCGAACTGGTATTTGGGATGTCGCAGTTCGTATCACTTTTGCCCGTCATGGTTTCTCCTTGTCTCACGGTGACTGCTTAGTTTGAATCATCGGATGCGGTGATCCGTTACGCATCGGTCGCGGAAAAGATTTTGTGCCCGGTATCGGTGTGCGACAAAAGATCGTTTTTCGCGTTTGAGTGCGACTTGGTCGAGCCGTTTTGATACGCCGTGTCTTTCACGATGCCACCAGCTCACGGAGGCCCGATGTCACGACGTAGACGCGACCACCGAGTCGGCGCACCGGCAGCTCGCCGGAGGCCACAAGGCGGTACGCTGCGGCACGGCTGATTCCCAGCAGCTGGGCCGCATGGGGGACCGCAAGGAGCAGGGGCAGGTCATTGAACACGTTGTTGTCCAAGGTGTTCACCACCTTTCTATTGGTTGCAGCGATGTGCATCCGGATGGACGGGCCTTGTGGACTTGCGGGCTGGACCGTGGACAAAATTGGGCGACTTCGGTCCCGTCGGGATTTGTGACCGTGATCGTGCGAGACTGCGTGTCCTCGCAGCGACCACACCACGGCACGGTTGTCGGACGTGGGCTGGGTAACGGCGGAAAATCGGCCAGCCGCCGGGCGAGTACCCGGACCGGATCATGTGCCCCGGAAGTGTTTCCAACCAGGTGCCCGGTGAGTTCCGCCGCTGGCCATCCATGCGCCAGTGCTGACTCGACGCCGGGGAGAAGCCTGCGGGCCTCCCGAGTACTCAGCTTCCATGCCTCGGTCACCGCCGCCAAGATCCCAGCGATGGTAGCGCTCGGTTCGGAGGGGGATTCAGTTGATGGGTTCAAGGGGTCCCACTGTGAGACCCCCGGGGGGTGCCGTTGTGACACCGTCCCCGTTTCGTTGCGGGACGGGGCCCGTCTCGGATCGGGACCGGGGGGTCCCAGGTCGGGACGGGGTGGTCCCGGATCGGGACAAGGCGAAACATGTGGTGCAAGTGGGTGATTCAGGTAGTAACGGGTCGAGCGTCGCGCTCCGGAGTCGTGGAATTGCGGACGCCGGCTGATGAACCCACGCGTTTCCAAATCTTTGAGTGCGCGCAAAACAGTACTTCTGCCGGCATTGGATTCGGCCATCAGGGTGCGAATTGACGGGTAGCACGAGTAGTTCTCGTCCGCCTTGTTCGCTAAGAGAATGAGGATGAACTTCGCCGCCGAGGAACCGACATCTGAGTCGGTCGCCCAGGCGAGCGCACTCCAGCTCATCGTGAGCCTGGGGCCGATGATCGCATATACGCGCCAGTCCCGGTGGACTCCTTCCCGCGCCTGGCCCTCATGCTCCGTTCCATACCAAGCACGCTAGAAGGCGTGATTGCGCTGCGCCACAGTCGGTCCCGATATTTTTCCCGGATTTCGGGCGGTTGCGAGCAGGATTACCGTCTTTGACCGAAACGCATTGAATAATTGTGAAAACAGAGCAGTGTTCGGCGGTTGTTCACTCGGCCTGGTGCCCACGGAGTATTCGTCTGGTGTGTCTGGGCCGCAGGGATCGATCACCGAGGTCGGCAGCGCTCACTTGCGCGGGTTGGTAATTGAGTCGGCCTGGCATCACCGGGCGTTCTATAGAAACCTTGGTCCGTCCATGCGGAGCACGCCTCGCGCCCGCGCGCGCCGCTGGCCGCGCCGCCCTTGTCGCCACGATCCACAACGCCCGCACTCGGCCGCGATCCACCTACCCCACCGCAGCCATGGCCGCCGTCCGCGCCACCCGTTGGCCAACGGCCGCCACCGGACGCCAGTGCGACACCACCACCGACCCCCGCTGAAGGCCGCAACAGCTCGATGCACCCCCCGCTTTGGTGCCGTGGTTGCAGCCGGTCCTCCACGCCGCGCCACCGGGGCGCCACCAGCGTTTCCTCGTCCCGTTTTCAACGGCCAATCCACCGATGATGCCGCGCCGCGTTCTCAGCCCTTGGTGTGCCGCTTTGTGCGTTCGCCGGTGCCGCCGGTGAGACTTCTCGGTAGCCTTCCGAAGGTGGAGCAGGCACTGCTGCGGCTGTTGGCGGAGGATGATCCCGTGCCGCTTTGACTGCTGCATTGGCTCGTCACCGGAACCTGGCCGCCGGAGGTCATGCAGCCCTGCTTTGACGTGTCTTTCCCCAAACAAAGCGGCCCGGACGCAGTGCTCACCTAAGACAGACGGCGCACGAGTACAGCAGGCGCGGGCTATTGCACTTGCCGAGCCGGCTGTACTCCTGCGCCGGCAGCGCGTCTGGGTGGGGTCATCACGGGCCGGTGAGGCGTCCTTGCCAGCGCATGGCTGGCTCCGCGATTTATCAGAAAGCCCGTACTGGATCGGCCGCTAAGCCCCTGACTCGGATTGCACGGGTGTGGTGCAGGTGACGGCGAGCGGCTGCACGCTTGGTTGGCCACCGGGTCCAACGACCACCCCCGGCCGGGATTGCAGGTAAACCGTCGACGCCGGGCGCAGCCGCGTCTCCGTGCCGGGGAGCTGGTGTCCTTCAGCCCGCACCCGCCATCGCGACCGCGCAACCTCCCAGCCCCATGCCGGTCCACGGCCCCCTCAACCCTCGCGCCGGTGCCGCACTCTACGTGACCTGTGCGGATCCATCCCTCGCTCCGTCAGTCCACCGACACTTAGGTTCGCCTTACTTCACCGCCTCGCCGCACATCACACCTCTTGCACTAAGGTCACGCATGGGTAACGTTTTGTCCTGACGTAATCGAATGGAAGGGCATTAGCGTGGGCGCTGATCCGGTGGTTTTGGAGGCACGGGCGGACTCGGTGCGAATCTGCCCACGCTGCGGACAGACATTCGACGTGCCCGAAAGGGGGCCGGGCAGGCGACCGGTGTGGTGCTCGCCGCGATGCCGCCGGCAGGCCTCCGCCGAACGCATCGCCGCCCGCAATTCCGGTGCGGCGGTGCGTGTCATCGAGGTACCCCGCGCGCATCGACCCGACCCCGATGCGCGCCTGCCGCTGCCCTCGATGCACACGCTGCAGCGCTTGTTTCTTAGCTCGGACTACCAGTGCCAAACCCTGCTAGAAGACCTGGCGCACCGGTACACCTCGGGCGCAATGGGTGAGCAGCTGCGGGCGGCGGTGCAGCGGTTCGCGGCCGCGATAGCCCTCCAACAAACCCTCACCGAGGATCCCGCCTACCGGCGGGCCCGCGACGACGTCGAGCGGCTGCGTGAGCATCTGCGCCGCAATGTCGAAAATGCCGAGCAGCGCGACCGCGAGTTGGCCCGGTTGCGTCGAGAGGCCGAAAAGCTGTGGAGTCTGCGTGCACGTGTTGCGGAGTTGGAGTCCACCCTGGCAGCCGCCGCCCACCCACTACTCCAGGCCGGCCAGCACGACCAGGTGCCGTTGAGCCGCCAGCAGCGCCGCGCCGCCCAACGCGCCGCCCACAAGACCTACTAACCCGACACGTTGCACCCGGCGCCTGCCCGCGATGTCGGCTACAACACCCCCGGTTTCACGGCTACGCATTCTGACCAACGCCTCACCGCACTTGCTATCTCGCTTGCAGAAAAACGAGGCTGATCAGTTCTTGTCCGGATAGAAGTTTCAGCAGCCGGTGGCTGCTCGAAGTGTCCGACACGCCTGGTGCACCCGTGCCGTAGACAAACGAGTAATCCGGCGTCGCAACGCGGCGCGCGGCAACGTATGAATGTTGTCGAAATTGACGACGCAATCGCTTGGCACGCGGTCCTCGGCGGCGGTCAGTGCCAACTCCGACACCAGTCCCCTACGGGTGCGCGTCAATGCGGCCACGACGACCGCGCCGATCCGGTCGGCAACCGGATCTCGCGTGAGAATGAGCACGGGCCGGTCGCCGCCGGGTGTCGCGGCGAACCACAGTTCACCGCGCCGCATCGGCCCAGTCAGCCCAGTCCTCGGCAGGCCCCCAATCGGCGATCTTGGCGAGGGCCTTCTCATCATCCGTCACGGGCTGCTCGGCATACGCTTGCACGTCTTGATCTGCCGTGAGCTCGGCCAGGTGGCGTCGTAGTGCCTCGCGAAGAAGCTCAGACCGGTCGATATGCAACCGACGCGCCCACTGTTCCACCGCGGCCGCGTCCTCGTCATCGACGCGAAAGCTGAACATTGTCATACAACCATTCTAGACCGTATGACGCGCAGCTGGGCTGACGACGCTTGCCTAGCCAGGCTCATTGGGGTCTCCTGGATCTACTGGCTGCGTTCGGACGGCGCGACCGAGCACTGGCATAGTCACGCCGTCTGCATGTCGAACACGGTCTCCTACGGTTTCGGCCCGACCGCCACGTCCAGAGTCCGCGGGGCGATCAGCCCGGCCCGGTCCAGCGCGTCGCGTATTGCGGACAGCGCCACCGAGTCCGGGGCGTCACCTTCCAGGGCGAAGCCTAATAGCTTGGCTACCAGGGCATCTGCGGCTTAGTCGAGTCGGCGTTTGGCCGCGGCCTTGACCTGCGGGGCCTCGCCATCGTGCAGTCGGCACACGTTGCCACCCCGGGCTGCGTACCCGCGGCACGGCTCGCCGGTGCGGGCGCTCCGTGCGGGTGTATCGGCGTGGGTGATCCAGCGGTGCCCCGCCGCCCGTAGGGGATCCGCGGGTTTACGAAACAATCAGTTTCGTTCGAGTTACTAAGGCGACCCTGGTGCGTCCGCCAGGCTTGCGCCGCCAGGCTTGCCTAGTGCCGCCAGGCCGCCAGGCTCGGCAGTGAGGAGTTTCGATACTGGTATCGAGGATTTGGTCGGCGGCCCAGACGTAGGGGCGTGGGTCGTTGCTTAAGGTCGACCGTCGAGACCCTCTCCATCGCAACGGCGTTCGACCTGCCGTTGACCAATGGTTAAGCAGTGATGCGCAGATGGGGGGACACCAGCGTGAGGGCACCGGGGCCGGAGCGCGGTGCCCAGTGCGCTTCCGCAGGCGGCTCGGGGTTCGCTCAGGTGTGCTCCGTCGTGCTTAGACTCGACGCCGTTCCTACCGCCTCCGTGACCACGATCTGTCGTAACCAGAACCAACGCCGTGGCACCACCCCGGCAGCCACCACAGTAGAATCGCCTCACTGTTGGGCACTTTCAAATAGGCGCTCACCTGAGCACCTGCGATGAGCCCGGTCATCAAGGTCCCAATGGATGTCGGGCGACCCGTTTGCACATCGACCGAAGGAGCCGGAAGCAATGGATGAATCGGGCGTCCGTCAGCTCATTGAGCGCGTCAGTAAAATTGAACGAGACGTGGAGGCGATTGCGCGGCGCGTGAAGCGGCTCGAATACCTTCGCGAAAGCGACCGCCGAGCGATGAACACGACGAGGTGCTAGCTCTGGGCACGCAGGAGGGTCCACCGTGGCCGGCTACCGGGGGTGTTGCCCGTGAGGGGGCGAGGGTAGCAGCGGGCCGGGGTAATTGCCGGTTTCGTTCAACCATTACCCATTCGGTCTCCGCCCAGATGGTCGCGCTCTACAATGATTTGGTCCCGTTGGCGGCGTAGCAGGGTTCGGGCACACGACCGTGTGCTTCTACGCCGCCGCGGCCGGCGTAATATCATCCTGACAACCGTCTCGTGACGGTTGCTCCGCGACTGGGGGCGCCGGGCTTCGGTGTGGATGCCCAGTACCGACAAGAATATTGAGCGCAGGTATGACGGAGTTCATCGAGGATGCTGCCGGCGGCTTACCGTTGGGTTCGCTGAGTGCGCGGCAGGCTAGCGCTGATGTCGCCGACTTGCGGGCCGGGATCGATGACCTGGCGGGCTTGGTAGCGGGCACTCTCGGTTTGCCCAAATTGCTGACTGAGGTGTCGACGTTCGCGGTGCGCGCGATACCGGGCGCCGATGGTGCCGGGGTGACGTTGTTGCGGGTCGACCGGGTGGACAACATGGTGGAGGCGTTGGCGGCCAGCGCTCCGTTTGTCGCCGAGATCGACGAGATTCAGTACGTGACCCTGAAGGAGGGGCCCTGCATTACCGCGGCATTGGAGCGGCGCACGGTGCGGTCTGGGTCGTTGGGTGGGGAGAAGATGTGGCCGCGGTTCGGTCCGCGAGTGGGTCGCTTGGGCGTGCATAGTGCGCTGTCGCTGCCGCTGCTGCTGTCGGATGAGGTGATTGGGGCGATCAATGTCTACGCTCACGGCAAAGACGTCTTCGATGAGCATGCCGCCGAGCTGGGGGAGCTGTTCGCCAAACCCGCTGCGGTGGCGGTGCACAATGCCCAGATCCTCGCGCATGCGTTGGCGCTGACCGCCCAGTTGCAGACGGCGCTGTCGACGCGCCCGGTGATCGATCAGGCGATCGGCCTGATCCGCGGACGCAGCGGGCGCAGCGCCGAGGAGGCGTTCACTCAGCTGCGGGCGATCAGTCAGGCGGAACACCGCAAGTTGGCTGAGGTGGCCCAACGCATCGTCGATGAAGCCGTGGGCCGCGCCCGCGCCCGACGCAACCCGACCTGAGCCCGAACCGCGAGGTCGACCCGCGGCCGAACTTTCGTCGCACGGTGTGACGCGCGTAGGTTGGGGGGTGGGGAAACAGTCAACGGGACGGGTCCTGGTTCGCGTCGCGTGTTCCCCACCGTGCAGGCCGACTCGCCTGTTCGGCACCGGCAGGCTCGATCCGCGTTCGGGAGCGCTCAGCGGAGCAGTCCCGTCATGAAGATCGGTGCGGCCCTGGCCGCGGATTTGGGCATCCTCACCGTCGCGTTGGATGAGCCCGGCGCTGATGTGCTGCACAGTTTGCACCAATTGGGCGTCGACGCCCAAGCGGCGGTGCCCAGCTATCTCGGTCTGAGCGTGAGCGTCGACGGCAGTGATCCGCCGTTCACGTTCACCACCGTTGAGGACGGCGCGGCCGACCATATTCGCACCTCGCTTCGGCTGACGCTGCCCGGTGTCGGTGACTGCCGGGCATCGCCGTCGGTTGCCCTCACGCTCTACGCGGGGACGCCGGGAACATTTGTCGACCTCGCCGCGGACCTGGCGTGGCTAACCGGCCGCCCGCCCAGCGACTTCGCGCTCGATCAGCACCTCAGCGTCCCTGCCGAGTCGGATGCCGGGACATATCTACGAGCGGCGTCGGTCATCAATCAGGCCATCGGGGTCCTTATCGGCCGCGGCTACACGCCGGGGCAAACTCGTTCGGAACTGGACACCCGAGCTGATGGCGCGGGCATCGATCGACTCACCGCCGCCCAGGTCATGCTTGACACGCTGACCGCCGAGGACCCTTCCGAGCCCACCGATCAGGAGCCCGACGTCGGCTGAGTGTGTTAAACACCTTAGATTCGCGTAGCGCGGTGGCTTCCGGTGCCCGAAGCGACTAGCGTCGGCGATGGTTGAGAATCCAACCAGTCCGGGATGAGGTCGGCTGTCCGCCGCTGCCCTCGCTGAGCAGTAGCTCGCGCCGAACACCTCGGTGAGAACCCACGTCGGGAATCACCATGACCGCTCCACCCGTCACCCACTCGCCCACTGTGCCAACCCCACGGGTCTTTACGCTTGGTTCTGCGCTGCGCTGGCTTGGGCATGGCTGCCCTGATCGCCGCTGCTCGCAACCGATCGACGCGTTGCCCGCCTCGATGTGGTTCCGCCGGCACGGACATCCGTATTTTCCGACATACCCGCTGGAAACCCTGCTCGTCGTGGATCTCGCCGAGACCGGTGAACCCCTCGTGCACATCGACCGGCTTATCGACGAGGTCAACCGATGCACGCGCGGCGAAACAATCCGGGTCCACCAGCGACACAACAGCGACAACGGCCACGGCCTGACGCCCGTCAGATGAACCAGACACCATTGGTGTGGCGTCCGGCCGGAGGTCGCTAACAAAATGTCGGCGGGGTTGAAACCGCGGCAGGATTCCGGCGTGGTGAGCTTTTCCTCAGAGTGCCGACCAGGCGGTAGAAGCAGTAGTGCCGGATCTCGTGGCGCAAGTACCCCAGCAAAGTGCGGTACGGCTCGTCCATCGCAATCCGCAGCTGTGTTACGAACTGGGTTGGGGCACTTTGCAGTTGGTCATCTTGGGACTGACGCCCAGGTAACTAAGTGGTCTGGCACGGAATTTCGGTGACGTATTCGTAGGGGCCGTTATGCGGCGGGCGTGAGGGCGGTGTCTTCGTGGGCGGCGATGCGCTCGAGTAGGGCGTTCAGATCGTCTTTGGTGAATTTCCATTCGAACGGTGTCGCGATCTGTTCGTAGTACTGCTGGAAGTCGAGCAGTCGGGCCTCGACCTCGTCGAGGGTGTGGAAGTCGTTGGGTGAGACGACTTTACGTTGCACGACGGAGAAGTAGATCTCCACTTGATTGAGCCAAGACGCGTGCACGGGCAGGTGGATCAGGCGCAGTTTCGGCCAGCGATCCTGGAGCCGGTCGATGTTGGCCTGTCCGCGGTGGGAGGAGCCGTTGTCGACCACCCAGAACACTCGACGCGCGGTGGCGTAGGGCTCGGTGGTCATGACCTGGTCGACCAGCCGGTCGAAGGGGTCGATGCCGGTGGTCTGCTCACAGCGGCCGAACACCTTGGCGCGGTGCACGTCCCAGGCTGCCAGGTAGGCCAGGGAGCCGCCACGGACGTACTCGGCCTCGACGCGCGTTGGCTGGCTCGGCGTCGAGGGCGTGGTGGCGTGCTTGCGGATGCGGGCTTGGATGGAGGTCTTCTCGTCGGCGGAGATGACGTACTCATCGGGCCGCAGCGGTGTGCCGTGGAAGCGGCGGGCGTAGAGGTCGAGCACCCGGGCCGCCTTGGGTCCGAAGTCAGGGTCGCGGGGAAAGATCCAGGAGCGGTGCTGCCAGGGCTTGATCGCATCGGCGCTGAGCCAGCGCCAGATCGTGGTGCCCGAAATCGAGGCAGCGATGCCTTGCTCGACAGCGGCGCGGGCCAGATCGGGGCACTGCCAGCGAGCCAGCGGCTGGGGCTTGTTGGCCTTCGCCGGGAATTCGCAGGCCAGCGCCTTGATGGCGACCACGACGTCAGGGGGAAAAACTCGGGGGCCGTCCTCCCCGAGGCAAATCGGTCAGTCCGGTCAGACGCTGATCGAAGAAGCGTTTGCGCCATTTGGAAACGACTTACCGCGGCGTGTCTAGGCGTGCGGCGATCTCGTCGTTGTCCAGGCCTTCGGCCGCGTAGAGCACGATTCGGGCCCGCACAACTTCCGAATACGGTGACGTATATCGACGTGCTCGGGCTTCGAGTTCTGTCCGCTCGGCTTCGGCCAAGGTGATGCTGTACGGGCTGGTTCGTGGCATGCTGCTCCCTTCGTCAAGGGAACCATCTCACGTAACCGTATAGAAGTGGGGGACCGAATTACGTTACTGTAATTATGCAGTCGACCACTAAGTGGTCCGGCGATCACGGTCAGCGCGATCGTCCCGGCGCCGGCACGGCTTTGGTTGGCGTGGGTGAAAATATCCCCGCTGGCCGGTTTGAATGGTCCTGTAACAGAACTACTTTCGATCTCTGCTCGTATGCAACCAAGCCATATGCCGGCCGCGCGCTCCTGATCGTCCGTCACTTCTGCACGCCATCGGCCAGAGCGATCGATGGGTCATGGGCAAAGACGCCGGTCAACTGCGTGCACACGCGTGAGTAGGCCGCGGAAGTCGCTGCAGATCAGCGAGGTGCTGCTGTATCTGAACAGTCTAAGATCGGCCGATGGTCGGCCGAGTAAGCACCACCGGACGACGGATGGTAGCCGCTGTCGCCCTGACCGTTCTCACCCTCGTCGCCACAGGCTGCGACATCGGGACCATCACGCGTCAGGATCTCGAGGCCAGGATCCAATCACGGGGCGGAGGACTCAACCAACAGCTGGCGCTCGACGCGGCCGGAACCGTCGGGGACCGCGTCGGAACCCGTGATTTCGAGATCACCTCGATGAATATCACGCCGAGCTCGGCGACGGTGACGATGCGAGTCCGCGATCCGCACAACCCGAAGAATCTCGACGACTACACCTATCGAAGCGGCAAACTCGACGATCCGAAGCCCGTCCAACTCAGCGCCACCGACGACATCGAATCCCAAGCGTTCCGTGTCCAGTCGGTGGCGCTGAACAAGTTGAACCGCATGGTCGACATTGCGCTCGAGAGATACGCCACCGAAGGTGGCTACGTCACCAGTGTGAGCATCTCTGGCGTGAAGACACCCAAGATCATCGTGCATCTGAAAAGCCTGCGGTCGACGGCGACTGCGACCTTCGACGCCGACGGTAACTTGCTGAGCTTGGAGCGAGCATGACGGTAAGGGGACGGGTCAATCCCACTGCGGCCATTGCCGTGTCAGCCGCCGGGCTGCTCTTCTGCAGCGTCATGCTCACCGTTCTCCTCGCGGTGGCCGTCTGGCCTGGCGAGGCGAAGCTCGCCGCTCACGTTCTCTGCCCAGCCGACCAACCCGACGCCTATGATGTCGCCGACTCGTACAGCTCCCAGCCCGGCGAGACGACCACCAACGACACCCTTTACTGCCTCGGCGAGCGGGGCCGGTTCACCGATGTGGGGTTCTTAAAGCCGTTCCTCGTGCTGTGGGGCTTGCACACTGTCATCTTGTTCGTCTTGTTCGTCCCTCCGGCACTGATGAAGGCCCGCGCGGCGGCGGCAAAGACGCGCGCGCTCGCGCAGTCCGGGGTGCTCGCGCTCGGCCAGATCGTGGGTATCAGCGAAACGGGCACGACGATCAACGATGCGCCGGTGGTCAAGATCGCTCTGCACATCGAGGGCCCCGGCATCACGCCATTCGACAGCCAGACCAAGGTGCGGGCCACGATGATGCGGCAATCCAACATCACCGCCCGAAAACTCGTGGTGCTTGCCGATCCCGCTACCAACAAGTTTGAGGTTGATTGGCAGCGAAGCGCTTGGGTCAACGGCCTGGTTCCCTTTAAGTACACGGTCAGTGAGGAGAACAGGACCTACGACGTGAGCGGACAGGCCGGCCCGGTGATGGAGATCCTGCAGATTCTCAAATCCAACAACATCCCGCTAACTGATGGTGGGCTCGATCTGCGCTCGAACCCGGCGGTGGCCCAACAGGTCTAGGAAGTGTTCCGGCGAGCCGCCGCAGAGCCCGCCTCCCAGCCTGCACCGGCCGCCCAGCCGCTGTTTGCGCCGCCTGCACCGTCGAGCGCCCAGCGGCTCCAGGAGTTGGAGACATTACGCGCCACCGGCGCGATCTCCGACGCCGAGTACACTGCGAAGCGCCAGCAGATCATCTCCCAAATATGAACGAGAGCGATTATCAAGACGCGTGGACGACCGCCCCGGAATCGCCTGAAAACACCTCATCCACAGGTCTTGACAATATCGCTGCGTGGCTCGCGAGATGCTCACTGAGCGCTCCGCTCGCCCGCTACGGGCGCCCGACGCCGAACGCTTCCGAGTCCTTACCATCTGGCTGCGTACCGACAGTCACCACCGCGCTCGCACCGGCACTCGGCGGTCTACTAGCCGCAGGTCCCCGAGAGGGGTAGCGTTGTAGTTGCTGAGTACTTCAGCCAGTCCGGAGAGAGTTTGGCTGTACGCCGCTGAACTTGATGAGCATCTGCTCGCGCCGCACATTCCAATATCTAAACCGTTGCGGTTGAGACAACATGCAAAGTCCAGTCATTCCCTTGTTACTCGGGAACTCGGATGACCACCAACTCCGCGTTCACCCAACCCGTGCGCGTCGGTTGGTCGACCACTTGACCGGCGACCGGGCGAGAAAAAACCGTGCCGCCGATGATGCCGGGAATACAGGGTGGCGCACCGAAAGATGCCGCCCATCGGCCAGGCACGCTCAAATCGCCTGGGGGCCAAGCTAAATGAATGCCTTCAGCACTGACCCGGGCAACAATCCCAAATATCTACGCAGAAACTAGGTAAACGTCATGATCGTTTTCGGAATCGTCCTTATCGTCCTCGGACTCCTCCTCCCCGTCCTAGTCCCCACCTTCGCCTACGCCCATATTTGCTTGGTCATCGGGGTCATCCTCCTCGTTGTGGGCGTGATACTGATGGTCGCGGGTCGGATGGGACACGCTGTTGGTGGCCGCCGTCACTACTACTGACCGGCCAGAGCTACTCAGCGGCTACCCGGCTTATCGCCGCGGGGCAGTGACCTCGCGCGATGAGTTCGCCATCCAGAAGGAACCGCAGAACGGTTGCGGCTGAAGCCCCCAGCCCAAGCATTCGTCGCATTCAAGCCCTGTAGCGCCCTCGCGCGCCGATAAGGCGTTGTGTCGTGGCTTGTCGCAGCGCTGGCAACCCCGACACAGAAGCCCTGAAGAGAGGAAACGATGGCAATTACTGATATTCCGGCCTTCGCGCACCTGTCCGACGCCGACATCGAGAATCTGGCCGTTGAGCTGGACGCGATCCGGCTGGACATCGAGGATTCCCGTGGCGAGCGAGACGCACGCTACATCCGTCGCACCATCGCCGCGCAACGTGTCCTCGACCTAGCTGGCCGGCTCATGCTGGCCGGTAGCTCGAAACGCCCGGCGTGGTGGGCGGGAACGGTGACCCTCGGTCTGGCCAAGATCATCGAGAACATGGAAATCAGTCACAATGTCATGCACGGCCAGTGGAACTGGATGAACGATCCCGAGATCCACTCCTCGACATGGGAGTGGGACATGGCCGCAGCGGCAAAACACTGGCGCTTCACCCACAACTTCCAGCACCACAAATACACCAACATCCTCGGCATGGATGACGATGTGGGATACACCATCCTGCGAGTCACCCGTGACCAGCCCTGGGAGTTGTATAACGTCGGCAACCTGCTGTACAACACCATCCTCGCGCTGGGATTCGAGTGGGGAATTGGCTTGCAGCCCATAGAGTTCAGCAACTTGTTCAAGGGCGGCTCGGAACGCGAAGCCACCCTCATGTTATTGCGTGAGTTTTCCGCCAAAGTTGGAAGGCAGGTGGTCAAGGACTACATCGCGTTCCCGGCGCTGACATCGCTGTCGCCTGCGGCGACCTACCAATCGACCCTGAAGGCCAACGTGGTGGCCAACGTCATCCGCAACCTCTGGACTTACGCGGTGATCTTCTGCGGGCATTTTCCCGATGGCGCTGAGAAATTCGCGGCGACCGCCGTTATCGCCGAGGCACGCGGTCAGTGGTATCTGCGCCAGTTGCTGGGTAGCGCCAACTTTCACGCTGGGCCGGCATTGCGGTTCATGACCGGCAATCTGTGTCTCCAGATCGAGCATCACCTTTACCCCGATCTGCCCAGCAACCGGCTGCACGAGATCTCGGTGCGGGTCAGACAAATATGCGACAAGTACGATCTCCCCTACACGACGGGTTCGTTCCTGATGCAGTACGGCAAGGCGTGGCGGACCATCGCCAAACTGTCGCTGCCGGACCGCTTCTTGCGCGATACCGCCGACGACGCTCCTGAGACCCGCAGCGAGCGGATGTTCACCGGCCTGGAACCCGGTTTCGCCGGGACCGACCTAACGACAGGGCGCCGCCGCGGGCTCAAGACAGCGATCGCAGCGGTCCGCCAATGGCGTCGCGACCCGCGCATCCGCGAAGACAAAGACGACGCACCCAGATGGGACGACGCACCCAGATGGCGCGTAGCTCCTGATCGACGGTTCGTTGTGGCCGCACCCCAAGATGCGATCGACGGGTCTTGACAATTGCTCCCGAAGGGAGAGCGTCAATCAAGTTGAGACTCTCAACCAGTCCGGGCTGGGTCGGCCTACTCGCTTTTCGCGGTTGCTGGGGCTAGACGTCTTGGCTTGCCGCCGACGGGGGCCGATTGTCGGTAGTGGCCGTCAGTGAAGTTGTGGTACCAGGTCGATTTTCCTGACTTCGGCAGCCCGGCCTTTCGCAGTGTGGTCGACAGTGGGCGGTAGGAGGGCGTGAGCGGTATGCGGTCAACAATATGAACGATGGCGGGACGCTGGTCCCGGGGGAGGCCGCCCAACGCGGTGGTCAGGCTGGCCGCGGTGAGGACGCCGTCTTTGCCAAGCGTCACGGCCGCGACCGCGACGTCGTGCGTGTCGGTGGCAACGGGATAGACCACGGCCAGGTCGATCGCGGTGATGTCGCCGAGGGCGTCGCAAATCGGCTGGCAGAACACCGGTCCGTGCACCGACTGGATCACGGTGTTTCTGTTGTCGACGAACCAGTAGTCGCCGTCGCTGTCGCGGCGAAATAGGTGGTCCGTGGTGATCCACGTGTCTCCGTCTGAGAATACCGAGCGCATCGACACGCGTGCGGCATCGAGTCCGGAGCGCGGCTTGGCTAGCAGCACGCCCACCTCGTCGTCCGCGCAGGGTCGTACGAAACCGTGCTCATCCTCGGTGAACCCGCCCGTCGCGGCGTCGTAGGCGGCGAGCCGAATCTGGGTGCTGCCCGGCAGCGGCCGACCCTTGGCCCCGGTCTTCGTGCCGGCGACATTGGCCAGCACCGCGTCCCCCTCGGTGGAGGCATAGAATTCCAGCACCCGGGCCGGGGCGAATCGGTCGGTGACCTTGTGCCACAGCCCGATTGGCATTCCGGCGCCGATGAACAGGCGGATCGGATGATGTTCGGCAAGCTCGGGCGACGCCGCCTCCACCAGTTCGAGCAGCAAGGCCCAGGTGTAGGTCACCACCGTGACCCCGTAGCGGTGGACCTCGTCGGCGAACCGGGTTGGGTCGACACCCCGGGTCAAGGCGATGCGCGACCCGCTGGCGATCGCGCCGCCGAGGCCGACCATCAGACCCGAGGGATGGTGCAGCGGCGTCAGGCAATAGATCGTGTCACCGCGGCCGAGCGCGGCGGCAGTGGCCGTGCCGTAGGCCGACAGCGCCCACCGATGATTGGTGACCTCCTTGACCACCCGGCGCCCTCCCGTCGTGCTGAAGAACACGAAGGCGAGATCACTTGCCCGGCCCGGGTTCGGCCGATACCACTGCGGCAGCCGCTCATCGGACAGGTCGGGGCGGTCCAAGGCTACGACCGGGTCCGACTCCGTCGGGCCGAGGTCCGCGGCGCGGCCGTGACCGAGGACGAGCACCCTGGCGCCGGTCGCGGCGGCCGCCGCCAGATGGTATGGGTCCGTGACGATGTCGGCCACCTCGCACAGCTGGACGGCGGCGGCGAGGTCGTCGTCCGGGGGTAGCAGTACCGCCACCGCACCGAGCCGCGACAGCGCCCCGATCGCGACCACGGCGCTGGGGCTGGTGTCCATCAACACACCGATGTGGGCTCCCTGCCGGATACCGACGGCGATGAGAACGCGCACCGCGTCATCGATGCGGTGATCAACCGCCGCGTTGGTGTGGACCCGATCCTCGAAGAGGAAGCATTCCTCCTCGGGTGCTCTGTTCGCCTGTTCGGCCATCAAGCTCCCCAACGACACCCGGGTACGGGGCTGCAGCCGCCCGAGGCGGGCGAGGCGGGGCAGGGTACGCATGGCCTCCCCGGCGATCTCCCGGCCGCTGCGCGCCGCCCCCACCGCGACGTCGGCCAACCCCAAGCCGACGCCGATGCCCAGTTCGGCCAGCGCACCCGCCGAGTGACCGATCCGCGAGGACAGCCCGACAGCGCCCTCGATCCCGACGCTGGGGTCGGCGTCCATCGCATGCACGCCGCCGGGCCTGGGCCCTCGGCCGTCTTGCCACAGCACCCATTGACCGACGGTGGGCCAGGTCTGCGTGGCGGCGGTCGATCCGACCACGAGCCCGAAGTGACCTGCCCGCAACAGCACCTCGGACACCTCGGCGCGGGGTGCGGCTCGCCGGATTCCGCGCACGGACGCGGGTTGGCCGATGTCGTCGATTTCGCCGACGAAAGCGAGGACCGGACAGGTGATTTCGGCGAGCGTGATCAACGTGCCATCGATCACGGCGCCGCCGGCCATCATGCGGTTATGGACCACGAACTGTCGTAACAGTTCGGCGACCGCGGGACCCGACCATGCCACCCAGCCCTCCGCCTCGAGGAAGCGGCGTTGCTGTTCCCTGGGCAGCAACGCCTCTCGGTCATGGAGTTGCCGGAGAAAGTTCAATCTCGCCCGGATCGTCTTGATCGGGTCGAGAAGTTGAAACCCGGTACGGGCCATCCATTCGGACACCCAGAGCCGGTTGAACACGTGGTCGGCGATCAGTTGGGCGCCGCGGCCCGCCAGGGCCGCGGGAATTCCGAACGGCAGACCGCTGAGCGAATCGACGGCGGCACCGAATGTGATGACGCTGGCCAGGCCCTCGGAACGTCGGTAGGCCGCGGTTTGATAGCAGAACAAGCCGCCTTGCGAGTAGCCCGCCAAATGCACCTTGCGGCCGGTGTGTGCGTGTACCGAGTCGATTACGCGGCTCAGCGCGACGACATGGTCGCTCAACGTGCGTTCGAGCCCACCGGCTTCCCGGTCCGGTGAGCCGAAGTCCACCACCCACGGGTCCACACCGAGATCATGCAGGACTCCGACCGCGCCCTGGTCTCTGGTGACGTCAAACACGTTGGCCGACATCATCATCGGCGGCACAAGGACTACCGGGAGCCGGGACGGATCGTTCGCGCCGTCTGGGAAGTAGCGTCGTAGCCGGTACATCTCGCACCGCTCCACGATCTGAAACGGCGACGGACGCGATCCGGTCTGGAAGCCGCCGAACCGCAGCACCTCGACACCGTTCTGCACGGTCGCGATCACCCGGTTCGCGGGACCCACTATCAGTTCGCTACCCCATGTCACCGGTACCACACGTCACACCGACACTCCCGCTGATCAGACATTGGCTGGCGTCATGAAACCGCCACTACGCGCACCGCGGTCGGCCATCCGTCAAGTTCCCCGGCTGGTCCGGCTCGGACGCCGATCCTTGAGGCCGGCCAGTGCCGCACTGACGGTATCGGCGGCCGGCAGCATGCCATCCGGGTCGCAGATTTGTAGCACTCGGGATACCGCACTACCAGGTACCAACGCCCACTCTGTTCCAGCGCGAGCACAGCTCACGGAGATCATGTGTAGCGCCGAGAAGCCCGCGGCGCCAAAGAATTTCAGACGGGTCAGATCGAGAATTATTCCGCGACAACGCATCAGGTTGGCAAGTGAATACTCGGTGAGGGTGTCTGCGTTCGTTATGTCGATCTCGCCGCGGGCGCTGACAATGGCCACCGACGACTTCATCCAGTGAGTATCGAATCGCGCTAGTGGACCCTCGTCCGGCTTGGAGGAAGGCGTGAAGTAAATGGCATCACCGGGCAGGGGTGAAGAACGTGACAATGTGTGGGTCATGGTGATCCAATCGTGCGGACGATCACCGGAGTTGTTCGAGCTCGGAGCCACGCTCCTGAGGTTCCGCAGCGTACGGCGAAACCCGTCCCGGACCAGCTGAGATTCTTAGCAGCGACAACACTACACCGGTTAGAGAGTTCCGCACAGTTGTTCGGCCTGTAGGTCCAAGGGCAGCAAGAGCCAGCCAACTTAGGCCGACCGACCAACTTCGCCCTAGGATGGAAGTCATCTCGTGGCGGATGCGCCCTGGGTATAGGGCCGGTCGCCGGAAATGTCGGGCTCCAGCAGGATGATGAAGCAGGTAGCGCAAATGGCGAAGGTCACCGGGGACGTTGATGGGCCGCCGTTGGGGTCGCGGACATCGGAGCAGCTCAGTGGCGATGACGCCGATTTGCGGGCGGGGATCGACAATCTCGCGGGTCTGGTCGCCGGTCATCTGCGCTTGCCTGAGTTGCTGGCCGAGGTGGCGGCGTTCGCGGTGTGCGCGATACCGGGTGCTGATGGTGCTGGGGTGACGTTGCTGAACGTCGACCGGGTGGACAACATGGTCGCGGCGTTGGCGGCCAGCGCTCCCTTTGTCGCCGAGATTGATGAAATCCAGTACGTGACCCTCAATGAGGGGCCCTGCAGCACGGCGGCGCTGGAACGTCGCACGGTGCGCTCCGGGTCGTTGGGCGGGGAGAAGATGTGGCCGCGGTTCGATCCGCGCATGGGCAGGTTGGGGGTCCACAGGCGCTGTCGCTACCGCTGCTGCTGCCGAATCGGGTGGTCGGGGCGATCAACGTATATGCCTACGGCAAAGACGTTTTCGATGAGCACGCCGCCGAATTCGGGGAGCTGTTCGCCAAACCGGCGGCAGTCGCTGTGTACAACGCGCAGATCCTCGCGGACGCGCTTGCTCTCTCTGTCCAGTTGCAGAAGGCGCTGTCCACCCGCCCGGTGATCGATCAAGCGATCGGCCTCATCCGCGGACGCACCGGGCGCAGCGCCGAGGACGCGTTCACCCAGCTGCGGGCGATGAGCCAATCCGAGCACCGCAAGTTGGCTGATGTGGCCCAACGCCTTGTCGACGAAGCAGTGCGCCGCGCCCGCGCCCGCGCTGAGCCGGAAAGCCCAGCCGTACCGTGACAGGTGGGAAACAGTCTACGGTACTCGTCCTGACTCGCGTCTCGGAATCCTCCTCGTGCACAGCGACGGCCCGTGCGCGGCGGCGGCAGACCTGGGTATTTTCACCGCGGCTTTGAATGAGCCCGGCACCGATGTCGCCCACCGATGCCAGGCCTCAATAGTTTCGCTACCGTGCCGCTACCCGAACTCCTTGCAGCCCTGAGCCACTGAGACCCAAGACATTTCAGAGGGTGTGCAATACAACGCTGTAGGTCAACGGTGTTGACAGTCCTGCCTCCAATGGTGTTCAATGGAGATCTACCGGAAACCAGCCATCGCCGGAGTTAATCTGGAAGTTGCCGATGGGGTGAACGTGTTTTCCGTCTGTTCCCGGGAAATCGGATTCGACCACCGCACAACGACGACACTGCCTGGAGAAACCCCGAGTGCCTGCTTGCCGTGCAAGTCGAAGGAGAACGACCACTATGAGATCTGACAACGAACAACGAGATGCTTTCGGCGAGAACGTGCTTCACGTCGGTGCGGGTTTCAAGCAAAAGGAGCGCCCGCACGTGCTGGAGACCTTGTCTACGCTCGGTCGCACCTGCTGGGACGATGGGATCCGCGGGACATTGATGTGGAAATCTCGTTGCAGGACCGCGGCGGCACGGAGCAGCGCGTCACTTTGCGCACGAGCCTGCCCGGCCGTCCGCCGCTAGTAGCGGTCGCCGAGAATCCGGACATCACCCGCGCTATCTGCGAAGCAAAGCGCGAGCTGATCCGGCAACTTGAACACCAGAAGTCGGCGCGCGACCCCATGAGCAGGCGCCGGCGTGGCAGCGCGACGATCCGCCATTAGGGTCACCTCCACGCCGTCCCGATTCCTAAGGCACACAAAAACAAGTAGCTCGCTTCTGCTGGCAGACAGAGAGACGGTCCGTACGCACACCATCGAAGCGCGAGTTGCCGGTAACCATGCCGTCATGGGCAGATCGACGCAAGCAGGTACCGACAGGCCGTACTTGACCGTCCACGAAGTAATCCGTGCGGGCATACCCCGCGCCGCGGAACGCAAGGATAGGGCTGCGGCACAGTCGACGTGGGATTCCGAAGGCTCGACGTGGGATTCCGAAGGCGGGGCAAACAGTTCCGTGCGCGGCCTCTGGTGCTGAGGATGCACATAGAGACCGCGCACTGCCACCCGTAAGACGGATGAATGGTCGCGGGCCCGCACGTCATTCGCCGTTTAGCACGGTACGACTGGAGGGCGTGACTCAACCGGTGCGTACTTCGTCGGTCCATACCCTGAAGCTCGTCAATGTGGCGGGACCGAACGTGTTGCTCAGCGCGACGTCGGCGGCGTCACGGCCACGCGCGATCAACACCCTGCCGATGCGCGGGGTGTTGTTGCGCGCATCGAAGGTATGCCATTGCCCGCCGAGAAACACCTCAAACCAGGCAGCGAAATCCATCGGATCATCCACCGGCGGCACACCGATGTCGCCGAGGTACCCGGTGCAGTAGCGCGCCGGGATGTTCATGCAGCGACAGAAGGCAACGGCAAGATGCGTGAAATCACGGCAGACGCCGGTCCGGTCGTAATAGGCTTCCAACGCCGTCCGTGTCATGCGCGCGTGCTCATAGCCGAACGTGATATGTCGATGAACGTAGTCGCAGATTGCCTGAACGCGGCCCCATCCCGGGGGCGCGTGCTCAAAGAGATTCCACGCCGTCTCTGACAACCGATCGGTTTCGCAATACCGGCTGCCGAGCAGGAAGACAAGGGTGTCTTCGGGCAGGTCCGACACGGGAATCTGCTGTGCCTGAGGAACAATGGCGTCGGGGAGTCCAGTGTCGTTGACGAGCGCATCGGCCGATACGCGCGTGCGGCCTTGCGGCGCAATAATGCGGGTGCACCAGTTGCCGAAGCCGTCACGATAGGCGGCCATCGGCACCGGCGGGTCGAACACCAGCTCGTCACGGCCGACCAGATCGGACACGCGGGTGAAGTGGACGTTGAGGTTCAAGATCATCGGGGTGGGCTGCGGGCAGTCGTAGATCATTTCGAAGCCGACGTGAATCTGCATTATTTCTCTCCGGTATCCAGCAGGTGAGGACGGTCACGACCGCCGTCGTTGGTGGAAAGTCCTCGCGTGTGTCCCATGGTGCGGGGCGTGAATCATGAGGCCGCACATGCCGTGCGTAACGAATCGATCAGCATGCGCCGCAACGCCGTCCAGCGTCGGCCCGCGGCCAAAACGATGCCCTGGTTGACTTCCAGTTCTATTCCTACGTAATCGCTCTGCGCGAAGCGCAGCCGCAAGTGCGAGGTCAACCCGTCTCCCTTGCCGGCATACGGGTAATTGCGGCGTACGCGAAGTTCCGGAGCGGATGCCGCGAGCGATTCCTTCCAGCGGGCGCACACCTCCGCCTCACCGCGCCGACCAGGGTGGTAGAGCAAACCCACATCGGTGCCGCGCACCCTGCCATCCAGCTCCCCGGTAAAGCTGTGCGACGAAATGTGGATCACGCTATGCCCGCGCGCTACCGCTTGCCCGACGAGACGCTCGACCTGCCTTCGATAGGGCCGGTAATGCTCGTCGACGATCTGCGCCCGGGTCTGGGCCGGCGCGCCGCGGGTCACCGCCGAAAAAAGTTGTGGGTGGCCGATCGAGCGGTTCAGATCGACAAGCAGACGGCTGACAGTCGAAGCCACAAGGGGCGCCGCGAAGGCACTGGCGAGTGCCTTCGCCATGACCAGCGACCCGGGATCGTAGCCACGGTGGGAATCCAGCAGCGCCCGTTGCCCCCGAAACAGCCGCCGATAAGGCGCGGGTACGCGGTTGCCGCCGTGTTCACAAGTGATGATGAAGGTATCCACGGTGACAACCCGTCACCACTGCAGCTCGGGCAAATGGCGAAACACCTGCCGCACACCTTCGCCCCATTCGTCGCTGAGCGCGGTGAAATAGGGGTCGCCCTCATCGAATCGCCGCCGCAACTGCACTTCGAGGCTGTCCCGTTCGTAGCAGATCAGGTCGATCGGCATGCCCACCGACAAATTGCTGCGCATGGTCGAATCGAAAGACACCAGCACACACTTCGTGGCGTCTGCAAGGGGTGTGTGTTGCGTAAGTACGCGGTCGAGGATCGGCTTTCCGTACTTGGTTTCACCGGTCTGTAAGAAGGGCGTGTCGGTCCCCGCTTCGATGAAATTGCCTTCGGCATAGGTCCGGAACAGCCGTATCGGCTCGCCGACGATCTGCCCACCGACGATGAACGAGGCATTGAACCGGATGTTGTTCTCTTCCAGATACCCGGCGTCGCGTTTCTCGATATCGCGCGTCGCGTCAGAGACCAGCCTCACGACGTCGAACATCGTCCGGGCACCCAAGACATTGGTGGCCGCCTCGCCGTCAGCACAACGCTGCGTCAACACGCTGATGACCGCCTGAGTTCCGGCCAGCATTCCCGAACTCAGCAGAACGACAACGCGGTTGCCGCGACGCTCGAATACCGTCATCTTGCAGAACTTGGCGAAATTATCCACCCCGGCATTCGTACGAGAGTCCGAGGCGAAAATCATGCCCTTGTCGAGCATTACGCCGATACAGTAAGTCACGCGATGAGCCTTCTGTGCAATCGACGCCCCGTTCACGATGCCGCATGGATTTGGCTGGAGACGGACGCGTAGGTGAGTGATTCGCAAATCCGGATTTGAGTCTGCCGGGTGCGAGCGGGAGTCTCACTGGGGTGCCCGGCGGCGAGCGAGTGCTCTGCGAGGCAGCGGCGGACGGCTGGCCTAATCCCGGACCGGTTGACGGTTCCAACCTCGCTGACGTTACACCGGGTGGCTGGCGAGTGCCGTGCGGAGCACTTAGTGGATGTCGAACTGATCAGCGCCGCCAGGGGTGAGTCGCGTCAGGATGATTGCAACGGTCAGTCGGTCCGTTCCACCGTGGGTGGCTGCCTGGGGGTGTCGAGTTCCCGGTGGGCTTGCTGGGGGTGTAGCCGCAGCCGACGAGGACGACCCCGCGGAAGGACTCCGCCGCTGCCCACCGCGTGCCTCCAACCCGCCGAACGGTGTAAACAGTTCTGCGCCGGTGGCTCCACGCCCCGCAGGACGCTTCCACCCCGCGTTCCGCACGAACGGGACTCGGCAGTCCGAGTGAATGAAGCCCCGGCAGAGGCAGCGGCTAGATCACGGCATCTGAGAAGTCACGAATCATGTTGCGGAGCGTAGACGGCGTCGGCGGCAATGATCCTGTCCGAGGACTCAGCGTCGGTGGCGGTCATTGAGGAGTCGCGACAACTCGGCAGCGCGCTGACGTGCGTCGTTGGTCGAGCCGGTCCTTGCCGCTGCGGATCGCGGTGGCAGTCCGCGTCGACGTGCGGTGGGGTTGGCTCCTACACGGGGTCGTGTCATGAGGCTGCCGAATCTGTTTTCGGAGGCGGTTTCGGGGGCGTCGTCGGAGGTGGCGCGCGGGAACCGTTCCGGCATGGCCAATTTGATGATCGTGCGCAGGACGAGTAGGTACTGGCAGGCCAGTGGGCCGGTGGTGTAGGGCAGGTCGTATTTGGCGCAGACCTCCTGCACCCGCCTCGCGATTTGCGGGTAGCGGTTACTGGGCAGGTCGGGGTAGAGGTGGTGTTCGATCTGGTAGCAGAGGTTTCCGCTCATGAACGCCATCACCGGCCCGGCACGAAAGTTGGCGCTTCCCAGCATTTGCCGCAGATACCACTGCGGCTTGGTCTCACCCTCTAGGGTCTCGGGGACGAATTTCTCGGCTCCGTCGGCGAAGTGGCCGCAGCAGATTACCGCGTACGCCCATAGGTTTCGCAGCAGGTTGGCGACCGCGTTTGCGTATAGGACGCGCCGCCAGCGCCGCCCGCCGAGCGCGGGCAAGAGCAGGTAGTCTTTGCCTGCCTGGCGGGCGATTTTGCGGAGCAGCGCTCGGGTGTGAGCGGATTTTTCGGCCTCGGTCCGCGCGCGCTGATGTTCGGAGTGCAGACCGTGTAGTGCGATACCCCATTCAAAAGTGACCGACAACAACAGATGTCGCAGCGGCTGCAGCAGATTGCTGGGCTTCCACTGTTGGTCACGGGTGACCCGCAGGACGCCGTACCCGAGGTCGTCGTCGACGCCGACGACGTTGGTGAACACGTGATGGCGGTAGTTGTGAGAGTACCGCCATTGCGAGGACAGCCCCGCCATGTCCCACTCCCAGGTGGTGGAGTGGATTTCGGGGTCGTTCATCCAATCCCATTGACCGTGGCCGATGTTGTGACCCAATTCCATGTTCTCGATGCTCTTGGCCGCGGCCAACGCGAGCGTCCCCAGCACCCACCCCGTCCTGCTGCGGCTAGCACCGATCATCACGCGTGCGGCCAGGTCCAGCCAACGTTGAATAGCGATGCTGCGCTGGATATACGTCCTGTCGGCCGCACCGCGGGAATCCTCGACGTCGCGACGAATCGTGTCCAACTCGACGGCGAGTGCCTCAAGGTCCGCGCCGCTCAGATGCGCGTATTCGGCGACGTCTGCGATAGCCATCAGTGCCTGACCAGATGATCGGACGAGGATGCGCGCCCGGGCAACGAGCCGGCCGCAGCACGGCGGGTCTCAACCGGGTCGGCGCAGGTCAGGAGTTGCACAAAGTGGTCCTCTCTGTAGCGGAACGGCTTGGTCGCGGCCAGGAAGGTCTGCAGCGCAGAAAGCACCTGTGTTGGGGCGGTTTCGTGCGGGTAGTGCCCCGCCTCGGCGATCTCCACGGTCACCGCGTGGGGGACACGTTGGGCGAGGGCGTGGTGGTGCTGTGGGGGGATGGTTTTGTCGTTGGCACCCCAGGCAACCAGCAGCGGGACCTCGCTGAGTAGGCCCAGTTGGCGGCCGGCGCTGACCGTCTGCCCGCGCCAGTCGATGACGGTGCGCGCCGTGCGCAGGAACGCTCGTCGTTGGTGGTCGTCGCTCAACCCGCGCAGCACGTCGGCGAGCACGCGGGCGTCGGAGTGTCCGATCAGCGCCGGCAGCACGCCGAACAGTCGATGGGTCAGGGTCGCCGGGATCGCGCTGAGCCCGGCGACGACCGCGTCAGCACCGGGCAAGGTGGCCGCCCGCAGCAGGGGGGTGACTTCGGCACCCAGACCGCCGCTGCTGATCAGGACGACGCGCTCGGTGCGCTCGGGGAACTGATAGGCGCTCTGCAACGCGACACCACCCCCGAGGCTGTGACCGACAATGCTCGCCCGGGGATAGCCCAGCGTGAGCAGCAGATCACGCATCGCGCAGGCATGCGCCCCTAGTGAATAGTCCCCGGCCGGCGGGTCCGACAGGCCATGGCCGGGAAGATCGGGCGCGATCACCGTGTGGGTGCGCGCCAAGCCGGGGATCAGGGGCCCCCAAGTGCGGCGCGTGCCGCCCAGACCATGGATTAGCAGCACTGCCGGCCCGGATCCGGCCTTCGTGTAGGAGATCGCGCCACCGGTCAGGGGCATCCGATCTTCCACCACCGATGTCGCCGACGGTTCCCGGGCGGCAACCCCCGCTGCCGTGTGCTGAGTGTGCTGGGTGACAGTCCCATGGGGACGCATATGCATAGTGAACTCTCGAGACGGGGATCACCGAGGTTGCCCGATTGCGAGCGATCGCTCTCACGCTGTCACCGGAGGGACAGGGCGTTCCGGGCCGGCTGGACCATCAACCACGATCGATTTTACGCTGGTTCGGCATGGGGCTCGGGTCGTGAGAGATTATTCTCACCCCGGTTTCGGGGTCACCAACAGGCGTGTACGGTGCGACGGTTCAACGAGCGTGCTCGGATCGTCGTCGACGCTTCCCGTTCTACGAGAACCGGGGATGAGGGTCACGTCGAGCATGCTCACGCCCGCCCGATCAGCGGCGCCCGCACCGCGGTGCTCATCGACCTCGGCAAGAAGCTGTTCCTGCATGGTCACGCGGGCACCTCAGGTTGCACACCGTGGGCGCTCACCAAGACCAACCGACAACGCTGCTGCGCGAGAGTCTGGTAGCGGACGCGCACACGATTCGCCGGGCATAAGCATCGCGTATTTAACGAACGTCGTCACCGGCAAACTTTCGGTCGGGAAGCTTCCCACGACATCGACCCCATCTTCCTTCATCACGCGCCACCTAGAGTCATTTCACACCAAGCGTAGTCCTGGCGTGTCCCCCGTCACTTGGCCAAGAAGGCCGCGAGCGCAACGCAGATCGAGATCACAGCGAGCAACCCATTCGCGACGGTGAGGTACAGGATGTATTTGGCCAGTTTCTGATCCGCGCGTATCGCGCGCTCTGTGTCCCGGCGGCCAAGCTCATCGAGGTAGTAGCTCACGCTGGGATTGAGGGCAGGGGCGATGTCATCGTGCGCCTTTATCAGGTCGTCGTCCGAGGCATCGCGCAGTTGCTGGAGCGTCATTGCCATGACGTCATGATGCCCCACACCACTTGACGAGCCTGCTCTGCTCTGGCAAGTGCCGGCTGGATGGTTGTGCAACCCCACGTCACCATGAACTCGGTCCATTTCGGTGGACCTGACGAGCGAGAGGTAGCGACTCGCGGGCGCACTCGAGGTTCTGCAGCCACGGCGGCCGATCGGGCCGACGGCCCGAGGAACAGAAGCGTCAGGAGAAAGAATCCCAACCACAGTTACTTCGCCAACACTGCCGCCTTGTAGGTCAACATCGTTGACAACTCCTCCAATACGACGTGCACTGGAGACCTAGCACCCGGATCAGAGGCATCGACATGCTTGTCATCGTTGGATTGATTGTTGTGCTTGTCGTCGTCACGGTCGCGATCACCATGCTGATTAGTGCCCGCGGCACTCATGACAGCTCGCCGTATTGAGCGACCGGGTTGGCGGGCACGCAGTTCCTGTTCGGGATCGTGGTTGGAGCGATGGTGTCTCACGGGCTGAGCGTATTGCTGTCCGGCGCGCCGCGTCGGCAACTCCACGCGTTGCCGGCGCGGATCGTGCTGTGCCACAGCTTAACTCGCTGAAGAGCGATCTACAGTCGAGATGAGAGTCCTGAAATGCGGCCCGTCGTTGCACAACAGCCAACCCTGGCAATGGATCGCCGAGGGTCCGGGACTAGACCTGTTCGTCGATCGCAGCCGGATTCTCTGCTCCACCGACAAGTCGGGGCGTGAGGCCTACATCAGCTGCGGCACCATGCTTGACCATCTGTAAGGATCGCATCCGCCCGGCGGCGATGGCCATCAGTGACGAGGCGCATTGGGCTGAAATCGAGTGACGCGAGATGATCGAGGTTGTTCGGGTCGGGAAATCTATCGACGTTGGCTGTCTACCCGGCTCCCGCCATCGCCCGATCGGCTTCCCTTCGCCGCTACGAGGAACTGGGAGTCCTTGAAATCAGTGCTGCGCGACGCCGCCGATGCTCGCACAGTCCACCTCGACACCCGCGATGACGCCTTGCGATGCGGCGAAGCATTGTCCGCCGTGTTGTTGGAGTGCACGTTGGCCAGCATGGCGACATGCACACGGAGCCATCTCACGGAGCTACAGTCCAGCCGCCGCCTCATCGGCACCTTCACCGGACGGGCAGGTATGCCGCAACTTCTGGTCCGCGTCGGCGAAGCCACTGTGCTTGGGGAGGTACCCCCGCGACGCCGCGGCGGACACTTCGCGATGTTCTGACGTTTCTACGTGGCTGAGCCGTGAGGCGACGATTACATAGCGCCGGGCCGTGGCCGCGAAGTCGGAGCCTGATCGTCGTCGACGGTCGCGGCTGGCCCGTCGCGGCCGCTGAGGGTTGCGGTCATGCCGGGGATCAGCAGGTCGAGGAAGCGGTCCAGTTCGGCAGCGCCGTCGTAGCAGGCTAGGGCGGGTGCCAGCTGGCGCAGTTGAGGGAATTCGGTGATCGCCAGCCGGTGCAGACCGAGTCGGAGCACATCGTCGGTTTCCTCGGGTCGCTCGATAACCTCTTGCAACTCATTGAGGATGTGGCCGTAGAGGTAGCCGAACAGGACTCGGTAGATGTGCAGGGCATCCTCGCCGGTGAAGCCGGCGGATGTGAGCAGTGCAAGGACGTCCTCTAGCGGCCGCAGCATTCCTGGTGGCCGCTGACCGAGCGGGGTAGCCAACGGGCGAGTGACCAGCAGCGGCACCACGTTGGGGTGCGTCAGGGCCAATTGGCGGAATTCGCGTGCGACGGTACGCAATTGGCCGGCCCAGTCCGGGTCGGTACTGTCCACCGATAGCTGTGCGAGCACCATCTCCGCGACGCCGTCGAGCACTGCGGCTTTGTTGGGGACGTGCCGGTAGAGCATCACCGGATCTCGGCCCACCGCTTCGCTGAGACGGCGCATCGACAGTCCGTCCACACCGTCGCGGTCCACGATGCGCAGCGCGGTCTGCAGGATCATCGACCGGTTGAGCTGACCGTTGCCTTTGCCGGTGGCGGACGGGTCCTTGTCGTGAGCACCCGCGCCGGGCATGGCCGACTGTCTGGTCATTGCCTGAGCACTTCCCTTCTGCCTCGCCGTCGAGACGGCTACCGACACTAATTCAACACCGTCAGTCAACAATATGTTTAACTATGTAAGTTAACACTGTTGACACCAGGCTACGTGCGGTGTGTAATGGATATCAAGCACTGCGATTGGAGACCTCGACGTGATTGTCATCGTTGGATTAGTTGTTTTACTGTTCGCGGTCGTCGTCGGGTTCCTCGGCGTGCTGAACAATGCCGGGGCCGCTCACCCGTTGAGCGAGAACTTCTCGGTGTTGGGTTATCACGTCACCGGGTCGACCGGCACATTGTTCCTTTTCGGGATCGTGATTGGCGCGCTGGCGATGCTCGGTATGAGTGTGTTGCTGGCCGGTGCACACCGCACCGCGGGCCGCGGGCGCGACGCCCGTCGTGAACTTCAAAGGTCCCGGCGCGAAGAGGCGTTTGTGAACCGAGACCACGACTTCGAACACCAGCCCGTCGGCGTGCCCGCCCGCTCAACGGTGAACTCAGAATTGGCACCGACCCGACCCAGGGGGATGAGGGGTTCCTTCCTCGGTCGCCGGTCGTGGGGTCGACAACCGACTGCATCGCGCGCCGGCGACGGACGCCGGTAAGCGCCGATCCAGTTCATTCGGGGAAGTTCTCAGTCGCAAGCTGTGATCCCCGAAAAGAAAAAGAATCCGCAACGAACATAGGTAAGAAACAGTGAGCATAAACAAGAAGATCGCCCACAAGCTCGAAGGGGCCAAGGGCGCCACCAAGAAGTACTTCGGCCGCGCCACCGGCAACACCCGCCTGCGCACCGAGGGACGCGTCGATCAGTTCAAGGGCAACACCAAACAAGCCGGGGCCAAGCTCAAAGACGCCGTCAAACACTGACCCGGGCAATCCTCCCCCCATACATCCACACAGAAACTAGGGCACAACTCAATTCCAACCGATTTCAACAACCACCATGCTCAACCAATGCAAGGAGCCGACATGACTACCAGCACTATCGTTTGGATCGTCGTCATCGTTGTCGCGGCAGTTCTGCTCGTCGCCGCAATCGCGTGGGTGGCGCACAAGAAACGCACCGAACACCGCCGCGTCCAAGCCGGCGACATCCGCGACAAAGCCGTCGAACAGTCCCACGAAGTGGGCCAACGCGAAGCGCTCGCCGACGAGACGGCAGCCAAGGCCCGCGCCGCGCAAGCCGAGGCCGACGCCATGACAGCGCACGCGGCCGGCCTACAACACCAAGCACAAGCACGTCACACCGAAGCGGCTACCTCCCGCAGCGAGGTGAACCGAGAGTTCGAGCGCGCCGACACGATCGATCCCGACTCCCAAACCCACGACACACCGGGACAAGACGCCGGAACCAGCGAAACACCACGGATGCCCAAGGCCGGATGACTTCTTCCCAAGTCATCGGCGTGACCCACGTCTGTATGGCAGCTCGTCGAGCTCCGGGACACTGGACACGCCGCCAGAGCTACACCTCTGCCTACGGCGACTATCGGCCGGCAATTTTGTGAGGCGGCAGGAAACGCTTCGCTTCAGGCTGTTTGGGGGGCTTCCTCGCGGCGCCGCTCATTCCACTATGTCCGCACCGGAGAAAGGCGCTTCTGGGGCGCCTTCACTAGCCTGACCATGTCTCGATTGACACCCCACCGTGAACAACACAATGCTCGTCATCGTCTCCCCGCATGTTGGGCGCTGTCGGCGCACGTGTCTCAGAACTAAGAATTGAGAGCTGGCCGGCGACGTAGCAGGGGTGCGCAGCAACTTCGTGGACGGGATCTAGCGGTTCCTGATCCGCGTCACCACTCACTGACGGGAGTAACCGTGCGTGCGCTGTGTGTCTTGCACGACGCCGTGTCGTCCACCGGCCTGATCGGCGACGCGTTGTCGGATCGGCACTGGAAGGTGGATGAATTCCTGGTGGTGACTGCGGATCGACATGACTCACCGAACATCGAGGTGTCCTTTCCGGCCAGTTCGGACTACGACCTACTGGTGGTGCTAGGCGCGCCGTGGGCCGCCTATGACGACGTGGGTATCGGCCGATGGCTGACGACCGAGCTAGGGTGGTTGTCCGGGGCCGTCGCGGCTGGCGGTGCCGTGCTCGGCATCTGTTTCGGTGCCCAGGTACTGGCGCGGGCCCTGGGCGGTTCGGTCGCCCGGTCGGTGGACCCGGAAGTCGGGTGGGTGCGTATCGATTCCGACGTGCCCGCGCTGATCCCGACCGGCCCGTGGTTCCAATGGCACTACGACAGTTTTACCCCGCCACCGGGCGCGATCGAACTGGCCAGGAACGCCGCTGCTGTGCAGGCATACCGGGTCGGCCGCAGCCTGGGCGTGCAGTTCCATCCGGAGGTAACCACGGCCGGAATCAAGCGCTGGCTGGACAACGCCGAAGCGACGCGGGCCCACCCCCACGTCGTCGATCCAACCGAACTGCTCGCAGAGGCTGATCGGCAGGCCGTCGCGGCGCGCGGCCGCGCCGACGCGCTCGTCGCGGGCTACCTGGACCGGGTATTTCGTTTGTAACGATGGCAAGTCTTGGGCTGGCGGATCGGACGGGCCACCGCGTACCGCCACTGAAGAGTCGATGCTAAGCCGGGCCACGAATTGCGGTTGGCGACAAGGAGCAGAACTGTCGGACGGAAACCGTTTCCGTTAGGTTTGGGGGTATGGCGGCTGGTTCCGATGGTGGGGATGTGCGGCGTCGGGCCGGCTGGTTGCCGCTGGATCAGGATGATTTGGAGTCCTGGCTTGACGGGCACCGGGAGCGGGTGCAAGCAAAGGGCGAGCAGGTGGCTCTGCATCCGGTGCTTACTGAGTTCCACGAGTTGATCGACACCGACCCGGTGGTGCGGTTGTACGTCAACGAGATGATCGCCGAGGTGCCGCGAACCAAGCGGTACCGCAAACGGCACTTGGAGAGTGTGTCGCAGCTGGTGCGCCTGATCAATGAGGTGTTGACGATGGCGCCCGAGTTCGGCGAGAACGTGGTCACTATCCCGCTGGGCGCGATCCTGGACTGGGCGGCGTCAACCCCGGCGGGGTTGGCCGCTTTCCGCGACCCACGGATCAACGCGATGCTGAAGAAGATCCTGACCGCGTGGTGTGAGTTCCTCAGCGGCCCCGATTCGCTGTACGTGCTCAACGACTCGCCCACCGGCTGGAAGTGTGCTGCGGCCCAACGGGCGGTGGGGATCGAGCAGTATGCACACGACCCGCACGACGAGCACTGGGGCTTTGTCTCCTGGAACGGTTTCTTCACCCGACGCTTCACCGACGGTGCACGTCCGGTCGCCTCACCGGAAGACGACACGGTGATCGTCAGTGCCTGTGAGTCCACGCCGCACCGGATCAGCACCGACGTTCAGCGCCAGGACCGGTTCTGGATCAAGAGCCGACCATATTCGCTGCAGGACATGCTGGCCAATGACGAATCAGTCGAACAGTTCGTCGGCGGAACCGTCTATCAAGGCTTTCTGAGCGCCACCAATTACCACCGGTGGCACAGTCCGGTCGCCGGCACGATCGTGCGGGCGTTCCTGAAGGAGGGCACCTACTACTCCGAAACCGACTCGCAGTCCTACCTGGCCCATGTCGCCGCGCGGGCGATCGTCCTCATTGAAGCCGATCATCCGGTGATCGGCCTGCTGGCCTTCGTACCGGTGGGCATGGTGGAGGTCTCCTCCTGCAACATCCACCCGAACATCACGCCGGGCTACCACGTCGCCAAGGGTGAAGAACTCGGTTACTTCCAGTTCGGCGGCTCCACGCACTGCCTGGTCTTTCGCCCCGGCGCCATCGCCGACTTCACCCTCGCGGCCATCCCGCAGCCACACAGCCCGCACGCGCCGCTGGTGCGAGTCCGATCACAGCTCGCCACCGCCAACACCACCGTGTGAGGCCGGCCAGACGGGGATCTGAGCGGGGCCTGATCCCAGACCGCCACCCTGGCCGGCGAATCGGTGGAGTGCAAAAAATACACCCCCCAACGACGAGCCCCTTGGGGGGTAGCCCTGGCTGGCCAGCCAGGTTCGCCCCGCCGACCACGCTGACTCGCAGGCGGTCCCTGGGATTAGAACACGGTCAAGGCCCGCGTCGGGTAAACATCGCCTATAGCTTCACGAGGCAAATGTCCGGCACCAATCTGTCCGCGCAAGAAACGCCACCGTTCGGCGCGGCGCGCATTCCCCGGCAGTCCCCACCATCGAAGGGATGCCTGTTTACGCGGTAAATATGCAGGTCCCGCATACCTCGGGGCTACACAATGAAGACTTCTGCTGATAAACGGTGCAGCGTCCTACGATTCGCCGCGCTGCAGGCGGGTGAGTAGCATCGCATCGTCCTGCGACATCCCGTCGATGTACTCGCCGTCCCAGGCCATGTCGCCGGCGATGGCCACTACCTGGCCCATGTGCTCGCGGAAGCTCTGACCGACGGAATGGCAGATAGCCAGCGCCGAGTACAGCGTGGGCAGCGGATCGTGCCAGCCACTGCCCACGTCTCTTACCTGTGCCAGGTCACCGACCGTCTCGGGCAGGCGGGCCAGACGATCAGCGAAGCCGTCGGCCAGCACGGCGAAAGCGAGCTGCACTTGGCCGCCGGGCCCGAGCACGAACGTCTGGGGCCGCGGGGCCAACAGCCCCGCCGCCAGCTCTTCTCCCGGCATCAGCAGCAGGCCGTCGGTGGCGCGCGGATTGCACTCCACGAAGGTGAGGCCCTCATCGGTAATCAGGAAGTCAAAGGAGATCTGGCCCGTATAGTTCAGCTCGGCCACGATCGGCTCGATCAGCTTCAGCGACTCCGTCGCGTCGACAGCCTCGAACTGGATGCCGGCGCTGTGCTTGCGCTGCCGAGGGATTCGGTACATCAGATGGGCACTGACTCGGCCCTGGTGAGCGGTGCTGTAGCTGCAGACCGTCTCACCTTCCACGAAGGGCTGCACCAGCCAGGGCGACGCTGGCGTGGGGTGGATCTCGTTTATCTCCAGCGCGCCGGCCAGCGGACCAGTGTTGGTCACACAGCAGGCCCCGCCGCGCGAGAACGCGGCGCGCGCGAAGTACCTTTCGAGGCGATCGATAGCCTCACGCAGCTCGCCGTCGGAGGTCACTAGCACTGTCTCGGCGACCGGAAGCCCGAGGGTCTTGACCAGCCGCGCGAACGCCCCCTTCTGATGCAGACGGGCCAGCGTCGCGAACGGCGAGGCAAAGATCTTCGTGACCCGACTGAGCCGCTCGATCTGAGTGGAAATGTAGAAGACCTCTTCGAAAGTCGGGATGATCACGTCGATCTCGCACTCGCGCACGATCCGCTCGAGCTCGGCGAGGAAGCCCGCCGTGTCGCCGCGCGGCGACGGATAGACGAAATGACCCGCCAGGTACCTCGAATGGTTCCCCGACGACAGCATGTAGTCATCGGCGGCATAGATCTCACAGCCCTCAGCCGCGAGCATGCGCACCATGCCCAGCGCGAACGGCATCCGCGAACTGGTGATCAACACCTTCATGAGTCCATCTTGGTTCAAACCCCAACGCAAGGAACAGACGCCAGCAAGAGCCGCCGCGGTCACCGAGTCACTGGACACCCCATGTCGACCTCCATGGCACGAAGACTTCGGCCCCGACGTAGTGGCCACAACAGCACCGTTTGACGTGCTGCTTGGCGCGCACGACGCTCCCTGGCCTAGACCATGGCACAGCGAATATTGCGGATTCGAATATGCAGGGCTAACAGCTGTCGGCTGTCCGATTAACGGTGGATCCGACCTTGGCATTTGTTAGTTGCCGGTCGGGGTGAGTCGGCCGTTGAAGGTGATCGCGAACGCGTTGGCCACCGAGGATCGCGGCGCTGCCGCACTGGTCGCCGATCTACTCGGGTGCGTCGGAGGGGCTGATCACCTCGAGCTTGCTGCGACAGTTGAGCAAGCCGCCGGGGCCGTGCAGAGATTCGTCGAGCGGATAGATGCGGCGACGGGAACGTGATGGGGATACCTGACTCCCATTGACCAGTGCAAATGAGTCCAAGTGAACAGGCGAAAATCCCTGGCCCATAGGTCATAACTTAGAGGTCGCCGGCGATAAATCCGATGCCTAAAGTTGTCACGCCCTTGTCACAACTGGCGTGAGACGCCCCGCGTCACGACGGGACATCGTGAGACGGTTTACGCAGGTGAGACCTACTTTTCTGGACACCGCGGAATACCCTGAAACAACCTGAAAGCACGCCGTTTCTGACTACGGATCAGAAGGTTAGGGGTTCGAATCCCTTCGGGCGCGCTCATTACCGGCCATTCGTGTCGTCCTCAATTGCCTGCATTTTGGATCAACCCGAAAAGTCGTGCGGACAGCGTGATTCGGCCGACCGAGGCCGACCGCTAGCGTCCCCCGAACGGACCCCCGAACGGGCCGCGGCGGGGCGGGACGGTCACGGTTTGCGTGACGGTGCTGGTTTCGGTGCTCGGTGAAGCCGTCACGGTGCTGGGCGGTTCCGTTGTGGTGGGAGTGTCGGTGCTCGGCGAGGGGGTATCGGTGCTGGGCGGCGGGGCGGTCTCGGTCACCGTCTCGGTCGGCACAACACCGCCGCCGCCGTGCTGCCGGGGCGGCACGGTCGTCGTCGTGGTGGTGGTCACGGTTGTCGTCGGCGCGGTCGTTGTCGTCGCCGCCGGGCTGTGAGCGGGCGAACCGGTCGCAAGCTTGACCACCGCGAAGACCACCGCGGCCAGCACGATCACCCCGACCGCGCCGGCGGCGACCAGCGCAGCCGGGCGGCGGTACCAGGGAGTCGGCGGCTCGGGCTCGGGCGCCGGCTCGTCGTAATACCCGCCATACCGCGCGGCCCGCGTGGGCTCGGAGTAGTAGTCGGGTTCCTCGGGGTAAGGCGGCACGAAGGGCGATGTTAGTGGATCAGGGTGCGCTGTCGATGAGACCCAACGCCCGCTCGAACAGGTGCACCGTGGCCGCGTGCAACTGGTCGCCGACCTCTTTCTCGGCCTTGCCCGCACAGGCCCGCGCGAGCGTCCCCTCGATCACGATCCCCAGCTTGAAACAGGCCAGCACGGTGTACCAGGTGATGTGCGACAAATCGCGCGTGGTGTTGGCCGCGTAGCGCTCGAACAGCTCGTCGGTGCTGGCCAGCCCGTCCTGCCCGCCCAGGGCGTGGCTGAACACGCTGGACCCGTCGGGCTGGCGCCAGGTGGCTAATAGCCAGCCCAGGTCCAGCAGCGGGTCGCCGATCGTGCACATCTCCCAGTCGACGATGGCCACCACATCCGGACCCGTCCGCGAGAACATCACGTTGGCGGCGTGGTAGTCGCCGTGCATGATCCCGGGCGTCCACGTCGCCGGCCGATGGCGTTCCAGCCAGCCCGACACCTCCTCGATGCCCGGGATCTGCGGCCCGGGGTAGCCGTCGTACTCGCTGTAGGAGTCCAGCTCCGAAAGCCAGCGCGGCACCTGGCGTTCCAGGAAGCCCTCCGGCTTCCCGAAATCGGCGAGGCCCACCGCGACGTGGTCGACGGCGCCCAGCTTGGCCAGCGCATCGGCCATCGACAGACCCATGCCGTGCCGCACGCCGGGATCGCCCGCATGCAACGGCGGCAGCCCCTCCCCGGCGTTGAATCCGTCGACCGGGTCCATCAGGTAGAAGACGGCGTCGCCCAGCACGGCGGTGTCCTCGCAGGCGGCGATCAGGCGCGGATGGGGCACGTCAGAGCCGGCCAGCGCGGCAAGGACTTTCGTTTCCCGCAGGATGACGCTGTTGCTCCGCGGACGCAGGTGCCGCGGTCCGCGCCGCAACACGTAGGGCCGGCCCGCCCTGGTGAACCGGAGCATGACGTTCTGGGTTCCGCCGGTGACGGCGGAGACGTCCTGCAGCGGGCCCTCGCCGAGTCCCCGCTCGGACATCCAGGCCGCGACGGCGTCCAGGTTCACGGCATCCACGGTCAGCCGATACCGATCTCGTCCATGTCAGCGCTCCTCCGCAACCCTGTGGGCCGTCTGGGAAAAAGCGTAGGCCACGGCCGGGAACGGGCTTCGGGGCGCCGACGGCTGGAACAATAGTGTGTGCAACTAACTGATTCTGGCCCTCGGAAGGGAACTGGCGATGCCGCGTACCGACAACGATTCCTGGGACATCACCCAAAGCGTGGGAGCCACCGCGCTGGGTGTCGCGGCGGCGCGGGCCGCCGAGACCGAGAGCGAGAACCCGCTGATCAACGACCCGTTCGCGCGCGTGTTCGTCGACGCCGCCGGCGAAGGCATGTGGAGCATCTACGCCGATCCCGAGCTGCTGGCCAAGGCGGTGCAGCTCGAGCCCGACGTGGGCACGCGCATTCAGCTGATGATCGACTTCATGGCAACGCGGACAGCGTTTTTCGACGAGTTCTTCCTGGGGGCGGCCGACTCCGGCGTTCGGCAGGTGGTGATCCTGGCCGCCGGTCTGGACGCGCGCACCTGGCGGCTGCCGTGGCCCGACGGCACCGTCGTCTACGAGCTGGACCAGCCCAAGGTCCTGGACTTCAAATCCAACACGCTGCGCGAGCACGGCGCGCAGGCGAGGGCGCGGCTGGTGAACGTGCCGATCGACCTGCGGCAGGATTGGCCGAAGGCGTTGCGGGAAGCCGGGTTTGACGCGTCCCGGCCCGCCGCCTGGTCCGCCGAGGGCCTGGTCCGTTACCTGCCGGCACAAGCCCAGGACCTGTTGTTCGAGCGCATCCATTCGCTCAGCGCCGACGGCAGCTGGCTGGCTTCCAACGTGCCGGGCGCGGGCTTCACCGACCCCGAGCTCGTCGCCCGCCAGCGCCAGGACATGCGGCGGATGCGGGCCGCGGCCGCCAAGCTCGTCGATTCCGAGATCACCGACTTCGACGACCTCTGGTACCCCGAAGAGCGCACCCCGGTCGACGGATGGCTGCGGGAGCGCGGCTGGGACGTCGCGACGGCGACGTTCGCCGAGTTGATGGCCCGGTACGGCCGCAGCGTTCCGCGGGACGCCGAAGCCGCGATGCCGCCCACGCTCTACGTGTCCGCGCAGCGGCGCGGCTAGGGCTCAGACCGCCCGCTACCCTCGCCGTGTGGCTGATCGACCGGCGCGGGCGAGCGACGTGCACGAGCTCGCCGGGTCGATGCCGCACGTTCAGCGTGTGGAGGGCCCGAAGGGAAACTCCATCTATCAAGTCGGCGGGAAGTCCTTCGTGTTCTTCCGCACGCCGCAGCCCGACGCGGCCGACCCGGACACCGGCGAACCGTATGCCGACGTGATCATGCTGTGGGTGGAGTCGGAAAGCGACAAGCTGGCGCTGACGCAGGATCCCGCTTCGCCGTTCTTCACCACCGACCGTTTCGACGGGCATCCTTCGGTGCTGGTGCGGGCCGGCCGATTGGCCGAAATCAGCAGGACCGAACTGGCCGAGCTGATCCAGGACGCCTGGCTTTCCCGGGCATCGAAGAGGCGGGCCGCCAGGTGGCTCGCGGACCAGGCCTAGGCTGCCGGGCTCCGCTGGCGCACTGCCGAATTCACCCGACGAATGTTTAGACATAAGTCGAATGGGTAACTATCGTCCACGAGAAATTTTTCTCGACCACATTGGAGGTCACCATGCGTGGCAGCGGAATCATCGGCACCATTGCCCTGGTATGGCTGCTCATCGGAGTGTTCGCGGCGTGGCAACGCGATTACTTCAAGGGTGACTCAACCAGCTGTGTAACGGCGGGAAACATCGCGTTGACCGTCATCGCGGGGCCTTTGAATTACGGGGGCGTCAACCCGAAAGTCAAGGACTGCCATGTTCCGCAGCCCAGTTCAATGCCTGGTGTCCTACTGCCCCTCACCTAAAGGAGTCGTCATGATTGTCTTGGGCGTAGTCCTGCTAATTCTCGGATTTGTATTCAGCGTGCCATTGCTGTGGGAAATCGGTGTCGTCGTGTTAGTCATCGGCGCCGTGTTGTGGATTATGGGCTCGATCGGCCGTCCAGTCGCCGGCCGGCGCTATTGGTATTAGCCACCACGCCGGAAAACGGGATCGCGCGACTGCTCGAGTAGTCGCGCGATCCCATTCACAGCGCACGCAAAGGTTGGCCATAGCGACGGCTCAGCGCGGTGCGCATACTGGAACCTGTGACCCAGTCCCGAGCCTCCGTCGAGCGGGTGGTCATGTGTCGGGCCGACGGCAATCCGATCAACGTCTTGGTCGTGGACGACGAGGCAGTCCTGGCTGAAATGGTGTCCATGGCGCTGCGGTACGAGGGCTGGAACATCGCCACCGCGGGCGACGGCGCATCGGCCGTCGCGGCCGCCCGCGCCCAGCGCCCCGACGTCGTCGTCCTCGATGTGATGTTGCCCGACATGAGCGGGCTCGACGTGTTGCACAAGCTGCGCGAGGAGAACCCGCAGCTTCCGGTGCTCCTGCTGACGGCCAAGGACGCCGTCGAGGACCGCATCGCCGGGCTGACCGCGGGCGGCGACGACTATGTCACGAAACCGTTCAGTATCGAAGAGGTGGTGCTGCGGCTGCGCGCGCTGCTCCGGCGCACCGGCGTGACGACCTTGGACAGCGGCGCGCAGCTGGTGGTCGGCGACCTGGTGCTCGACGAGGACAGTCACGAGGTGACCCGCGCCGGCGAGCCGATCGCGCTGACCTCCACCGAGTTCGAATTGCTGCGGTTCATGATGCGCAACTCCAAGCGGGTGCTGAGCAAGGCCCAGATCCTCGACCGGGTGTGGAGCTATGACTTCGGCGGCCGGTCCAACATCGTCGAGCTCTACATCTCCTATCTGCGCAAGAAAATCGACAACGGTCGCGACCCCATGATCCACACGCTGCGTGGCGCGGGTTATGTCCTCAAGCCGGCTCGCTAGGAGCGATCGCGAGCGCGGCGCAGCCGGGCGAAGCGGGTCGCGACCGCCTACCGATTCACGGCGGGCCTGGTCCCTGCGGCTGCGGTTGCTCGTCGGGCAGATCGTCGTGCTGGCCATCGTGTGCGTCGGCATCACCGCGGTGACCGAACTGGCGCTCAACCACCACCTGGTGAAGCAGCTCGACGGGCAACTCGCCGGCACGTCTTTCCGCTCGGCGTTGATGTACCCCGAACCCAACCACCCGGGATGGCGGCACGAGCATTCCTACTATCCGCGGCCGGGCCCCGGGCCCCGATTCCTGGACGCCCCCGGCCAGCCGGCGGGCATGGTGGCCGCGGTCGTCAACCACGGCAAGACCGTGGACGCCGGCTACCTGACCAGCAGCGGGGCCCGCGACGCGCTGACCCCCGCCGCCCAAACCCAACTGGAACAGATCGCCGCGAGCCGCGCCCCGGCCACCGTGGACCTCGACGGCCTGGGCCGCTACCGGGTGATGGCGGCCCCGAGCCGCAATGGTGGCGACACCATCGTCACCGGCCTCTCGATGTCCAACATCGACGCCACCCTGATCCGCATGCTGATCATCTTCGGGATCGTCACCGTGATCGCACTGGCGGCGGCGACGATCGCCGGGGTCGTCATCATCCGGCGGGCGCTGGCGCCGCTGCGCCGCGTCGCGCAGACCGCCAGCAAGGTGGCCGACCTGCCGCTGGACCGCGGTGAGGTCGAGCTGCCGGTCCGGGTGCGCGAAT
Organism: Mycobacterium seoulense; assembly: GCF_010731595.1. Taxonomy (NCBI): domain Bacteria; kingdom Bacillati; phylum Actinomycetota; class Actinomycetes; order Mycobacteriales; family Mycobacteriaceae; genus Mycobacterium; species Mycobacterium seoulense. The sequence continues at coordinate 4,005,483 of NZ_AP022582.1, read as the reverse complement.
CCGACGCCAACCCCGCCACCGAGGTCGGGCAACTCGGGTCGGCCCTCAACCGCATGCTCGACCACATCGCGTCCGCGCTCTCGGCCCGGCAGGCCAGCGAGACCCGCGTCCGCCAGTTCGTCGCCGACGCCAGCCACGAACTGCGCACGCCCCTGGCCGCGATCCGCGGCTACACCGAACTCACCCAGCGCATGGGCGACGACCGCGAGGCGGTGGAGCATGCGATGAGCCGGGTGGCCTCCGAGACGGAACGGATGACGCGCCTGGTCGAGGACCTGCTGCTGCTCGCCCGCCTGGACTCCGGCCGGCCGCTGGAACGGGAGACGGTTGATTTGTCGCGGGTGGCCGTCGACGCGGTCAACGACGCGCACGTCGCCGGGCCGGACCATCTGTGGGAACTCGACCTGCCGGAGGAGCCGGTGATCATCACGGGCGACGCGGCCCGGCTGCACCAGGTGCTGAGCAACCTGCTCGCCAACGCCCGGCTGCACACCGGCGCGGGCACGGTCGTGACCACGCGACTGAGCACCGAGCCCGCGCACACCGTGCTGCAGGTCATCGACAACGGCCCCGGCATCCCGCCGGCGCTCCAATCCGAGGTGTTCGAGCGGTTCGCCCGCGGTGATACGTCACGTTCCCGCAAGGGTGGCAGCACCGGGTTGGGGCTGGCGATCGTGTCCGCCGTCGTCAAGGCCCACAACGGGACGATCACGGTGAACAGCTCACCCGGCCACACCGAGTTCACGGTGCGGTTGCCACTCAACGGGTGGCAACCGCCCGTGCCCTCGACTAGCTAGAGCAGGTCACATCGATTTCGAACGGCTTGTTCACGGGCTGCATGGGGTTGGCCATGTCGACCCCGGTGGCCGTTCCGGTGATCTTGTAGCTGTTGCCGTTCTTCTCGGCGGTGGCGTTGCCCTGGCCGGTTCCGGAGGTGTAGCCGAGCGTCACGCCGTTGACGTTGCCCAGGCCGACGGACTTCACCTGCGGCGGGCTGGCGTCGGTGAGGACGGCGGCGATGCCGGTCGCCGCGCCACCGATAGCGATGTTGACGGTGCCGCCCGCGGAGGTGCACACGACGGAGCCGCTCACGTTCTGGTCCTTGCCGTCGATGAGGACCTTGGTTCCGCTGGCAGCGCCCGCCGAGGTGTTCACGGCGGAGCTGGTGCCCGAACCGCCCGAACTCGACTTGTTGCTCGAACAGCCGGAAATACCGGCGGCCAGAATTGCCGCTCCAGCCACCACGACCGTCAGTCCACGCTTCACGTGTTCTCCTTTGCCCGAAAGTTGCGACCCTCGGCATTGAGGGCCGTCTGGCAGTATGCGGGTTAACTGCGCCGAAAATGTGGGGTTCCGCGTAATTGCTTCCCGTGGCCGCTGGTCAATTGACGGGATGCGGTCGAAGGGCCTCGGGGAATGGCCCGTGGATGGCACTGTATTGGCGTGCAGCACAAACCTCCCACCGCAGTCATCCAGGCGGCGCACGGCGCGCACGCGCTGCCAGTGCATGACGACGCGGACTTTCACGACACCGATCGCGGGTTCATCGCCGCCCTGTCCCCGTGCGTCATCAGGGCGGCCGACGGCCGCGTGGTGTGGGACAACGACGCCTACTCCTTCCTCGACGGCCCCGCTCCGACATCGGTGCATCCCAGCCTGTGGCGGCAGTCGACGCTGGCCGCCAAACAGGGCCTCTACGAGGTGGTTTCGGGCATCTACCAGGTCCGCGGCCTCGACATCTCCAACGTCACGTTCGTCGAGGGCGACACCGGCATCATCGTCATCGACCCGCTGGTGTCCACCGAGGTCGCGGCGGCGGCGCTGGCGCTCTACCGTGCCCACCGCGGCGGCGACCGCCCCGTCGTCGCGGTGATCTACACCCACAGCCACGTCGACCACTTCGGCGGGGTGCTGGGCGTCACCTCGCAGGCGGCGGTGGATTCCGGAGCGGTGGCCGTGCTGGCGCCGGAGGGTTTCGTCAAGCACGCGGTGCAGGAGAACGTCTACGCCGGCACGGCGATGGCCCGGCGCGCCACGTACATGTACGGCACCCTGCTGCCCCGCGAGCCGCGGGGCCAGGTCGGCTGCGGGCTGGGTCAGGCGCCGTCGACCGGTGAGGTGGCCATGATCGTGCCCACGATCGACGTCCGCGAGACCGGCGAGAAGCACACCATCGACGGCGTGGAGATCGAGTTCCAGATGGCGCCGGGCACCGAGGCGCCGGCCGAAATGCATTTCTACTTCCCGCGGTTCCGCGCGTTGTGCATGGCCGAGAACGCCACCCACAACCTGCACAACCTGCTGACCCTGCGCGGCGCACTGGTGCGCGACCCGCACGCCTGGTCCGGGTACCTCACCGAGGCGATCGACACCTTCGCCGACCGGACCGACGTGGTCTTCGCCTCCCACCACTGGCCGACCTGGGGCCGGGAGAGCATCGTCGAGTTCCTTTCGCTGCAGCGCGACGTGTACGCCTACCTGCACGACCAGACGCTGCGACTGCTCAACCGCGGCTACACCGGGGTCGAGATCGCCGAGATGTTCCAGATGCCGCCGGCGCTCGATCGCGCCTGGCACACCCACGGGTACTACGGCTCGGTCAGCCACAACGTGAAGGCCGTCTACCAGCGCTACATGGGCTGGTTCGACGGCAACCCCGCCCGGTTGTGGCCGCATCCGCCCGAGGCCCTCGGACCCCGCTACGTCGAGGCGATGGGCGGAATCGACGCGGTCGTCCGGCTGGCCCAAACGGCGTTCGACTCCGGCGACTTCCGTTGGGCGGCAACCCTGCTGGACCACGCGATGTTCACCGACAGCGGCCATGCCGGCGCGAGCGCGTTGTACGCCGACACGCTCGAGCAGCTGGCCTATGGTGCCGAAAACGCGACGTGGCGCAACTTCTTCCTCAGTGGCGCAACCGAATTGCACGACGGGAACTTCGGCACCGCTACGACGGCCACCTCGCCCACCATGCTGTCCCAGCTGACCCCCGAGCAGATCTTCGACAGCCTCGCCATCCGGGTCGACGGGCCGCGGAGCTGGGATCTGGACCTCGCCATCGACATCGCCTTCGCCGATCTGGCCGCCAACTACCGGCTCACCCTGCGCAACGGGGTGCTCATTCACCGCAAGGCGGCGCCCGAACCCGCGACGGCTACCGTTACGGTCCAGCTGGACAGCAAGTCCCGGCTGCTGACGGCGGCGCTGGGCGACTTCACCTCGCCTGGCCTGGAGATCTCCGGTGACCAGGCGGCGCTGCGGGCCTTCCTCGGTGCGCTGGAGCAACCGGACCCGAATTTCAACATCGTCACCCCGTAACGTCGATGACGACCTTGCCCAACACCTTGCGGTCGGCCACATGCCGCAGCGCGGCGGCGGTTTCGGACAAGGGGAATCGCGCACCGATGTACGGGCGGATCGTGCCCGCGGCGAACATCTCCGACAGTTCCCGGATGTCGCGGGCCGCTTCGTCGGGATGGTCGGTCATGAAGGTGCGGATCTCCATGCCGCGCACGCAGACGTCCTTGAGCAGAACGAGATTGAGTGGGATGGCCGGTATCGTGCCCGCGGCATAGCCCAGGGTGACGAAGGTGCCGCCGCGCGCGAGCCCCCGCAGCGCCGGCTCGGCGTACGGCCCGCCGACAGGGTCGATGATCACCCGGGCGGCGTCGCCGGTGAGCTCGCGGATGCGCGATTTCAAATCTTCGCGGTCATAGTCGACGGTCGCCTCGGCGCCGCGTCGCCGGCACAGGTCCAGTTTCTCGGGGCTCGACGCCGCGGCCAGCACCCGCGCCTTCAGCGCGACCGCCAGGTCGACCGCGGCCAACCCGACGCCCCCCGCGGCGCCCAGCACGACGACCCAATCCCCTTCTGTCACCGCCGCGGTCGAGCGCAGCGCGTGATACGCGGTGCGGTAGGTGACGCCGAAGGCCGCGGCTGAGGCGAAGTCGGCGTCGTCGGGCACCGGCGCGGCCTGGCCGGCGTCCAGCAGCGCCCGTTCGGCGAACGCCCCGAACGTGGTCCCGGACACCCGCTGTCCCGGCTCGAACGGCGCGCCGTCGCCGGCGGCGATCACCTCGCCCGCGATCTCGTTGCCCGGTATGAACGGCGGCGGGATCTTGACCTGGTACTTGCCGGCGATGAACAGCACGTCGGGGAAGTTGACCGCGGCGGCGCGCACCCGCACCAGCAGCTGCCCGGGACCCGGGACCGGCTCGTCGACGTCCTCGAGGACCAGGTCTTCCGGGGCGCCGTAGGAACGGCAGACGACCGCGCGCATCAACCGACCCCCAAACCGCGTAGACAGAATCCGACCAGGTGTGCGATGTCGTCCGGTCCTGGCCGGTCGGCCGACCCGATGTATCGTCTCATGGACGCCGCGGTGCAACTGAACACCGCCTCGACGTCGCGCTCGACGTCGGTGCTGCCCAGCGCCGCAACGGGTTTGACGAGAAGATCCCGTAGTGGCCGCATCATCTCCTGATCCGCCGCCGGCCAACTCGTGCGCGGCGAAAGCTGCCCGGCGGCCGCGCGGCTCATGCTGATCAGGTTGGGGTCGGCCACCTGCGCCAGCGTGCCCTCGATCCAGCGCACCACCTGATCGCGCGGCTCGCTCTCCTTGGCCATCTGGTGTTCGAGGTAGGACACGACGATGCCCACCCCGCGTTCCATGACGGCCAGGATGAGATCGTCTTTGCCGGCGAAATACCGGTAGAACGCCTTGTTCGACGTGCCGGCCTCGGCGACGATGTCGCTCACCCGCGGCGGTTCGGGCGCGACCCGTTCCATGACGCGCACCGCGGCGGCCAGGATGCGCTCCACCTCTTCGGTAGCCTCGCGCTGGCGGTCGTCGAGCGCCCGCTCGACCGCTGCGGTCACCCTGCTGCTCACGGCGAATCGGGCAGCGCCGGAACCCGGTCGACGAGGTCGCCGTATTTGGTGCGCGCGGCCTCCCGCCGGATGTCCAGGAGCTCACTGGGCCACTCGGCGTCCTCGGCCTCGTATCCCTTGAGCAGCAGCCGGGCCAGGTTGACCTTGTGGGCCTCGGTCGGGCCGTCGGCCAGACCGAGCGCCACCCCGCCGAGCAGCACGTTGACCAGCGGCAGCTGGTCGGTGGTGCCCAGCGCACCGTGCACCTGGATCGCGCGCAGCCCAATCGATTTGAGTACTTGCGACGCCAGGATCTTGCAGGCGCCGATCTCGGCGCGGGCGGCGTGCTCGCCGGCCGTGTCGATCAGCCAAGCCGCGTGCAGCACCGCGAGCCGGAACGGCATCAGCTCGGTGTAGGAGTCGGCGATGAACGCCTGCACCAGCTGCTTGTCGGCCAGCGAACTGCCTTGGGTGAAACGGCTTTTCGCGCGGCGGGCCATCATCTCCACCGCGCGTTGGGCGAGCCCGATCGACCGCATCGCGTGATGCAGCCGGCCACCGGCCAGCCGGGCCTGCAGGATCATGAAGCCCTGACCGGGTTCGCCCAGCAGCGCGTCCGACGGCACCCGGACTCCGTCGTAGTGCACCAGCGAATGCCCGGGTTCGTGCGGCAGCGCGCCGACCAGGTGGTGGGTGGCCTCGATGATCAGGCCTTCGGTTCCGGCGGGCACCAGGAACGTCGAAGCGCCGCGGTGGACCGGTACGTCGGGGTCGGTGATCGCGACGACGATGAAGAACGATGCGACGGAGGCGTTGGAGGAGAAGTACTTTCGCCCGCTGATCACCCAGTCGTCGCCGTCACGGAAGGCGCGGGTGCGGAAGACGCGCGGGTCGGCGCCGCCCTGCGGCTCCGTCATCGAGAAGCACGAGAAGATCTCCCCGGACAGCAGGCCGGTGAGATAACGGTCCTTCTGTTCCTGGGTTCCGAAGCGGGCGATGATCTCCGCGTTGCCGGTGTCGGGCGCCTGCGTGCCGAACACGATCGGCGCCCAGGGGCTGCGGCCCAGGATCTCGTTGATCAACGTCAGCTTGACCGCTCCGAAGCCCTGGCCGCCCAGTTCGGGCCCCAGATGCGGTGCCCACAGGCCCTGGTCGCGGACCCGCTGCTTGAGCGGGTCGACGATGCGGCGGCGCTCGTCGTTCAGCGGCAGGAACTCGCAACCCGGGAACAGCACCTCGAGGGGCTCCACCTCTTGGCGGACGAAGTCGCGGATCCAGTCGAGCTTGTGCTGAAATTCCGGCTCGGTGGAGAAGTCCCAGGACATAAGCGTGCTCCTACTCGTTCATTTGGTGGCGACCCGCCGCGCTAGGGCAGTCCGCCGTCGGCGCGCAGGATCGAACCGGTGGTGAAGCTGGAGGCGTCGGATGCCAGAAACAATGCGGCCCCGACGATTTCGGCCGGATCCCCGGCGCGTTGCAGCGCCAGGTGGCCGAACGGCTTGCCCTGGGCCGCCTCGAGGTTCCAGGCCTTGCTCACGTCGGTGAGGAACGGGCCGGCCATCAGCGTGTTGACCCGCACCGTGGGTCCGAACGCCTTCGCCAGGGCTTCGGTCATGGCGTTGAGCCCGGCCTTGGCGGCGGCGTAGGGGACGATGTCGGGCGTCGGCCGCAGCGACCCCGCCGTGCTCACGTTGATCATCGACCCGCGGCCGGCCGCCACCATCCGCTCACCCACCAGGGCCGACAATCGGAACGGGCCCTTGAGGTTGAGGTTGAGCACCGCGTCGAACAGCTTCTCGCTGACGTCGGTCAGCTTGTCGTACAACGGTGACATGCCGGCGTTGTTGATCAGCGTGTCGACCTTGCCGAACCGGTCATAGGTGGCGTCGACCAAGCCGTCGAGCTGATCCCAGCGCCCGACGTGCACCTGATACGGCAAGGCGGCGCGCCCGGTTTCCGCCTCGATGTCCTTGGCCGTGGCCGCGCAGTTGTCCATATTTCGGCTGGCGATCACGACGTCGGCGCCGCACCGCGCGGCGGCAAACGCCATCTCGCGGCCGAGCCCCCGGCTGCCGCCGGTGACCAGAACGACCCGGTCGGTCAGATCGAAAAGCTGGTCCGCGTAACCCATTTCAGCGGCCCCCGGAGGACAACGAGTGTGCGAGCTCGGCCGCCGTCGCGATCAGCTGGGGGATCATCGTCCCGAAGGCGTCTTGGACCTTGGGGTCGACCCCTCCTTTTTCGGCCCCCATACGTACCCCGCTTGCGTAGGTCTTTTCCAGCACGATGCCGAGCTTCCAATTGGCCAGCACCAGGTAGTAGTCGATGTTCTCGGTGGAAAGCCCGCTGACCGTCTCGTAGTGCCGCAGCAATTCGCTTCGCGTGGGCATGCCGCTCATGTCCAGATAGAACCCGTCGGCGCGCGGCTCTTCGCCGTCGTAGCCCAGCAGGCACCACGCCAAATCCAGCAGCGGGTCGCCGACCGTCGTCATCTCCCAGTCGACGATCGCGGCCAGCCGCGCCGGCGCGCCGTGGGCGAACATCACGTTGGCGAATTGGTAGTCGCCGTGCATGATGCCCGGCCGGTAGTGCGCGGGCCGGTTGTTCCGCAGCCAGTCCGCGGCCTCGTGCAGGCCGGGCAGTTCGCGCACCTGGTAGGCGTCGAGGAACGCCAGCCAGCGGTCGACCTGCCGCTCGTGGAATCCGTCCGGGCGGCCGAAACCCTCGAGGCCGTGGGCCCGCCAGTCCACCCGGCCCAACTTGGCCGCGCCCTCGACGAGTTGGAAGGCCAGCCCCCGCCGGGCGTTCAGGTCGGTGTCGAACGGCGGTTGCCAACCACCGTCCATCGGGCTCCACCCGTCGATGGCCGCCATGACGTAGAACGGCATACCCAGCACGGCGCCGGTGTCGTCGGCGGCGATCAGCGCCGCGTGCGGGACGTCGGTGCCCGACAGCGCTCGCACCAGCCGGATCTCGCGCAGCAAACCGTCGAGGCGGGCGGCGTCGGCGCGGGCGCCGGGCATTCGGAGCACCATCCGCTCGCCGCCGCGTTCGAGCAGGTACAGCGTGTTCTGCGAACCGCCCTTCAGCTGCTGCAGCCGCGGCTGCTCGCCGTGTCCGGGTGCATCGTTCGCGTCCAGCCAGCGAGCGAGAACGCCCGCGTCCAGTTGGGCCTGGCCTACCGTCGTCATCCGCACACCCCACTCTCTGTCCGGAGAATAGCATTCTCCAACGCCGGGCCCTCCGCTCAGTCCGGCTTGTGGGCGGTCAGCAGGAACCCGGGGGCCATGAAGTGGCCTTCGCCGTCGCGCTCCAAATGGGCCAGCGGGCCGTCGGCAGACGCGGGAGCGTTGCCGTAGACCTTTGCCGGGCGCAGATCGTCGACCCGCCACAGCGTCGAAACGGCCTCGCGCAGCTCGGCTTCGGCGAAACCGCGGGGCCCGCCTCCGCGATCGGCGTCGCCCAGCGCCCCGGCGGCGAAGGCCAGGATGTAGAGCGCCGCCCCGGGGGCGGCCGCGCGGAAGATGGACTGCAGGTAGTCCTGGCGCTTTTCCGGCGGCAGCGCGTGGAACAGGCCGCTGTCCAGAATGGTCGAAAAGCGCCCGTCGTAGCCGCGGAAGTCGGTGACGTCGGCCTGCGCGAACGTCGCCGTCTTCAGTCCCCGGTCCGCGGCCGCCGCGGCGGCGGCCTCGATCGCGGTTGCGCTGCTGTCCAGGCCGATCACCGTGTAGCCCCGCGCGGCAAGTGCCAGCGACAGGGCGGCGTGGCCGCACCCGGCGTCCAGGACCTCGCCGCGGATCTTGCCTTCGCCGATCAGCGCCGCCAGCTCGGGCTGCGGCCGGCCGATGCTCCACGGCGGCGGCGTCTCCTGCCGGTAGGCGGCGTCCCAGTCCATGTTCGGCTCGGTCATTCGTCCTCCTCGAGATCGGCCTTGTGCTGCGCCCCATTTTGCGGGGGCCGCGATGCGTGCTTTGAATGAACACGTCGCGCCCACCACAGACAGGAACGAACACATGCAATTGCTTCTGGTCCGGCACGCGCTGCCGCTGCGCAGCGAACACGGGGAGGGCTCGGACCCGCACCTGTCGGACGAGGGATTGGCACAGATCGAGCGACTGCCCAAGGCGCTGGACCGATTTCCCATTTCCCGGGTGGTGAGCAGCCCGCAGCGGCGCGCCGTCCAGACCGCCGAACCGGTCGCGGCGGCGCGGGAGCTCACCGTCGAGATCGACGACCGCTTCGCCGAATACGACCGGGACCTGCCGCTCTACATCCCGGTCGAGCAGATCCGCGAGGAAATGCCGGAAGAGTGGGCGCGCCTGGCCCAGGGGCACCTGCCCAGCGCGGTCGACGAGGACGCGTTCCTCGCCCGGGTGCGGGCCGCGGTCGACGACCTCGTCGCCGCCGCCGACCCGGAGGACACCGTCGCGGTGTTCAGCCATGGCGGGGTGATCAACGTCCTGCTGCACCAGATCCTGGGCACGTCCCGGTTGTTGTCCTTTCCGGTCGACTACGCCTCGATCACCCGGCTGCTGTTCTCGCGATCGGGTCAGGCGACGGTGGCGGGGGTCAACGGAGTCGAGCACGTCTGGGACCTGCTACCGCGAAATCAACGGTGGTGAGCCGGGTCGCGGCCCGGCGATGGTAAACAAGTCCGGTGACTTCAGCTGACCAACTCGAGGGGCTCGACCTGGCCTCGCTGGACTCCTACCTGCGTTCGCTCGGCATCGGACGCGACGGCGAGTTGCGCGCGGAGTTCATCTCCGGTGGCCGCTCCAATCTGACGTTCCGCGTCTACGACGACGCGACCAGCTGGCTGGTGCGGCGCCCGCCGTTGCACGGGCTGACCCCGTCGGCGCACGACATGGCCCGTGAGTTCCGGGTCGTCGCCGCGCTGCGGGACACCCCCGTCCCCGTGGCGCGCGCGATCGCGCTGTGCGAGGACGACTCGGTGCTGGGCGCCCCGTTCCAGATCGTCGAATTCGTTGCCGGCCAGGTGGTGCGCCGTCGCGCCCAGCTCGAAGCGTTCAGCCACACCGTCATCGAGGGCTGCGTCGACTCGTTGGTCCGCGTCCTCGTCGACCTGCACACCGTCGACCCCGAGGCCGTCGGGCTGGCCGATTTCGGCAAGCCCAGCGGTTACCTGGAGCGACAGGTGCGGCGCTGGGGCTCGCAGTGGGCATTGGTGCGGCTGCCCGACGACCGCCGCGACGCCGACGTCGAGCGCCTGCATTCCGGTCTGCAAGAAGCCATTCCCCAGCAAAGCCGCACATCGATCGTGCACGGCGACTACCGGATCGACAACACGATCCTGGACGCCGACGACCCGACCAAGGTGCGCGCCGTCGTCGACTGGGAGCTGTCCACGCTCGGGGACCCGCTGTCCGACGCGGCCCTGATGTGCGTGTACCGCGACCCCGCGCTGGACTTGATCGTCAACGCGCAGGCCGCCTGGACCTCACCGCTGTTGCCGACGGCCGACGAGCTGGCCGACCGGTATTCGCTGGCCGCCGGTTTGCCGTTGGCGCATTGGGAGTTCTACATGGCGCTGGCCTACTTCAAGCTCGCCATCATCGCCGCCGGCATCGACTTCCGCAGGCGGATGTCGGACCAGGCTCGCGGGATGGACTCCGACCACATGCCGGAGGTCGTGGCGCCGCTGATTTCCCGCGGACTGGGGGAGCTGGCCAAGCTGCCCGGCTAGCCCCTAGCGCGACGCCGCGTGGTGCTTCTTGGCCGCCCGGCGCAGTTGCAGCATTCGCGCGGTCCCGACCGCCACCGTGATCAGACCGCCGACCACGGCCGCCAGCAGGATGGCCACCCCCAGCGGAAGGTTCCAGTGCCAGCCCAAGAACGTAAACGGCGTCTCCGCCGTGTTCTGGGTGATGAAGATCAGCAAGAGAATCAGAATCAGGAAGCCGGCGATCAAGGATGACCACAGCGCGCCGGCGCGGGTGAACCGGATAGCCGGTTCCTTGGGCGCCGTGCCCGGCTTGGACGCGGGCGTGGGTGGCGGCTGGCTGGGCGAGGCAGGGGGGTGGCTGCTCATAGTGTCATCTTTGTCCGATCCGGCACAGAATGAAACCAAACGGCGCAACCGGTCCGCTCGTCACCGCGCACTGGCGATTTGGACGTTAGTGTCGGCGGTATGAGGATGCCGTCGCGCGCGCACCGCGCGATCATCCAGGCGGCGGTGTGGCTCACGGCCATCGGTCTTCTCGCGGCGTGCAGCAGTTCGGACCCGCTGAGCGCCGAGGTCCGCAGCCCGAAGTCCATCGTCGTGGGATCCGGCGACTTCCCGGAATCGCAGATCATCGCCGAGATATACGCACAGGCGTTGCAGGCCAACGGGTTCGATGTCGGACGGCGGATGGGGATCGGTAGTCGAGAGACCTACATTCCTGCACTCGAAGACCATTCCATCGACCTGGTGCCGGAGTACGTCGGCAACCTGCTGCTCTACTTTGCGCCCGAGTCGACGGCAACCATGCTCGGCGCCGTCGAGTTGGAGCTCGACCGCAGGCTCCCGGGGGATTTGACGATCCTGACGCCTTCGCCGGCCACCGACACCGACACCGTGACCGTGACCGGCGGGACGGCCGCTTCCTGGAAGCTGAAGACAATCGCCGACCTGGCGCCGCATTCGGCGGAGGTGCGGTTCGGGGCGCCCTCGGCGTTCGCGAACCGGCCGGCCGGCCTGCCCGGACTTCGGCAGAAGTACGGACTCGACATCAGGCCGGGCAACTTCGTCGCGATCAACGACGGTGGGGGCGCGGTGACGGTGCGCGCCCTGGTGGAGGGAAGGGTCAACGCCGCCAACGTTTTCACCACGTCCCCCGCCATCCCCCAGGAGCATTTGGTGGTGCTCGAAGACCCCGAACACAACTTCGTGGCGGGCAACATTGTGCCGCTGGTCAATTCGCTGAAGAAGTCGGACCGGCTCAAGCAGGTGCTGGACGCCGTGTCGGCGAGGCTGACCACCGCGGGGGTGGCCGGGCTCAACGCCGCGGTGGCTGGGAACTCCGGCGTCGATCCGGATCAGGCCGCGCGGAAATGGCTGCGCGACAACGGCTTCAACCATCCCGTGGGACAATGATCGTCTTCGACGAGGTCAGCAAGGACTTTGCCGACGGGACCACCGCGGTTGACCGGTTGAGCCTGGTGGTCCCGAACGGGAAGTTGACCGTCTTCGTCGGTTCGTCGGGCAGCGGTAAGACCACGGCGCTGCGCATGGTCAATCGCATGATCGAGCCCACGTCCGGCACCATCGCCGTCGACGGCGTGGATGTGTCCACCCTCGACCCGGTGCGCCTGCGCCTCGGCATCGGCTATGTCATCCAGCACGCCGGCCTGATGCCGCACCTGCGGGTGATCGACAACGTCGCAACGGTTCCGGTGCTCAAAGGGCAGTCGCGCCGGGCGGCCCGCGCCGCCGCCTATGAGGTGCTCGAACGCGTGGGGCTCGACACCAAGCTGGCCACGCGCTACCCCGGGCAGCTCTCCGGTGGTGAGCAACAACGCGTCGGCGTGGCGCGTGCACTGGCCGCCGACCCGCCCATCCTGTTGATGGACGAGCCGTTCTCGGCCGTCGACCCCGTGGTCCGCCTCGAACTGCAGAACGAAATTCTGCGCCTGCAAAGCGAATTGCGGAAGACGATCGTCTTCGTCACGCACGACATCGATGAAGCGCTCAAACTCGCCGACCGGGTCGCGGTCTTTCGGGCCGGCTCGTTGCAGCAGTACGACGAACCCGCGCGGCTGCTGTCGCGGCCCGCGAACGACTTCGTGGCCAGGTTCATCGGCCTGGGTCGCGGCTATCGGTGGTTACAGCTCATCGACGCCGCTGGCCTACCGCTGCACGACGTCGAGCGGATACCGGCGGACGACCTGCCCGCCACCCCGCCCGACGGCTGGGCGGTGGTGGTGGACGGTGCGGGCGCGCCGCTTGGCTGGATCGACAGCGAAGGGCTGCGCCGGCATCGAGCCGGCGCGTCGCTGTCCGACAGCATGAGTGGCATCGGCTCGCTGTTCCGGCCCCGCGGGAATCTGAGCCACGCGCTCGACGCGGCGCTGTCGTCGCCCTCGGGCGTGGGCGTCGCGGTTGACGACGGCGGCCGGGTCATCGGCGGTGTGCTGGCCGGCGACGTGCTGGCCGCGGTCGAAGCCCGACGAAGGACCTGACGGGACATCGCCATGCACTACCTGCTCACCCACCTCGACGACGCCTGGGCGCTGGTCGTCATCCATCTGCGGCTGTCGTTGGTGCCGGTGCTGATCGGCCTGGCGGTCGCGGTCCCGCTGGGCGCGGCGGTGCAGCGCGCACCGGTTGCGCGCCGGCTGACGACCGCGGCCGCGAGCGTCGTGTTCACCATCCCGTCGCTGGCGCTGTTCGTGGTCTTACCGACGATCATCGGGACCCGCATCCTCGACGAGGCCAACGTCGTGGTCGCACTGACCGCCTACACCGCGGCGCTGCTGGTGCGAGCCGTGCTCGAAGCGCTGGACGCGGTGCCGGCGCAGGTGCGCGACGCCGCCACCGCGGTCGGCTACTCGCCGACCGCCCGGATGCTGAAAGTTGAACTGCCGCTGTCTATCCCGGTTCTGGTGGCAGGGTTGCGGGTGGTGGTGGTCACCAACATCGCAATGGTCTCGGTGGGTTCGGTGATCGGCATCGGCGGCCTGGGCACCTGGTTCACCGAGGGCTACCAGACCAACAAGAGCGACCAGATCCTCGCGGGCATCATCGCGCTGTTCGTCCTGGCGATCGTCATCGACGCACTGATCGTGGTGGGCGGCCGGCTGGCCACGCCGTGGGAGCGCACCGAGCGCACGCCGCGCCGCCGGTCGGTGGTGGCCCCGATCGTGGGCGGCGCGCGATGAACTTCGTGCAGCGGGCCGTCGCCTACCTGTTGACCCTCGACAACTGGGCCGGCCCGGTCGGGCTGGCGGCGCGTGTCTTGGAGCATCTCGAGTACACGGCCGCCGCCGTGGGCGCCTCGGCCCTGATCGCCGTCCCGGCCGGGCTCATCATCGGGCACACCGGCCGCGGCACCCTGCTGGTGGTGGGCGCGGTCAACGGGTTGCGGGCGCTGCCGACGCTGGGCGTGCTGCTGCTCGGGACGCTGGTGTTCGGGCTGGGCATGGGGCCGCCGTTGGTCGCCCTGATGCTGCTGGGTGTCCCGGCGCTGCTGGCCGGCACGTATGCCGGCATCGCCAGCGTCGAGCCGACCGTGGTCGACGCCGCCCGCGCGATGGGTATGACGGAGGCCCAGGTGTTGTGGGTGGAGGCGCGCAACGCGCTGCCGTTGATCCTGGGCGGGTTGCGCAGCGCGACGCTGCAGGTGGTCGCCACTGCGACGGTCGCGGCCTATGCCAGCCTCGGCGGCCTGGGCAGGTACCTGATCGACGGAATCAAGGAGCGCGAGTTTCACCTCGCGCTGGTCGGCGCCTTGATGGTGGCCGCGTTGGCGCTTGCGCTCGACGGACTGCTGGCGTTGACGGTGTGGGCGTCGGTCCCGGGCACCGGCCGGCTGCGCAAGGCCGCCCGATGGCGTGAGGACCGGGCAGGTACATCACGGGTGGCGGCCACGATTTACGGTAGATGAGTGAACGCAGATTCCTCTGATTCGACTCGGCGCGTGTGGCAGGCGATGCTCACCTGGCGTGCACAGGACGTATCGCGAATGGAATCGGTACGAATCCAGGTGTCCGGCAAGAGAATCAAGGCGAACGGCCGCATCGTGGCCGCCGCCACCGCAACCAACCCGGCATTCGGGGCATATTACGACCTGCAGACCGACGAGACCGGCGCCACCAAGCGGCTCGGGATGACGGTCACGCTGGCCGAGCGGGAACGCGTGCTGTCGATCGCCCGTGACGAAGAGAACATGTGGCTGGTCACCGACCATCAGGGCGAGCGCCGCGCGGCGTACCAGGGCGCCCTCGACTGCGACGTGGTGTTCAGCCCGTTCTTCAACGCGCTACCCATCCGGCGGCTCGGCCTCCATGAACGGGCGGACCCGGTCACGCTGCCGGTGGTGTACGTCAACCTGCCCGAGATGTCCATCACTCCAGAAGTCGTCAGCTACACCAGCTCGGGCGGCCCCGCTGGCATCAAGCTGCGCTCCCCGGTCGCCGACACCACGGTAAGCGTCGACGAAGAGGGTTTCATCGTCGACTATCCAGGCTTGGCAGAGCGGATCTGATCACCCCACCCGCCCGGCCGGCGGCGGCCAACTCCTCGCGCCAGTTCTCGGCGCCGACGATGACGTGGAAGATGTCGGAACGCGGGAAGCTGTCGTAGCGCGTGCGTGCCGCGTGCCCGGCCTCGACGAGCTCGGCCACCGAGTTGTGCCCGGCCAGCGACTCGCGAGCCCGGCTCAGCAACTCGATGACCCGGTCGGCCGTCGGCACCAGCTGGTCGGAGTTGCCCTCACACATCGCCCGCACCAGGTCCGGGGCGGTGGCCGCCACCCGCGTCCCGTCCCGGAACGATCCGGCAGCCAGCGCGAAGGCCAGCGGGACGTCTGCCGCGATGACGGCCAGCGCCTCGGCAAGCAGGTGCGGCAGATGCGAGATGGCCGCCGCCGCGGCGTCGTGGTCGTCGGACTTGGCCGGCACCACCACCGCACCGCAATCCAGCGCCAGCGTCATCACCATGGACCACACCGTCGGGTCGACGTGGTCGTCCACGCTGACCACCCACGGTGCCCTGGTGAACAGGTGGGGGTTACCGGCGGCCCAACCGGAATGGGCGGTGCCGGTCATCGGGTGGCCCCCGACGAAACGCTGCTGCAGACCGGCGGCGAT
The DNA here is from genome assembly GCF_010731595.1 of Mycobacterium seoulense. Taxonomy (NCBI): domain Bacteria; kingdom Bacillati; phylum Actinomycetota; class Actinomycetes; order Mycobacteriales; family Mycobacteriaceae; genus Mycobacterium; species Mycobacterium seoulense. Next base: position 3,989,805 of record NZ_AP022582.1, on the reverse strand, counting down.
GACCTCGTCGAGCACCGCCCGTTTGACGCTTGTCACGTCGGTCAACGGGCAGGTCGGGGCCAGTTCGCCGACGTGGGCGAGCATGCCGGCCATCGCCGGCATGGGCACTGCGAGCACGATCAGCGCGCCGGTGTCGGCGGCGCGCGTCAATGTCGCGGTGAGGTCGGTGGTGGCGTCGAAACCGTCGGCGGAGGCCCCATGCGCGCCTTCCACCGATCGGTTGTAGCCGAACACTTCCCGGCCGGCCGCCGTGGCGGCCCGCATGATCGAGCCCCCGATCAGCCCCAGCCCGAGCACGCACACCGGTGGTTGAGAAACAGGGCGAGCCACAAAAGCAAGGTTGGCACAACCCGGCGGCGATGCTGCGTCCAGATGCCGCCGTGTCCGGCTCCATCTGGTCACGGGGGCTGGTCTGCGACTACCGTAAGCGGCCATGGGAGCACAACGGGCCCCTGCCCAAGGCCTGTCCGCCGATACGCCGGACGGTTTCGGCGTGGCGGTCGTCCGCGAGGAGGGCCAGTGGCGGTGTGCCCCGATGGCCCGGAAATCGCTGACGAGCCTCAACGCCGCCGAGACGGAGCTGCGGGAGTTACGCAGCGCCGGCGCCGTGTTCGGGCTGCTCGACGTGGATGACGAGTTCTTCGTGATCGTGCGCCCCGCGCCGTCGGGGACGCGCCTGCTGTTGTCGGACGCCACCGCCGCGCTGGACTACGACATCGCCGCCGAGGTGCTGGACAAGCTGGATGCCGACATCGACCCCGAGGACCTGGAGGATTCCGACCCCTTCGAGGAGGGCGACCTCGGGTTGTTGTCCGACATCGGGCTGCCCGAGGCGGTACTGGGCGTCATCCTCGACGAGGCCGACCTGTACGCGGACGAGCAGCTCGGCCGCATCGCCAGGGAGATGGGCTTCGCCGACCAGCTGTCGGCCGTGATCGACCGCATCGGTCGGTGATCGCAAGCGCGGCCGTGGCGATCGCAAGCGCGGCCGTAGCCGGGCGCAGCGGGTCGCCACGAATGACGCAGCCGGGCGCAGCGGGTCGCCACGAATGACGCAGCCGGGCGCAGCGGGTCGCCGCCATCAGCCCCGGTCGGTGATCGCTGACGAAGACCTTATCCGCACCGCGTTGTCGGTCGCCGCGACGGCGGGTCCGCGCGATGTGCCCATCGGTGCGGTGGTGGTCGGCGCCGACGGAACCGAGCTGGCCCGCGCGGTGAATGCCCGGGAAGCCCTGGGCGACCCCACGGCGCACGCCGAGATCCTGGCGCTGCGCGCGGCGGCCGGCGCGCTCGGAGACGGGTGGCGACTGGAGGGCGCCACGCTGGCGGTCACCGTCGAACCGTGCACGATGTGCGCCGGCGCGCTCGTCCTGGCCCGTGTCGGCCGGCTGGTGTTCGGCGCGTGGGAGCCCAAGACGGGCGCGGTCGGATCGTTGTGGGACGTGGTCCGCGATCGGCGGCTCAATCATCGCCCCGAAGTGCGCGGCGGCGTGCTTGCCGAAGAGTGCGCCGCACCGCTCGAAGCCTTCTTCGCGCGCCAGCGATTGGGGTAAGGGGCCGACCGTTCGGTAAGCTGCACGGCGGTGGCGTGTCCGAGCGGCCTAAGGAGCACGCCTCGAAAGCGTGTGACGGCTAACACCGTCCGAGGGTTCAAATCCCTCCGCCACCGCCAAACTGACCGCTATTGCGTTCTCGCGAGGCGATCTCGCGGAACGCGAGGCTGGATCACGCCTTCGCAAAGCAGTACATCCGGTATTCCGTGGTGCCCCCACTCTGCAGACCCTCGTACGCTCCGCACACGAGCCGGTGGCCGCGGGCCGCGATAACGCTGCGTGCGACTGCAGGCACAACGGCATTGACGAACGCCACCCACCATTGTGCGTTTTGCTCCATCGCGCGCACGACTTCTAAATTGATCACCCGGTGCGAGAGCGCCCGAAGAGGCGCGTCGGCTAACTGCGCTTCCCAGCCGGCAATACAGTCCGCGTATCGGAAATCGGCGTACAGAAGATGGCCTTCCGGGCGCAGCACGCGCGCCACCTCTGCGAGAAAACGGGGAAACTGAGAGTAGAGGTGTGAGGATTCGATATTGATCACCGCGTCGAAGGATTGGTCGGGGAATGGCAAGTTTTCGGCGTCGCCTTGCAAGAATTCCAGACCGGCCACCTTGTGCCTTTTCCGGCAAAAGGCGATACCTGCCGAGTTCAAATCCAGTCCGGTGTAGGAGGCCGGTTGCAGGGTGCGCATGAGGTATGAGGCCCCACCGCCGTGGCCGCAACCGACCTCCAGCACGTCTTTACCGTAGAGATCGACCTGAGTCGCCGTGCGGTGATAAAGCTGGATAAAGAACCTGTGGGGCTCGTCCGAGGGGGACAGCGGCACCCCCATTGGCGGGTCCTCTTCGTAGCCATAGTTGAAGAACAAAACATCATTCGCGGCAAGCCGGCGGGTTAAGTAGCGATACAAGAACTTCTGGTAGAAGTACTCGTAAATATAGTGCGCATACTTCTCATTGACCTTGCAAAGAAGCAGGCCGCGAAGGTTGCGCTCTTGGCCTTGGAGCGCCATGGGCGGAGCATAGCAAAAGCCGGTGTGGTTCCGATCGCATTCAATGCGGTCGACGCAAAGCCGATTGTCCGCCTGGCTGGCTACCCTTCTTCATTGTGAGTGCACCGTTTTCGGGGGTGGCATCCAATTCGTCAGCGGCGGTTCCGGCCCCGAGCAGGGTGCAGCCGTTACCTGAGCCAGCGCACATCCGTGCTCTCAGGGCAGGCCCGACGCGAGTGCTCCGCCACCGCCAAAGACCTTCACCTCCTACCGGGCAGGGTCGCTCGTTTGCGTTCTCAGCGCGGCGCATGTCGGTGCAGCGAGTGGATTGCGATTCTGGGCCATGCGTGGCCGAAGGTGGATAGCATTGCCTTACTGAGCACTGCAAGGCACGCAGTAAGAGGCCACATGACGAAGAAAGTCGAACTCGTCGCCAGCTTCTCGCTGTGTTGTGTCGTCATCGCGACGGCCGGCACCGTTTCTGAATTCGTCGCGCGCGCAGACGACTCCGTTGCTGTGCTGTACGGCGGCGTCAGCGGGCTTCGTCAGCCTTGCGGGCCACTCACAGACGACCCGCGGTTGAGGGTGGCAGCGCAGCGGCACGCCGACGACATGCTGCGCACCGGTTTAAGCGGGCATATCGGTTCGGACGGCTCTTCGCCGCGGACGCGCATCGCAGAAGCCGGCTACAACCGGACCCCCGCCACGGGTGAGATCGTTTATTGGGGCACTGGGTCAGCGGCGAATCCCACCCAGGCCCTCGACTCGTGGATGCAAAGCCCTCCACACCGAGCGATCATCGTGAACTGCGCTTTCACCGCGGGCGGCTTCGCCACCGCCTCCGACGGCACCAAGATGACCGTGGTGGGTGACTTCGCGGCTCCCTAAGTCGTTGCGGTGCAGGAAATTTCGTTGCTCGCCGGAAGGCGTCGCATCTTCCCCCTCTTTACCTATTTGGTCTGCAACGTGTTTCGGAGACGCGACAGCAATCAGACATGAGGCAGCCAAGTGGAGCCATGCGGCGACAGCACAAAGCCCCGACCTTGCGGATCCTTACACGCGGTCATGCCGGAGTTGTCCACTCCGCAGATCACGCCATCTACTGTGAGGGAGTGAAACGGCGGCAAGGTTTTCAGCGGTTGTCCATTGGTGTCCAGAGGCGTCCCAGTAGGTCGCGGTGCGGAGCCGGTACTGATGGAAATGAGTCGCGGCGCTCCGCTAGATGAGGGAGTGGCGGGCGGCAAGCCTGGAAGGTTGTTGCCAGTGCAGCCTGCTGATGGCGGGTTTCCGAACGCACATGCCACACCGTCCGGGCTAATGAATGCGATCAGTTGGAGTGGCGTCGGCCTGCCGGAGTTCGGATAAGTGATCGCGTAGTCGGAGGGGTTAACGGGCGCGTAGCCGCTTAAATCGGGAAAAGATGGCGGATCGGCTTGAGCGTTGCAAGCGCTGATCATCGCCGCGACTACGGCTGAGGCGACGAAAAATCTCGGGATCATGGGTGGCCTGTCATGCGGGTTCTATGTCCGTGATAGGTCAGTTATGGCGTCGGATGGACCTGGACCTGCTGGACAGACTCAGGCCTGGCTGCCGGCCAGCTTCCGCGTCGTCAGGGCCTCCGTGTCCTGGAATGGCCGGCCGTCGGGCCCGAGCAGGTCGTGGAACCAGACCTTCGGGATTGCGGTGTACGGGTGGTCCCACGATTCCCAGGGGAAGTAGGTCTGCGTCTTTCCGGCGACCAGACCCCAGTTGATGGCTCCGACGTTGTGGCGCTTGGCCACCGGCAGAATTCCCTCGACGGTGCTGCCCCGCGGCCGGGCCATGTACTCGGTGCACAGAATCGGCCTCCCCAGCGGGGCGAGCTCGCCGATCCGCGACTCGAAGCCCGCGGGTTCGGCGTAGGAGTGGAACGTGACCACGTCGGAGTTGGCGAGCTGAATGTCGCTGATTGCGCTGCGCCCCTGGGGTTGTCCCCAGTCGCCGCGCCACACGCCACTCGTGAGTGGCTGGCTTGGGTCGACCGCGCGCGCCCAGCGGAACACCTGGGGGAGCAGGTTGGCGACCAACTGCTCTTTGTCGCTGCGCTCGGTGCTTCGATACTGCTTCGCGGGGTTGTCGGGCTCGTTCCACAGATCCCAACCGAGAACGCGGTCGTCGTTGCGGAACTGGGTCAACACGGCGGTGACGTAGTCACGCATGACGCCCGCATAGCGGGGGTCGCCGAGCCGTTCGGCGCCGGGGCTTTGCACCCAGCCGGAGTTGTGCACCCCGGGCCTCGGTGCGCGCTGCCGGCCCGCTTTGGGTGCCGGGTCCCAGCATGAGTCGAAGAAGACGAACAGCGGTTTGACGCGGTGGCGCGCCGCGATGTCGACAAACTGCGCGAGCCGCGTCTGGAACCCTCGCTGATCCTGGGCCCACAACTGATCGTGGAGGAATACCCGTGCGGTGTTGTGCCCGTAGAACCGGGCCCACCCGAGCTCGGTGTCGATGCGCCGCGGGTCATAGCTGTCGGCCTGAAACATTTCGAGCTGGTTGATGGCGTTGGAGGTGATGTAGTTCGAGCCGACGACGAAGCCCTGCGCCTGATACCAGCGGTTGGCGCGATCGGCGGACCAGCGACCCGGCTCCTCGGCCGAGGCGCGCGGTGCTCGCGCCAGTGCGGTGCCTGCTGCCAGCAGCAGTGGCAGCTTGAGGGCCGTTCGTCGTTGCACGATGTGACGATAGGTTTTCCGGGCGATTTCGCCGGGATTTACTCAGCGCGTCGCGCCAGCTTGACGTGGGAATTGTTATCGCCTCGTCACCCGGTGCCACTTAACTCTTTCTCAGGAGAAGTTTTGTAGACGTAAATAGTTGCTTACTGCTACTATCGCCCCACGACATCATCAGATGTGTTGAGGAGTGGGCCCGTGCAGTCACTGTCGTTCGATCCGGCCGCCGCCGCCATCGGGTCCGACGTCGTCCGTGGCGCCGTGCAGGGCGTGCAGGCCGGCGCGATGGCAGCTCCGTCCACCACCGCGATGGTGCCGGCCGGGGCCGACGAGGTCTCGGCGCAGGCGGCCCTCGCGTTCGGCGCGGAGGCCGCCGCCTTCCTCGCGTTTAATACGGCCGCACAAGAGGAGCTGGTCCGGGCGGGGACGGCGGTTGTCGACATCGCCCGCATGTATTCGGAGGTCGACGCCGCGGCGGCGGGCAGCCTGCTCGGCGTCCGCCCGGAGGCCACCTACCGGAAGGCGGGGTAAACATTCGGCTCCGGCCGCAAATTTGCTCTCGGGCAGTCGGGAAAGTTACTTCTAACTTCACCCTTGGGAGCGCGATACTTAATCCGTGCCCGATCGAAACGTGTTAGGCCGTCCGCTGGAACCGTGCGGCACAGAGCCACTTACCGGGTACTACCGCGACGGCTGTTGCTCGACGGGACCCGAGGACGTCGGCCGGCACACGATCTGCGCGGTCATGACGACCGAATTCCTGGAGCACCAGCGTTCCATCGGCAATGACTTGCTCACCCCCGTTCCCGAATACCGGTTCCCCGGCCTGCTGCCCGGCGATCGTTGGTGCGTCACCGCGCTGAACTGGCTGCGGGCCCACCAGGATGGCTGCGCCGCGCCGGTGGTGCTGGCCTCCACCCACGAGCGCACCCTCGAGGTGGTGCCGCTGGAGGCGCTGCAGGAACACAAGGTCGACGTCCCGGACGACTTGGCGAATCTGTAGGGACCGCGGCGGACGGCGTCTGGCGTCTGTGTCATATTTTTCGTCGACGACACGTCGAAAAGAGGATCCGGTGGGCTCTGCCGTCGACGACATCGACTTCGACGACCTGACCGCGCCCAAGCTGACCGACGTCCAACGCCAGATCCTCGAGTTCACCGAGGCCAAGGTCGTCGATTTCGACATCGATCGGATGGTGGCGGAGGCCATTGCGCAAGCGGGCGCAGACGACCTCGACGACGTCGACGGTTTCGGCGATCGGCTCACCGCGCACGTCGCGGCGATCGAAGCCGACGAGGGTCTGCGTCAGCTCACGCGCTCGTCGCTGCGGCAGCGCGTCGTGCGGCTGCTGCGCAACCGCTTGTCGCTGACCGAGCTCCTCAAGCGGTATCCCGAAATCGAAGCCGTCCCGATCGAGAAGCCGTTCATCGTCGTCGGGATGCCGCGATCGGGCACCACCCATCTGGTCAACCTCATCGCCGCCGACCCACGTCGACGGGCGTTGCCGTACTGGGAGAGTCAGGAACCCATCCCCGCTCGTGGCCAGGGTCCCGACATCTTCGGGATTGACCCCCGTTACGCGCGAGCCAAAGCCGAGCACGACGCGCTCATGGCCAGCGCCCCTGCCGTCGCCGCGATGCACGACCGATTCCCCGAGGCGATCGAGGAGGAGGTCGAACTCCTCGACCTCGATATGGCCGCCTACGTACTGGAATGGCATGCGCGCGTACCGGACTGGCGCGACTACTACCTGCGCCTGGACCAGAACCGGCACTACGGATACCTGAGGAAAGTGCTGCAGGCATTGACCTTCTTGCGCGGTCCGCGGACCTGGGTCCTGAAAAGTCCTCAACACTGTGAGCAGCTCGGCCCGCTCATGGCGACGTTTCCCGACGCGACAGTGGCTTTCACGCACCGCGATCCCGTCGCCGTGATCCAGTCGGCCATCACGATGATGGCCTACTCCGATCGACTGCGCCGAACGAGCATCGATCCGGAGTGGCTGCTCGACTATTGGAGCGACCGGGTGCAACGACTGTTGGGGGCGTGCGTGCGCGACCGTGAACTCGTACCGGCGGAGCGCAGCATCGACATCAACTTCCACCAGCTGAACGGCAACGAAATGCCGGTGCTCGAGGGGCTTTACCACTGCGGCGGTGTCGAGTTGACGCCGAAGGTGCGGGCGCTGTTTGAGAAATACCTGGCGGGTAATCCGCGGGGCAAGCACGGTCGCGTCAACTACGACCTGCATCGGCACTTCGGCATCACGGCAGACGAACTGCGCGGACGCTTCGACTTCTACTTCGACAAGTTCGACGTCCGGGCCGAGAGCTAGCCGGAGGCAACGAGAGCGATGAGTTTCGAACCGATATACCGCAGCAGGCCCGGGGCCGACGCAATGCGGCCCGCGGCTGCCGACCGTGCCGAGGAGATCGCGCCCGGGCTGTGGTGCTCACCGGGGCTCTCGAACGCCTACCTGCTCACCACCCGCGAGGGCCGGGTGATCGTCAACACCGGCATGGGTTTCGAGGGCCCGGTGCATCGCGCGAACTTCGACGCTGTCGACCCGTCACCGGTGCGCTACATCGTCTTCACCCAGGGCCACGTCGACCATGTCGGCGGTTTGGACAGCGTGCGCGACCCGCAGACAACGGTGGTCGCGCAGGCGAACTGGACGCTGTGGCGCGACGACAACGAGCGGCTCATCCCGTACCGCGCCAGCCGCAGCGCCTTCGCGTTCAAGGACACCCTGGCGGCCGGGATCCCAGCCATTCAGCGGCGCCTGGGCGCCACCCGGTTGGCCGGGCAGAGCGTTCCCATCGTCGACCTCGACTTCGATGAGACCCTGACCCTGGAGGTCGGCGGCCGGCGGATGGAGCTGATCTCCGTGCCCGGCGGTGAAACCACGGACTCACTGGTGGTGTGGCTGCCCGATGAGCGGATCTGCCTGTGCGGTAACGTCTTTGGCCCACTGTTCGGGCACATTCCCAACCTGGTCACCATCCGCGGCGACCGGTACCGCGACGCCCTGACGGCCACCGCTTCGGTGGAGCGGGTGCGCGACCTGCGGCCCGAGCTTCTGGTGACCGGTCATTTCGACCCGATAGCGGGCGCCGAGCGCATCCACGCCGAACTGTCCCGGCTGCGCGACGCCATCCGGTACGTCCACGACCAGACCGTCGAGGGGATGAACGCCGGGAAGGATGTGCGCACCTTGATGCGCGAGATCACCTTGCCCGCGGAATATGAAGTGGGGCAGGGCTATGGCAAGGTGGCCTGGGATGTGCGGGCCATCTGGGAGAACTACTCCGGCTGGTTTCACCACGAGTCGACCACCGAGCTCTATCCGGTCGGGTTCGACGCCGTCGCCGCCGACGTGGTTGAGCTCGCCGGTGCCGACGCATTGGTGAACCGGGCGCGCGAACACCTCGCCGCCGGACGCCCGCTGCAAGCCATCCACCTCGCCGAGCTTCTTCCGCCGGACCACACGGGGGCGCGGGCCGTGCTTCGAGACGCCCATGAAGAACTCCTGGCCGACAGCACGAACTTCTGGGAAAGCGCCTGGCTCAGAAACCAGATAGCGAGGAACTCATGACGGCTCGCGTCAGCTTCGACTTCACCGGAACCACCGCGCTGATCACCGGTGGCACCAGCGGGATCGGGCATGCGACCGCCGTCCTGTTCCGCGATGCCGGGGCCCGCGTCGCGGTCACCGGAACCAGGCCGACGGCGGGTGACTACCAGGTGGACCTGTCCGGCATGGATTATCACCAGCTGCAGATCAGCGACCCGGATTCGGTGGACGCGCTGGCGGAGAAGTTCACCGGCCTCGACGTGCTGGTCAACAACGCCGGCGCCAATTTCCCCGGCGGCCTTGATGAATCGAAGCCGGACGGGTTCGAGGCGTCGGTCGCGCTCAATCTCACCGGACCGTACCGGTTGACGGTCGGGCTCTACCGCGCCTTGAAGGCGTCGACCGCGGTCGGCGGCGCCAGCGTGGTGAACCTCGCGTCGATGTCAGCTTTGCGGGCCGTCCCCTTGGTCCCCGGGTACGGCGCGGCGAAGGCCGGGATCGTCTGCGTCACCAGGAACCTCGCGGTCAAGTGGGCCGGCAAGGGGATCCGGGTGAACGCGGTGGCGCCCGGTGCGATCGACACTCCGATGACGGCACCCATGCACGGCGCGGCGGAATTGGTGGAGGGCGAGCTGGCGCACATCCCGTTGCGCCGCTTCGGTTCCGTCGGTGAGATCGCCCCGACCATCGCCTTCTTGTGCACCGAGCAGAGCAGCTACACCAGCGGCGCGGTGTTCGTCGTCGACGCCGCGTCGGACTGCGTCTGAAACTCAAGGAGTGACATGGCAATTGCGTTGCGGCCCGAGGATTTCTACCACACCGGCATCATCGTGCCGGACCTCGACGCGGCGATGGCGCGGCTGAGCGCGCTGGCCGGGTACCGGTGGATCACCCCGATGAGCTACACCTTGCCGTTCCGCACCGCGGCCGGCGTCCGCGAATTGACCTCGACGATCGTGTACTCCTTGCAGAGCCCACACCTCGAACTGGTGCAAGAGGTGCCCGATAGTCCGTGGACCGCCGCCCCGGGCAACGCGGTCCACCACCTCGGCTACTTCAGCGACAACCTGGCCGAGAGCGCCCGGGCGCTGGAGGACAATGGCTTCACCCTCGAGATGACCGCGGTCGTGCCCGGCTCCGAGCTTGGGCTGTTTGCCTACTACACAGACGCTTTCGGCGCCCGCATCGAGATCGTCGACCGTGCGTTGTTTCCCGACTTTCCCGCCTTTTTACAGTCGATGGCCGCCCCACGGGAGGCGTGACGTGTTGCTGACGGTGTTGCGATTCAACTTCGCCTCCCCGCATGGCGAACCACGCACGCAGAGCGCGCTGTTGTCGGCCGCCCTCGAACTGGCGCAGTGGGGCGAATCGCACGGCATCACCACCATCAGCGTCGACGAGCATCACGCGACCGGGCACGGCTGGAGTTGCAACCCCATCATGGCGGCGGCGATGTTCTTGGCTCGAACCTCGAGGCTGATCGCCAGCGTGGATTGCGCGCTCGGGCCGCTGTGGAATCCGGTGCGGCTCGCCGAGGACATCGCACTGGTCGACAACATGAGCCGGGGCCGGCTGCACACCACAGTGGGCCTGGGCTACCGCACGGTCGAATACGAGGCGCTGGGAGCCGATTTCACGCGACGGGGTGCGCTGATGGACGGCTTGCTCGAGCGCACGCTGTCGGTGTGGTCCGGTGCCGACGCCGACGCGGGAGTCTGCACCGGCACCTGGACCCGGCCGCATCCGCCGCTGTATGTCGGTGGGGGCGCGCGCGCGACGGCCCGACGAGCGGTTCGCTTCCGGCTGCCGCTCAGCCTGGCCGACCACCTGCCCGACGTGGCGGCCTACTACCGCGAGTTGTGTGCCGACGCCGGGATGACGCCGCTCATCCTCATGCCGGGACCGGTCAACCGCGGGATGATCTTCCTGCACGAGGACCCCGACCGGGCATGGGCGGAACTCGGCGACCACATCCTCTGGGAGGCGGTCACGTACGGCGGATGGTCGACCGACCAACGGTCCCTCATGCATTTGCCGGGCGTGCAGACGATCGAGGAGGTCAGGGCGTCGGGCCGGTACCGCTTCCTCACTCCCGACGAGTTGATCGCCGAGGTGAGCGAGGCCTACGACTACGGGCCGCTGGTGATGCACCCACTGGTCGGCGGCATGCCCGCCGACGAAGCGTGGAAGTCGGTCCAGTTGCTCACCGACAAGGTCCTGCCCGCGCTCAGCTGACGGCGTCCAACCCCTGTTGTGGCCGCGTAGGGTTCAATGGGGTCATGTCGAAACCCACGCCCCAGGTAGCGATCCTCGACGACTACGCCGGTGTGGCTCTGCGGCTTGCGGACTGGTCGGCGGTGCAAACCCGTTCCCGCGTTTCGGTTTTCGATCGGCATCTGTCCGAGGACGACGCCGCCGAGGCGCTGCGGCCATTCGATGTGATCTGCACCATGCGCGAGCGGATGGCGTTGCCGCGAACGCTGATCGAGCGGCTGCCGAACCTGAAGCTGATCACCATCGTCGGCAGGAGTCTGCCCAACCTGGACATGGGCGCCGCCACCGAGCGGGGGATCCTGGTCGCCCACACCGACTTCACCCATCCGCGATTCCGCTCCGTGCACGACGCCACTCCCGAACTGGCCTGGGGATTGCTGATCGCCACGGTGCGCAACCTGGCCGAAGAACACCGACGCATGCGGGACGGCGGCTGGCAGGTGACGACGGGTCTCACGCTGTCCGGCAAGACACTTGGGCTGCTTGGCCTCGGGCGGGTGGGCAGGCGGATGGCCGAATACGCGAAAACCTTCGGGATGGAGGTCATCGCCTGGAGCCAGAATCTCACCGAGGATGCGGCCGCGATGGTGGGCGCGCGCCGGGTGGAGAAGGCCGCGCTGTTCGAGCAATCGGACGTGGTCTCCATCCATGTGGTGCTCTCGGAACGCACGCGCGGCCTGGTCGGCCAACCGGAGCTGGCCCGGATGCGGCCGCACGCGTTCCTGATCAACACGTCGCGGGGCCCGATCGTCGACGAGGCCGCCATGCTCGATGCGCTCAAAACCGGTCGCCTCGCCGGAGCCGGCCTCGACGTCTACGACATCGAACCGCTGCCGACCGATCACCCGTTGCGGCAGCTCCCGAATGTCACCCTGTCTCCGCACCTGGGATACGTCACCCGCGAAATGCTCAGTGCGTTCTACTCCGACACCGTCGAGGCGGTGACCGCCTGGCTGGACGGCGCCCCGATCCGGATCGCCAATCCCGAGGCGTCGTCCCGGGCTTGATCAGCCCCGCTTCCGCTTCCAGTGCGGACTCTTGACCGCTTGCAGGGCCTCGGTCACGTAGCGATCCAGCGGCCACGGGCGCCCGGACTGGCGCACCCATTGCTGGAACCCGAAATCCGCGGCGGCGAAGGCGAGTTGGACCAACAGTCCGGGACGGATGTCGACGTCGGGGTTCACGCCCATCCGCTCGGCGATCAGCTTGGCCGCCCGCTCCTTGTCGGCGGGCGTGTGGACCGTGACCTTGCGGAGCAGATCGGGTGCCACCAGCAGCGCTTCTCGCCACTCGTCGGTGTCGGCCTGCTCGAAGGACCGGGTCCGCGTGATGATGGCGTTGACCAACGCGACATCCGGCGCTTCGGTCGCGGGCCGCTGCTCGAGCAGGTTGACGATCGCGGCGCCGCCATGCCGGACCGGGGCAAGCAACAGATCTTCTTTCGTCGGCACGTGCCGGAAGAAGGTGCGCGGCGAAACGCCCGCTGCGGCGGCGATCTCCTCCGTTGTGACGGCGTCGTAGCCGCGTTCGACGAACAGCCGGAACGCCGCTCGCCGGAGGTCGGCCCGGACCTGTGCGCGTTGCCGATCGCGCAGCGACTCGCCTCTGGCGGGAGAGGTCACCGGAAGCAGCCGATCCCACCGTCGACGTGAATGGTCTGTCCGGTGATGAACGTCGAGTCGGTGCCCAGCAGGAACGCCACCAACGCACCCACGTCGGTGCGGACATCGCCGATGCGCTTCATCGGAACGCGGAGCACCGCCTTTTCGTACTCCTTGGGCGCGAACGACTTCCAGAACTTCACGCCGTCCGATTCCGCGAACGGGCAGATGACGTTCACCCGGATATCGTCGCGTCCCCACTCCAGGGCGGCGACCTTCGACAGGCCCCGGATGGCCTCCTTGGCCGCGGCGTATCCGCCCCATTTCGGCTCACCGCCGGTGCCCGTCCCGGAGCCGAGGTTGACGATCGACCCGCCCCCCGCCCGGACCATCACGGGGTGTACGGCCTGCATGAGCAGGAAGGTCGCCCGCGGGCCCACCTCGTGGCCGAGCGCGAAGTCCTCGGTGGTGATGTCGACGAACGCCTTGGGCTCGTTGGTCGCGATCGCGTTGTTGACCAGGCCGTGGACCGCACCGAAGGCATCGACCGCGGCCGTCACGATCCGCTGTGCGCTGGCGGGGTCACGGAGGTCGGCGGTCAGCTTCTCGACGCGACCCGTCGATGACAGCTCTTCGGTTGTCGCGCCCAGCAACTCGTCCTGGATGTCGACCAGCAGCACCGAGGCGCCGCGTTCCAGTAATGCGGCCGCGACGCCCTTGCCCACGCCTTGGGCGGCACCGGTGACGATGGCGACGTGGCCGCGCATCGAGTCGGGATGGGTGTAGGTCATGAAGCCGCGAGGCCGGCAGCGGGGCGACCCGCGAACAGGGGTAGGTCGAGGTAGGTCTTGATGCCCGGTTCGGCGGCGCAGACATCCGGGATGGCGTTGACGCAATGATTGGCCGTCGCCACCACGCCCGGATTCTTCACCAGCCCTTCGGCGATCGTCTCGGGCTGCAGACCCTTGAAGGTGAGGCTCACGGTGGGATCACCGGTGATCTCAACCTCGAACCGTTCGCCCCGCCCGCCGAAGTCCCAGGCCGGATCCAGGTTTTCCTCACCCATCAACCAGTTGACCGCCGCCGTGATGACCGGTTCGCCGTCCACGAGGGCCTGCCAGCGGAACCGGCGGGCGGCCACGGCTCCCGCCGCGATCGGGAATGGACCGTATTCGATCTCGGCGGTCGCGACGGCGACGTCCTGGATGGTCCTGATGTTCGGGTCGATACGAAATCCCATGTGGTCGGCGATCATTCGCACCGACTGCTTGAAACCCCCGTCCAACAGGCCGGCCATGGGCCCTTGCATGGCTTCCTCGGGGGTGCCGCCGAAGCCCATGATGTGGCGCACGACGTCCGGGGCGTTGTACGTGCGGATGTCGGAGAATTCTTCGGCGCGGAGGTGGGTGACGGCCGACGAAAGCGAGGACAGCATGAGCGGGAAGCGTTCCGTAATGCCGCCGGGGTGAATCCCCGAACCGTGCAGGGTCACCCCGCCTTGGACCGCGGCGTCGGCGACGGCCCGGTGCCGCGGGTTGCCGGGGTCGGGGTACACCCAGCCGACCGGGGTGACGACGTTCTTGCCGGATCGCAGGATGGCGATCACCTCGTCGTCGTTGGGCACCAGGGGGCTGTACACGACGCAGTCGGCGTCCAGCGCCAAGATCTGCTCGGCGCTGGAGGTGGCGGTGACACCGAGGTCCGCGGTTCCAAGAATCCGGCCGACATCCACGCCGTTCTTGTCCGCGCTGTGCACCCAGCAGCCGGCCAGGTCCAACTGCGGATGATTCAGGACGCACGCGATGGCCGCCTTGCCGACGCCTCCGGTCGCCCATTGGATGACGCGGAGCTTGGACGGACTACTCATCTCGGTGACCTCCGAATCACATGCCTTTACACGCCAACGACCGAAATGGCACAGTATGACCCGCTGACAGTGACTGTCAACGTCGGCTCGGCGGAGGAAGGACTGTCATGAGTGTCCTGGACGGCAAGGTCGCGATCGTCACCGGAACCAGCCGGGGTGTGGGTGTCGGCATCGCCCACGAACTGCTCCGCGCCGGTGCCACCGTCGTCGGCTGTTCACGCTCGCCGCTGGACGCCATTCCCGGGGTCGAACCCGATTGGTCGGCCCGGGCCTCCCAACGGGTCTGCGACCAAGGGGACTACCGCGCGATCGACTCCTTCGTCGCCGAAGTCGTCGCCGAGCACGGCCGCATCGACATCCTGGTGAACAACGCCGGAGGAACCGTTCCGGCTCCGCACGCGGAGAGCATTCCCCAACTGGTGCAACGCATTCAGGGGACGCCGGCGAGCGACGACGAGTATGAGCGCACCGCGTTGTTCCACGCGTTCGCGGTGCAGATGAACCTGATCAGCCCGCTCTGGTTCGCGATCCGCGCCTACCGGCAGATGCGCACCCAGGACGGCGTAGGCTGCATCGTCAACATCTCCAGCGGGGCCGGGCATCCGGCCGGGTCGCCGACGTTGGTCTCCTACGGTGCGGCCAAGAGCGGGCTCAACCACCTCACCCGCTCGCTGGCCGAGGAGTGGGGTCCCAAGGTTCGGGTCAACTGCATCGCGCTCGGACCGACGATGACCGAGAACTTTCGGTCGTTCGTGCTGCCCAAAGACGACCCAACTGGCGCAAAGTATTTCGAGGCTGTCCCGCTGCGGCGGGCGGGTGAGCCCGCGGAGGTGGGCAGGGTCTGCGTATTCCTGGCCAGCGGCGAGGCCGACTTCATCAACGGCACCACCATCGAGCACGACGGCGGCATGCTGCCCGGCGTCCTTTATGAAGCGGGCCTGAAGACCATCACCGATCTGCTGTAATCGTCTCTCATGAGCCATTCCTTGGAGCCCACCGCCGAACAGTTCGCGGCCCTGGCCGCGCGGCCCGCCGACGCGCCGGTGGTGATGGTCAACCTGTTGAAGTTCAAGACCTCGGGCGGCAAGGAGTCCTACCAGCGCTACGCGCTGGAGGTGGCGCCGCATCTGCGGCGGGTGGGCGCCACCGTCAGTTACGCGGGCATCGCGCCGGCCTTCGTGATCGGTGACGACGAAACACCTTGGTGGGACGCGATTCTCGTCGTGGAATACCCGACCCCGCAGGCGTTCATCGACATGGTGAGCACGCCAGAGTACGCGCAAGTGCACGAACACCGCGCCGCGGCACTCGACCGTGGGGACCTGGTCGCGACGTCGGCATGGTCGCTGGCTCCCGAATAAACGGGTGCTGGCGGGTTCGCCCATAGTCGCGTGTAATTGCTGAATGGACCTGATGATGCCCACCGACGCGATCTTCCTATTGGGAGAGTCGCGCGAACATCCCATGCACGTCGGTGGGTTGCAGCTGTTCGAGCTGCCGAGCGGCGCCGACCGCGACTTCGTCCGCGGCCTCTACGACCGGTTGATCGCGCAGCGCGATTTTCAGCCCACCTTCCGCAAGCATCCCGCGACGTTCGTCGGCGGAATCGCGAACCTGGGCTGGTCCTATGACAACGACGTCGACATCGACTACCACGTCCGGCGCTCCGCGGTGCCGTCTCCAGGGCGGATCCGTGAACTGCTCGAGCTGACATCGCGATGGCACAGCAGCCTGCTGGATCGTCACCGCCCGCTGTGGGAGACGCACATCATCGAGGGCCTCCAGGATGGCCGGTTCGCCGTCTACACCAAGGTTCACCACGCGCTGATCGACGGGGTGTCGGCGCAGAAGCTGATGCAGCGCGCGTTGTCGGCGGACCCCGACGACACCGAGATCCGCGCGCCGTGGAGCCTGCCGAAAAGCAAACGCAAGAGCAGCCCCGTCAGCCCCTTGCGTTCGGCGCTGCATGCGGCGGGAGCCCTTGCGGCGCTTGCCCCGTCGACGGTTTCACTGGCCCGCGCGGCGCTGTTCGAGCAGCAGTTGACGTTGCCCTTCGGGGCGCCGCGCACCATGCTGAACGTCAAGATCGGTGGCGCGCGCCGGTGCGCCGCCCAGTCCTGGTCGCTGGACCGCATCAAAAGCGTCAAGAAGGCCGCCGGGGTGACGGTCAACGATGTCGTCCTGGCCATGTGTTCGGGCGCCCTGCGCTACTACCTGCTCGAGCAGAACGCCCTGCCCGACGCCCCGCTGATCGCGATGGTCCCGGTAAGCCTGCGCACCGAAGACGAGGCCGATGCCGGGGGCAACCTCGTCGGCGCCATCCTGTGCAATCTCGGCACCGACAGCGACGATCCCGCGCAGCGACTCCAGACCATCAGCGACTCGATGCGCAGCAACAAGACCGTGTTCTCACAGTTGCCCCGCTTCCAGGCGCTCGCGCTCTCCGCGGTCAATACCTCGGCGCTGGCCCTGGCGGCGGTCCCCGGCTGGGTGTCGTCCACGTCGCCGCCGTTCAACATCATCATTTCGAACGTGCCGGGGCCCACCCAGCCGATCTACTACGGGGGCGCGCGGCTCGACGGCAACTACCCGATGTCCATCGCGCTCGACGGCCAGGCGCTGAACATCACCCTGGCCAACAATGCCGGCAATCTGGACTTCGGGCTGGTGGGATGCCGGCGCAGCGTGCCGCACCTGCAGCGCCTGCTCGCACACCTGGAGTCGTCGCTCAAGGACCTGGAACGTTCGGTCGGGTCCTGAGCGAATGCCGAAGCTCAGCGCCGGTGTGCTGTTGTACCGGACCCGCGAGGGCGTCGTCGAGGTCCTGATAGCGCATCCGGGCGGCCCGTTCTGGGCGCGAAAAGACAACGGGGCGTGGTCGATTCCCAAAGGGGAGTACAGCGACGGGGAGGATCCCTGGGCCGCCGCCCAACGCGAGTTCTCCGAAGAGCTCGGGGTTTCTGCGCCGGCCGGGACCCGGCTGGACCTCGGCCAGCTGAAACAGTCGGGCGGCAAGGTGGTCACCGCATTCGCCGTCCACGCCGACCTCGACGTGAGTGACGCGCGCAGCAACACCTTTGAGCTGGAGTGGCCGAAGGGGTCGGGCACCATGCGCGAGTTCCCGGAAGTCGATCGGGTGGGGTGGTTTTCGGTGGCCGAGGCGCGGGTCAAGTTGCTCAAGGGCCAGCTGGATTTTCTGGATCGGTTGATGGCACGTGCGGATCTGGCGGGTCTGCGGGAAGGGCCCTGACCTCCGGCTGACCGGGGTGCCGTCCGGCGCCGGGCAGAATGGCCGCATGACGACCGCGCCGACCGGGCAAGCCGAATCCCAGGGGTTGCTGCTACAACTGCTGGACCCGGCCAACCGGGCCGACCCGTATCGACTCTGCGCGCGGTTTCGCGAGGGCGGAGCGGTGCAGCTGCCCGACACCAATCTGGCCGTCTTCTCAAGCTACCGAGACTGCGACGACGTGTTGCGGCACCCGTCGTCCAGCAGCGACAACGTCAACTCGACTGTCGCCAAGCGCCAGGCCGCGGCCGGAACGGCACCGCGCAGGCAGGGCCCGCCGGGTTTCTTGTTCCTCGATCCACCCGATCACACCCGGTTGCGAAGGCTGGTCAGCAAAGCGTTCGCGCCGAGGGTGGTGAGCGCGCTGGAACCCGATATCCGTTCGCTGGTCGACGCAATGCTCGATCGGGTCGCCGAAAAGGGGCACTTCGAAGTCGTCGAAGATTTCGCCTATCCGCTGCCGGTGGCGGTGATCTGCCGGCTGCTCGGCGTGCCACTCGACGACGAGCCGCAATTCAGCCGCGCGTCGGCACTGCTCGCCCAGGCGCTGGACCCGTTCTCCACCATCACCGGAGTGCCGCCCGATGTCGCAGATCAACGACAACAGGCCGGGACGTGGCTGCGCGAATACTTCCACGGCCTGATCGAGCGCCGCCGTTCACAACCCGGAGACGACCTGCTTTCGGGTCTGATCGCCGTGGAAGAGTCCGGCGACCAGCTGACCGAGGAGGAGATCGTCTCCACCTGCAATCTGCTCTTGATCGCCGGACACGAGACCACGGTGAATCTCATCGGCAACGCCGTGCTGGCAATGCTGCGCAATCCCGCGCAGTGGGCCGCGCTGGGTGCCGACTCCGGTCGAGCGCCGGCGATCGTGGAAGAGACCTTGCGCTTTGACCCGCCGGTGCAACTTGTCGGCCGAATTGCTCTCGCCGACATGGTGATTGGCGGCGTTGAGGTGCCGGCGGGAGATGTCATGATGCTGCTGCTCGCCGCGGCCCACCGCGATCCGGCGGAATTCGACCGGCCCGATCTCTTCGACCCGGACCGGAAGGGGCTGCGGCACTTGGGCTTTGGCCGGGGAGCCCATTACTGCCTGGGTGCGCCGCTGGCCCGGCTGGAGGCCGGCGTGGCCCTGTCGGCGGTGGCGGCGCGCTTCCCGGACGCGCGGCTGGACGGCGAGCCGCGATACAAGGCCAACGTCACCCTGCGCGGGCTGTCGCGCCTGTCGGTTGCGGTCTGACTAGGCGCGCTCCCAGGGCGGGCTTTCGCCCATCTTCTGGTAGTACTTGGCCAGGTGGCTCTTGACCCGATCGACGTCCGCCTTCGGCAGGTCGACGCCGCCGCGCGCACCGTCCATGATCGCGCCGGCCGCCATCACCCCGCGTGGGACCGCCCGCAGATTGCCGCCGACGACGTCGGCGATCAACAATTTGTACGCCGTGAAGTTTTCCTTCTTGCCGTTGTCGTACCAGACGTGGGCGTCGCGGTACTTCTCGTTCGGGGCGTCCTTGGCCCCGGCCCACTTGCGGACCCGCTTCTCGGCGGCGTCACCATCCCACTTCCGGTCGCGGTCGGCCAACGGCAGGTCTTGAAACGCTGTCACTGACATGTACGTTCGCGTGCCCGCCCGGCGGGGGCATTAAACGCGTGGTTCGCCGATTATCCACAGTTCGAAGTTCATCCACAGGGTGATCTTCGGGCGGTGCTCGGCGTCGTCGACCGCGACTACTATACGAAAGTATGTTCGATTCAGGGCTGCTCGTCGACGAGCTGGCGCGCGCCGACGACGCCGAGTTGGCGGCTGCGATCGCCGAGTGGGCACGGGTTGAGGCGGTGGCCGCGGCGCGCAGGCTGGCGGCCATCGCGGAGCTGGTGCACCGCCGTGCCGACGGCCCAACCAGCGCCGCCCACTGGTCCTGCGACAACTGGGATGCCATGGCCGCCGAGGTCGCCGCGGCACAGAACATCAGCCACGCCATGGCCTCTGGGCAGATGTACTTGGCCGCCGCGCTGCGCAGTCGGCTCCCGCGGGTGGGGGCGCTCTTCGCCGAGGGGATGATCAGCGCCCGGCTCGCGGCGACGATCGTGTGGCACACCGACCTCGTGAAGGACCCCGACACACTGCAATTGGTCGATACCACCCTGGCGGAAGACGCGAGGCGGTTCGGGCCGCTGTCGGCAACCAAGACGGCGCAGGCCATCGACGCGGTGGTGGATCAATACGATCCCGGCGCCTTGCGGCGAACTCGCGCGGCGGCCCGCAGCCGCGACGTCGTCATCGATCGATCCGATGACGAGTCGGGCACCGCCTCGATGTGGGGCCGGCTCTATGCGCACGATGCGGCCGTGTTGGACCGGCGCCTGCTGCAGATGGCCCACGAGGTCTGCGACGACGATCCGCGCACCGTCGCCCAGCGCCGCGCCGACGCACTGGGAGCCTTGGCAGCCGGCGCGGACCGGCTCGCGTGTGGCTGCGGCAACGCGGGCTGCCTGGCGGGCGCCGAAAAGGACGGGCGGGCGGCCAGCGTGGTGATCCACGTCGTTGCCGACGCTTCGGCGCTGGACGCCGACCCCGACCCCCACATGTCGGGGGAGCGGCCATCACGGCCCATCACGGACCAGACGACGCTGGCGGAGGCGCTGGCACCAGATCCCGAGCCCGACGTCCCGGATCCGCGGCCGCCCGCGCTGATCCCCGGCGGCGGCGTGGTATTGCCGGCGCAGCTCGCCGAGCTGATCCATGGCGGCGCCAAAGTGCGCCCGGTGCGCCATCCGGCCGACGCAAAGCCGGAGCCGGGTTACCGCCCTTCGGCCGAGCTGGAACGGTTCATTCGGTGCCGGGACATGACGTGCCGATTCCCCGGATGCGATCGACCCGCCGAGTTCGCCGACATCGACCACACGGTGCCCTACCCGCTCGGGCCCACCCACGCGTCCAACCTCAAGTGCCTGTGCAGAAAGCACCACCTTGTGAAAACGTTCTGGACGGGTTGGCGCGACGAGCAGCTTCCGGACGGCACGGTCGTCTGGACGTCGCCGAGTGGCCGGACCTACACCACCCGTCCGGGCAGCCGCCTGTTGTTTCCCGCACTGTGCGTGCCAACGGGTGAATTGCCAACCGTATCAACCGACTACGGTTCTCTCGGTGATCGCGGCGGCATGATGCCCAAACGCCGCCGAACCCGACAACAAGATCGAGCCCGCCGCATCGACGCCGAACGCGCGCTCAACGCCGCCCGCATCGCCGAACGCAACCAGCCGCCGCCCTTCTAGCCCGATCCCAGGCCGGGCACGATGTCACCGAGGCTGAAGGTGACCGGCTGCTCGAGTTGGTCGTATGTGCACGACCGCGGGTCGCGGTCCGGCCTCCACCGGTTGAACTGCGCGGTGTGCCGAAAGCGCCGGCCTTCCATGTGGTCGTAGCGGACCTCGACGACGCGCTCGGGCCGCAGCGGCACAAACGAAAGGTCCTTCCCGGCGTTCCAGCGGGAAAACTCGTTCTTGCGCGGTGTTCGCTCGCCGGCCTCGTGGGCGGCCCAATTCCACGGGTGGCCTTCGAAATCGGTGACGAGCGGCTGAAGCTCGGCGAACAGGCGCCGCCGTTCGGCCATCGGAAAGGCGCCGATCACCCCGACGGACGCGAGCTGCCCGTCGTCCTGGTAGAGCCCGAGCAGCAGCGAGCCGATCGCGTCGCCGCCGGACTTGTGCACGCGATAGCCGGCGACCACGCAGTCGGCGGTCCGCTCGTGCTTGATCTTGAACATGACCCGCTTGTCGGGCTGATAGGTGACGGTCAGCGGCTTGGCGATGACACCGTCGAGGCCGGCCCCCTCGAATTCGTCGAACCAGCGCCGCGCGAGATCGATGTCGGTGGTGGCGGGCGTGACGTGGATCGACGGGCCGGAATGCCCCAACGCCTCGACGAGGGCCGCGCGCCGCTCGCTGAACGGCCTCCGCGTGTAGTCGTCGTCACCCACGGCGAGCAAGTCGAAGGCGACGAAGGACGCCGGCGTGGCCTCGGCGAGCATCCGCACCCGCGAATCGGCCGGGTGAATGCGTTGTTGTAACGCCTCGAAATCCAGGCCGTGGTCGGTAGCGATGACAATCTCCCCGTCGATCACGCACCGCTCGGGCAGCTCTGTCCGCACCGCGGCGACCAACTCGGGGAAGTAACGCGTCATGGGCCGCTCGTTGCGACTGCCCAGCTCGACTTCGTTCCGGTCGCGGAAACAGATGGATCTGAACCCATCCCATTTCGGCTCGTATGACGCGTCCGGAGGAATCGACCGCACCGATTTGGCCAGCATCGGCGACACCGGCGGCATGACAGGTAAGTCCATAGGCCGATTGTGCTGGAATCTTCGGTATGGCTGCTGCAGAAGAGCTCGACGTCGACGGCGTTGCGGTGCGCCTGACCAATCCGGACAAGGTTTATTTCCCCAAGTTGGGCCCCAAGGGCACCAAGCGGCGCCTCGTCGAGTACTACCTCACGGTGGCGCGCGGACCGATGCTCGACGCGCTTCGCGACCGGCCCACCCATCTGCAGCGGTTCCCGGATGGCATCGACGGCGAGGAGATCTACCAGAAGCGGATTCCGCAGCACCATCCCGACTATCTGCAGACCTGCCGGGTGACGTTCCCCTCCGGGCGCACCGCCGACGCACTGAAGGTCACCCACCCCTCGGCAATCGTCTGGGCGGCGCAGATGGGCACCATCACCCTGCACCCGTGGCAGGTGCGTTGCCCGGACACCGACCATCCCGACGAGTTGCGCATCGACCTGGATCCGCAGCCAGGCGTCGGATTCGAGCAGGCCCGGACCGTAGCGGTACAGGTGTTGCGACCGTTACTCGATGAGCTCGCCCTGGTGGGCTACCCCAAGACTTCGGGCGGGCGGGGGATCCACGTCTTCCTGCGGATCGCCAAGGACTGGGATTTCGTGGAGGTGCGCCGGGCCGGCATCGCGTTGGCCCGCGAAGTGGAACGCCGCGCGCCCGACGCCGTCACCACGTCGTGGTGGAAAGAAGAGCGCGGCGCGCGCATCTTCATCGACTTCAATCAAAATGCCCGGGACCGCACCATGGCGTCGGCCTACTCGGTGCGGCGTACCCCGATCGCGACCGTGTCGACGCCGCTGAGCTGGGACGAGCTCGCCGGCGCGGAACCGGACGAGTTCACCATGGAATCCGTCCCCGGGCTGTTGGCGGGCCGCGAAGACCCCTGGGCCGCAATGGACGACGTGGCACAGTCGATCTCGCCCCTCTTGGCGATGGCCGATGCCGACAAAGAACGGGGCCTCGGCGACATGCCGTATCCACCGAACTACCCGAAGATGCCCGGTGAGCCGAAACGTGTTCAGCCGAGCCGGGATACGGACCTAAAGAAGAGCGACGAATCGAACTGAGACACTCGGGGTGGGAGAGGATCGGTACGCTGCCTGGCACGCCCATGCCATCAACGAGTCGAGCGTGCCAGGAGCGCAACCCCCGGCGGCCAAAGCTCTATGGCGTGCAGGTGATTCCGGTGGATGAACCGGTGCACGAGATACTCGGCAGCGTGCAACCGGAGCTTGCCAATGCGGTGAAGCCCAGGACCAGGCCGAGAATGGCCTTGTACTTCAAACGAGACATGAACACTCCGTTCGTCGATGAAGAAATGTTTCGCCCGAGGGAAGTCATATTATGTGACCGCAATACGGAATGATGTGGGATTCAACAAATTTCAGATGGTCTACGTCAACTGATCGAGGTCGCGACAAGCCCTTCGGCAAAACGCTGCAGCTTGATTCCCTTGTGCGACAAGGCTGGAGGAGATTCGTTGCAGTGCACTGGCGAGCCGGCCCGGCTCAGCGGACGACCGCAACGAAGATCGAGTGCATGCAAAACCGTACGAATAACACCTAAGGTCCAGGCACTTTCAAAGTCCACGCGGCGGCGAGTCGGGTACGCTGACTGGCACGCTTAGGCAGCGGTGCTGCCCCTCGGCAGGTCTAAGAGTGGACCAAGCCAAGTAAGGCGTGCCAGTAGCGCAACCCCCCGACGCCCGCCGGGCAGCTCTACGGCGTGCAGGTAATGCCAGTGGTTGCAGTGCTGCAGTCGATAGTCAGCGGGACAGTGCAACCGGAGCCTGCCAAGGCGGTCGCGGCCAGGATCAGGCCGAGAGCAACCTTGTACTTCATACGCGACATGGACCACTCCATCCGTTAGAGGAGAGATGTACGCCCGAGGGGAGCTATGTTACGTGAGTGCAATGCGGAATGCGATGGGATTCACCAAATTTACGGCACTTCGCACGACAACTGATCGAACGCGGGGCATAACCCGTCGGCCGAACCGCCCCGCGCCGCGGGGGTACCCGCACTTGGCGGACACGTTTCACCTTATTTGGATTCATTTTTCGCCATTTTCCGCGCGGAGGGGCGGGGCATGACGTCGAAACGGCGTACCATCCGACCCGGATTGAAAAGCCCTGTGTCGATGCCAAATATGCTCGGGAGAACAGGTATACGTACTTTAGGTTTGGAAATCGGCCGCTCTCGGCATCTCCGGGTATGTGCAAAGCCCAGCCGCTTCTGGCCGGTGAACTCCGTTAGGCGTTACCGCACGACCACAGAGACCGCGCAGGCGCGTCCGCTGCTGCCAATCTGGGGCCCGTCCTCTCGGATTTTTCAACTGCTTGAATGTATTTCGTGGTTCGCGCCGCGCCGGCGCCGATCTGTAGTGAGATTCCAAATCAGGTCAACCCGACCGGGAAAAGTAAGCTTTGTCGCTATGCCGGTGGCAATTCGTGCGTGGTGCGTGATCGCCGCCTTCGCGCTGTCGGCGGCGGCCGGTGTGATCACGGCGGCGCAAGCACCGGCTGGGTCGAGCGGCGACGGCGAAAGGTTGATCGGCTGGGACACCTACCGCCGACTGGACCTGCTGCCGTATCTGCGGTCCGACACCCAAGCCCTGCAGCTTTCCAGCTTTGATCGCAGCGGCGGTGATTTCGACCTCTCCACCGGAAATCGCAACGGCACCGGTGGGTGTTTGGCCGGCGGCGGTGCCGGCTGCGTCATCGCGGAGGATCGCGGCGCCGGCGAAGTGGATTCGATCTGGTTCACCCGCGACGGCGGCAGAGTGACCCGGATGGGGAACGTCCGCGTCGAACTGGATGGACGGACCGTATTGGACGCTCCGCTGCAATCGGTGGTCGACGGTGCGCTGGGTGCGCCATTCGCATGGCCGTTGGTGGCCAACGGGGCGCAGTCGCCGGGCGGGGTGTACATCAAGGTGCCGATGCCTTACCGGCAGTCGATGCGGATCAGCGTGACGGCGAATCTCGAGTACTACCAAGTCGATTACCGTCAATTCTCGACGGCCGAAGGCGTGACGACCTTCTCGCCCTCGGACCCCGCCCTCGACGTCCTCGCCACCTTGCGCGACGCGGGCACGGCCGATCCCAAGCCGCCGGCGCCCTCGGCGGCTCGCGACAAGCGTATCGTCGAGCTCGCCGCGGGTGCCGGGGTGACGATCGCGGAATCGACTGGCCCGGGCAGCATCTCGGCGTTACACCTGCAGCTGCCCGAACCGACGGACCAACTCCTGAGCGGCTTGCGGTTGCAGATGGAGTTCGACGGCCAGACCACGGTCGACTCCCCACTCGGGGAGTTTTTCGGCGCCGGCCTGGGTGTCGACACGGTGCGTTCGTTGATGTTCGCCGCCATCCCGGAGCCCGGCGGATCGTTGTCGCTGTCCGGTTGGTGGCCCATGCCGTTCGCCCACGAAGCTCGCCTCACGCTGGTGAACACCACCGATGACGCGGTAGCCGGCATCGACAGCGAAGTGACGATCGCCCCGGACGCCCGGTGGGCGCCTGCGCTGGCCGGCGGCCGCGCCGGCTACTTCGCCGCCCGGTCCCACGCCGCGCCGACGATCCCGGGCCAGGACTGGCTGTTCGCCGACGAACACGGCCACGGGAAATTCGTCGGCGTCAGCCACACCATTCGCGGCTCCCGGATCAAGACCGGATTCAGCGACGCCGCTCCGTACTTCCTGGAAGGAGCCGAGCGCGTGTACACCGACGGTTCCGCGTCGCCCCAGTGGTACGGCACCGGCACCGAGGACCTCTACGAGGGTGGTTGGTATTTCAAGGACGGCACCCGCTTCAGCGACCCGCTCACCGGACAGCCCGATCGGCGCACGACCGGCGGCGGCTGCGTGGACTACTGCGTCGCCGTCTATCGGATCATGCTGGCCGAGGCCATCGACTATCACTCGGCGATCCGTTTCGGCATCGAGCACGGGAAACGGAACATGGTCCAACCCGATTACAGCTCAACCGCTTTCCTCTACACGCAGCCCAATGAAACTCTCACGCCCGGCGACGAAGTCCGGCCCGGCGATCCCGTCAGCCGACTTCTGCACGGCTACGCCGACACCGACGCCGCAGATCGGCTGCTGGTCAGCGAATACGAGGGCGCCGACGACATTCATCCGGTCATCGGTTCGGTTCGCGCCACCAACGCCGCCGTGACGTTTCACGTCGAAACAGACCCCGCCAACCGTGGCATCCTGTTGCGCCGCACGTCGGATCAAGCGGACGGCTTCCAATCGGCGGACGTCGCCATCGACGGCGTCCCCGTCGGCAACTGGCTGCAACCGCGCGCCAACAATTTTCACCGCTGGCTCGACGACACCTACCTCTTGCCGCCCTCGGCGACTGCGGGCAAAGCGCAGATCACGGTCACCCTCACGCCCGCGCCCGACTCCCCGCCCTGGACGGCGAGCCGCTACCAGGTCGAAACACTGGCCGGGTCAACCGATTAGACGGCGGCCGACCGCATCACCCGGCTGGCGAGCAGGGCCATCACCACGCCCGTCAGTCCGCCGATCGGAGCCACCAACGACGACCACCCCGAGAGCACGAAGTAGCCGAAGGCGGCGCCGACGGCGAGCAAGGCCGCGTGCACGGGTGTCCAGCGAGTGATCGAAGGCAACCGGAACGACAGGCCCATGCCCAGCAGCAGCGCAAGCACATGACCGAACGCGGTGAAGTCCGCGTCAAGAGTCGCCGTCAATGCGATACCAAGCCACCAGCCGACCCAGGCCGGGCGCCAGGCCAACGGTATCGACGCGGTCAGGGCCCCCAGCACGCATGCGGCGCCGTAGCTGATCCCGACGTCGGTGGCGCGCGCAACCGAGAACGGCAACCATCCCGTCTCGACCGCGGCGACCAGTCCCACCGCGAGGATCAAGGTGGCGCCGATATGGCCGACCGCGAAGGTGATGAGCAAACCCCTGCCGTGCCAGATGAGTTCGCCCAGTGCCAGCAGGCACACCAGCCCCGGCAACCAGAGACAGACGTCGCCGCCGTCACTGACGAACGCGCTGCCGACCAGGGTGCCCAGGTGGCCGTGCGCCAGGTTGTGCAGGTTGGTACTCATTTCGCTGACGACCGCGGCGCGGGTGCGCGCGCCCAGCGCCGTCAGGGTGACGGAGACCGCGAGCAACAGGACCGCGTACGCCGCCGTGACCCGCAACCGGTCGGCGCGGACCCGATCGTCGGTACGAGACACCATCATTGACCGTTCCAGCCGCGATCGCGGGCCAACAGGTCGGCCACGGTTTCCCGGCGCACAAGTTCGCGAGACCGTCCCCCGGAGACCGCGATCAGGGGCGGGCGGCCCACCAGGCTGCGGCTCGACTCCGTCGAGTGCTGATAGGCGCCGGTGCAGGCCACCGCCAGCAGGTCTCCGGGCCGGACGTCCGCGGGCAGCTCGACGTTGCGGGCGATCTCGTCGCCGTCGCCATGCCGGCCCACGACGGTGACGGGCGCGGTCGCGGTTGGCCGGTGCCGATTGGCCAGTGCCACCGTGTATCTCGCGCTGGGGTGCTCGCTGCTGTGGATGTCGCCCGTGCCGCCGTCCACCGCGACGAAGGTGTGCCCGCCCGGCTGGCGCTTGACGGCGATCACCCGGCACAGCATCATCCCGGCGCGCGCGGCGATCGCCCGGCCCGGCTCGATCACGATCTTCGGGCGCGGGAATTCGTGCTCCGCACAGGCGGATTCCAGTGCGGCGGCGATGGTGGCGCCAAGCGAGCGCAGGTCGAGCTCCCGGTCGCCGGAAAGGTACGGGACCGCGTGTCCGCCGCCAAGGTTGAGTTCGGTGAGCACGACCTGATGGCGGTCGCGGACCTCGGCCATCGCGCCGATCATCTGGCGGATCGCCTCGCCGTAGTGGGAGGCGTCGGTGAGCTGCGACCCGAGCCGGCAGTGCAGCCCCACCAGATTCAGCCACGGCTGGTCCAGGACCCGCCTGAGGGCGCCGGCCGCCTGTCCGCCTGACAGCGCGAAGCCGAATTTCTGGTCGCCGGCCCCGACATCGGGGATGACGCCGACCAGGACACGCTGAGGGTGACGCACCCGGCAGGCGAGCAGCGAGACCTCGCTCGGGGTGTCGATGACGATCCGCCCGACGCCGGCGGCGACCGCGTCGTACAGCTCGGCGGCGGTGATCACGCCGTCCAGGATGATTTGTGCCGGCGGGACGTCGGCGGCGAGCGCGGTGGCCAGCTCGCCGGCCGAACAGACATTCACGCCGGCCCCCTCGTCCGCGGCCCAGCGGGCGATGTCGACGCTCAACAGCGCCCTGCCCGCGTAGATCAGTTCGGCATCGGGCAGCGTCGCGCGATAGCGGCGGATGCGGACCCGAAAGTCCTCCTCGTCCACCACATAGGCGGGGGTGCCGAACTCGGCCGAGATGTCGTCGGCGGGCACGTCGCCGACGCACAGCCGGCCCAGGTCGTCGACGTAGGCGCTCAGCGGCCAGACCGCGCGATCGAGGTGCGGGTTCAGCCCGTGCCTCACCGACGGCAGCAGCTCGAACAGCGTCATGCCTCCACGGTGCCGGTCGTGGGGCGAGCGTGCCGCGCTCTTAACGAAGCTTTCACACCTGGGCGGCAAATCTTCACAGATTTGGAACACTGGGCGCGATCGAGGTGATCACCTCGTCGGCGGGCACGATCGCGGTCGCGTAATTGGGGATGTTCACCTCGAGCGCGGCGCGCATCTCGATGTCCGAGTAGTCAGCCGTCGCGTCGCGCACCACGGTGACCTCGTAGCCGAGCTCAGCCCCGTATCGAACCGTGGCCTCCAGGCAGGTGTGGGCGATGAGTCCCATCATGATGAGCCGATGAATGCCATGGCGTTTGAGCTGCAGGTCCAAGTCGGTGTTCGCGAACCCGCTCGAACACCAATGCTCGTGGGCGACGACGTCGCCGGGCTGTGGTTCGAACCCGTCGCGAAGCTCGCCTCCCCAGGTGCCGAGCGCAAAGGTTTTCCGCGACCACGCCGCCTTCTGCACGGGCGCAACGTGTTTCCACGTCTCGTAATCGCCGGGGCGGTACCGGCGATGCAGCGCATAAAACACGCGGATATTCGCGGTCCGGGCGGCATCGAGCACCTGCTTGAGGTGCGTGACGCAGTCGTTGCTCTCGATGACGTCCTTCAGCCGATCCCACACCTTGCCGCCGGGGGAGATGAAGTCGTTGTACGGGTCGATCAACACCAGCCCGGTGGTGTCCTTGCTGTATGTCACGCGGCCATCATCCCTCGTGGACGTCTTGACTACGCCATCTCCCCGCTGCTAGACATGGGTGCGCCCTAATTTGGGCGATCGCCCAAATGGCTTCGGCGCGGAGGTGGAGCATCGATGACCGTCACCAACGACACGGCCGTCTACTACGACCCCTACGACACCGGCATCATTGCCGACCCCTACCCGACCTACGCGCGGTTGCGTGAAGAGGCGCCGATCTACTACAACGAGCGCTACGACTTCTGGGCGTTGTCAAGGCATTCCGATGTCGAACGGGCGCTGGCGAATTGGGAGACGTTCTCCAACAAGCGCAGCGACATCCTCGAGCTCATCCAGTCGAAATTCGACATGCCCGGCGGGGTGATGATGTTCCAGGATCCGCCCGAGCACACCAGGCTGCGCGGCCTGATGTCGCGCGTGTTCACCCCGCGCCGGATGGCCGCGCTCGAGGACCAGATTCGCCGATACTGCGTGCGGTGTCTGGACCCGCTCGTCGGATCCGGGGGCTTCGACATCATCGCGGAGCTGGCCTCGATGATGCCGATGCGGGTGATCGGGATGCTGTTGGGAATCCCGGAGTCCGAGCAGGTCTCGGTCCGCGACGCCAACGACGCCAACCTGCGCACCAAACCGGGCGCACCGCTCAAGGTCGCCGACGCCGACTCCATCGCCGACGGCCGGATCTACGCCGACTACGTGGAATGGCGGTCGAAGAATCCCTCCGACGATCTGATGACAACGCTGCTCAACGTCGAATTCGACGACGAGGACGGTGTGCACCGCAAGCTGACCCGCAAGGAGGTGCTGCACTACACCCAGGTGGTCGCCGGGGCGGGCAACGAGACGACCGGCCGCCTGATCGGCTGGCTGGCCAAGGTGCTCGCCGAGCACCCCGACCAGCGGCGCGCGGTCTACGAGGATCGGTCGCTGCTCACCCGCACCGTCGACGAGACACTGCGCTTCGAACCGACCGGCCCGCACGTCGCCCGCTGGATGGCACGGGATTTCGAGTGTTACGGCACGACGGTTCCGGCCGGCAGCGCCATGCTGCTCCTGTTCGGCGCGGCAAACCGCGACCACCGCCGCTACACCGATCCCGACACCTACAACATCCGTCGCGACAACATCTCACACATCACGTTCGGCAAGGGTGTGCACTACTGCCTCGGCGCCAACCTGGCCCGCCTCGAGGGCCGCGTCGCGCTGGACGAGATTCTCAACCGTTGGCCCGACTGGGGTATCGACTACGACACGGCGCGACTGGCCTCGACGTCGACCGTGCGCGGCTGGGAGCGGTTGCGGATCGTGTTGCCCTGACCCGGGTTAACTCGGCATCTCGAATCGGTCGACGAAACGGTTCACCAGCGCGACGGCCTCGGAGTGGCCGGTCGTGGCGCCGAGTGCCTGCTCCAGGATCAGCATGCGGCCGACCGCGGCGATGATGACCGCGATGCCGGCCGGTGGAAAGTCGCCGGTGTCCAGGTCGTGTTCGCGGACGATGAAATTCAGTGCGGTGATCTGCATTTCGCGCCACCGCTGGAACCAGGCCGCGATCTCGGCCCTGATCTCCTTGCGATGGTTGGCCAGCCCCATGAACTCCAGCAGCAGGCGGGTGTCCTTCGGTTCGATGAGCGTGTCCCAGAACGCGTGCAGGGGGCGGTCGGAGGCCAGCGCCTGCTGTTGGCGCTCCAGGTAGGCCTCAGCTCCGCGCCGGAAGACGTTCAGGAAGAGCTCGTCCATGGTGGGGAAGTAGTAGTGCACCAAGGCCGGTTTGACGCCGGCTTGCGCCGCCACCCGGCGAGACGTCGCCGCGGCGTAGCCCTCGTCGACCATGACCTGGATCGTCGCGCCGATCAGCATGTCGCGGGTCGTGGAATCCCGCGCCCTCGGTCGTTGGGAGGCGGTCATGGTGTTGACTTCCTGTCGGTGGACCGTGACGTGCGGGCGGTTGGGCGATCGCCCAAGAGTCTAGCGTGGCGGGGTCGCAGGATTAGGAAGTGGTGTGATCGGGGAATTGGGTTACCAACAGTCACGTAACGGAAGGAAGGCCGTGCCTCCCACTTTCGCCGACGTCATCCAATCGAAGTACCTGCTGCTGACGACGTTCACCAAGGACGGCCGCCCCAAGCCGACACCGATCTGGGGTGTGCCCGACGGCGACACGCTGCTGGTGATCACCGACGACGGGTCGTGGAAGACCAAGCGGATCAACAACACGCCCCGGGTGACCCTCGCCAAGAGCGCCGCGTTGGGCAAACCCAAGAGCGAAGCGGTCGAGGGCGTCGCCCGAGTCCTGCCGAAGTCCGAGACGCGGCGCGTCTACAACGCCGTGCTCAGGCGGTACTGGTACCACGCGTGGTGGTTCTACGCGCACTCGATCGTGCGCGGCGGCATCGACAAGGTGCACGTCGGCCTGGAGATCAAACCGGCCGGATAGCGTCGCTCTTGGGGTCGATCAGGATCTTCGCGTGCGTCTCGGGGTCGGCGAGCGCATCGAACGCGGCTTCGACGCCGGACAACCCGACCGTCCCCGTGATCAGCGGCGTCACGTTGACCTTTCCGTCGGCGAGCATATGCAGGGTGTCGCGGAACTCCAGCGGCGTGTAGCCGAGCACGAACCGCAGGTCGATTTCTTTGTTGATCGCCATGGCCGGTCGAATGCGGTCGGCGCCCATGCAGACGCCGACGACAACGACGCGCGAGAACAGCGGCGCATGGGCAATGATGTCGTCGATGATGCCCGGGACGCCGACGCATTCGAAGACGACGGGATGCTTGGGCGTTGCGGCGCCGATCGCGTCGGCGGCGCGCCACACGTGCCACCACGGCAGCCGCAGCCGCTGCAGCTTCTCGATCGTCCCGACGGCCAGGTCGAACGCCTCCAGGATGCCTTGCAGATGCTTGCGTCCCGCCTCGGTTGCGTACGGGGAGTCCCGCGCGGGGTCGACGACGATATCGGCCCCGCACGCCGTCGCCAGCGCGCGCCGCCCCGGCGAGAAGTCGCTGGCGATCACCGTGCGCACCCCGTGTGCCTTGAGCATGCAGATCACCGCGAGACCGATTGGCCCGCAACCGATGACGATCGCGACGTCACCCTTCTTCACCTCGCCGCGCCGGACGGCGTGCCACCCGACGGCCATCGGCTCGGTCAGCGCCGCCGTCTCGGGGGGCAACCCGTTCGGGACGGCGAACGTCAGGGACTGCTCGACCAGAAGCTGCTCGGCGTAGGCGCCCGGCGCCATGGTGGACAGCCCGATCCCGTGCACTTCTTTGCCGCGCCGCAGCAGCGGCAGGGCCACGACGCGCGTGCCGGGCCGCGGGGCCTTGCGAGTGCCGGGACCGTGATCGAGCACCTCGCCGCAGAATTCGTGACCGAACACCACCTGCTGATCCGATCGCATGAACGCGTCATATCCCGACTCGGCCATCACGTCGGCGAGTTCGTCGCAGTGCCGGCGTGCGTGCAGATCCGATCCGCAGATGCCGCACCGCAGGACGTCGAGCAATAACTGCCCCTTGGCGGGGGTCGGCGTCGGGGCGTCGATTACTTCGAGCTTTGCGTTGGTGCACGTCACGCTCTTCATCCGTCGATCCTCCTACACGGTGGCCGACTTTTGACCCGCCGGTTGCAATCCCGCCGCCCCTTTCAGCTCTGCGTAGGCCCGCCGCGTGCACCGCGCGAGGAGCGGTAGGTCACCGAGTGCCGCGGCGTTGGCGACGAAGCCGAAGTCCATGCTGTCGTGGTAGGACGCGAAGGTGGCGTTGAGTCCGATCGAGGCCGCGAGGGCGGAAACCGGGTAGATGCCCAGCAGGCGTGCGCCGTTGAGGTATCGGATCTCCTTGGCGCCCGCCACATTGGAGATGACGAGGTTGCACGCCGGGTGGGCGACGCGGTCCAGGTGTGTGGACGAACCCAGGCCGGCGAGCGCGACCAGCCCGGCCGCATAGGTCAGCGCCGCCTCGCTGGACATGCGGCCGAGTTCTTTCTTGCACGCCGCGACCGAGTCGACCACCTGGTGGATCCGTTCCGACATGCTCGCCTGAGGCTCTCCGAGCCGCGGGAACACCGCCGACACTCGCGTGCCGATCGCCGTGTCCCCGCCGGCGCGCAGCGACACCGGACACATCGCGATGAAGCGGTGCGCGAAGGCCCGGTCCGTCTCGCGTAGGTAGGCATGCAGCCCGGCGTCGACGACGGTGACCGCCACGTCGTTCAGGGTCGCCCCGAGGCGACGGCCGATCTCATGCATCTCTTCGAGCGGCAGGGAAAGCGTCGCGAAGCTTCGCCCGATCTGCAGCGGAGCGTTGGTCGGGGCGTGCTGCGCCCCAAACGGCAGACTGCCCTCCAGATGCGATCGGAAGAGACTCGCGAGCACTTTGCGCAGCGCGCCGACCGAGATCTGGTTGAGCGCCTCGACCTGCGTGACGGTCCCGCGAATCGAGTCGGCGATCCGCGAGGTGAGGGGCGTCGGCGGGTGCGGAGTGGGTTCCGGTGCGCCCAACGCGAATGCGGGTGTCGGGACCGTGCGCTCCGCGGTCGTGCTCAGCCCGGCGTAGAGAAGCTTGAGGCCGGATTCGCCGTCGATGATCGAGTGATGGGTCTTGGTGTAGATCGCGAACATGCCGTCCGGCACCCCATCGATAACCCAGCACCGAAAAAGCGGCCGGTCCCGGTCGAGTTGTGGCTCGTGCAGGTCGGCGACGAGCCGCAGCAGGTCCTCGTAAGAGGAGCGAGCGGGGAGGGCCAGGTGTCCGACGTGGTAGTGGGGGTCCCAGTGCGTCACCTCCCGGAAATGGGGCGCGCCCAGACCGAGTAGCTCCGGGACGTAGTTGAAGGGCGGCGCCGGCGTGCATGCCCGGTAGGCCTCCACGATCTCGCGCACTATGGGCGCGCGGCCGGCCGGCTTCTTGAACAACAGCATGGCGCCGACATGCGTGGTGCCGGCCGGCGACTCGATCAACAGCCATGAAAGATCCAGGGGCGGAATCGGTTTCGTCATGCCGTACCTCCGATGCGCAATCCTGGCACCCGGCCCGCGCGCGCGGGAGTCCGAACGTTACGGCGATGTTCTCTCCGTGCACCAGGGCTCACGAGGGCATTAGGGCCCCGTTACGGCAGTCGTAAGTCCCTCAGGCCGAGGTTTGGCCGCTCGCCGCGCGGTACGCCGCCAGCGTGTCCGCCACGGTCTCCTGCGGATCCCGGTACTTGATGCCGAGCTCGCGTTCGCTGGGTGAATCGTCGGATGCCGGCATCTGCGTGTAGTACTGCATCCCGGCCCACGTGAAGGGCGTGTCGAACGGCAGGAAGCGGCCGGCCCTGTCCAGCACCGCGCCCGCCACGCGCAGCGCGGTGTCGGGAATCGGGACGGACACCATGGGCGTCCCGGCAACCTCGCCGAGCATGGCCGCCAGCTCGGCCGCGGGCACCCGGTGGCCACCCGCGGTGTAGCGGCGCGGGCCGCGCCCCGGTTCCAGCAGCGCCGCATGCAACGCGGCCAGGTCGCGGACGTCGACGATCAACCACGCCGCGCTGCGGCCCGGGATCGCGTGCATCTGCACGGCCGCCCTGACCCCCTCGCCGGCCTCGCCGAACTGGTCGCCGACCGGCGGGCCGAGCACCATGCCGGGATAGGTGATGTTCACCGGCGCGCCGGCGTCCTGCAGACCCCGGGCATAGATGTCGACCTGCGCCTTGGACGTGCCGTACCCGTCGGCCCCGCCGACCACCGCCAGGTCCGCGGTCAACGTCTCGAGGTTCGGGTGGAAGAGCGCGGTGAAGCTGGACACGTGAACGATGGGGTCCAGGCCCAACTCGACCGACTGACCGAGGACATTCTGGGCGCCCTGCATGTTGGTGGTCAGCATCTGCATCGTCTGGCGCGGGTCGGTGGCGACCAGCGCGGCGCTGTGCACGACCGCCTCGCATCCGTCCAGGGCCTTGCGCACGGCGATCCGGTCGGTGATGTCGGCGACGGCGAAGTCGGACACGTCGACGCCCAGCTTGGCCACCGAGGTCTCCAGCTTGCCGGGGTTGCGCACCAGAAATCGGATGGAGTGCCCTGCGTCGGCGATGGCCTTGGCCGTCCATCCGCCGACGAATCCCGTACCGCCTGTGATCAGAACGCGCATGGTGCGATCTTTGCAGGACCGTCCGGCCTACAGGTGACTGGAGGCGAAGTTGGCGGCCTGGGTTGTCATGCCGTTCACCCCGTAGGAGACGTGCGCGGCAAAGTCGCCGTTGCCACTGCCGCACACGGGATCGCCCTGGGCGCACAGCTCCAGGGTCTTGGGCTGATACAGCGGACCGATCGCGAGCGGCGGGGCGTGATACTTCTGCAGGAAGTCGCCCGACGGCGTTCCGAACAGGGTGACCGCGGCGACGTGATTCGCCACGTCCGGCGGCATGGGCGCCGGCACGGCGGACGCGGGCACGCCCGCCGGGACGACCGCCGAGGTGACATACCCGGCCAGGGCCGCGCCCTGCGAGTACCCGCCGAGCACCTCCCGGGTGTTGGGGCAGTTCTTGGCGGTGGCTTCGACGTGCGCGCTGGCGTCACGGATGCCGTCGATGACCGTCAGTGGAAAGTTGGGACTCGAAAAGTCGGTGCTGGCGGGGTAATTCACGGCATACACCCCGAGCGACCGCGAGCCGAGCTCCGAGCGCAGCGCGTCCACGAACGACCCGCCGATGCCCCCGATACCGGGCGGCTCGCCCGACCCGCGGGCGAACACCACCTCCACGTCGGGACACGGGTCGGCGGACGCCGAGGGGCTGGGCGCGCTGGCCACCAGCGCACCGCCCACCAGCACCGCCAGTCCGACGAGCGCCGACAGCCGGCGCAGCCCGGCGAGCCTGCTCACTTCTTGAACGCGTCTTTCACCTTTTCACCGGCGTCCTTCAGGCTGGACTTCGCTTGGTCCGCCCGGCCCTCGTCCCTGGTGTCGTGGTCCCCGGTCGCCTTGCCGATGGCTTCTTTGGCCCGGCCGCCCAGGTCCTCGATCTTGTTCTTCAGCTTGTCCTCGTTGCTCATGCCGGTGTGGCTACCCAGCAAAGGGAGATGTTGAAACCCCCACCCTGCCATCATGGAGGTTGTGAGCGCCGCAATTGTGGTCGCGATAGTGGTGGGGCTGATGCTGCTCGGCATCGGCATGGTGGTGAACCAACTGCTTCGGCTCCGCAAATATCTCGGGGACGCGCCGCCCGTTCCGCCGGCCGCCCCGGATCCCCCCGACCCGCCCGACTAGCTTCGTACGATCAGCCCGCGATGGCGGCGATCGCCGCCGCGCTCTCCAAGTCGCCGAAGGCGATCGCGTACCGCTGCGCCAGTGCGACGGCGACCTCGACGCGTTGCCACAGCCCGCCGCCGGCGCTGGCCGTGCAAAGCCACAGCGTCAGCCCGTGGGCGACCGACGCCCGGTAGCGCAGCCACAGCTCGTCGGGCGACGGCAGCTCGGCGTCCGGCAGCGCCAACGCGTTGCGGTATTCCTCGAGGAGGTCGCGCTCGTGTTTCCGGCGTTCCTCGACCGTCAGGGCGCCCTGCAGGAAGTAGCCGAGGTCGAGCGACCAGTTTCCGCGGCGTGCCATCTGCCAGTCGAGAAACCCGACCTCGCCGTCGGGCGTGACGTAGGTGTTGCCGATGTGGGGATCGCCGTGCAGCAAGGTCTGCGGCGATCTGGTGAGCGTCCGGATGTAGGGCTTCCACACCGACTCGACGAGTCGGTCGATGGTCATTTCCAGCACTTCGGCGGGAGTGTCGGAGTCGAGGCGCTCGAGAGCGGAGGGCAGCGGCGCGTACTGCAGCCCGTCGAAGGGCAAGAACGGCTCCAGCCAGGCGAGGCCGGGATGCCGCAGCACCCGCGCGCCCCAGTAGCGGCCGTGCATTCGGCCCAGGGCTCGCACCCCGGCGGCGGCCTGCTCCGGGTTCAGCGGCCGCAGGGAATCGCGCGGGTCGGCGGCGCGCGCGTTCAGATCCTCCATGACCATGATGAAGTCGTAGGCGTCTTCGTCGATCACAGCGATGTAGACGGCCGGGTGTTCGAGCGGCAGTTCGACGCCGGAGGAGAACAGTCGCGGCTCGTGAAACATCCCGCTGGTCATCCGGATCAACTCTTTGTGCGCCGGGTCTGCCGCCTTGACGAACACCGTGGCCGGGCCGGTGCCGGCCGAATATGTCAGGGCCAGCCGGGCGCGCCGATTGGTGCCGTCGTCGCGGAGGTCGACGGTCACGTCGTCGATGACGACGCCCGGATGGTGCTCGGCCAGGGCCGCCGACATCCAGGCCGGTGTGATCTCGTCCCAGCTCCGAGGCACGGTCAGAGGCAGTGTGCTCACTCAGGGTCCCGTCGTCGCGATGGTATGCCAGTAACGACACGGATCGTGTCGTTACTGGCTTGAAGCGCAAGTTACCGCATGCGACGCACCCTTCGGAAGGGCAGGGCTGATCTAAGCTCGCCCCATGCCTGAGGCGAGGGGCGGCAGGCCACGCGACGTGCAGCTGGACGACGTGATCCTCGCGGCGACCCGCGAGCTCCTGGCGGCCGGCAGCTACGCCGAGTTGTCGATGGAAGGGGTGGCCACCCGCGCCAAGGTGGGCAAGAAGACCGTGTACCGGCGCTGGTCGTCGAAGGCGCCGTTGGTGGCGGATGCCGTCCTGGACGCCTACGGCAGGGGCAGCTCGTTCGAGGTGCCCAACACCGGGGACCTGCGGGCCGACCTGCGGTGCTGGCTGGTGGAGCACGCCGAGTTCATCGCCGACCCCGCGAGCGCGGCGCTTGTTCGCGCGCTCATCGCCGCCGCCGCGGCCAGCACGTTCGACAGCCAGGCGCTCGACCAGCAGCTGAGCGTCCCGCAGCACGCCGGCCTGCTGGCCCGCCTGCGGCTAGCCGCCGACGACGGTCAATTGCAGGCAGATGCCGACATCGACGCCGTCGCGAACGCGTTGATCGGCACTCTGCTGCTGCGGCTGTTGAGCCGCACGCGGGCGACCCGACCGCTGACCACGGAATTCGACGGGCTCCTCGACGCGATCCTCGGCGGAATCCTGCGCTGATCGGGGCGGGAGAAACCGAACCGTGGCTCGGGGGCGGCTGATAGCTTCGTCCTCGTGGCAACGGCGCGGCGCGGCACCGTGACACCGTCGGGTCTTCTGGTCACCGACGACGGTCTGCCGCGCGGCGTCTCCGGGGCGGCCGACCCGCATTTCGGCAACGTCGTCAAGCTGTTCGCGCAGCTGTTTCCCGGGCGCAGGTTCGGTGGCGGGGCGCTGAGTGTCTACATCGACGGCGTGCCGGTCGTCGACGTCTGGACGGGGTGGTCGGACCGGGCCGGGAGCCGGCGCTGGACGGCCGACACCGGCGCGATGGTGTTCTCGGCGACCAAGGGTGTCGCCTCGACGGTCATCCACCGGCTGGCCGACCGCGGCCTGCTCTCCTACGACGAGCCCGTCGCCGAGTACTGGCCCGAGTTCGCGGCCAACGGCAAGGCCGAGATCACGGTTCGCGACGTCCTGCGGCACCGCTCCGGGCTGTCGCACCTGCGCGGGGTCACCAAGGCCCA
Source organism: Mycobacterium seoulense (assembly GCF_010731595.1). Classification (NCBI taxonomy): domain Bacteria; kingdom Bacillati; phylum Actinomycetota; class Actinomycetes; order Mycobacteriales; family Mycobacteriaceae; genus Mycobacterium; species Mycobacterium seoulense. The sequence continues at coordinate 3,950,807 of NZ_AP022582.1, read as the reverse complement.
GTTGATGGACCACACCCTGATGGAGGAGCGCCTCGCCGCCGCGCCGGTCGACCATCTGCGAGGGGTGCAGGCGTATCACGCGTTGACCTACGGCTGGTTGCTGTCCGGTCTGGCCAGGGCGGTGACGGGCAAGGGCATGCGGGAACTGATCCGCCAGGAGGTCGCGCGCCCGCTCAACAGCGACGGCCTGCACCTCGGCCGCCCCCCGGAAGGCTCGCCGACCAAACCCGCGGAGGTCCTGCTGCCGCAGGGCAGGCTGCGCGCCCCGGTGTTCAACTTCATCGCCCCGAAGGTGGCGGGCCTGCCGTTCTCCGGCGCGCTGGGTGCGATGTACTTCCCCGGCGTCGTCTCGCTGATCAAGGGCGACACCCCCTTCCTCGACGGGGAGGTCCCCGCCGCCAACGGCGTGGTCACCGGCCGCGGGCTGGCGAAGATGTACGCCGTGCTGGCCAACGACGGCCGCATCGACGGCAAGAAATATCTGTCCCAGGAGCTGGCGCGCGGCCTGGCGGGGCGGGCGCGGCGCAAGTGGCCCGACGCGAACATGGTGGTGCCCATGCCATTTCACCTCGGTTACCACGAATCGCCCGTCCCCGGCCTGCTGCGCGGTTTCGGCCACGTCGGACTCGGTGGGACGCTCGGCTGGGCCGACCCCGAAGCCGGCAGCTCGTTCGGCTTCGTCCACAACCGGTTGCTGACGCCGCTGCTGTTCGACATGGGATCCTTTGCGGGACTGGCGCGTCCGCTGCGCAACGCCATCTTGGCCGCCCGCGATCAGGGCCCGCTGCCGGTGCCGCAGCTCGGCGCCGGCTACGCCAAACCCGCCCGCCGCAAGGCGGCCCTATAACCGGGCGGCGACGAAGTTCGCCGCCTGAGCCGTCATTCCCGACTGCACATACGAGCCGTGCGCGAAGACGTTGATGTGGGAGCCATCGGAGCACGCGGGGTCGCCGGCGGCGCACTCGTCGATGGTCTTCGCGGCGTAGGGCGGGCCGATCGGGGGGAACACCGTGCCGGCGAGGCTTCCCGCGAGCGGGCTGGTCGGATTGCCGAAGACGGCGATGGCCGCGACGTGGTCGTCCGCCTGCGCCGGCAGGGCCTTGGTGGCCAGATCCATCACGCCGGCGCCCTGGGAGAACCCGCCGAGCACCAACCGGGTGCGGGGGCACCGGACGATCATGTCGCCCACGTGGGCGACGGTGTCGTCGGAGCCCGCCTGGGCGCTCGTCGCGAAAGCCGTTGTCGCCGGGTAATTCACCGCGTACACGCCCATCGATCTGCCGCCAAGCTGCGGTCCGAGCGAGTCGATGAACGCCTGGCCCACCTGGCCGACGCCGGATGCCTGCCCGGTGCCGCGGGCGAACACCACCTCGACGTCCGGGCACGGATCGGCATCAGCGGAGGGGACGTCGGTGGGTACGCCCACCACCGCCGAACTCACCGCGGCCGCAACGCCGGCGGCGCGCACGAGGTTGCGAAAGACGCGCGGCGCGATCACCGCTCAATGCTGACACAGGCGTTCCCGCGCGGCAGTGTCAGCGGAAGGTCGGTGTAGGTGACGATGCCGGGCGCCGCGGCGACGACGGCAGGGATGGCGTTGATCGCGGGCATCGCGGTCATGATGTGACCGAGGTCCATGAACTCCTCGATCGTGGTGGCCTCGAAGTAGGGCGGCGGCAGGAAGCCGACCTTGGTGGTCACCGTCGGCTGCCCGTCGATCTGGATGACCCAGCCGTCCTGCTCGATCTTCCAGTCGGGTTCCAGCGTCTGCCCCTTGCGCCACCGCACGTTCAGGTCGATCAGGGTGGTGTCGCCGACGACCCCCTGCCAGCTGATGTACACCCCCGCCACGCATCCGGCGGGAATCGTCCAGGACGCCATCTCGAGATCCGCGGTGGTCTGGGCGAACTCGGCCACGCAGCGCACCTCGTCGAGCTCGACGCCCAGCGCGTCGCCCACCAGCCGGACGGCCTCGCCGAAGATCGCCGTCCCGTTGGCGGCCATCGCCTGCAGCTCGGGGTGATCGATCGGCTGGCCGAAGCCCACCGGCTTCTCGGTCTCCGGGGAGTCGTAGAACGTGGTGTCGGCGGCCTCGTTGACCGTGACCTTGTCGATCCGGTTGCACACCATCGCCGACACGATGGCGAGCAGCTCGGCGAAACCGGGGCTGACCCCGGAGCCGAAGATGGTGGCGCCGCCCTTTTCGCAGGCCTCCGCGATCCTGTCGCGGCCGTCGCCGAGGTTTCCGCCGGTGATGAACGACGCCGTGGTCACCACGTTGACGCCCGCCGACAGGATGCGGACCAGTTCATCGACGTCGATCCACATCGGGTTGTAGACCACGCAGTCCGGTTTCAGCGCGAGCAGCGCGTCGACGTCGTTGGTGGCCGCCACGCCCAGCGGCGGGATGCCGACGAGTTCGCCGGCGTCGCGGCCCACCTTGTCCGCCGACCAGGCATAACAGCCCACCAGCTCGAGCGTGGGGTTGGCGACGATGGACTTCAGCGAGCTCTTGCCGACATTGCCGGTGTTCCACTGAACCACTCGATAGTTGTTTGGCACTCGCTCAGCATAGGGAATCGAGGGCTTCGTTAATAGGCGGATTCGGCCGCCAGGATTTCGGCGAGGAAGGCGTCGTCCGCCGGCCGGTCCAAGCGCGCCCGGGCCCACCGGCGCACGCGTTCCCGGATTTCGGGCGACTCCGTCGTCTCGGCCCCGACGAGCACCGACGTCGCCGCCCAATCGTGGTCCCACGCGGCCGATTCCGTGACCGGACCTCGGCGGTCGTCGACCAGGGGAAGGGCCGCGCGGCCGTCGGCGTCCAGGGCGCCGGTACCGGAGATGGCCCCGGAGCGCAGTCGCACCGCGACACCGGTCGGCGCGTCCGGCCCGATGACGGCCGCCCGCACGACGGCGACGACCCCCGGACCGGCCGCCTCGACCGTCCAGTCGACGGTGTTCTCGCCCGCGTCGAAGATTCCGGGCGGAACCCCACCCCAGTTGACCGACGCGGTGCCGCGGGCGATCGGCGCCGCGGCGCGCGGGCCCGCGCCCGCCCCGGCGGCCAGCGCGTAGTCGTCGCGGCGCCCGCTCGGTGGCGCCGGCATCGCATCCGAATCGTCAAGGGCGGCGTACAGTTTCGGCCAGCCGGGGCCGTCCACCCCCACCTCGTCGGCCAGGGCGGCGCCCGCCCGCACCAGTTCGAGCGCGCGCGGGTCACCCTCGGCGGCGTGCGCGGCCAGGGCGGCGGCGTGCGGCACCAGCAGCCCAGCGACGTCCGAATCCAGCGTGTCGTCGGCGAAGAAGCCCTGCGCGCCGGCGGTCAGCAACGCGACCTCGAGGTCCAACAGCGCGTGGTCGAGGCCGGCGATGCCGTCGCGGAGACTGGCGGGCCACCAGCGCCGCAGCCAATGGCCCACGGCCAGCCTGCGCAGCGGCCTCAGCGAGCCCGGCAGGATGTGCACGCCGGCCAGGTCGATGCCGCGCGGTTCGTCCGCCGACCCCACCGCGGAGGCCAGCGCGACGTGGCCGGATTCACCGAGCACCCGCCAAAGCCAGTCGGCGCGTCGGAGATCCGTGAACGTGATGTGGGTGGCCGCATCGTCCGGCTCGTCCAGGGTCCACGACAGCACCGCGCCACTGACCTCGAGGACCACGGCCAGCGGCGTCGCCTCGCTGACGGGTCCGGTGCTCCACAACCCGGATTCGGCAACCAATCTCATCCGGCCACCTGCAATTCCAGCATCGCCTTGATCCGCTGCCGGTGGTCCAGGCTCACCGAGCGTGCCACCCCCTCGAGCAGCGACCGCACGTCGTCGACGTCGTCGCAGGGCTCCTGCCACACGTCGCGCCCATGCAGCCGCGCCCACAGCCGGCTCAGGTAGGGCTGCGCGTACGCGGCGAGGTCGTCGACCACCTGCCGCTGGCGCGGATGGATCGGGCCGCCCTCGGCGAGGTAGCGCCGCGCGTGCAGCACGTAGGCCTCCTTGCGCAGGCGGGCCTGGATCTGCGCCGCCAGGGCGTAGCGGCTGGCGGCGGTCGGGTCCAGCGGGTCCAGCTCGACCGCGATCTCGATGCCCGCGACGAGCGTGGCCTGTTTGTCCTCGCCCAGCAGCCCCCACGGCGCGCAGGCCCTGTCGACCTCCTCCTCGCACAGCAGGGGGATGTCGGGCAACGCGTCGCGGTCCAGGGCGCGGCGCAGCGTGGCGCGCACCCGGTCCACCACGCTGCGGTCCAGCGGGCGGTCGCTGTCGGTGCCGCCGATGACCCGCGGGGGCCGTTGTGGCGCAACAGAAGTCAATCCCAGGTCGACGACCGACCATGGCAACTCGGCCGCCTCGACCCGGGCCAACGCCCCCAGGTTGTACGGGGTGGCGTCGGCGATCATCGCCGACCAGACGCGTTGCCGGCCCGTAGCGCCGCGGTGGCTGCCGGCCGGCCCGAGCACGGTGGCCAGCTCGGCCAGGAACGGTTCGGTGACGGTGTCGCCGGTGGCCCGTACGTCGCGCCAGCTGCGGTCGAGCTGGTCGTCCAGCTTGGCTAGCGCCTCGGAATCGGTCACGTACTGGTGCAGCACCTCGATCGCGGTGCGGTCGCGGCCCTGGTGGATGTCACCCAGCACCGCGGCCGCCGTCTCGCGATCCTGCGCTGCCGGTGGGCCTTTCGTCACCGCCAGCTCGAAGCACACCGGGAAGTACAGCTCCTGGGCGTTGCCGGTGCGGATGCGCTGCCTGCGGCGCTCCATCTTGAGGATGTCGAACCATGCTGCGGCCGCACGCAATTCGGCGCCATTGCGGACGATCAATTCGCGCATGGCCGCGGCCGTCTCGGGGGGGACGACGGGAGCCGAGTATTGCGGGTTGGACCGCAGCCGCAGCACCAACGGGTCGATGATGCGTTTGACGGTGCGGCTCAACGGCCCGCCGTCGTCGCTGCTGAGCACCTCGACACCGGGGCCGATCGCCCGCCACGCCGCGTCGATCACCGACCGGCGGGGGTGGCCGACCGCGACGGCCAGCTCCGAATCGGCGCTCATCTGCACAGAATAGGGGCATCGCGCAGAACACGGCAGCCGAAAAGTTGGGTTCGGTAGCCGGCGGGCGGCTGCATCGTGGTCGCATGAGGAAGCTGTTGGCGCTCGTTGACCGGTTCAGGCACCCGCGGCGGCGGGGCGCCGCTGACCGCGCCGTCGGGGTCGGCACCGTGCGCACGGTCGAGCGTCAGGTGTTCATCGAGGTGGTCGCCGTCTCCGGGGAGACCTTCATCGGCAAGCTGGCCCGCTGCGGCGACGGCCTCGACGTGTCGGTGCTGCGCCCCGGCCTGGTCGTCCTGGTGGCGTTCGATCCCGCTGCGCGCGAAGAACTTTCGCTGCCCGACGACGTGCTTGCGGTGCATGCGGCGTTCGTGGCGTCGCCGTGAGTGCTAGCGTGCGCCGTCCACCGCGAAGCTGACCACCGCGCCCCAGTACAGCGGGCTGGCCCCCGGATCGCCGTCGCGCCAGCGCCGCATCCGCTCGCGCTGCCAGCGGTTCACCGCGCACCCGGCGTCTCCTTCGGCGTCATGGGCGCGATCCACGGCGGCCACGACGTCGGCCATCGGATCGGCGGCCGCCGTGGCGAACTGCCGGTACGCCGCGGTGGTCGGCAGCGACCACAGGGTGGCCGTCACCAGCTGTGCGCCGCCCAGGACCATGGCCGCCACCAGCCCGGTGGCCTCGTCGAATTGGTAGTCCCCACCCGACCCGCACGCGAGCAGGGCCACCCGCGGCGGCATCGGCAACTGCAGGGCCATCAGGTCCGAGGCGGTCAGCGGGCGGTGCTCACCGATCGGGTCGGCGTCGCCCGGGGTTTCGGCCGTATCGGCGAGGTGCAGCGCAGCCCGATCGGCTTGGCCTTCGGCCGAACTCGCGTGCCCCACATACAGGAGCCGGCTCGGGGCCTGGGCGAGCAGCTTGGCCAGCCACGTGCGGTCGGCGTCGTGGCGGCGGAACAGTTCGACCGCGGCGTCGACGGCCGGTAGCACGGGCCGGCGCGTCAGCCCCTCGGTGAAGTGCCGCGCCAACGGGGTTTCGGGGGACGGCCTGCCGAGCACCGAACCCAGCGCCGAGTCCGGGCGCTGCCCCGGCACCCGGGGGTCGAGGACCAGCAGCGGCGGGCCGTTTCTCCTGGCGTCCGATCCGGCCGGGGCCCGCCGTGAATGCACGATGTTCGGCGGCACCGCCATCAGGACGTCGACCAGCTCCATCAGCCGGTGGCCGTCGGTGTGCTGCGCGATGTCGGCGAGCTGCCAGGGGATGCGGGCCGCGGCCCGGCCGCTGGCGGTGATCGCCTCCTGTCGGGCGCGCACCAGTTCTTCCTTGCTGGGGCCCGATTTCGGCACCGCCAGCAGTCCCCACGGGACACGCGCCAGCCGCGCGCTGGGCGAGACGAACAGGACTGCCCGCGGCGTGGCGACGCACTCGGTCAGCAGCTGCCAGCCGGCGGAGCCGATCAGCAGCACACCGAGGATGTAGGCGAGCGTGAGCTCGCTCTCGGCCGCCGCGAACGGCCCGGTGGTCAGGGCGCGCGCGATGGCGTCCCGCCGGCCCTCGGCACCGTTCGGCTCGGGCAGGGCGTTCGCCAGCTCGTCCAGCGCGGCGAGCAACAACGGCTCTTCGATGACCCAGTTGACGGTTCGCGACGGCTGCCCGACGATGCGCAGGCTCGCGTAGGTGGCGATCCCGACGTCGGCGTACCGCAGGATCAGCGTGGTGCGGTCGGCGTCGCTCATGGCCAGGTCGACCAGGCGGGCTCGGCCGCGGTGACGGCGCGGCCGTAGCGCTGGTAGGCCAGCGCGCGATAGTGGCTGAGGATCGGCTCGGCGCCGGGCTGCATCCGCAACGGCGGCAGCGGCCCGAGCCGGGTCAGCGATGCGCCGCGGGGGGCGGCCGGACCGGCCGCGGCCAGCGCCGGGGCCGGCTCCAGCTCGGTGTCGACGGGGACCTGGGCCGTGGCCGTCGACGCCCATTCGCCGGATTGCGGCCGCTCCCCGCCGGAATCGAAAGTGCCTCGCGCGCTGTGATATTCGACCAGCTCGCTGATGAGTTCGGTGTTCTCCCATTCCCACGCGACGGCGAAGGCGCCGGCCAGAACCCGCGCCGAAACCCCGGTGGCCCACCGGGATCTCGCGTCGGCGTCGGCGATCGAATACCGCACCGAGTCGACCGCCAGCGCGGCGGGCACCTTGAGCTCGGCGGCCTGCTGCAGTTTGGTCATGCCGCGCCGGTACTTTTCGGTGCCGATCTCGCCATGCAGGATGCCGAGCCCCTCGGCCTGCCTGGCCTCGGTCTCCTCCAGCGTCTCGTCGGGATCGCCCGAGCTGTCGAAACCGAGGTCCGCCAACGCGTCCGCACGCCACACCGTGCCGAGATGGTTGTCGAGCAGCGCGTACTGTAGCCAGCTGCTGCGCGGCGACGAGTCGAGCAAGTCGCGTGCCTCGGCGATCAGCTCGACGGCATCGGCGAAGCGGCTCCAGAAGATCGCAATCCAGCTGCGCTGCAACAAGATACGGTGCAGGTGCAGCGGCTTTCCCAGCTCCCGCCAGTGCCGCTCGGCGTGTTCCCAGCATTCGTCGGCGGCTTGTAGCGCGCCCGCCCCCAGCCGGGTGAGCCCCAGGTACAGCCAGCAGCGGGCAACGTCGTGCGCGCGGGCGTGGCGGGCGATGACGGGGTAGGCCTCCGAGACCAACTGCTCGGTGCCGGCGTGGTCGTTCGCCGCCCAGCGCGCCGCCGCGGACTCCAATTGCGCTTGCGCCGTTGCAAGTTCCCAACCGTTGGCGCGGGCCCGGGCTTCGGCGCGGCGCAGCCAGGGTTCGGCCTCGGAGAGCCGGCCGGTTTCGACGCAGAACCTGCCGTACCCGATGCCGACGGCCACGCGGAGGTGGTCCGCTTCCTCGCCGCCGCCTCGGTACTCTTCGATATCCGCAACGATGCGCTCCCACAACGGGACTGACCGAACGTGCAGGTCGTCGTCGCACAGCGCGGTCGCGCACAGGAGCAGCGCATGGATGCGCAGTCTCGCGTGTTCGCCGGCCAGAGCGGGCAGATCGGCGTCGTCGTCCAACACCGCCAGCGCCGCGGCCGCACCCTCGTGATCGCCGATCGCCGCCGCCAGGCCGGTTTGCAGGAACCGGGCCCGGCGCGAATACCGACGGATCATGTGCGTGGTGTCGGCGTCGGCCGGCATGCTCGCGTAGATCGACACGCAGTCCTGTATGCGCCGGATGGACTCGCGCACCCCGTCATTCGCGCCGCGGCCGAGGTAGATCTCGCCGAGCTGCGCGAGGACCTCCAGCATCAGATCGTCGCGGTCCTCCCGCTCGATGCCCGGTATCAAGGACAGCAACAGATCGCGCGCCCCGGATTCGTCGGCCGCGAACGCCAGGCGGCGCGCGTTGTCCAACTCATCGGGGATCGACACGGCTGCATCATAAGTCCGCGGTCTCGTCCCGGCAGCCGAAAACGGCGAGCGGCGGACGCGTGAGTGGGCACGTCCGCCGCCCGGTCGCAGTCGATCAGCCGCAGGTCACCTTGATGTTGAAGTCCTTGCTGATCATTCCGGCCATCGGGTTCTTCAAGTCGGCGCCCTGAGCCTGGCCCGTGATGGTGTAGGTCTTGCCGTCCACCGCCACGCTGGCCGAGCCGACCTTCGCGCCCATGTTGTTGCTGACCGACAGCGCGTTGCCGTCGACGACCATCGCCAGCGACTCGACCTTCGGGGTGGCCTCATCGGTCATCACGACGGCGAGCGCTTGCCGTCCGCCGCTGGAACCGCTGCCGATGTCGATTTTGCCGCCGGTCCTGACGCAGGTCACCGAGGCCGGGTCCAGGCCCGCCAGGTCGGCGCCGCCAACCTTGACCTGCGCCCCGCCGCCGTTGGCGACGCTGGGTGCCGTGCTCGATGCCGGGCCGGCCGTGTGGCCGCCGCTGGAGCACCCCACCAGCACCGATGCGGCGCCCACTGTCCCGATCGCAGCCGCGAGAAGACGTTTCACTTTGCGGTTCCTTCCTTACATGCGCCGCCCCGATGGCGTCGTCATGGCGCAAGTACAGACCCCCGGAGTCGCTACCGATCCCAAATTTCGGTGCGCCGGGCCGGTAGGCTGCGTCGAGGCCGGCGTCGAGGAAGGGAGGCACGCGATGCTGTGCGTGAAGTGGTTGGAAAGGCCTGAGGCCCACGACTTTCCGGCGGCAGCGGACTACCTCACGATGCTCGCGGACGCCAACACCGTGAAGAAGGTGATCAAGAAGCTGAAGGCCGGGACCGTCACCCACCGAAAGGCGAAAGACATTCTGCGTGCGGCGCGGCTGGGCCTGTTGCCCCCCGACAATCCCCACGTCGCCGCCGACCTGACCAAGATCGAGAAGGGCCAAGCGCTGTCGCCCATCCTGCTGGTGCGCGGCGACTTCGCGGCCGGTGTCCCGCTACAGATCGCCGACGGCTACCACCGGGTGTGCGCGAGCTATCACACCGACGAGAACACCGACATCCCGGTCGTCATCGCGGCCGTGAACCGCTGACTTCAGGAGTGGCGATGATCGACACCAAGACCGTGGGAACCGTGCAGGTGCTGACCCTGTCGTCGGGTCCCGTCAACGCCCAGGACGTCGAGCTGCTCGACGAGCTCACCTCGGCGGTCGGGCAGCTGCGAGGTGCGGGCGCCGGCGCGCTGGTCGTCACCGGCGCCGGCCGGGCGTTCAGCGCCGGCGTCGACCTCAACCGCGTGGTTCAGGGTGGCGCCTCTTACACCGATCGGCTGGTCCCGGCGCTGTCCGCGGCGTTCGAGGCGATGTTCTCCTATCCGGGCCCGACCGTCGCCGCGATCAACGGCGCGGCCATCGCGGGCGGATGTGTGCTCGCGTGCGCCTGCGATCGCCGCCTGATCGGCCCCGAGGCGCAGATCGGGGCGGCCGAGGTGCGGGTCGGGGTGCCGTTCCCGGTCGCCGCGCTGGAGGTCATGCGCTATGCCTGCGGGGATCACGCCGAGGAAGTGCTGCTCGGCGGACTGACCTATCGCGGGCCCGACGCCGTGGCCCGCGGGCTTGCCCATCGCGTGGTCGCCGACGGCCTCCTCGAGGCGGCCGTCGCGGAGGCGTCCGAACTCGGCGGCATCCCGGCCGGCGCCTATCGCCAGACCAAGACCCAGCTGCGGGCCCCGGCGATGGCGCGGATCCGCGAGGGCCGGGATATCGACGACGAGGTGCGCCAGACGTGGGGCGCGGACGAGACGCTGCACCGCATCGCCGCCTACGTGGAGCGGCTGCGCCGGCGCGGCTGATCAGTCCTCGTCGACGGCGTCCTCGACGGCCACGCCGCCCCTGGTGCGGCGGCGCCGCATCCGATGCGAGCCCTTGCCCGTCGGGCGGCGGTTGCGCAACCTGGCCTGGGCGGCTTCCGCGCCGCCGGCCTCGTGGGTCTCCGCGGCCTCCGGGCTCTCCTCGGCGGCCGCGACCGGCTCGGCCGCCGGCTCGGGCTCCGGGGCGTCGGCAGTCTCGGCCGTGACGGTCTCGGCCTCCTCGGCCTCTTCCGCCTCGGTTTCCTCGGCCTCGTCCGCCTCCGATTCCTCGGCGACCTCCGATTCCTCGTCGGCCTCCGATTCCTCGGCGACCTCTTTGCGGCGGCGCTGCTTCTTGGGCTTCTTCGCCTTGATCGGTTTCGGCGGAGGCGGCGGCAACTCGGCGACGAACGACAGGTAGAACGCGAAGAACCCGAGCAGCGCGATCGCCGCGGCCGCGCCGTAGATGGCGAACAGATACTGTCCGGCGGCATCCAGGCTCAACCAGATCTCGCTGATCGCCGTGCCGATGATCAGCACACCCGCCAGCACGTGACACACGATCGAGACGACCCGCAGCGTCAGGGCCAGCTGCGGCGTCCCCAGCTCCGGCTTGCGCACCCGCAACAGGTTGAACACCACGGGCAGGGCGGCCAGCGCGACCAGCGCACCCGTGGTGATCCGCAGCGCCGTCCCCAACGAATGCGTGGTGTCACCCATCAGCTCCGGCCAGCGGGGCAGCACGAATAGGAAGTAAAGGGCGCCGGCAACGAGGGAGAACAACAGGTGCCACGGCACGGCAATCTTGCGCCCCATACCCCTCCTCGTGCTGGTGAGTTCACGCCAGCCTAAAGGCGGCCAACCCGAATCCAAACCAATTCGTGCCTGTCCGCATGGCGGACCAATTGCGGAGGATGCGGGATTTGAACCCGCGAGGGCTGTTAACCCAACCCGCGTTCCAGGCGAGCGCCATAGGCCACTAGGCGAATCCTCCGTTGGCCATGGTAACCGAGGCCACCATCGGCGCCGCCACGCGCTCGTCGACGACTTCGAGCCAGGTATTACACTCGCGATGGACCCCGCGCGGCGTCTATCCTGTGAACTCCCCCAGGGCCGGAAGGCAGCAAGGGTCAATGGGCTCTGTCGGGTGCGCGGGGTCCCCTATGTCGGGGCCCAAGGCTCGTCCCCCCACCTGACCCCGAAATCACGGTCGACAGTGAAAGGGTCCATGGTGTCGCTGGAGTCCCTCGGCGCGACAGAACTCGCCGCCGAACACGCCCGTCACAAGCAGGATTACGCGGACCTGCAGGCCAAGAAGTTGGCGCTGGACCTGACCCGCGGCAAACCCGCGCCGGAGCAGCTCGATCTGTCCAACCAGCTGCTGAGCCTGCCCGGCGACGACTACCGCGACAGCGAGGGCACCGACACCCGCAACTACGGCGGCCTGCACGGCCTGCCCGAGCTGCGGGCGATCTTCGGCGAGCTGCTCGGCATTCCGGTGCAAAACCTGATCGCCGGGAACAACTCCAGCCTGGAGCTGATGCACGACCTCGTCGCGTTCTCGATGCTCTACGGCGGCGTCGACTCGCAGCGCCCGTGGAAGGATGAGCCGAGCGTCAAGTTCCTGTGCCCCGTTCCGGGCTATGACCGGCACTTCGCCATCACCGAGACGATGGGCATCGAGATGATTCCCGTCCCGATGCTGCCCGACGGCCCCGACGTCGACCTGATCGAGGAACTGGTCGCCGTCGACCCCGCCATCAAGGGCATGTGGACGGTCCCGGTGTTCGGCAACCCCACCGGGATCACCTACTCGTGGGAAACGGTGCGCCGGCTGGTCCAGATGCGGACGGCGGCGCCCGACTTTCGCCTGTTCTGGGACAACGCCTACGCGGTGCACACCCTCACGCACGAGTTCATCCGCCAGGTCGACGTGCTGGGGCTGGCGGCCAAGTCCGGCAACCCCAACCGGCCCTACGTGTTCGCGTCCACCTCCAAGATCACCTTCGCCGGTGCGGGCGTGAGCTTCCTGGGCGGATCGCTGGGCAACATCGCGTGGTACCTGCAGTACGCGGGGAAGAAGTCGATCGGCCCGGACAAGGTCAACCAGCTGCGGCACCTGCGCTTCTTCCGGGACGCCGACGGGGTGCGCCTGCACATGCTGCGCCACCAGCGGATCCTGGCGCCGAAATTCGAGCTGGCCCTGGACATCCTGGACAAGCGGCTCAGCGACTCCAAGATCGCGTCGTGGACCGAGCCTCAGGGCGGCTACTTCATCAGCCTTGACGTGTTGCCCGGGACGGCGCGCCGGACCGTGGCGCTGGCCAAGGACGCGGGCATCGCCGTGACCGAGGCGGGTGCGTCGTTCCCGTACCGAAAAGACCCGGAGGACAAGAACATCCGGATCGCGCCCACCTTCCCGTCGCTGCCCGACCTGCGCGACGCGGTCGACGGGCTGGCCACGTGCGCGCTGCTGGCCGCCTCGGAGTCGTTGCTCGTCTCCGCGGCGTCCAGTGTGAGCTGAGGGCGGGCCGGCACCCCGTCGATTCACACCGACGCCCGACGGGCTCACGTCAGCGCGCGCCGGTAGCCTGCTGACCGTGGCCCTCTACCGCAAGTACCGACCGGCAACCTTCGCCGAGGTGGTGGGGCAGGAGCACGTCACCGAACCGCTGTCGATCGCCCTGGAAGCCGGCCGGATCAACCACGCCTACCTGTTCTCCGGCCCGCGTGGCTGCGGAAAGACGTCGTCGGCGCGCATCCTGGCCCGGTCGCTGAACTGCGCCCAGGGGCCGACGGCCACCCCGTGCGGGGTCTGCGAATCCTGCACGGCGCTGGCCCCGAACGCCCCCGGCAGCATCGACGTGGTGGAGTTGGACGCCGCCAGCCACGGCGGCGTGGACGACACCCGCGAGCTGCGGGACCGCGCGTTCTACGCGCCCGCCCAGTCGCGCTATCGGGTGTTCATCATCGACGAGGCGCACATGGTCACCACCGCCGGGTTCAACGCGCTGCTCAAGATCGTGGAGGAGCCACCCGAGCATCTCATCTTCATCTTCGCCACCACCGAACCGGAGAAGGTGCTGCCGACGATCCGGTCGCGCACCCACCACTACCCGTTCCGGCTGCTGCCGCCGAAGACCATGCGGGCGTTGATCGGTCGGATCTGCGAGCAGGAGGGCGTCGCCGTCGACGACGCGGTGTTCCCGCTGGTGATCCGGGCCGGCGGTGGCTCCCCGCGCGACACGCTGTCGGTGCTCGATCAGCTGTTGGCGGGCTCTGAGACTGGTCCCGGGGGGCCCCACGTCACCTACCCGCGGGCGCTGGGCCTGCTGGGCGCCACCGACGTCGCGCTGATCGACGACGCGGTGGACGCCCTCGCCGCGTCGGACGCGGCGGCGTTGTTCGGCGCGGTGGAGTCGGTGATCGACGCGGGCCACGACCCGCGGCGCTTCGCCACCGACCTGCTGGAGCGGTTCCGCGACCTGATCGTCCTGCAAGCGGTTCCGGACGCGGTCAGCCGCGGCGTCGTGGACGCCCCGGAGGACGTGCTCGACCGCATGCGTGACCAGGCGGCCCGCCTGGGGCCGGCCACTTTGACCCGCTACGCCGAAGTCGTGCAGGCGGGGCTGGGCGAGATGCGCGGCGCGACGGCCCCCAGGCTGCTGCTCGAAGTCGTGTGCGCGCGGCTGCTGCTGCCCTCGGCCAGCGACACCGAGTCGGCGCTGCTGCAGCGCGTCGAGCGGATCGAGACCCGGCTGGACATGTCCATTCCCGCGGCCGAGACGGCCGCCGCGCACCCGCCGCGGCCGGCGGTGGCCGCGCCCGCGCGGCCCCGCAGGGAGGCGGTCGCGCCCGCGGAGGCCGCACCGCCCCGGTCCGCTCCGCCCGTCCCCAAGCCGGAGGCGGTCCCCGAACCCGCGCCGCCGCCCCCGGAGCCGGAGCCTGCCCCCGAACCCGCCGCCGCGCCCGGCGAGCTCAACGCCGCCGCGGTGCGATCCATGTGGCCGACGGTGCGCGACAAGGTGCGCCAGCGCAGCCGGACCACCGAGGTGATGCTGGCGGGCGCCACCGTCCGTGCGCTCGAGGACAACACGCTGGTGCTGACGCATTCGTCGGCGCCGCTGGCCAAGCGGCTCTGCGAACAGCGCAACGCCGACGTCATCGCCGAAGCGCTCAAAGACGCGCTGGGCGTCAACTGGCGGGTGCGCTGCGAGGTGGGCGCCGGCGCACCCGTCGAGCCGGCCCCGGTGACCCCGCGGGTCGAGGAGCCGGCGCCCGACGTGGCCCAGCGCGACGAAGAGGAACACATGCTCGCCGAGGCCGGCCGCGCGGAATCCTCGGGGCCGCGCCGCGACCCCGAGGAGGTCGCGCTCGAGCTGCTACAGAACGAGCTGGGCGCGCGCCGGATCGATAACGGTTAGGGCGTCCACCACGGCCGCAGCGGCAGGCGATCGCAGCCCCGCTCGTCGGCGTTGGCGGCCAGCACATGGTGCAGCTGCAGGTTGTTCTGCTCGAAGGCCACCCGGGAGGCCGCCATGTACAGGCCCCACACCTTGGCGGTCGCCAACCCGACCTCGTCGACCGCCTCGTTCCAGTGCTCGACCAGGTTGCGGCACCAGTCCCGCAGCGTCATCGCGTAGTGATGCCGGAAGTTCTCCTCGTGCAGCACCTCGAACCCGACGTCCTGGACCTCGGTGATGATGCGGCCCGAGCCGGTCAGCTCCCCGTCCGGGAAGACATACCGGTCGGTGAAGCCGCCCGCGAAGGAGGTCGACTTGTTGTCGTGGCGGGTGATGCAGTGGTTGAGCAGGAGGCCGCCGGTGCGCAGCCTGGACTTCAGGAACCCGAAGTAGGCCGGGTAGTTCTTGACGCCGATGTGCTCGGTCAACCCGATCGAGGACACGGCGTCGAACCCGCACTCGCCGATGTCGCGGTAGTCCGAATGCCTGACCTCGGCAAGGTCCGTGAGCCCGTCGCGCTCGATCGCGCGCTGCGCCCACTTCGCCTGCTCACCCGAGAGGGTGGCACCGATCGCCCGGACGCCGCGGCGCGCGGCGAAGCGCACCATGCCGCCCCAGCCGCAACCGACGTCGAGCAGCCGGTCGCCCGGCCGCAGCCCCAGTTTCTCGAAGACCAGGCGGTACTTGTTCTCCTGGGCCTCTTCCAGCGTCGCGTCGGCGTCCGGATAAACCGCGCACGTGTACGTCATCGACGGGCCGAGGACCCATTCGTAGAAGGTGTTGGACACGTCGTAGTGGTGGTGGATCGCCTCGGCGTCGCGCGTCTTGGTGTGCATGAGCCCGTCGGCGATGCGTCGCCACCGGGGCGGGGTCTCCTGCGGTGGCGGGGGGACCGGCACCAGCCGCTCCAGGCCCATCGAGCGCACGACGTTGGCGAGCACCCGCGCCGGCGGGCGCTTGAACTGGACCCGGTCGGTCAGCGTTTTGAGCAGCCGATACGGGTCACCGGGGTGGACGCCGTACACGTCCAGGTCGCCCGCCACGTAGGCACGGGCGAGACCGAGTTCGCCGGGAGCGGTGGCCAGGTAGGTGGCGCCCCGCGGGCTCCGAAGGTCCAGGCCCAGTTCGGCATCCGTGCTGCCGGCGGTGCTGCCGTCGTAGGCGGTGAACTTCAGCGGGTGGCGGCCGGTCGCGGCGAAGATCTCCAGGATCTCGGCCATGCTCAGTTTGCCGGTCGCGGCGCGGTGGGGTTCTTTGGTCGTGGTCATCGCCGTTGTACCGCCTTTGCATAGAGGTCGAGGAGACGGGAATCGGGGTCGTAGGTTTTCTTGACCGTGTTGTAGGCCTCGCCGCCGTACAACGCGTCGAATTCCTCGCGGGTGTAGTAGCTGTCGGAATACAGCGACTTGTGCCCGTCGAGCTCGCTCACCTTCGCTTCGATGGTCCGATTGGTGCCACCTTCGATGGCGCCCGCCGGCACCGACGACCAGAAGCCGACATTGACGTAGGTGTGGTCCGGCCGCATCGGATACAGCGGCCAGCCGTCGCGATCGCGCAGCCGCAGGGGGCACAGCCAGATCGGGGTGATGGGCACGTTGTCCAGAAACCAGTCCAGGAACTCGCAGGTCCGTTCGACCGGCACCTCGACGTCCTGGACCACCCGCTCGCGCAGCGGGCGGCCAGGCGAACGAATACTGCGCTTCTCGATGCGGTCCGCGACGCCGAAGCGCTGGTCCATGGCGAGGAGCTTCGAGTACACGCTGCTGCGCCGGTAGCGCCGCGGCCACCAGCGCCGCACCCGGGGGTTCTGCGCGCCGAAGGCGCGCGAGCACCAGAACCAGTCGGTGTCCCAGCGCCAGAAGTAGTCGTGCATCGTCAGCCGGTCGTCCTTGGTGGCTTCCACTCCCGCGGAGTCGTGCCGGATCGACTGGTAGTAGATGTCTTTGCCGGTGTAGTCGCTGACCGGTCCCGGGGTGGTGGTTCGCCGGCCCACACACAGGTAGCTTTCGTCCGCGCTGAACACCACCCCGTCGAGATAGTCCACCGGGGTGCCGCCCTGCCCGCCGGTGTCGACGATGCGCTCCATCGCCGCGATCAGGGCGGGTAACGAGCGGAACCGGACGTGCCGCAACGCCACGAACGGTGCCACGGGCTCCAGCTCGATGCGCAGCCGGGTTGAATATCCAAGCGTGCCATAGGAATTCGGGAAGGCTCGGAACAGGTCGGGGTGCTGGGTGCGGGACGCGGTGAGCAAATCACCGGCGCCGGTGAGGATGTCCATCTCGAGCACCGATTCGTGGGGCAGGCCGTTGCGGAACGACGCCGACTCGATACCCAGGCCGCTGACGGCACCGCCGAGCGTGATGGTCTTCAGTTGCGGGACGACGAGCGGGGAAAGGCCGTAGGGCAACGTCGCGGCGACCAGATCCTCGTAGGTGCACATGCCGGCCACGTCGGCGGTCCGGGATTCGGGATCGACGCTCAGCACTCCGGTCAGCCCGGACGTGTCCAGGCCCGGCGCGTCGCGTTTGGTGCGCGCGCGAAACAGGTTTGAGGTGGGCTTGGCGAGCCGAACGGCGGACGTGGCGGGGATGGATCGATAGCTCGCCATCAACCGGTCCACGCCCGACGTGTGCGCCGAGAGTGCAGATCCAGGGACAGGCACCACATATACCCTAGTCTTCGACCACAGCCCGTGCACCCGCGCGCGGGCGGCATAGCTTCAGGAGTTGTCTTGGGACAGGTGAGTGCTGCCAGCACGATTTTGGTCAATACCGAGCCGGGCGCCACCCTCGCCGCCGTCGCGGACTATCAGAAGGTGCGCCCCAAGATTCTGTCCCCCCAGTACTCCGACTACCAGGTGCTGCAGGGCGGCCAGGGGGCGGGCACCGTCGCCAAATGGAGGTTGCAGGCCACCAAATCCCGCGTCCGCGACGTGCAGGTCGACGTCGACGTCGCCGGCCACTCCGTCATCGAGAAGGACGCGAACTCGTCGATGGTCATCAACTGGACGGTGGCCCCCGCCGGGCCCGGCTCCAGCGTCACCGTCAAGACCACCTGGACCGGTGCGGGCGGGGTCAAGGGTTTCTTCGAGAAGACCTTTGCGCCGTTGGGGCTGAAGAGGATTCAGGGCGAGGTGCTGGCCAACCTGAAGCGGGAGCTGGAAAGCTAGGCCGGGCTGGAACCGCGGCTGGCAACCGCCACCGTCGGGCCCAACCGTTGGTCGGGGAATTCGACGGTAATCGCCGGGTCGGCGAAATGGGCGAGCGCGCTCAGCGCCGACGGGCTGTAGGCGCGTAGCTGGCTGATGAAACCATCGTGTGCCAGCGGGCTCAGACCCGTGAAGGGCCACGTCGCCGCCAACACCACCGAGTGGATCGGTGCCGGCGGCCTGCGGAGGTCGATGATCACCAACTTTTTCGCGGCCCGGGTCCCTTCGGCGAATACTCGGGCCGCCAGGGCGGGCGGCAGATGATGTAACGACATCGCAAACACCGCGAGGTCGAAATGCCCGTCCGGGGCGTCGATGGCGGTGGCATCCATCTCCCGCACCGTGGCCCGTGGGTGGCTGCCGAGGTCGCCGGCGGCGACGGCGGCCACAAACGTGGGGTCGATGTCGGTGACCGTCACGTATGCCGTCGGGTGCATCTCCAGCAGCTTGCTCGACAGACCGCCGAGGCCGGCCCCGAGCTCGAGGATCTTCGGAGAGGGGACATCGGACACCTCGGCAAGCACGATCTTGGCCAACTTCTCGTGGGCACCCAAGAACCGGCGCCGTCCGGCGCGGTCGAGTGCGCGGACGACCTTTTGCTTGAGATCGTCGACGTCCTCGCGGTCAAGGTATTCCAGTCGGCCGGTCTGCAACCGACGGTCCAACCAGGAGGCGCCCGGCCCGCCGCGGGGCATGCTCTCAATGCTGTGGGCGCTGCTGTCCACGTAGACCATCATGGACCATCGCCGCACCGATCGACCGCGTTTGCGCCCAACCCGTTCGCCGCAGAAGTGCCGACCGGGTCGGGGTGCGGCGTGAAAACCGCGTAGCTGCCCCACGACGACGGCAACGGAAACGCGCTACCATGAACCACCCGTTTTCCCGAAGGAAGAAAATGCGCCGAATCGCCTTTTCGATCCCCTTGGCGTTCCGGAGGGTCATCCAGGCGATCGGCCTGATGCGACAGAAAGACGCCGCGGCTTACTACACGATGATCGGTGACGACCTCATCGACTTTATGAATGAAGGGTACGCCGATAGCTCCAAGCCGCTGTGGCTGAACCTCGGTTACTGGAAAGTCGCTCGCACCTATCCCGACGCTTGTGCCGCGATGGTCGAACTCCTGGGAACGCGGGCCGGGCTGGAGCCGAGCGATAGCGTCCTCGACGTCGGCGTCGGTTTCGC
Source organism: Mycobacterium seoulense (assembly GCF_010731595.1). Lineage (NCBI taxonomy): Bacteria > Bacillati > Actinomycetota > Actinomycetes > Mycobacteriales > Mycobacteriaceae > Mycobacterium > Mycobacterium seoulense. The sequence goes on along the minus strand of NZ_AP022582.1, from coordinate 3,931,637 downwards.
GGAGCAGGATCTTGTTCTTCTGGATCGTTTCAAGGTGTCTCACATCACGGGCATCGACATCACACCGGTCCACGTCGACAAGGGCCGAGAACGCGTCGCCAGGCGCGGGCTGGAGAAACAAATCGACATTCGACTCGGTTCCGCGACCGCAATGGAGTTTCCCGACGTATCGTTCGAAAAAGTCTTGGCCCTGGAATGCGCATTCCACTTCGACACGCGAGATCAATTCATGCGCGAAGCATTTCGGGTCCTCAAACCGGGAGGAACCCTTGCGCTCGCCGACATGCTCCCGAATCCAGGCAAGAAATCCGGCCTGACGGCCGTCTTTGGCCGAAAGTACGGTCACATTCCCAAAGCCAATTACTATGACCGGGAGGAATACCCCCGGCGCCTGGCTGCCGCGGGATTTGGCGATGTCATCGTGGAATCGATCCGGGAAGACGTGTACCCGGGGATGGCCAAATACATGTGGCAGCGCGTTCAGGAAAAGAAAAAGATGGATGAAGTGGTCGTGGAAGTGACGGATGACGATCGCGCCCAGTGCCGCGGCGTATCGCTGTGGGAACGATCGACCGGCTTCGCGGACTATGTGATCGTGTCGGCGCGGAAGCCTTCGGACCCAAACGGAGTCCCGCAAACGGGCTAGAGCATTCCGAGCAGTTGCAGGTCGGTGGCGTATTTGATGATGATCGGCGCCGAGACGTGCGGAATGTCTTGGGCGGGGCCGATTTTCGCTTCTTGCACCGCGGCACGGAATCGGTCGGTCGGCGCGTAGCACGCGCGGGTCGGCTCGGGGGGCTGCAACTGCTCGGCAGTGTGCAACAGGAACTGCAACACCTCCAGGACCGAGTACCGGCGCTGTCGATCCGGCAGGGCACGCAGGGCGGCCTCGAACCGCTGCAACCACTCCCCGAAGTCATCGATGCGCTGGATCGGGTAACCGGCCTCGATCAGCCAGTCGACGAACTCATCGAGCCCGATGCCGTCGTCGTGCGGGTTCATCACGTGGTAGGTCTCGAACCCGTCGACCACCCGGGCGCCCAGCGTGGCGATCGCCTCGGCGACGAAACCCACCGGCAGCCCGTCGAAGTGCGCGCGCTGCCGATTGCCCTCGGCGTCGAGCTGGAAGAACGAGGCGGGCGCGACGCCGGTGGCCAGCAGGCTCAGCGCCGTCCTCGTGAACACGTCCGGCACGTTGAGCTGGCCCGCGTAGGTGGTGTCGGCCAGGATCACGTCGCTACGAAATACCGAGACCGGCATACCGCACAGGTCGTGGGCCTCGCGCAGCAGCACCTCGCCGGCCCACTTGCTGTTGGGGTATCCATTGCCGTAGCTGTTGTCGATGGTGCGGGTGGGGCTGATGACCCGGATGTCGGCGTCCTCGGTGAACAGCGACCGCTCGACCTGGTGACCCACGGCGCTCGTCGACACGTAGGTGTAGGGCTTGATCTTGGTGGTGAGCGCGATCCGGATCAGCTCGGCGGTGCCCATCACGTTGGGCCCGAACAACTCACGGTAGGGCAAGACGGTATTGACCAGGGCGGCGGCATCGACGATCAGATCGACGGTCTCGGCCAGCCGCTGCCAGGTCTGCTGGTCCAGGCCCAGGTTGGCTTCGCCCTTGTCGCCGGCGACGACCTCGAGATGATCGGTGAGTTCCTCGAAGTGCAGCAACAGCCCCGGGTCGCCGCTGTCGAAGGTCTGGTGCAGACGGCGCCGCGCGTCCTCGTCGGAGTGCGCGCGCACCAGGCAGATCAGCGTGCCGTCGACGTGTGCCAGGCGTTCGAGCCAGTGCAGGGCCAGGTAACGGCCGAGGAAACCCGTCGCCCCGGTCAGCAGGACCGTCCGCGCCTGGGAGCCGGCCCTGGGAAGCGTCGGGGCGACCGAGAGCGTCGGGGCGTCGATGAACTTGTCCAGCGTCAGATCGCCGGCGTGCACCTCGGTGGTGTCGCCGCCGTGCACCGACGCAAAGAGCACATCGACGGCCGGGCTCTCATGTCGGTCCAATTGCTCGCTGAGGCTTCTGACGGACGGGGCGTCGAACACTGTGCGCACCGCAAGATGGGAATCAAGGGCTTTGTTGATCGAGTCGATCAGGCGCATCGCCGACAGCGAATCCCCGCCCAGGTCGAAGAACGACTCGTCGACCCCGACCCGCTCGAGGCCCAGGACCTGGGCGTAGACGCCCGCCACGATCTTCTCGGTGGGGGTCTGCGGCGCCTGGAAGGGTGTGGCGGCAAACACCGGCGCCGGCAGCGCCTTTCGGTCGATCTTGCCCGAGGAGGTCAACGGGAACTGCTCAAGAACGACTAGCTGGGACGGCACCATGTATTCCGGTAACTGCGCGCTCAACCGCTGGCGCACCGCGCTGAGCTTGGCGTTGGTGCGGGGTTCATTGGCGTGTGGGGTGCTTCGGCGGGCCCACGTGTCGGGCAGGTAGAGGTCGGTCAGCGGTGGGGTGTGCTCGCGGTGCGGTTCGGGGCCGATGAAGACGGCGTCGAGGGTGCCGGGGTTGGTGCCCCAGGTCACCGCGACGTGATATCCGGCGGCTTCGCCGGCGCGGTGCAATTGTTCCGCAGTGGCGGTATCGGGGGTCGCAGTGGCTTGGGCGAGCGCGTCGGCCAGCGGTAACCCGGCCGCGAGTGCCTCTTCGACGCGGACGTCGGTGATCACTCCGGTGTGGGGAATCTCGGCGATGCGGACCGTGGCGGGACGGTGCGTCATCAACTGGCTGCGCAACCCGTCCAGTCCTGCGCACTGGGCCCACGTCCAGGTGGGCACTTTCGCGAGCGAGCGTACCCACGTCGGGGCTTTATGGACGACCACGTCGTAGCGGTACCGGTTGAGTTCGTTGTCGGCAGATCCGCGTTTGACTTGGATGTCGAGCCCGGCCACTGACGGGTGGTCGGCGGCCCACGTGGTGAAAAACTCCGGGGCTAAGAGCAATTCGGATTCGCTGAGCATGGCCCTCTGAACCCGTTGGCGGATCTCGGCGGTGTCCGTGGTGTCGGTGCGGGCCAGCGCGACCGCGGTTTGGAAGGCGCCTTGCAGAGTGTGGTTGCGGACGTCGCCGATGAACAGTGCCCCGCCGGGGGCCAGCAGTTCCACGGCGTAGTCGATGAGGTCGGCCAGGTATTGCCGATTGGGGAAGTACTGGATGACCGAGTTGAGAATGATGGTGTCGAAGTAGCCGGGCGGCAGCCCCTCGACCACATGGGCCGGTCGGGTCAGCAGCTGGACCCGGTCACGCCACGGGGTCTGCAACCGCTCCAGCGAGCGGGCCAGGTGGTCGATGGCCGCCGCCGACATGTCGGTGGCGACGTAACGCTCACACTGCGGGGCGATCTGCGACAGCACCAACCCCGAGCCCGCGCCGATCTCCAACACTCTTCGCGGTTGCAGGGCGATGATCCGATCCACCGTTGCCGAGCGCCACTCCACCATCTCCTCGAGGGGGATCGGATCACCGGTGTAGCTGCTGTTCCAGCTCCGAAAGTCCATGCCGAACGCCGATTCCGCGACTGGGGCGGCGTACAGCTCGTTCCAGACGTGTTGCCATTCTTCGACGCTTTCGGCGTCGTGGTCGGCGCTGGCGGTGTGCTCGAGGGTGACGTAGGCGACGAGTTGGGCGCCGGTCTTGGCGTGGTGCACGGTTGCGGCTGCCTGGGTGACCTGCGGGCACGACAGCAGGGTGTTTTCGATTTCGCCCAGTTCGATGCGCTGTCCGCGCAATTTGATCTGGGTGTCGGCGCGGCCCAGGTATTCCAGTGTTCCATCCGGGGCCCAGCGCACCAGGTCACCGGTGCGGTACATCCGCGCGCCGGCCGCCCCATAGGGATTTGCGACGAACCGTTCGGCGGTCAGGTCCACCCGGCCCACATAGCCGTGAGCCAGGACCGGCCCGCTCACATACAACTCGCCGACCACTCCCCTGGGCACCGGGTTCAGCCGGGCATCGAGAACCAGCGCGCACGCTCCGGGCAGCGGGGCGCCGATGCCCACCGGCTGCCCCGCCGACAGCGGCGCAGTGCAGGTGACCCAGATGGTGGTCTCGGTGGGGCCGTAGGTGTTGAACATCTGCCGGCCCGACGCCCAGGTTGCCGCCAACTCTGCCGGGAGGGCCTCCCCGATGGTGATCAGCGTGTCCACCCCGTTCAGCCGGGCCGGATCCAGCGACGACAGCACCGTCGGGGTGAATACCGCCGCATTCACGTGCTGGCGCCGCAGCAACGTCGTCAACGCCTCCCCGGCGTACGCTTGCCTGCCCGCCACCACCAGCGCCGCCCCCGACCTGACCGCCGACAACAACTCGCCGACCGACACATCGAAGGTCGGCGACGCCACCATCAACAGCCGCGAATCCGCACCCAGCCCGACCCCCTCGCCCAGCGCCGCCGCGCGCAGACCGGCGTGGCTGACCGCGACCCCTTTGGGTGAACCGGTGGACCCCGACGTGAACATCACGTAGGCGGTGTTGTCCACCCCCAACGGCGCCAGCCGGTCGGCGTCGGTTATTGCATCCGCGGAGCGCCCGCACAGGTCCATACCGTCGATGCGCAGCACCGGGCGCGGCCCGGCCCCGGCCACGGTGTCGGCACCACACGTCAACACCAACCCCGCATCGACCGTGTCCAGCATCGTGGCGATCCGTTCGACCGGATAGGCCGGATCCACCGGCACATAGGTCCCGCCGGCCTTGACCACCGCCCACCAGGCCACCACCAACTCCAGACACCGATCCATTGCGACGCCCACGGCATGCTCAGGACCCACCCCCGCGTCGATCAGTACCCGCGCCAACCGCGTCGACCACTCATCGAGCTCGCGGTACGACACCTCCCGGGTGCCGTCCACCACCGCCACCGAGTCGGGGCGGGCCGCCGTCGCCGCAGCCAACAACTGTGGCGCCACCGCCACGGGCACTTCCACGCCAGTGCCAGACCACTGCGACAGCACCAAGTCCCGCTCACCGCGATCGAGCAGCGGGACGTCTCCCACCACCACCGACGCGTTCGCCACCACCGCCTCGATCAGCCGTCCAAACCAGGTGACCAACCGCTCGACGGTGGCCCGGTCGAAGAGATCGGTGGCGTAAGTCACCACCCCGGAGGCCATCGGCCCGGCCGGATCGTCGGTCGGCACTTCGCTGAACTCGAATTCCAGGTCGAACTTGGCGGTGCCGGTCGCCGCCGTCAGCGGCTCGACGCTGAGCTCGTCGAACGACAACACCTCGGGGCGCACATTGTTCTGGAAGGCCATGAACACCTGAAACAGCGGATGGTGTGCCGTGGAGCGCACTGGGTTGAGCTGCTCGACCAGCCGCTCGAACGGAACATCCTGATTGCTGTAGGCATCAAGCGCCTTATCGCGCACCTGCCCGAGCACATCGCTGAACCGGTGCGCAGAAGTGATCCCCACCCGCAGCACCCAGGTGTTGACGAAGAACCCGACCAGATCGTCGAGCGCCTGATCCAACCGTCCGGCGATCGGCGTGCCCATCACCACGTCCTCGCCGACGCCGACTCGGTGCAACAACACCGCGACCACCGCCTGCAGTACCATCGATGCGGTCGTATTATGCTCTGCTGCAACGCGTTTGACGCCTGCCCACATTTGCGGGTCGACGGGCACGTCGATCGCATCGCTGCGGAAACTGGGCTCCGGCGAGCGGGGCCGATCCGTCGGCAGCGACACCACTACCGGCAGATCGGCCAATTCCTGCCGCCAGTACCGCAACTGGCCCGCGATGATGCTGTCCGGATCAGACTCCGCGCCCAACAGATCCAATTGCCAAAGCGTGTAATCCGCATACTGCACCGGTAACGGCACCCACCGCGGCGCCTCCCCCCGCGCCCGTGCCCGGTACGCCTCGGCGATGTCCCTGACCATGGGGGCCAACGACCATCCATCAAAAGCTATGTGGTGCAACACAATTGCCACCACGTGCTGCTCGGGACCGACCGAATAGATCTGCGCACGGATCGGGATCTCTGCCGACAAATCGAACCGGTACCCAGCCAGCGCAATCACCCTGCCGGCGACATCCTGCTCCGGCAAAGACGTCACCGCCGGGTCCCCGCCCTGCCACATGCCCGGCTTGGCCGGCATCACCTGCTGGAACGGCACGCCGTCGATGTCGGGGAATATGGTCCGCAGCGATTCGTGGCGGGCGACGACATCGTCGAGCGCCGATTGCAGCGCCGCAACATCCAGGAGCCCGCTCATCCGAAAAGCGATCGGCATGTTGTACGTCGCAACCCCACCCTCGAACCGGTTGAGGAACCACAACCGGCTTTGGGCGAACGACAGCGGGACCACTGCCGGCCGTGGACCGGCCACCAACGGCTTACGCCGACCCCCATCTCCGCGCGAGTCGTCGGCCCCGGCCCCTTCCGCACCCAGCAGGCCGAGCAGGTGCAGGTCGGTGGCGTACTTGATGATGATCGGCGCCGAGACGTGCGGGATGTCCGGGATGTCCTTGTCGGGGCCGATTTTCGCTTCTTGCACCGCGGCGCGGAATCGGTCGGTCGGCGCGTAGGACCCGCGGCTGGGCTCGGGGGGTTGCAGCTGAATAGCGTTGCGCAACAGCAACATCTGCAGCACCGAGTGCCGGCGCTGTCGATCCGGCAGGGCACGCAGGCCGGCCTCGAACCGCTGCAACCACTCCGCGAAGTCGCCGATGCGCTCGATGGGGTAGCCCGCCTCGATCAGCCAGTCGACGAACTCATCGGGCCCGATGCCGTCGTCGTGCGGGTTCATCACGTGGTAGGTCTGAAACCCGTCGGCCACCCGGGCGCCCAGCGTGGCGATCGCCTCGGCGACGAAACCCACCGGCAGCCCGTCGAAGTGCGCGCGCTGCCGGTTGCCCTCGGCGTCGAGCTGGAAGAACGAGGAGGGCGCGACGCCGGTGGCCAGGACGCTCAGCACCATGCGGGTGACGGTGTCCGGCACGTTGAGCTGGCCCGCATAGGTGGTGTCGGCCAGGATCATGCCGGAGCGGAACACCGCCACCGGCAGCCCGCACAGGTCGTGGGCCTCGCGCAGCAGCACCTCGCCGGCCCACTTGCTGTTGCCGTAGCCGTTGGCCAGACTTCCGTCGATGGTGCGGGTGGGGCTGATGACCCGGATGTCGGCATCCTCGGTGAACAGCGACCGCTCGACCTGGCGGCCGACGTCTGAAGTCGACACGTAGGAGTAGGGCTTGATCTTGGTGGTGAGCGCGAACCGGATCAGCTCGGCGGTGCCCATCACATTGGGCCCGAACAACTCACGGTAGGACAGGACGGCGTTGACCAGGGCGGCGGCATCGACGATCAGATCGACGGTCTCGGCCAGCCGCTGCCAGGTCTGCTGGTCCAGGCCCAGGTTGGCTTCGCCCTTGTCGCCGGCGACGACCTCGAGATGATCGGCGGCCAGTTCCTCGAAGTGCCGCAACAACTCCGGGTCGCCGCTGTCGAAGGTCTGGTGCAGACGGCGCCGCGCGTCCTCGTCGGAGTGCGCGCGCACCAGGCAGATCAGGGTGCCGTCGACGTGTGCCAGGCATTCGAGCCAGTGCAGGGCCAGGTAACGGCCGAGGAAGCCGGTCGCCCCGGTCAGCAGGACCGTCCGCGGCTGGCCGGTGGCCCGGGGCAGGCCCGGCGCCGCCGAGAGCGTCGGGGCGTCGATGAACTTGTCCAGCGTGAGGTCGCGGGCGTGCACCTCGGCCGTCTCGCCGCCATGCACCGACGTGAAGCACAGGTCCGTTGCCGGGCTCACGGCGGGAGCCACTTCCAGCAGCCTGCCATCCCTGCCCAACAGCCGACTCAGACTTCTGACCGACGGCGCGTCGAATATCGTGCGCACCGCAAGGTTGGTATCCAGGGTTTTGTTGACCGCGGCGACCAGGCGCATCGCCGACAGCGAATCCCCGCCCAGGTCGAAGAACGACTCGTCGACCCCGACCCGCTCGAGCCCCAGGATCTGGGCGTAGACGCCGGCCAGGACCTCCTCGACCACGTCGGCGGGGGCGCGGTAGAGACCCGCATGGTATTCGGGTGCCGGCAGGGCGCGCCTGTCGAGCTTGCCGTTGACCGTCAGGGGCAGCTCCTGCAGCACCATCACCGCGGCGGGGACCAGGTAGCCCGGTAACCGCTCGGCGAGCTGCGAACGGACGGCTGCCGGGTCCACTGCCCCGGTGACCGTCTCGGTGACGTAGCCCACCAAGCGCCTGTCAGCGGGGCGGTCTTCGCGGGCGATCACCACCGCCTGCTCCACCCCGTCCAGTCCGGACAGCGCCGTCCGGATCTCACCGAGTTCGATGCGATATCCGCGGATCTTGACCTGCTCATCGGCGCGCCCGAGATACTGCAGCTGCCCATCGGCGCCCCAGCGCACCAGGTCCCCGGTGCGATACATGCGTGTTCCGGGCTCTCCGAACGGACACGCCACGAACCGCGACGCGGTCAACCCGGCCCGCCGCAGATACCCGCACCCGACGCCGCGACCGGCCACATACAACTCCCCGACCGCGCCGACCGGCACCGCGCGCAACCAGCCGTCCAGGACGAACAGCGCCGCCCCCGGCACCGGTGCACCGATCGGCACCACCGCCGACCCCGCCACCAGCGGGGCGCTGATTGTGGCAAAAACCGTGGTCTCGGTCGGGCCGTAGCCGTTGATCATCACCCGCCCGGGCGCCCAGCGATCCACCACCTCGCCCGGGCAGGCCTCGGCGGCGATCATCAACGCCGCCGATCCCAGACCCTCGGGTGAGAGCGTGGCCACCGCCGACGGGGTTTGACTCAAGACGCTGACCTTCTCGGCGACGAGTAAGGCGTGCAGGTCATCCGGTGATGCCGCCACCGACTCGGGCACCACGACCAGGCGCCCGCCGTGCAGCAACGCGCCCCAGATCTCCCAGACCGAGTAGTCGAAGGCATAGGAGTGGCACTGAGTCCACACCTGTTCCGGCGCCGGCGTCAGGCCGGCGTCGAGTGAGTCGAACAGCCGGGTGACGTTGTGGTGGGTGACGGCGACGCCCTTGGGGACTCCCGTGGTGCCCGAGGTGTAGATGATGTGGGCGACGTCGTCGGGGTCCGGCGCCGGGAGGCCTGTGCTCGGGTAGGCCTTCACAGCGGGGTCGTTGGTGGCGATGACCGGCACGCCGTACCCGCGCAGCCGGTCGGCCAGCCCGGTGGCGGCAATCGCGGCGATCGGCGCGGCGTCGGCCATCATGAAGTCGATCCGGGCCGGCGGGTGCGCCGGGTCGATCGGCAAGTACGCGGCCCCGGCCTTGAGCGTTGCCAGGATCGCGACAATCGCGTCGGCGCACCGATCGAACAGCAGCGCCGCACACTGGCCGCGGCCCACGCCATGTCCGATCAGCAGGTGCGCCAGGCGATTCGAGGCCCGATCAACCTCGCGGTACGTCATTGAGCGGCCGTCGAAGGTCACCGCCGCCGCCCCGGGTGTGCGCGCCACCTGTGCGGCGAACAACCCTGGAATCGACACCGGCGTCGCGGGCTGGGCCAACACCGCGCGATTGCCGAACTCATCGAGGCGGGCGTGTTCGTCGGCATCGAGCACATCCATCGACGCAAGCCGCGCCGTTGGATCGGCGGACATGCTCGCCAGGACGCGCTGCAACCGCGCGGCCAGCGCCTCGATGCCGGCCAGGTCGAAGACGTCGGTGTCGAATTCGAGGCGAAGGCCCAACTCGTCGCCCGGCATCGCCTGCAGTGTCAGCGGGTAGTGGGTGGATTCACGGGTGGCGATGTCGGTGATGGCCAGCTCGCGGACGTCCAACGACGCCGCGGTGTCGATGGGGTAGTTCTCGTAGACGAACAGGGTGTCGAAGAGTTGGTCGTGGCCGGTGGCGCGGTGGATCTCGGTGAGCGCCAGGTGTTGGTGTTCCAGTGTGTGGTTGTGGTCGTTGCGTAGTTCGTCGAGCAGCCCGGCGGTGGTGGTGGCCGGGTTGATCCTCGCGCGCACCGGCACCGTGTTGATCAACAGACCGACCATCGTTTCCGCGCCGGGCAGCTCAGTCGGCCGGCCCGAGACCGCGGTGCCGAAGGCGACGTCATGCTGACCTGTCAGCCCCATCAGCAGCTGCGCCCACGCGGCCTGCAACACGGTGTTGACGGTGGTGTGGCACGAGCGCGCCAACTCGACCAGCGCCCGGGTGGTCTGTTCGGGCACCCGAGACGAGGTCACGCCGCGCCGCCCGAGCCCTGACCGATTCGGCGGGGCCACCAGGGTGGGGGCGTCGAAGCCGGCCAGCACATCGCGCCAGGCGGCGTGGGCGGCCTCGAGGTCTCGATCGGCCAGCCAACCGACGAACCGGCGATACGGCGTGGCCGCGGGTAGCCGCTGTCCGTAGTAGCCGGCGAAGATTTCCCCCAGCAGGATCGGCAGCGACCAGCCATCGAGCACGATGTGGTGGTTGGTCAGCACGACCCGGTGCCGCCCGTCGGCGGTGCGGATCAACGCCACCCGAAAGGCCGGCGGCTCGGTGAGGTCGCAGACCGCGGCGCGCTCGGCGGCGCACACCTGCTGGACCTGTTCCTCGGAGTCCAGTTCGAAGTACTGCCACGCCGCCGTGGGTTCGGCCGGGATGATCTGGACCGGCTGGTCGAATTCTCCGCAGAACCGGGCGGCCAGGTTGGGATGGCGGTTGATCACCGTGCGTACGGCATCGTGCAGGCGATGCGGATCGAGCGGGCCGGTGACGGTGATGTCCAGCTGCATCGCGTACAGGTCGTCGTTGCTGCCGGTGGTGCCGGCGTGAAAGTGCAGTCCGGCCTGCAGGGGGGTTAGCGGCAAGATATCGGCGATCCGGTACTGCTGTTGCAGCGCGTCGATCTGAGGTTGGCTGAGCCGGGCGGGGACGATATCGGAGGGGGTCAGCCCGCCGCCCCCGCGACGGACATGCGCGCAGATTCCGGCCAGGGCCTCGAACCACAGCTGGCTGAGTCGGCTGATCTGGTGGTGGTCCAGTGCTGACGAGGCCCACGTCCAGGTGGCGTGCAGGTGCGGGCCGGCATCGGTGTCCGTCTCGTTTTCCAGGGCGACGGCGTTGAGTTCCACGGTGTGTCCCAGTGGCATCGGCACGGCGGTCGCGGCGGCGACCGACAGGCCGTCCTGGCTGACCCGCCACAGCTCGTCAGGGAGGTCGGCGGCGGCCGCGCCCATCCGGCCCAGATAGTTGAATCCGATCGTCGGGTCCGGACCGGCCAGGTCGACGTCGGTGTTGAGGTAGCGCAGCAGCCCGTAGGTCAGGCCGTCGGGCAGGGCGCGGAGTTGTTCTTTGCCGCCTTTGATCACCGCACCCAACGCCGCTTCGCCGGCCACGACCTGGGTCCAGCGCAGTCCACCGACCGCCAGCGAAACCGGGTATTTGGTGGTGAACCAGCCCACGGTGCGCGACAAGTCCACGCCGGGGAACAGGTCGTCGTGGCGCCCATGGCCCTCAACGTCGATGCCGACGGGCGCGCCGCTGAGTGCGCCCACGTATTCGGCCCACGCCATCCCGAATGCGATCAACAGGATGTCGGTGATCCCGGTGTGAAACGCCGCGGGCACCTCACCGAGCAGCAGGCGGGTCGTCTCGACATCCAGTGCTGCCGTCAGGTGCCCGGCGCTGGCATAGGTATCACGTTCGGGTTGTACCGGCGGTAACGCGGCCGGGGTCGCCAGCACCTTTCGCCAGGTGTCGGCCTGGTCGACGACCGCGGGGGTGTGGGCGTGCTCATTGAGGAGTGCCGCCCAGCGGGCGAATGAGGTCCCGGCCGCCGGCAGCGCAATCGGTTGACCGCTGTGATGCTGGGCCCACGCGATATTCAAGTCCTCCAACAGGATTCGCCAGGACACCGCGTCGATGGCCAGGTGGTGAATGATCAGCGCCAGCTGGCCGGTGGCGGTCGCCCATACCGCGCGCACCATCACCCCGGCGGCCGGGTTCAACCGTGACCGGGCCTCCGACAGCGCCTCGTCCGAGAGCACGTCGACGGTGTGCAGGTAAGCACCGGAGTCGACCGAACCCGGCTCGGGAACCTGGAGTGACCACCCTCCGGCGTCATCGGTGTCGGCGCGTAGCCGCAGCATGGCGTGCCGGTCCAGCAGCGCCTGAAGAACGATCGCCACGTCGACCCCGGAGACCCCGGCCGGTGCTTGCACGACCATCGTTTGGTTGAACTGGTCGGTCGGGCCGTCCACGGTGCGCAGCCAGCTCATGATCGGGGTTGCCGGCACCGGCCCGACACCCTCATCGACCGGGACGGCTGCACCGCCGGCCGCCACGGCCACTCGGGCCAGGCGGGCCACCGTCTGCTCGACGAAGATGTCGCGCGGCCGACACGTCAGGCCTGCCGCCCGGGCCTGGGCCACCACCTGCATCGACAAGATGCTGTCCCCGCCCAGGTCGAAGAACGAGTCGTCGACCCCGACCCGCTCCAGCCCCAGCACCTGGGCGTAGATGCCGGCCAGAACCTCCTCGACCGCGTTGGTCGGTGCGCGGTAGCGATCGCCATCGCGGTACTCCGGTGCCGGCAGGGCGCGAGTGTCGAGCTTGTTGTTGACCGTCAACGGCAACGCGCCGACAGCCACCACCGCGGCGGGAACCATATAGGCGGGGAGCCGCTCAGCCAGCAGGGCGCGCGCCTCGGCCGGGCGTGCCGTTCCGGTGATGTAGCCGACCAGGCGTTTGTCGCCGGGACGGTCCTCGCGGGCGATCACCACCGCCTGGTCCACACCGTCCAGCCCGGCCAGTGCGGCCTGGATCTCACCGAGTTCGATGCGGTACCCGCGGATTTTGACCTGATCGTCGGCGCGTCCGAGGTAGCGCAGCTGTCCATCGGGACCCCACCGCACCAGATCGCCGGTGCGATACATCCGCGTCCCGGGTCCGCCGAAGGGACAGGGGACGAACCGTGCCGCGGTCAACCCCGGCCGTCGCACATACCCGACCCCCACGCCGCGGCCGGCCACATACAACTCGCCGACCACCCCGGCCGGCAGGGGGCGCAGCCACTCGTCGAGGACGAACAAGGCCGCGGTCGGCACCGGCGCCCCGATCGGCGCCGCACCCGACCCCGCCGGTAAAGGCGCGCTCATCGACGCGTACACCGTCGCCTCGGTCGGGCCGTAGGCGTTGATCACCACCCGTCCGGGTGCCCACCGATCCACCACCTCGGCGGCGACGGCCTCACCGCCGAGCAGCAACGCCACCGAATCCAACCCCTGCGGCGAGAGTGCGGCCACCGCGGACGGGGTCTGGGTGAGCACGTTGACCTGTTCGCCGACCAACAAGGCGTGGAAGTCCTCTGGCGAGGCCGTCAAATCCTCGGGTACCACCACCAGGCGCCCTCCGCCGAGCAGCGCAGCCCAGATCTCCCACACCGAGAAGTCGAAGGCATAGGAGTGGCATTGGGTCCACACCTGGGCACCGGGCAGGCCTGGGGGCGCTGACTGAGCCAAGTGGGTCAGGTTGCGGTGGCTGATGGCCACGCCCTTGGGGACGCCGGTAGTGCCCGAGGTGTAGATCAGGTAGGCGATGTCGTCCGGGGCGGGCGCCGGCAATGCGGTATTGGGCTGGCCGTCGACAGCGGGATCGTCGACATCGATGACCAGTAGGTCATACCCGTCCAGTCGCGACCGCAGCCCCGCCGTCGTGACAGCGGCGGTCGGCGCGGCATCGGTGATCATGAACTCGATCCGGGTATCGGGCAGCGCGGGGTCGATCGCGAGATAGGCCGCCCCGGACTTGAGTACCGCCAGCATCGCCGCGACCGCCTCCGCGGACCGCTCCAACAACAGCGCCACACACGAGCCCGGCCGCACACCATCGGCGGCCAGCAGGTGCCCCAGCCGGTTCGCGGCCTCGTCGAGTTCGCGGTAGGTCAGTGAGCGGCCGCCGCAGCGGATCGCGACCGCCTGCGGCGAGCGGGCCACGTGGTCGGCGAACAACTCCGGAACCGACACGGGCGCTGGTGCGGGCCCGGTCAACACCGCCCGGTTGCCGACCTCATCCAGCCGGGCATGTTCACCGGCATCCAGCACGTCCACCGACGACAACCGCTGGTCCGGGTCGGCGGTCATCGCCCCCAGGACGCGTTCGAACCGCTCGATGAAGGCGTCGACGGTTGCGGTGTCGAACACGTCGGTGCGGAATTCCACCGCCCCGCCGATCCCGGCGGCCGCACCGGCCTCGGTGAAGCGTTCGGCCAGGGAGAACGACAGATCCATCCGGGCGGTGTGGCTGTCCACCGGCATCTGGGTGACCTGCAGATCGCCCAGCGCCAATCCGGCGGCGGGGTCGTGGTTTTCGTGCCCGGGAAGGTTCTGCCAGGACAACATCACCTGGATCAGCGGGTGATGGGCCAGGGATCGGGCGGGGTTGAGGCGCTCGACCAGCACCTCGAAGGGCACGTCCTGACGATCGTAGGCGGCCAGGCTACGCCGGCGCACCTGGGCCAGCAGCTCGGCGAAGCTGGGATCTCCGGTCAGATCGACCCGCAACACCAGGGTGTTGACGAAGAACCCGACCAGCTCGTCGAGCGCGGGATCACCACGCCCGGCGATCGGAAACCCCACCGCCACATCGGAACTCGCGCTGAGCCGCGACAGCAGCACCGCCAGGGCGGTCTGCACCACCATGAAGCTGGTCGCGTTGTGCTCGACGGCGAGCTCGCGCACTCGTTGCTGGAGCGCCGCCGGCCAGTCCACGGCTGCCTTGGCGCCGCGCTGATCGGCCACCGGCGGATAAGGCCGATCGGTTGGCAAGTGCAGGCATTCGGGCATGCCGGCCAGGGCATCCTGCCAGTAGGCGAGTTGGCCGGCGATGGGGCTGTGGTCGTCGTCCAGATCACCAAACTGTTCGCGTTGCCACAACGTGTAATCGACGTATTGCACCGGCAATTCGGCCCACGCTGGGGACCGCCCCGCGCTTCGGCTGGCATACGCCATGCCCAGGTCACGCATCAGAGGGGTGATCGACCAGCCGTCGGCGGCGATATGGTGCACCACGCCCACCAACACGTGCTCATCATCGCCGACACGGAAAAGCTTTGCCCGCAAAGGGATTTGGGTTGCCAGGTCAAAGGTGTGACCCGCCGCCTCCTCGATGGCCGCACTCAGCCGGCCCGGCGACCAGGCGGCGGCGTCGATGAGTTCCCAACCGAAATCGGTCGGCTCGGCGGACACCACCTGCTGCCGGGGTATGCCGTCGGGTGCGGCGATCAGTGTGCGCAGGCTCTCGTGGCGCGCCACCACGTCGACCAGCCCCGCGCCCAGCGCGTCGACATCGAGGTGCCCGCGCAACCGCAAGACCACCGCCATGTTGTAAACCGCTGAGGGCCCTTGCAATTGGTCGAGGAACCACAACCGATTCTGGGCAAACGACAACGGCACCACCGCGGGCCGCTCGACGGCCACCAACGGCTTACGCCGACCACCCTCCCTGCTGATACGGGGCGTCAATTGGGCAATCGTGGGGAAGTCGAACAGGGCGTGCATGTCGAGGTCGGCGTCCAGGGCGGTGTTGAGCGCGCCGACGAGGCGCATCGCGGACACCGAATTCCCGCCCAGGTCGAAGAACGAGTCATCGACGCCGACCCGGTCGAGTCCGAGGACTTGGGCGTAGATGCCGGCCAGGATCTCTTCGATGGCGTTGGTGGGGGCGCGGTAGCGGTCGGCATCCTGGTATTCCGGCGCCGGCAGGGCGCGGGTGTCGAGTTTCCCGTTGACCGTGACGGGCAGCGTCTGCAGCCTCACGATCGCGGCGGGCACCATGTAGCCGGGCAGCCGCTCGGCCAGCGCGGCACGCGCGGTGGTCGGGTCGGCGGTGCCGGTGATGTAGCCGACCAGCCGTTTGTCGCCGGGGCGGTCTTCGCGGGCGATGACGGCGGCGCGGTCGACGCCGTCGAGTGCGGTCAGGGCCGCTTGGATCTCGCCGAGTTCGATGCGGTAGCCGCGGATTTTGACCTGTTGGTCGGCGCGCCCCAGGTAGTCCAGTTGGCCGTCGCGGCCCCAGCGCACCAGATCCCCGGTGCGATACATGCGCGCTCCTGCTCCGCCGAAGGGGCAGGCGACAAACCGTGACGCGGTCAACCCGGCCCGGCGCACATACCCCACTCCGACGCCGTGACCGGCCACGTAGAGTTCACCGACCGCCCCGGGCGGCACCGGGTGCAGCGACTCGTCGAGGACGAACAGCGCCGCCCCCGGCACGGGTGTCCCGATGGGCACCACCGCCGAACCGGGGGTCAGTGGGGCGCTGATGGTGGCGTAGACCGTGGTCTCGGTCGGGCCGTAGCCGTTGATCATCACGCGCCCGGGCGCCCAGCGGTCGACCAGGTCGGCGGGGCAGGCCTCACCGGCGGCCATCAGCGCCACCGATTCCAATCCCTCGGGGGAGAGTGCGGCTGCCGCTGAGGGGGTTTGGCTCAACACGGTGACGTGTTCGGCGACGAGCAGGGCGTGCAGGTCGGGCGGCGAGCCGGCTACCGCCTCGGGCACCACGACCAGCCGCCCGCCGAACAGCAGGGCGCCCCAGATCTCCCACACGGAGAAGTCGAACGCGTAGGAATGGCACTGGCTCCACACCTGCGCCGGGGTGAGTTCCAGCCCGACGTCGAGTGAGTCGAACAGCCGGGTGACGTTGTGATGGCTAACCGCAACGCCTTTGGGGACGCCGGTGGTGCCCGAGGTGTAGATGATGTGGGCGATGCCGTCGGGGGCCGGGGCCGGTAGTGCGGTACCGGGCTGGGTGGCGATGCGCGGGTCGTCGATGTCGATGACGGTCAGGCCGTGCCCGTGCAGCCGGCCGGCCTGCGCGGCGGTGGTGACCGCGGCAATCGGTGCGGCGTCGGTAACCATGAATTCTATGCGGGTCGCCGGCACCGCCGGGTCGATCGGCAGGTACGCCGCCCCGGTCTTGAGCACGGCCAGGATCGCCGCGATCGCCTCGGCCGACCGGGAGAACAGCAGCGCCACGCACGTGCCCGGGCCGGCACCGTATCCAACAAGTAGGTGCGCCAACCGGTTCGACGCCTCGTCGAGCTCGCCGTAGGTCATCGAGCGGCCCTCGAAGGTCACCGCCACCGCCTCGGGGTCGCGTTCCACCTGGGCGGAGAACAGCACCGGAATCGACACCGGCGCGGCGGGCTTGGTCAGTATCGCCCGGTTGCTCCACTCATCCAGGTGAGCGTGCTCCGCGTCGTTGACGAGATCGATGGAGAACAACCGTCGTGTTGGGTTGGTGGTCACGATTGACTCTCCAGATCGGTGGTCATGGCCATCAGCGCCCGCTGGAAGCGCTCGATCAACGCCTCGATTGCGGCCGCGTCGAATACGTGGCTGTCGTATTCGACGCGCAGGAGCAATTCGCGGTCGGGTCTGGCCTGCATCGTCAGCGGGTAATGGGTGGATTCGGTGCCGGTGAAGTCGGTGATGGCCAATCCGTTGTTGCTCAACAATGCGGTGGCGTCGATCGGGTAGTTCTCGAACACGAACAGCGTGTCGAACAGTTGGTCGTGCCCGGTGATGCGGTGAATTTCGTTGAGCGCCAGATGCTGATGGTCGAGTGTGTGGTTGTGGGCACTCTGGAGTTGGCCGAGCAGGTCGGCGATGGTGGTGGCCGGTGTGATGGTGGCCCGCACCGGGACCGTGTTGATCATCAGCCCCACAATCGATTCCGCGTCTGCCACCTCGGCGGGCCGTCCCGAGACCGCGGCGCCGAAGACGACGTCACGCCGGCCCGTCATCGACATCAATACCTGTGCCCAGGCGCCCTGAAGCACGGTGTTGACGGTGGTGTGACAGGAGCGGGCCAGCTCGTTGACGGCCTTGGTGGTGTCCTCGGGCACCCGTGCCGAGGCCACGGCTCGCGGTCCCAGCTTGGGCGGGCCCGGCGGTCCGACCAGTGTGGGAGTCTCGAACCCGGCCAGCACCTCACGCCAGGCCGCCTCGGCGGCGGGCAGGTCTCGCCCGGCGAGCCAGGTGACAAACCGACGATATGACCCGGCCGCCGGCAGCCGCTGGCCGTAGTAACTGGCGAAGATCTCTTGCAGCAGGATGGGCAATGACCACCCGTCGAGCACGATGTGGTGATTGGTCAGGACCACGCGATACTGCTCGCGCGCGGTGCGGATCAGCGCGACCCGAAAAGCCGGCGACACCTCGAGGTCGCATACCGCGGCGCGCTCGGCGGCGCATGTTTGCCGGACCCGCTCATCGACATCGGTATCGAATTCTAAGTATTGCCACGGTATTTGGGGATCAGCGGGGATGACCTGTACCGGCTGGTCGAATTTGCTGCAGAATCGGGCGGCCAGGTTGGGGTGACGGGCGACGACGGCGTTCACGGCATCGTGCAGGCGATCGGGGTGGAGCGGGCCGGCGACGGTGATGTCGAGTTGCATTGCGTACAGGTCGTTGTCGCTGTTCTGCCGGGCGGAGTGGAACAGCAGTCCCTGCTGGAGAGGGGTGAGCGGCAGGATGTCGGCGATCCGGTACTGCCGCTGCAGTTCGTCGATCTGCCGTTGGGTGAGGTGGGCGGGGGAGACGTCGGAGGGGGTGATACCGCCGCCGCCGCGTTGGACGTGGGCACAGATGCCGGCCAGCGCCTCGAACCACAGCTGGCTGAGCCGGGCGACCCGGGTGTGATCGAGCACCGAAGGCGCCCAGGTCCAGTCGGCGTGCAGGCGAGGGCCGGTGGCCGTGTCGACAGTGCCGGCGTTGAGTTCCAGGGTGTGCGCCAGCGGCATGGGCACCGCCGCCGCGGAGGTGGAGATCGCCAAACCATCCTGGCTGATCCGCCACAGATCGACGGTCGCCTCGGCCGCGCCCAGCCGCCCGAAATAGTTGAACCCGATCGTCGGATCGGACCCGGGGAGCGCGACATCGGTGTTGAGGTAGCGCAGCAGACCGTAGGTCAGGCCGTCGGGCAGGGCGCGCAGTTGTTCCTTGGCCCGCTTGACGATTGGGCCGACGGCGGCGTCACCGGCCACCAGCTGCGTCCAGCGCACCTCATCGACCGCCAGCGACACCGGGTACTTGGTGGTGAACCAGCCCACGGTGCGGGACAGGTCGACATCAGGGGCCAGGTCCTCGTACCGGCCGTGGCCCTCGACGTCGATCCCGATGGGCGCGCCACCCCTCGAGCCCGAGAACTCGGCCCACGCCAACCCGAAGGCGATCAACAGGATGTCCTGAATGCCGGTGCGAAAAGCCACGGGAACCTCACCGAGCAGCAGGCGGGTGGTCTCGGTGTCCAGCGAAACCGCCAGGTGTCCCGCGCTGGCGTAGGTGTCGGTCTCGGGTTTTGGCGGGGTCAGGGCGGCCGGGGTCGCCGCCACCTGTTGCCAGGTGCCGGCAAGATCCACCACCGCAGGCTGTTGGGCGTGCTCGGCGAGCAGTGCCGCCCAGCGCTGGAATGGCGTCCCGCCCGCGGGCAGTGCGACCGGCTGGCCGCTGCGGTGTTGAGCCCAGGCGATGTTGAGGTCTTCCAACAGGATTCGCCAGGACACTGCGTCCACAGCGAGATGGTGGATGATCAGCGCCAGCTGACCGGTGTCGGCCACCCACAGCGCGCTGAGCATCACCCCGCCGGCGGGGTCTAGGCGCGACCGGGCATCCGCCACCGCGGCCTCGGTCAACACCGCGACGCCGTGCAGGCACCCCCCGGCATCCACCGCACCGGCCTCGCGCACGGCCGGCGTCCACTCGCCGGCATCGCCATCGGCGACGTGCAGCCGCAGCATGGCATGGCGGTCCAGCAGGGCTTGCAAGACCACCACCACGTCGGGCTGGGTGACCCCGGGCGGCGCCTGTATCAGCATGGTCTGGTTGAACTGGTCGACGGGGCCGTCGATGTCGTGCAGCCAGCGCATGATTGGGGTGGGCGTGATCGGCCCGACGCCGTCATCCACAGCAGCGCCAAGGCCCTCGGTGACGTGGGCTACCCGGGCCAGTCGGGCCACGGTCTGTTCGACGAAGATGTCGCGCGGGCGGCACGCGAGGCCGGCGGCGCGGGCGCGGGCGACCACCTGCATCGACGAAATGCTGTCGCCGCCAAGGTCGAAGAAGGAGTCGTCCACCCCTACGCGCTCGAGTCCCAGGACCTGGGCGTAGACGCCCGTGAGGATTTCCTCGACGGCGTCGGTCGGGGCGCGGTAGTGATCGACCTTGGAGTAGTCGGGCGCCGGAAGGGCGCGGGTGTCGAGTTTCTTGTTGGCTGTCAGGGGCAGCACGTCCAATGCGAGAACGGCAGCGGGCACCATGTAGCCGGGCAGCCGCTCGGCCAGGGCGGCACGGGCGGCGACCGGGTCGGCGGTGCCGGTGATGTAGCCGACGAGCCGTTTGTCGCCGGGGTGGTCTTCGCGGGCGATGACGGCGGCGTGGTCGACGCCGTCGAGCGCGGCCAGGGCCATTCGGATTTCGCCGAGTTCGACGCGGTAACCGCGGATCTTGACCTGTTCGTCGGCGCGCCCCAGGTAGTGCAGTTGCCCGTCGCGGCCCCAGCGCACCAGATCCCCGGTGCGATACATCCGCGCCCCCGGGCCTCCGAACGGGCAGGCCACAAATCGAGCCGCGGTCAGCCCCGCCCGGCGCAGATAGCCGACGCCGACGCCGCGACCGGCGACGTACAGCTCACCGACTACCCCCGGCGGTACCTGAAGCAACGACTCGTCCAGGACGAACAACGCCGCCCCGGGCACCGGCGCACCGATCGGCACGGTCCCCGCCCCGGCGGTCAACGGCGCACTGATCGCGACACACATCGTCGTCTCGGTCGGGCCGTAGGCATTGATCATCACTCGCCCGGGCGCCCATTGATCAACCACTTCGGGGGCGCAAGCCTCACCGACCACCACCAGCGCCGCCGCCTCCAGACCTTCGGGCGACAACACACCTGCCGCAGAAGGGGTCTGCGTGAGCACATCGATTTGCCCGGTGACCAGCGCGTCGTGGAAGTCGGTCGGTGACGTTGTCACGTCTTCGCTCACCACCACCACCCGCCCACCGCGCAGGAGGGCGCCGAAGATCTCCCACACCGAGACGTCGAAGGCCAAGGAATGGCACTGCGGCCAAACGCCCGTCGGGGGCAGGCCGGCGTCCAGTGAACCGAGCAGTTGCGTGACGTTGTGATGACTGATGGCAACACCTTTGGGCACACCGGTGGTGCCGGAGGTGTAGATGAGATACGCGATGTCGTCGGGGGCCGGCGCAGGCAGTGGTGTGCGGGGTTGGGCGTCCACGGCGACGTCGCGCACGTCGAGGACCGTCAACTCGTGCCCGTCCAGCCGCGGCCGCAGGTCTGTGGTGGTGATCGCGGCGATCGGCGCGGCATCGGCGAGCATGAATTCGACCCGCGCCTGCGGTAGCGCCGGGTCGATCGGGAGATAAGCCGCCCCGGTCTTGAGCACCGATAAGATCGCGATGATGGCCTCGGCCGAGCGAGAGAACAGCAGCGCCACGCTCTCACCGGGACCCGCGCCATACCCAGTCAGGAAGTGCGCCAACCGGTTCGACGCCACGTCCAGTTCGCGGTAGGTCCAGCAGTGCGCCCCGTCGCTGATCGCGACCGCGTCGGGGTTGCGCGTCACGCGTCCGGCAAACAGCGCCGGTATCGAAACCGGCTCGGGCGCGGGCCGGGTCAGGATCGCCCGGTTAGACGTATTGTCCAGACGGGCGTGCTCGGCAGCGTCCAACACGTCGATCGACGACAACCGGGCCCGCGGATCGGCGGTCATCGCCACCAGGACCCGCTGGAACCGCTCGACGAGCGTGCTCACGGTATCGGGGTCGAACACGTCGGTGCGGAATTCAACCGCGCCCCGAATGCCGTCGGGCGCATTGGCATCGGTCCAGTGTTCGGACAGCGAGAAGGTCAGGTCCATGCGGGCGGTGTGGGTGCCTATCGGCACCTCGGTCACCTGCAGATCACCCAACGCCGACCCGGCGGCGGCCTCGCTGGCGTCGCCCGGCAGGTTCTGCCACGCCAATGCCACCTGAACCAGCGGATGATGGCTCAACGACCGGGTGGGGTTGAGCCGGTCGACGAGCACCTCGAACGGCACGTCTTGATGCTCGAAGGCAAGCAGGCTACGCCGACGCACTTGGGCCAACAACTCGGCAGCGGTCGGATCTCCGGCCACGTCGACCCGCAGCACCAAGGTGTTGACGAAGAAACCCACCAGGTCGTCGAGCGCGGGATCACGACGTCCGGCGATCGGGAAACCCACCGCCACGTCGGAACTCGAGCCGAGCCGCGACAGCAGCACCGCCAAGGCGGTCTGAACCACCATGAAGCTCGTCGCGTTGAAGTCGCGAGCAACCTCGCGTATGCGTCGCTGCAACTCGGGCGGCCAGTCCACGGTCACCTGGGCGCCACGCTGATCAGCCACCGAGGGATAAGGCCGATCCGTCGGCAACTCCAGGCGCTCGGGCAGGTCGACGAGGGCGTCTTCCCAATACTTCAGCTGCGCGGCGATCCGGCTGTCGGTGTCGTCGAGAGCACCGAACTGCGCCCGCTGCCACAGCGTGTAGTCCACGTATTGCAGCGGCAATTCGGGCCAGCCGGGGGCCTGCCCCGCGCAGCGGCTCGCGTACGCCTCGCCGATATCGCGGATCATCGGCGCCAGTGACCACCCGTCAAAAGCGATGTGGTGGACCACGCACACCAGCACATGCTCGTCATCGGCGACACGGAAGAGCTTGGCCCGCAACGGGATTTCGAATTCCAGGGCAAAGGGATGGCGTGCCGCTTCATCGATTGCCTCATCGAGTCGGGCCGACGGCCATTCGGTGGCATCGATGACAGCCCAACCAAAATCCGCCCGATCAGCAGAAACGACGAGTTGCTGCGGTATCCCGTCGGGTGCGGGAAATATCGTGCGCAGGCTTTCGTGCCGGGTCACCACGTCGGCCAGCGATGCGCCGAGCGCTTCTGCATCAAGCGTGCCGGCCAGCTTGAGCGCCACTGGAATGTTGTAAACCGCTGAGGGTCCCTGCAACTGGTCGAGAACCCACAGCCGGTTTTGGGTGAACGAGAGTGGAATCACCGCGGGGCGCCGGCACACCACCAACGGCTCACGGCGGGAAGCCTCGCCGTCGAGACAGGGTGCCAACTGCGCAACCGTGGGCGCGTCGAACAACGCGCGCACGGCGAGGTCCGCGTCCAGCCCGGTGTTGATGGCGGCAATCAAACGCATCGCAGACAGTGAGTCCCCACCCAGGTTGAAAAACGAGTCATCGACACCGACCCGCTCGACACCCAGCACCTGGGCGTAGATGCCGGCCAGGATCTCCTCAACGGCGGTGGCGGGGGCGCGGTAGTGCTCGGTGGTGTAGTCGGGTGGGGGAAGGGCCCGGGCGTCGAGTTTGCCGTTGACCGTCAGCGGCAGCGCCTGCAACACCACGATCGCCAGGGGAACCATATGACCGGGCAGTCGCTCGGCCAGTGTGGCCCGTGCCGCGGCGGGATCGACTGTCCCTGCGGTCGTTTCGACGATGTATCCGACGAGGCGCTTGTCGCCCGGGCGGTCTTCGCGGGTGATGACGGCGGCCTGTTCGACGCCGTCGAGTTCGGCCAGCGCGGCCTGGACTTCGCCGAGTTCGACTCGGTAGCCGCGGATCTTGACCTGGTCGTCGGCGCGGCCCAGGTAATGCAGTTGCGCGTCGGGATCCCAGCGCACCAGGTCCCCGGTGCGATACATCCGCGCGCCGGGCGCACCGAAGGGGCAGGGCACGAACTGTGCGGCGGTCAGCCCGGGCCGGCCGACATAGCCGACGCCGACGCCGCGTCCGGCCACATAGAGTTCGCCGACCACTCCCGGCGGCACCGGGTGGAGCCATTCGTCGAGAACGAACAATGCCGTCGTCGACACCGGTGCACCGATCGGGACCGTCCCCGAACCCGCCGCCAGCGGGGCGGTGAGCGTTGCGTAGACGGTGGTTTCGGTGGGGCCGTAGGCGTTGATCACCACCCGCCCGGGGGCCCACCGGTCCACCAGCTCGGCCGGGCAGGCCTCGCCTCCGAGCAGCAGCGCAACCGACTCCAGGCCGTGCGGGGAGAGCGTCGCGGCGGCCGACGGAGTCTGGGTGAGCACGGTGACGTGCTCGGCGACGAGCAGGGCGTGGAAGTCTTTCGGTGAACTCACCACCTGCTCGGGCACCACGACCAGGCGCCCCCCGCCGAGCAGCGCGGCCCAGATCTCCCAGACGGAGAAGTCGAACGCGTAGGAGTGGCACTGCGTCCACACCTGGTCTGCGGGTAGGTGCGCCGACGCTGAATCGACCAGATGGGCCAGGTTGTGATGCGTGATCGCAACCCCTTTGGGCGCGCCCGTGGTGCCCGACGTGTAGATGAGGTAGGCGATATCCTCCGCTACGGACGTGGGTAGCTCGCAGCGGGGTGGAGCGGCCGTGCGGTCGTCGGTGATATCGATGACGGCCAGGGCACATCCGGCCAGCCGTGGGCGCAGCGCGGTGGTGGTAACCGCGACGATCGGCGCGGCGTCACGCAACATGAATCCGATCCGCTCGTCGGGCAGTGCCGGGTCGATCGCCAGGTACGCCGCGCCGGCCTTGAGCACCGCGAGCATGGCGATGACAGCTTCGGCGGAGCGTTCCAACAGCAGCGCCACACACGAGCCCCGGCCGGCGCCGCAGCCAGATATCGTATGCGCCAAGTCATTCGACGCCTCGTCGAGATCCTGATAGGTCAACGACCGGCCCGCGCAACTGATGGCCACCGCCTGCGGGGAACGGGCCAGCCGGCCGGCGAACAGTTCCGGGATCGACACCGGCCCCGACGGGGGCCCGGTCAGCGCCGCCCGATTGCCCATGTCGTCGAGGCGGCTGCGTTCATCGGGCTCGAGCACGTCGATCGCCGACAATTGGAGCTGTGGATCGGCAATCATCGTCAGGATGATCCGCCGCAGCCGATTGATCAGCGTGTCAACGTTTTCGGCGTCGAACACGTGGGCGTCGTACTCGATGCGGAAGCCGAGTTCGGGGCCGGGTGTGGCCTGCATGGTCAGGGGGTAGTGGTTGGCCTCGCGGCCGGTGAACTCGGTAATGATCAGCCCGCCGGCGCCTGCGAACGTGGTGGCGCCGATCGGGTAGTTCTCGTAGACGAACAGGGTGTCGAACAGTTGGTCGTAGCCGGTCGTGCGGTGAATCTCGTTGAGCGCCAGGTGCTGGTGGTCGAGGGTGCGGTTATTGGCGTTGTGGAGTTGGTCGAGCAGGTCAGCGGTGCTGGTGGCCGGCGTGATAGTGGCCCGCACCGGCACGGTGTTGATCAGCAGCCCGACCATGGTGTCGGCGCCGGCCAGTTCGACGGGCCGCCCCGAGACGGCGGTGCCGAAGACGATGTCGCGCTGGCCGGTCATGCCCATCAGCAGTCGCGCCCAGGCTGCCTGCAGCACGGTGTTGAGGGTCGTGTGCTTGGAACGTGCCAGCTCGTTCAGCGCCAACGTGGTCTGCTCGGACATCCCGAACGTGCGAGTGTCCTTGGGGCCGGGCTTGAGTCGGGCCGGCGGGCCGACCAGGGTGGGGGTGTCGAAGCCGGCGAGCGCCTCGCGCCAGACTGCCCGGGCGGCCTCGAGGTCGCGCTCGGCCAGCCAGGTGACGAACCGGCGGTACGGGGTGGCGGGCGGCAGCTGCTGCCCCTGGTAGCTGGCGAAGATCTCTTGCAGCAGTATTGGTAGCGACCAGCCGTCGAGCACGATGTGGTGAAAAGTCAACGCGATACGGTGCTGGTCGTCGGCGGTGCGGATCAACGCCACCCGGAAGGCGGGGGCGTCGGTGAGGTCGCAGACCGCGGCTCGCTCAGCGGCGCAGACTCGCCCGAGGTGGTCGTCGACGTCGGAGTCGAATTGGAGATACTGCCAAAGTATTTCAGGATCGGCGGGAATGACCTGCACCGGTTGATCGAATTGCGGGCAGAATCGGGCGGCCAGGTTGGGGTGGCGCCTGATGACGGTTTGCACCGCGCGGTGCAGCCGGTGGGGGTCCAGTGGGCCGGTGACGGTGATGTCGATCTGCATCGCATACAGGTCACCGAGACCCGCTGCGGTGCCGGCGTGGAAGAGCAGTCCCTCCTGGAGGGGGGTGAGCGGCAAGACGTCGGCGACGTCGTATTGTGCTTGCAATTCGTCGATTTGGTATTGGGTGAGCCGGGCCGGGGTGATGTCGGAGGGAGTCAGCCCGCCGCCGCCGTGCTGAACATGGGCGCAGATGCCGGTCAGGGCGTCGAACCAGAGTTGGCTGACCCGAGCGATCTGGGTGTGATCCAGTGCCGAGGGCGCCCAGGTCCAGGCGGCGTTGAGGCGGGGCCCGGTGTCGGTGTCGATGGTGCCGGCGTTGAGTTCGGCGGTGTGGGACAGCGGCACGGGAACCGCGGCGGCGGCGCCGGCGATCCCCAGGCTGTCCTGGCCGACCCCCCACCGGTCGCCGGAGATGTCGGCGGCTGGGCCGCCGAGGCGTCCGAGGTAGTTGAATCCGATGGTGGGGTCGGGCGCGGTCAGGTCGGTGTCGGTGTTGAGGTAGCGCAGCATCCCGTAGGTCAGGGGATGGGGCAGGGCACGCAGTTGTTCCTTGAGGCGCTTGACAATTGGACCCAGCGCTGGGTCGCCGGTCACCACCTGTTCCCAGCGCAGGCCGCCGACGGTCAGTGCCACGGGGTATTTGGTGGTGAACCAGCCCACCGTGCGCGACAGGTCGACTTGGTCGGCCAGGTCGTCGTGGCGGCCGTGGCCTTCGACGTCGATGCCGAGGGGCGTGTCGCCGGCGCCGAGAAATTCGATCCAGGCCAGTCCGTAAGCGATCAGCAAGATCTCGTGGATGCCCGTGTTAAAGGCGGCGGGAACCTCGGTGAGCAGTCGGCGGGTGGTCTCGGTGTCCAGCGCCACCGTCAGGTGCCCCGCGCTGGTGTAGGTGTCCTCGGGTCGGGGTGCGGGCAGGGCGGCGCCGACGCTGGTGATGTGTCTCCAGGTGTCGGCCTGGTCAATGACCGCACGGGTGTGGGCCAGTTGTTCGAGGATTGCGGCCCAGCGTTGATATGAGGTTCCGCCGGTGAGCAGGGTGATCGGTTGGCCACGGTGGTGTTGAGCCCAGGCAATGCTGAGGTCTTCCAACAGAATCCGCCACGACACCGCATCGACGGCCAGGTGGTGGACGATCAGCACCAACCGACCGGTGGTGGACACCCATACCGCGCTGAGCATGCGTGCGGCGGCGGGGCTCAGCCTCGACCGGGCCTGAGCAAGTGCCTCATCGGTCAACACGTCGACGGTGTGCAGGCACTCACCGGCCTGGACCACCCCGATGTCGGGCACCGTGAGCGCGCGCCCTTCGGTGCCGTCATCGTCGACTCGTAGCCGCAGCATCGGGTGGTGGTCGATCAAAGCTTGCAGGACGGCGAGCACGTCGGTGGGGGTGACCCCGGACGGTGCTTGGAGCGAGACGGTTTGGTTGAACTGGTCGACGGGGCCGTCGATGTCGAACAACCAGTGCATGATCGGGGTGGGCGTGATCGGCCCGATGCCCTCGTCGATGACCGCGTCGTGACCGTCAGTGATACCGGCGATGCGGGCCAGTCGGGCCACGGTTTGTTCGACGAAGATGTCGCGGGGGCGACAGCTCAGCCCGGCCTCGCGGGCGTGGGCCACCACCTGCATCGACAAGATGCTGTCGCCACCGAGGTCGAAGAATGAGTCGTCGATGCCGACCCGCTCCAAACCGAGCACCTGGGCGTAGATGCCCGCCAGGATTTCTTCGACCGGGGTGGCGGGAGCGCGGTAGTGCTCGGTGGTGTAGTCGGGTGCGGGCAGGGCGCGGCTGTCGAGTTTGCCGTTTACCGTCATAGGCAGCGCGTCCACCACGACGATCGCGGCGGGCACCAAGAACCCGGGGAGCCGGTCGGCCAGCGCAGCGCGCGCTTCAGCGGGATCGACTGTGCCGGTGATCGTTTCGGTGATATAGCCGACCAGCCGTTTGTCGCCCGGGCGGTCTTCGCGGGTGATGACCGCGGCGTGCTCAACGCCCTCGAGGGCGGCCAGTGCGGTCTGGATCTCGCCGAGTTCGATGCGATAGCCGCGGATTTTGACTTGCTGGTCGGCGCGGCCAAGGTAGTCCAGTTGTCCGTCGGGTCGCCAGCGCACCAGATCCCCGCTGCGATACATCCGTGTTCCCGGCGGACCGAAGGGGCAGGCCACAAACCGTGACGCGGTCAACCCTGCCCGGTCGATATAGCCGACGCCGACGCCGCGGCCGGCCACATACAGTTCGCCGACGACTCCGGGCGGTACCCGGTGCAGCCACGGGTCGAGAACGAACAACGCCGTGCCGGGCACCGGCACACCGATGGGAACCACCGCACCGTGCGAGGTCAGCTGGGCGCTGATGGCGGCATAGATCGTGGTTTCGGTGGGGCCGTACCCGTTGACCATCACCCGTCCGGGGACCCACCGGTCCACCACCTCGGGTGGGCAGGCCTCCCCGGCGGCCATCAGCGCCACCGCCTCCAGCCCGTGCGGTGACAGCGCCGCGAGCGCGGAGGGGGTGTGGCTGAACACGGTGACCTGTTCGGCGATCAGCAGCGCGTGCAGGTCCTCGGGGGAGCGGGTCACCTGGTCGGGCACCACCACCAGCCGCCCGCCAGACAGCAGCGCGCCCCAGATCTCCCACACTGAGAAGTCGAACGCGTAGGAGTGGCATTGGGTCCACACCTGATCCGGCCCCAACCCGATCCCCACCTGCAGGCCGTCGAACAGTCGGGTGATGTTGTGGTGGGTGACCGCGACACCTTTGGGCACCCCGGTCGTGCCCGAGGTGTAAATAATGTGGGCGATATCGTCGGGCGCGGGGCCCGGCAAGCCCGTGTTGGGCCGGGCATCGATGCGGGGGTCGTCGATCTCGAGGACCGCCAAGTCGCGCCCGCTCAACCGGGGGCGTAGCGCGGTGGTGGTCAGCACGGCGATCGGTGCGGCGTCGGTGACCAGGAAGGCAATCCGCTCATCGGGAACCATGGGGTCGATCGGCAGGTAGGCCGCCCCCGTCTTGAGCACCGCCACGATCGCAACGATGGCCTCGGCCGAGCGGGCGAACAGCAGCGCCACGCACGCGCCCGGACCAGCGCCGTAGTCGATCAGCAGGTGGGCTAACCGGTTTGAGGCCTCGTCGAGTTCGCGGTAGGTCCAGGAGCGCTGCCCGCAGCGCAGCGCCACCGCTGCCGGGGTGCGTGCCACCTGCTCGGCGAACAACGCCGGGATCGAGACCGCCCTGGTCGGCTGGGTCAGTACCGCGCGGTGGCCCAGCGCATCGAGCCGCACACCCTCATCGGAGTCGAGCACGTCGATCGACGACAGTGCCGCCTGCGGATCGGCAGTCATCGCCACCAACACCCGCTGCAACCGCCCGACCAGCGAGGCGACGGTGCTGAGCTCGAAGACGTCGGCGCGGAACTCCACCGTCCCCGAAATCCCGTCCGGTTCAGAGGAACCGGTGAAGCGTTCGCCCAGATTGAACGTCAGATCCATGCGGGCGGTGTGGGTGGCGATCGGCATCTGCGTGACCTGCAGATCGCCCAACGCCAACCCGGCACCCGGGTCTGCGGTGCTTCCGTGCAGGTTCTGCCAGGCCAACATCACCTGCACCAACGGATGATGGGTCAGCGACCGCGCCGGATTAAGCCGCTCAACGAGCACCTCAAACGGCACATCTCGGTGCTCAAGAGCGGCAAGCGCTTTCAGGCGGACCTGTGCCAGCAGCTCCGCCACCGTGGGATCGCCAGCCAGGTCCACTCGCAGCGGCAGGGTGTTGACGAAGAACCCGACCAAATCGTCGAGCGCCGGGTCATCACGTCCGGCGGTCGGAAAACCCAGAACCACATCCGAACTCGAGCCAAGGCGGGACAGCAACACGGCCAATCCGGCCTGGATCACCATGAAACTGGTCGCGTTGCACTCGCGGGCCACAGCGCGCACCCGCTGCTGCAACTCCGCCGGCCACTCCACCGCAACGGTGGCACCGCGCTGGTCGGCCAGCGGCGGGTATGGCCGATCCGTCGGCAACTCCACCCGCTCAGGCATCCCGGCCAGCGCATCCTCCCAATACGCCAGCTGCGCGGCGATCGGACTATCGCCGTCATCAAGATCACCGAACTGGGCCCGCTGCCACAGCGTGTAATCCACATACTGCACCGGCAACCCGACCCAACCCGGGGCAAGGCCCTGCTGCCGCGCCTGATACGCCGCGCTGATATCCCGCACCATCGGCGCCAGTGACAACCCGTCAAAGGCAATATGGTGCACCACAATTCCCACCACGTACTGCTCCGGGCCGACCGAATAGATCTGCACACGGATCGGGATGTCGCTCGACAGATCGAACCGATGCCTGGCCAGCGACCTCAACTCGCCGGCCACATCCTGTTCGGCCAACGGCACTACCGCGGCGTCCCCGCGTTGCCACATCCCGCTTCGGGGCGCCAGCACCCGTTGGAACGAAACGCCGTCTAGGTCGGGGAAAACGGTGCGTAAGGACTCGTGACGGGCAACGACGTCATCGAGGGCCGCGCAAAGAGCCTCGACATCGAGGGGCCCGCTAATCCGGAACGCGGTCGGCATGTTGTAAGTCGTTGCGCCGTCGTGTAATTGCTCGAGGAACCACAGTCTGCTCTGGGCGAACGACAACGGAACCGTCGCGGGACGCTCGACGGCCACCAAGGGCTCGCGTCCGGGTCCACCGTCAATGAGCCGGGGCGCGAGCAGCGCCACCGTGGGCGCGTCGAACAAGGTGCGCAACGAGAGGCCGGCGTCCATAGCCTTGTTGATCGCCGCGACCAGGCGCATCGCCGACAGCGAATCCCCGCCCAGTTCAAAAAATGACTCGTCGATCCCGACCCGCTCGGCGCCGAGCACTTGGGCGTAGATGACGGTCAGGATCTCCTCGGTGGGGTTGGTGGGGGCGCGGTAACGCTCGGCATCGCTGTATTCAGGTGCCGGTAGGGCGCGGGTGTCGAGTTTGCCGTTGACCGTCAGCGGCATCGCCTGCAGCACCACCAGCGCCGCGGGCGCCATATAGCCGGGTAGCCGCTCACCCAACACCGTCCGCAGCTCAGCGGGATCAACAGCCCCGGCAACGGTTTCGGTGACGTAACCGATCAGACGCTTATCGCCCGGGCGGTCCTCGCGTACGATCACCGCGGCCCGTTCGATGCCGTCCAGTTCGGCCAGGGCGGCCTGGATCTCGCCGAGTTCGATGCGATACCCGCGGACTTTGACTTGCTGGTCGGCGCGGCCAAGGTAATCAAGCTGCCCGTCGCGGCGCCAGCGCACCAGATCCCCGCTGCGATACATCCGCGTTCCCGGCGGACCGAAGGGGCAGGCCACAAACCGCGACGCGGTCAATCCGGCCCGGCGCCAATACCCCACGCCCACACCACGGCCGGCGATATATAACTCACCGACCACATCAACGGGCACCGGACGCAGCCACCCGTCGAGGACAAATAACGCCGCTCCCGGGACCGGCGCGCCGATCGGCGGTGCACCCGTCCCGGCGGTCAGCGGCGCGCTCCTCGACGCACACACTGTGGTCTCGGTGGGGCCGTAGCCGTTGACCATCACCCGTCCAGGCGCCCAACGATCGACGATCTCGGCGGGGCAGGGCTCACCGGCCACCAATAGCGCCGCACATCCCAAACCCTCGGGAAGCAGCTCCGCCACCGCCGAGGGGGTTTGGCTCACGACGCTGACCTGTTCGGCGACCAGCAGCGCTTGGAAGTCTTCCGGTGAGTGCGCGAGCGACTCGGGTACCACCACCAACCGCCCGCCGAACAACAGCGCACTCCAGATCTCTTCAACCGACGCGTCGAAGGCCAACGAGTGCCATTGCGCCCACACTTGTCCCGGCAGGTGCGAATTCAGCGAAGCCAGCAGCTGAGTTACGTTGTGGTGCGTGACCGCAACGCCTTTCGGCACGCCAGTGGTGCCCGAAGTGTAGATGATGTACGCGATGTCATCGGGTGAGGGCAACGGCAACGCGGTGCTGGGTCGGGCGTCGACAGCGGGGTCGTTGATGTCGATGACCACGTGGTCGTACCCATCCAGCCGCGACCGCAGCCCCGCGGTGGTCACGACGGCGATCGGGGTGGCGTCACCCAACATGAACTCGATGCGGGAACGGGGATGCATCGGATCGATCGGCAGATACGCCGCGCCGGTCTTGAGCACCGCGAGCATCGCGATGACGGCCTCAGGCGAACGAGGGAACAGCAATGCGACACACCCGCCCGGACCCGCACGATGTTCAGTCAGCAGATGCGCCAACCGATTAGCGGCCTCATCGAGCTCGCCATAGGTCATCGATCGACCCGCGAACCTCACCGCCACGGCCTCGGGGGCGCGCTTCACCTGCGCGGCGAACGACTCCGGAATCGAAACCGGTTGGCGTGGTGGCCGGGCGAGCACCGCGCGATTGCCCCACTCATCAGGCCGGCCGTACTCATCGGCACTGAACGGATCGACCGACGACAGCTTCCGCCCCGGGTCGACCGTCATCGCCACCAAGACGTCTTGCAGCCGTTCCGCTAGGCCTGCGAGATCGAGGTGTGAAAATGGTTGGCCGGCGCCCTCCGTGCCGAACAAGAGCTCGTCACCGACGGCAGAGAAGAACAACCCGAAGCCTTCGGTAAGACCAGAGTTGGTGAATGACGCCGACGCCGCGAGGCCACCGAAGTCCAAGGTGAACGCGGACGGAAGAAAGTTGACGCTCACTCTCCGGCCCGGCTGGCTCCGGCCGGGCAAGCGGGCTTTGCGTTCCAGGGCTTGCACCGGAAAGCGCTGGTGTTGCAGGGCTTCCCGAATTCGGATGTCAACGTGGTGACAGAACTCGGCGACCGTGGCGTCCGGCGAGATCGTCAGGACCAGCGGCACGACCCCCGAAAACACCCCTGGGAGTGTCTTCGCCTCCGGATCCACTCGCCTGCTCACCGGGAAGTCGAGCACGACCTCTGAGCCTTGGGCGCACCAGCCGTGTACCAGTAGCGCGCACGCCGCGGTGATGACCGATGAACGAGGCATGTCGCGCGCTTGGGATAACTCTTGTACCCGGCGGAGGACCACCGGGTCCAGGCGAACCGGCGCAGAGGCACCACGTTCGCTCGCGTCCTGAGGGAACCACTGATCCAGTCCGCTGTCCGATGGCAGGTTCTGCGTCCAATACGCCTGATCCTCTAGGTAATCGGTCGACGCTTCGTACTGTGCCTCGCACCTGACCAAGTCCTCGAGGGAGCCGAATAACGGGGGCGGCAAGGGTGCGCCTGAGACAACCGCAGAGTAAATCGTGGCGATCCGGTGGCCGACCAGCGCAATACCCGATGCATCCACGACGATGTGGTGGCAGCATGTGAACCAATAGAATTCGTCAGGCCGCAGCTGAAATAGCGCGAACCTGAACAGTGGTCCCGAAAGCGGCATCGGCGTGCGCTGAATCGACGAGGCTATCTCGTGGGCCTCGTTCAGCGGATGATGTGAGCCGCTGAGATCATGGACAACGAGTTCGATTTCCGGATCGTCAATCGTCCTCTGGAGAACCTGGCCGTGCTCTTCAAAGAACGTGGCCCTGACCGGCTCAGCCTCCCGCAGCGCTCGGCGGATCGCCCACTCGAAGGGCTCTCGCTGCAGCCGGCCCTCGATTTTCGCGAAGAGGCCAAGCTGCCACTCCGTAGTGAAGCGACCTGTCTCCTGCGCGAGCCATATGTCCAACTGCCCGGGCGTCAGGGGAAGCGCCCGGCCATCACGTTCCATCCGACTCCCCTCGGTGTCAGGCCGCACTAGCGGGCGCTAGCTTCTCGCATAACAGCCCCGCTAGACCGCGGATGGTTATGGTGGAGATGTCAGCGGACGGGATGCGAACCCCCGTTTCGGTCTCGATGCGGGTGCGTAGTTCGAGGGCGCCCAGCGAGTCCAAGCCGTACCCGGAGAGCGCCCGGTCGGGATCGACGCTGCGACGCAGAATCAGGCTGACCTGATCGGAGATCAGACGCCGCAGCCAGGTGGGCCACTCGTCCACGGGCAGCTCGTCGAGCTCAGCACGCAGTTTGCTTGTGCCCGTTTGGTTTTGCCCGATGGAGCGGAATGCCTGCGCAAACAGGCTGCGCTCGGCGAGGATCGCAAACCAGGAGGTGCCGGTGATCGGCGCGTAGCCGGTGTAGGCCCGGTCGTGGCGCAGTATCGATTCGAATGCGTAAGCGCCCTCGTCGGGGGCGATTGCAATGTCGGAGCTTTCCGCGAGCGCGGTCGCGCGCCCGATCTCAGCCCAGGGGCCCCAGGCGATCGCGGTGGCCGGCAGGCCCCGAGCCCGCCGCCAGTGCGTGAAGCCGTCCACCCAGCTGTTGGCCGCGGCGTAGGCGCCCTGCCCGGGCGAGCCCACCAGCGCGGCCGCCGAGGAGAACGAGCAGAACCAGTCCAGCGGCTGCCCGGCGGTTGCAGTATGCAAGTTCCACGCGCCGTAGACCTTTGGCGCCCAGTCATGCGCGATCAGCTCGTCGGTGATGTTGGCCAATGTGGCGTCCTCCACGACCGCCGCCGCGTGCAGCACGCCGCGCACCGCAAGCCCGGTCGCCGTCGCTGTGGCCACCAGCCGGTGCGCGGTGTCGGATTGTGCGATATCACCGCATTCCACCAGGATGTCGGCGCCGGTCGCGCGGATTCGCTCGATCGTCTCCAGCGCGCTGCGCGTCGGCTGTGAGCGTGAGGACAGCACGATACGCCCACATCCGGCGGCGGCCATCTTCTCCGCCAAGAACAGCCCAAGGCCCCCGAGGCCGCCGGTGATGAGGTAGGCGCCGTCGCGGCGGAACACCCGGGCCTGCGCCGGCGGCACCGTCACCCGGTGATGG
This sequence comes from Mycobacterium seoulense, assembly GCF_010731595.1. Classification (NCBI taxonomy): domain Bacteria; kingdom Bacillati; phylum Actinomycetota; class Actinomycetes; order Mycobacteriales; family Mycobacteriaceae; genus Mycobacterium; species Mycobacterium seoulense. The sequence goes on along the minus strand of NZ_AP022582.1, from coordinate 3,896,752 downwards.
CCGGTGTGCGCGACGTCAAGCACGATCTTGCCGGTATGCCGGGCGCCGGCCATCGTTCGAATGGCGTTGCCGGCTTCGGCAAGCGGGTAGTGCGTGCTCTCCGGCACCGGGAGCACTCCGTCCGCGATGAGCTGGTACACCGTGGTCAACAAGTCGTGAACCCGGTCGGGTTCGCTGTACGACAGCAGCGCCAGGTCGACGCCGTGAAACGCGAGGTTGGGCCGGAACGAGAAGAGGCCCAGCCGGGTTTCGCGCTTGCCTATCTCGACGAATCGTCCACCGAGAGCGAGCAATTTGAGGCCCGCGAGTTGAGCGGCGCCGGGGAGCGAGTTAAGCACGATGTCGACGCCATACCCGTCGGTGTGGCGCCTTATCAGGTCGGCGAACTCGGTGCTTCGCGAATCGTAGACATGGTCGATGCCCATGTCGCGCAACAGTTGACGACGTTGCTCGCTGCCCGCTGTGGCGAAGATTTCGGCGCCGGCGGCCCGGGCCATCGCGATCGCCGCCTGTCCCACCCCGCCCGTCGCAGAGTGGATCAAAACGCGATCACCGGCCTTGATATGAGCCAGCTCATGCAGGCCGTAATACGCGGTGGCGTGTGCGGTTGGTACCGCCGCGGCCTGCTCATCGGAGAGTCCAGCAGGCAGCGTCACCGCCAGGCGCGCGTCGCAGGTGATGAACGTGGCCCAGCATCCGTCGCCGCACAGACCCCCAACGTGATCGCCGACCTTATGGTCCGTCACACCTGGCCCGACGGCGGTCACCACTCCGGCGAAATCGGTGCCCAGCTGTTGTCGCCGGCCCTCGAAGGCGGGATAGCGATCGAACGCGATCAGCACATCGGCGAAGTTGATGTTGGAGGCGCTGATTTCGACCTCAATCTGGCCCGGCCCCGGCGCAACCCGTTCGCGGGCAATGAATTCCACCGACTCCAGATCACCGGGCGTGCGGATTTGCAGGCGCACGCCGTCGAGCTCGAGGTCGGCGATGGTGGTTTGCCGCTCTTCGGGGCGCAGCGGACTGAGGGCCAACCGCGCCGTGTACCACGCGCCGTGTCGCCAGGCCGTCTCGTCTTCCTCCGACCCGCCGAGCAGTTGGCGGGCGAGCAGCCCGGCATCGGTGTCATCGTCCACATCGATCTGAGTGACCCGCAGGTGTGGATGCTCGGTGCCGATCACGCGCAGGAGGCCCCGCAGCCCGGCCTGCTCCAAATTGGGCACGTCACTGGCCACTACGGTCTGGGCGTTGCGTGTCACGACGTAGAGACGGGGGAGTTGGCCGGGAATGTCGGGCAATTCGCGGGTGACACGCAACAGATGTTGCACGGACTCGAGGCCCAGCAGGGGCGACCGGTCACCGGAGCCGCCTTCCCCGGGTCCCGTCGCGATCACCAAGCCGCTGAATCCACCGGCACGCAGCTGATCTCGAAGCCGCTCTCTGTTCAAGGTGTGGTCGGCGTGCGGCGGCCAGCACATGGTGGTGCATTGTGCGCCAAGCTGTTTCAGCGCGTCCGCCATCGGGGCGACGGCGTCGGCGGTGGTGCCGACGACCAGCCAGGCTCCGGGGTTGTCGTGTTCCGCCTCCGGTAGTTCGCGTTGCCGCCATTCGATCGTCAGCAATCGCTTGGCCAGCAGCCGTTCGTCGTGGTCGCTTTCGGATGCTCCGGCACCCAAGCGCAGTCCCTGCACGGCGAGTAGGACGACCCCGTTCTCATCGAGCATTTCGAGGTCTGCCTCCACGCCGGAAGCGTCGGCTTTCGTCACCCGGGTGTAGCAGTAGCGGGCGCTGCGGGCAGCGCCATAGGAGCGGAGCCGCAGGAGACCCAGCGGCAATGCCAGCACATCTTCGCCCAGCGCACGCAACTCCGGGTGCGCCGCGACCGACTGAAAGCAGGCGTCGAGCAGCGCCGGGTGCACCCCGTAGGCATCTTGCTGTGAGCGGATTTGGCTGGGCAGCGTGACCTCGGCGAGCACAGTGCGGGTCGCGCCCTCGCCGGTGTGCAACGCGGCGAGACCGCTGAATGCCTGACCGTATCGAATGCCGCGTTCGTCCAGGCGACGGCGCACCTCGGCGCCGTCCTCGCGGCCCGGGTGCGCGGCGAGCAGCGCGGAGATGTCGTGTGCGGGAGGGGGATCCGCCGCTGCGGCAGACAGCACCGCGGTAACCAGCTGCGTTTGTTCGCCCCCCTCTTCGGACTCCACGGCGAAATCGGCGGCGCCCGCTGATGACAACGTCGCCGAGGCGCCGATCGTGGTCTGCTCGTCCAGCAGCAGCGCATGTTCGAAGCGCAGGTCGCGGACTTCAGAGGCGGTGCCGAGCACAGTGCGCGCGGCCGCCAGCGCCATTTCGCAGTAAGCAGCCCCCGGAAACACGGTCACATCGCGAACCTGGTGATCGCCGAGCCAGGGCTGGGCGGCGGTGCCGACCTCGGCCTGCCAGACGTGGCGCTCCGGGTCTTCCAGCAAACGCACGTGGGCGCCCAACAGCGGATGCACCGAAACGGTGCAACCGCCGTGTATCGAGGGTTGAGCGCCGCGGCTCAACAACAGCCGGCGGTGCGTCCAGGTCGGCAGCGGCGCGTCCACCAGCCGCCCATTCGGGTAGAGAGCGGAGAAGTCGACCGCGGCCCCCGCGCTGTACAGGTCCGCGACAAAACCGCGTAGCCCGTAGGGCTGCGCCTGCTCGCGGCGCATGGCGGCCAGGGCGGCCAGCGGCATGTCGAGACTGCGGGCGGTCTGCTCGACCGCGTGGATGAGCAGCGGGTGGGGCGCCAGCTCCGCGAAGACCCGGTAGCCGTCCTCCAAGGCGGCCCGCACCGCCGGGGCGAACCGCACCATCTGGCGCAGATTCTGCGCCCAGTACCCGGCATCGCAGAGCGGCCGCTCGCGCGGGTCGTAGAGGGTCGCCGAGTAGAAGGGAACTTCCGGCGGCATCGGGTGCAGCTCGGCGAGCGCGTCGGCCAGATCGTCGAGGATCGGGTCGACCTGGGGGGAGTGCGAGGCGACGTCGACGGCGATCTCGCGGGCCATCACGTCACGCGCCTCCCAGGCCGCGACCAGATCGCGCACCGTCTGGGTGGCACCGCCGATCACTGTGGACTGTGGCGACGCCACCACCGCCACCACGGCGTCGTCGACACCACGGGTCACCAGCTCCGAAAGCACTTGCTGGGCGGGCAGTTCCACCGAGGCCATCGCACCGGCGCCGGCGATGCGGGACATCAGCCGGGAGCGCCGGCAGATGACGCGCAACCCGTCTTCCAGCGATAGCGCTCCCGCGACGACGGCCGCCGCGACCTCACCCAGGGAATGCCCGATGACCGCGCCCGGGTGCACCCCGTGCGAGCGCATGGTGTCGGCCAGCGCGACCTGCATGGTGAACAGGGTCGGTTGAATCCGGTCGATACCGGTCACGGACTGCGGGGCGGTCATCGCCTGGGTCACCGAGAATCCGGACTCGTGGGCGATCAGTGGCTCGGCGGCCGCGACGGTCGCGGCGAACACCGGTTCGGTCGCCAGCAGCTCAGCTCCCATTTGAGCCCACTGCGAACCTTGTCCCGAGAACACCCAGACCGGTCCGCGGTCATCCTGCCCGGCCGCGGCCTGATACGGAGTGTCGCCGTCGGCGACCTCGCGCAAAGCCTGGGTGAGCTCCGGCCGGCTACTCGCAATGACGGCGGTGCGCACCGGGCGGTGCGCGCGCCGACGCGCCAGGGTGTAGGCCAGATCAGTCAAGGCCACCTCCTCGTGCGCCGCCACCCAGTCGGCCAGACGGCCGGCGGTGCGGCGCAATTCGTCGGCTGAGGTGGACGACAGCGGGAACAGCAGAGGTGTCGCGGTCCCCGACTCGGCTGGGATGGCTTCGGGCACAGCGGATTCGGGAGCCTGCGCGGGGGCTTGCTCCACGATGGCGTGTGCGTTTGTTCCCGAAAGTCCGTACGACGACACCGCCGCGCGTCGGGGATGGTGACCATTGGTCGGCCACGGTGTAATCGTCTGTGGCACAAAGAGTTCGGTTCTTATTGGGGCCATTTGGTCGGGCAGCCGGGTGAAGTGCAGATTTTGCGGAATCATGCCGTGCTGGAGGGCCAGGATCGTTTTCATCAGCCCGAGCGCTCCCGCGGCCGACTGGGCATGCCCCAGGTTGGTCTTCACCGTTGCCAGCGCGCAGGGGCCGTCGCTGCCGTAGACGGCGGCGAGGCTGGCGTATTCGACCGGGTCGCCGACGGGCGTGCCGGTGCCGTGCGCCTCGACCATGCCGACGCTGCGGGCGTCGACGCCTGCCGCGGCCAACGCCGCCTTGTACACCGCGGTCTGCGCCTCGACCGAGGGTGTGGCGATGTTGACGGTGTGGCCGTCCTGGTTGGCGGCACTGCCGCGGATGACGGCCAGGATCCGATCGCCGTCGCGCAGCGCGTCGGACAAACGCTTGAGTAACACCACGACGCAGCCCTCGGCAGACACGAACCCGTCAGCCGCGACGTCGAACGCGTGGCACCGCCCGGTGGGAGACAGCATGCCTTCCGCGGAACCTGCGACGAACTTCCGCGGATCCAGGATCACCGCGGCGCCACCCGCCAGGGCGAGGTCGCTTTCACCGTCGCTCAGGCTGTGACAGGCCAGGTGCACTGCGGTCAGACCGGACGAGCATGCGGTGTCCACCGTGAGCGCGGGACCGTGGATGCCCAAGGCGTACGCGATCCGCCCGGATGCCAGGCTGAAGCTGCTGCCGGTGAATCCATACGGCGCCTCCACGGCGTTCGCATCGGCGGCCAGCAGTTGATAGTCGCCGTGCGTCAGACCCACGAACACACCGGTGAGCGAGTCGGCCATGGTCGCCGGAGTCAGGCCGGCGTGCTCGATGGCCTCCCAGGAGGTTTCCAGCAGCAACCGGTGCTGGGGGTCGATCGCGGTGGCCTCGCGCTCGTTGATCCCGAAGAATTCGCAATCGAAGCCGGCGACGTCATCGAGGAACCCGCCCCACTTCGTCACCGATCGACCCGGCACACCCGGCTGAGGGTCGTAATATTCCTCGGCGTCCCAGCGGTCCGGCGGGACCTCGGTGACCAGGTCATCCCCGCGTACCAACGCCTCCCACAGCCGCTCAGGGGAGTCGATGCCCCCCGGCAGTCGACAAGCCATGCCGATGACAGCGGTGGAAGTGAGGGTTGCTTTGTCCACGGCCGTTACCTCTTCTTATCCGGCGGGGCGGTAAGCGCGTTTGATTTCGAATTTGCTGATGGGACCGCCTGGTCGAGTCAGCGCATCTTCGACAATTGGTTGCGGCCGGAAACGTCGGGTGTTGGGCGTGATACCGGTGCCCATTCCAATTGATCGATTACGGAGCTGATGGGGTGTAATCCCGGGCTCTACCAGCGCAAACACATATTCAGAGTTCGGCTCGAGGTCCGAATAAGCAATCGCTGCGTGGAACACGTGGCGGTCCGCCTCGAAAAAATCGGCCCTGGGTGGTGCCAGCTCTCGCGGCGCTTTGCTGATTGCTCGCCTAGGCAAATCTGGAATGACTGATTTCCCGATATTCGCCAATAGGCTGGGTCGCCATTCGGTGCGGAAGTGACCAGACTTTCGTGAAGGCGGGACATTTGATTGTCGCCCCGTCAGTAGGTGTTTCCGGCCCTCAAACCTCATCCGACTTCGCCCGCCTCAAAGGCGTATGAGTCGACGGCGGCGCCAGCGTGGCCGCTCTCGCTACTTTGCCGGGCGGAGCGGAGATGCAGCGCGAATGGTTGCGCTCTCGACCATCCGGCAGTTGGTTGAGACTTCGGCGAAGGCCCGCCGCACGTCGTCCCGCGCCGGTTGTCGTCGGCCGAAACGAACAAGTCGGCGTTGTCGTTGTCGACGGGTCGATCATCGGTTCTCCCACCCCGCAACTCGACATGCGTGGAACAGACGATACCCAAGGTCTCGTTGGCGCGCGCCGCCTTGAGGCAAATTTTCCGAAGTGACCAGTGTGTTAGCTGTGCGGTAAACCACGATGGGGGTCACGGCCCGGCGGAGCAGCCTCCGCGGTGGCGCCGGCGCGTGCCGGGCGCTGGTGGCGGGTTAGCGCGCCTGGCCCTGCGAGGCCAGGAAACCCGCGACGCCGCGGACCATCGCGTCGGCGTACTTCTGCCTGCCCTCGGCCGATTCCATCAACGCCGAATCCGCGGGGTTCTTCATGTTGCCGCACTCGACCAGGATCGACGGGTACTGTGCCAGGTTCAGCCCGGCCAGGTCCGAGCGACCGTACAGCCCGTTCTGGCCGATGTAGTTGGCCGGCGGAATCCCGGAGGCCTGCATCTGGTCGCGCATGATCCGGGCGTACTGCACCGACGGGCCCGCCTGCACCTGGTTCAGCGGCGGGGCCGAGTAGTTGACGTGGAATCCCCGGCCCGACGCCGGGCCGCCGTCGGCGTGGATGCTCAGGACCGCGTTGGGGTGCAGCGCGTTGGCCATGTTGGCGCGCTCGTCGACGCACGGCCCCAGCCCGGTGTCGTTGCCGCGCGCCATGGCGGTCCGGACGCCCAGGGCGTTCAACTCCGCACGGACCCGCAGCGCGGTGTCCCAGGTGAAGGTGTGTTCCTGATAGCCGCTGTTGGTCGACGTCCCGCTCGCCTGGCAGTCCTTGGTGCCGCCGCGGCCGGTGGGCACCTGACGGCTGATCGAGGCGTCGTTGGAGCCGTTGTGGCCGGGATCGATGAAAACCACCATGCCGGCGATGTTGGAGGGGACGCCCCATGCGGCCGGGACCGCGGCCGGGGTGATCGCCGCCGACGCGGCGACCAGCACACCCATGACCAACCTGACGCCGACACGCCTGCTCACTCGTAGGTCCACGGCGCAAAGGTAGCCTCGCGCGGTCTACGCTGGGTGTTTCGAATCGCCGGACACACGCAGGCGAAACCAACTCGAGACCAAGATGCGAGGGGACTGTCATGCAACCTGGAGGCGACATGTCGGCGCTGCTGGCCCAGGCGCAGCAGATGCAGCAGAAGTTGATGGAAGCCCAGCAACACCTCGCCAACGCCGAGGTGCACGGACAGGCCGGCGGTGGCTTGGTCAAGGTGACGGTGAAAGGCAGCGGCGAGGTGGTCGCGGTGCGGATCGATCCCCAGGTGGTCGACCCCGGCGACGTCGAGACGCTGCAGGACTTGATCGTCGGTGCCATGGCCGACGCGTCGAAGCAGGTCACCCGGATGGCGCAGGAGCGGCTCGGCGCGCTGGCCGGCGGACTCGGCGGGCCGCCCCCGGGCCAGCCCCCGGCCCCGGCGCCGGGGCTCTAGATCCTCCGCCGACATGTTTGAAGGACCCGTCCAGGATTTGATCGACGAGCTCGGCAAGCTGCCGGGTATCGGGCCCAAGAGCGCGCAACGCATCGCCTTTCACCTGTTGTCCGTCGAGCCCCCGGACATCGACCGCCTGACCGCGGCGCTGGGGAAGGTCCGCGACGGCGTCCGGTTCTGCGCGGTGTGCGGCAACGTCTCCGACAACGAGCGGTGCCGGATCTGCTCGGACCCCCGCCGGGACGGCTCGCTGGTGTGCGTCGTCGAGGAGCCGAAGGATGTCCAGGCCGTCGAGCGCACCCGCGAGTTCCGGGGCCGCTACCACGTGCTGGGCGGCGCCCTGGATCCGCTGTCGGGGGTGGGGCCCGATCAGCTGCGGATCCGCGAGCTGCTCAGCCGGATCGGGGAGCGGGTCGACGACGTCGACATCGCCGAGGTGATCATCGCCACCGACCCCAACACCGAGGGCGAGGCGACCGCCACCTATCTGGTCCGGATGTTGCGTGACATCCCCGGCCTGACCGTGACGCGGATCGCCTCCGGGCTGCCGATGGGCGGCGACCTGGAGTTCGCCGACGAGCTGACGCTGGGCCGCGCGCTCGCCGGCCGCCGGGCGATGGTCTGAGGTCGCTCAGGACTTGATTAATCGGAACGGCCGGGTGACGGTCGAGCCTGGACCTCCACACCCGTCCGACGTGGTCGTCCGGCCCTCACCGGCAAGCGACACGGCGTCGAAGCTGTAGTCGACGGTTGCCGGGACCGAGGCTCCGTTCGCGCACGGCGCCCGCGTCGCGCCGCTGTGGGTCCAGCGTCCGTTCGCGAGGTCGAACTCCCAGCTGATGACGAACGTCCCGCCGTCCTGCGAGGTCGCCAGCGTGCAGTCCGACCCGCACGGGGCGAACAGCCAATTGGTCGACTTGTCGCTGTCGGTATAGAGCACGGTGTACCGACCGCTCGGCACTTCCGGGGCGGCGTGCGCGGGCACCGGCGTAATCAATGCGGCCGCGACCAGCAGGGCGCCGCCGCCCGCCCACCCCGGCCGGCTGCTTCTCGCGATGTCTTTCCTCACGTCAGCGCGCCGCCAATCGCTCCCGGCGCAGCAACTCCACCTCTGGCAGGTTCAATGGTGCCAGCCCACCGACCACCTGGCCCAGCAGCAGGTCGGCCAGCTCGGGGTTGCGGGCCAGGCACGGCCCGTGCATGTAGGTGGCGACGACGCTGCCCTGCACCGCGCCGTCGTAGCCGTCGCCCGCCCGGTTGCCCGCGCCCTTGACCACCGCACCCAGCGGGGACGCGGCGGGGCCGAGCACGGTGCCGCCCCGGTGGTTCTCGAAACCGGTGAGCCGTTGGGTCAGCCCGGGCAGCAGCGGCTTGGTGATCAGCTCCCCGATGGTGCGGGCCTCCTGCGGCGAGGTGGTCGCATCGAGCAGGCCCACGCCGTCGACCCGTTCACCCGCCGATGTCTCATACCACTGGCCGAGCACCTGGACCGCCGCGCAGATCGCCAGCACGGGCGCGCCGCGTTCCGCGGCGCGCTGCAGCCCCGGGTGCTTGATCAGGTGCTTGGTGGCCAACCGCTGCGCGTAGTCCTCGGCCCCGCCCAGCGTGTAGAGGTCCAGCGAGTCCGGCACCGGGTCGGCCAGCGTGATCTCGACGATCTCCGCGGCGATGCCCCGCAGCCGCAGCCGCTGGCGCAGCACCAGCGCGTTGCCGCCGTCGCCGTAGGTGCCCATGACGTCGGGCAGCACCAGCCCGATGCGCACGGTCGAGTCAGCCATGACGCGCCAACGCCCGTTGCAGCTGGAGGAACGCGGTGTAGTTGGCGACGACCTCGACCCGACCCGGCGGGCAGGACGCGATGGCGGCCACGGTGTCGTGCACCAGGGTGTGGTCGACACCCGCATACCCGAGCCGCACCGCGAGGTCGGTGCCCCGCTCGCCGGCCGCCACCACCGCGGTCTTGTCGAAGTGTTCGAACTGCACGTCCCACAGCCAGGACAGGTCCTCGCCGTCGGGCACCTGCCCGTTCACCGAGATCACCACCCCGGCCGCGTGCTTGTCGACCATCGACAGCGCCTCCTGCCAGCCGGCCGGGTTCTTGGCCAGCAGGATCCGCGCCTGGTGGTCGCCGATCCGGACGGTCCGGTAGCGCCCGGCCACCTCGTCGACTCGGCTGGCGGCCGCGAGGGCCCGGACCGGGTCGGCACCCAGGGCGACGGCGGCCGCGACGGCCTGGGCGGCGTTGCCGCGGTTGACCGCCCCCGGCAGCGCCAACCGCATCGGCAGGGCCAGCCCGTCGGGCCCGTACAGCGTCTCGTCGTCGAACCACCACTGGGGGCTGGGCCGCTTGAAGTCGGCGCCGGTGGAATACCAGTGGCCCTTCTCGCGGACGATGACCTCGCCGCTGCGCGGGCAGCTGACCGAGTCGTTCGCCCAGGAGCCGCCCGCGGCCACCCACACCACGTTCGGGCTGTCGTAGGCCGCCGACGTCATGAGCACGTCGTCGCAGTTGGCGACGACGACCGCCTTCGGGTGGCGCGCCAGCCCGGCTCGCAGCGTGCGTTCGATGACGTTGATCTCGCCGACGCGGTCCAGCTGGTCGCGCGACAGGTTGAGCAGCACGACGACGGCGGGCTCGACCGCGTCCGAGACGTGTGGCACGTGCATCTCGTCGACCTCCAGGGCCGCCAGCGGCGCCTCGCGGTTCGCCGCCAGCGCGGCCACCAGCCCGGCGTCCATGTTGGCGCCCTCGGCGTTGGTGGCCACCGATCCCAGCGTGCCCAGCGCGGCGGCGGTCATCCGCGTGGTGGTCGACTTGCCGTTGGTGCCCGTGACCACGACGGTGCGCCGGCCGGCTGCGAGCTGGCCAAGCACCGAGCGGTCCAGGGTCATCGCGACCAGGCCGCCGATCATCGCCCCGGCCCCGCGGCCGGTCACCCGCGACGCCCAGCGCGCGCCCGCTCCCGCGGCGAGGGCCAGGCGGGCGCGGGTGGTGATCACCCGGGCAGATTACCGACCGACACGGCAGCGTAGCGACCCGGCGATGTCGGTCCGACGTGCCATCCTCAAGTCATGAACGGCGTGTCCTGGGGTCGGCCGGCCAGCGAGCCGGTCGGGGGCTGGGCCGTCATCGACGTCGAGACCTCGGGCTTTCGTCCGGGCCAGGCGCGCGTCATCAGCCTGGCGGTGCTCGGCCTCGATTCCGACGGCCGCGTCGAGCAGTCGGTCGTCAGCCTGCTCAACCCCGGCGTGGATCCGGGTCCCACCCACGTGCACGGCCTGACCGCCGCGATGCTGGAAGACCAGCCGCAGTTCACCGACGTCGTCGACGACGTGGTCAAGGTGCTGGACGGCCGCACCCTGGTGGCCCACAACGTCGCGTTCGACTACTCGTTCCTGGCCGCGGAAGCCGAACTCGCCGAGGCCGAACTGCCCATCGACTCCGTCATGTGCACGGTCGAGCTGGCCCGGCGGTTGGACCTCGGCATCGACAACCTGCGATTGGAGACGCTGGCGGCGCACTGGGGCGTGACCCAGGAACGGCCGCACGACGCCTTCGACGACGCGATGGTGCTGACCGGGGTGCTGGCGTCGGCGCTCGAGCGGGCGCGCCAACGCGACATCTGGCTGCCCGTGCATCCGGTGACCCGGCGCCGGTGGCCGAACGGCCGCGTCACCCACGACGAGCTGCGCCCGTTGAAGGTGCTGGCCTCGCGGATGCCCTGCCCGTATCTCAATCCCGGCCACTACGTGTGCGGCCGGCCGCTGGTGCAGGGCATGCGGGTGGCCCTGGCGGCCGAGGTCGGCCGCACCCACGAGGAACTCGTCGAGCGGATCCTGCACGCCGGGCTGGCCTACACCGACGCCGTGGACGCGGAGACGTCGCTGGTGATCTGCAACGACCCCGCCCCGGACCAGGGCAAGGGCTACCTGGCCCGCCAGCTGGGCATCCCGGTCATCTCCGACAGGCAGTTCATGGACTCCATCCGCGCCGTCGTCGGCGGCACCAGTATGGAGGAATTCACCGACACCACCACGGTGGATCAGCAGCTCTCGCTGTTCTAGCAGTCCCTAACGCGCCGCGCGGTTGACCGCCGACACCACGGCCCGCAGCGACGCGGTGGTGATCGACGGCGCGATGCCGACACCCCACACCGTGCGGCGCTCGCTGGTCGCGTGCCGACCCGCTTCGCCCGGCTCCGCCGCGCTCGCGATCGGCACGGCAACCGACGCCTCCACGTAGGCCGCGGCCTGCGCGTCGTCGCCGGCGCTCATCGCGTGCTCGGAGTAGTCGAGGACCGCGACGTCGAACCCCACCTCACCCAGCGCGTGGACGAACGCCGCCAGGGGGCCGTTGCCCGCGCCGCTGATCTCGGTCTCGACCCCGTTGACCTTGACGGTCGCCGCGATCGTGGTGCTGCCGCTGTCTTCCTCCGAGGCCTCGACCCGCTGCTTCATCCGCTCCAGCGGCCAGACCGGGGCCAGGTACTCCTCGTAGAACGCGTCCCACATCTCCTTGGGGGAGACCTCCCCGCCCTCACCCTCGGTGATCTGCTGGATCGCCTGGGAGAACTCGATCTGCAGCCGCCGCGGCAGGGCCAGGCCGTGGTCGGACTTCATGATGTAGGCCACCCCGCCCTTGCCGGACTGCGAGTTGACCCGGATCACCGCCTCGTAGGTGCGCCCGACGTCCTTGGGGTCGATCGGCAGGTACGGCACCTGCCAGAGCATGTCCTCGACGTCGGCGTCCGCGGCGTCGGCGTCGATCTTCATCTGGTCCAGGCCCTTGTTGATGGCGTCCTGGTGGCTGCCGGAGAACGCGGTGTAGACCAGGTCCCCGCCGTAGGGGTGGCGCTCGTGTACCGGCAGCTGGTTGCAGTACTCCACGGTGCGACGGATCTCGTCGATGTTGGAGAAGTCGATCTGGGGGTCCACGCCGCGGGAGAACAGGTTGAGCCCCAGCGTCACCAGGCACACGTTGCCGGTGCGCTCGCCGTTGCCGAACAGGCAGCCCTCGATCCGGTCGGCGCCGGCGGCGAAGCCCAATTCGGCTGCGGCGACTGCGGTCCCGCGGTCGTTGTGCGGATGCAGGCTCAGGATGACCGATTCGCGGTTGGCCAGGTTACGGCTCATCCACTCGATCGAGTCGGCATAGACGTTGGGGGTGGCCATCTCCACGGTGGCGGGCAGGTTGAAGATGATCGGGTTGTCCGGGGTCGGCGCGATGATCTCGCCCACGGCGTCGCACACCTGCCGGGCGTACTCCAGCTCTGTTCCGGTGTAGGACTCCGGCGAGTACTCGAAACGCCATTGTGTGCCAGGGTATTTGGCGGCCTCCTCGACGCACTTGCGGGCGCCGTCGGTGGCGATGGCCAGCACCGCGGCCCGGTCGGCGCGAAAAACCACGCGGCGCTGCAGGATTGACGTCGAGTTGTAGAAGTGCACGATGGCCCGCGGCGCGCCCTCGCACGCGACGAAGGTGCGCTCGATGAGTTCGGGCCGGCACTGGGTCAGCACCTGGATGGTGACGTCGTCGGGGATGGCGCCGTCGGTGATGATCTCGCGGACGAAGTCGAAGTCGGTCTGGCTGGCCGACGGGAAGCCGACCTCGATCTCCTTGTAGCCCATGCGGACCAGCAGGTCGAACATGCGGCGCTTGCGGGCCGGGCTCATCGGGTCGATCAGCGCCTGGTTGCCGTCGCGCAGGTCCACCGCGCACCACAGCGGAGCGCGATCGATGACGCGGTCGGGCCAGGTGCGGTCGGGCAGCAGGACGGGCTCGACCTCGTCGGCGAAGGACCGGTACCGGTTGACCGGCATCGCCGAGCCCCGCTGCGGGTTCCACGCGGGCTGGCCGGGCCGTGGCGGGCCCGCGGGTTTGACGATCGAACGTGTTGACGTATAGGCGTCGGGGTTGGAAGTCACGGTAGTTGCTCCGGGGGTGTCAGAAGGAACCTCAGACCGGCGCATCGCGAACACCCGCGACGGGAAGCCGGTCTGGATCAGACCCCGTCGCGGCGTCCGAGGAGGAGCACCCGCTGCACGTCGAGAACTCTACCGCGATCGGCGCCCCGGCGAAAATTGCGCGAAAGTCGTCGAGTGTGCGGTGACGGCCTCCGGTGTGCGGTCACGGCGGGAAAACCGCGAATATTCAGCCCCGAACGCACACGCAAGGCCGTGAGTTCACACCGGACGCCTCGCCGGGAAAATCCCGATGTGCAGGCACGTATTCTGTTGTGGACCTAAATGCCAGCGGGAAAGGGAGACAGTGGCGCTCGTCGTGCAGAAGTACGGCGGATCCTCGGTGGCCGACGCCGACCGGATCCGCCGGGTGGCCGAGCGCATCGTCGCGACCAAGAAGCAGGGGAACGACGTCGTCGTCGTGGTCTCCGCGATGGGCGACACCACCGACGACCTGATGGACCTGGCCCAGCAGGTGTGCCCGGCCCCGCCGCCGCGGGAGCTCGACATGCTGCTGACCGCCGGCGAGCGCATCTCCAACGCGCTGGTGGCCATGGCGATCGAATCGCTGGGCGCGCAGGCGCGCTCGTTCACCGGTTCGCAGGCCGGCGTCATCACCACCGGCACCCACGGCAACGCGAAGATCATCGAGGTGACGCCGGGACGGCTGCGGGACGCGCTCGACGAGGGGCGCATCGTGCTGGTCGCCGGGTTCCAGGGCGTGAGCCAGGACACCCGCGACGTCACCACGCTCGGCCGCGGCGGCTCGGACACCACGGCCGTCGCGCTGGCCGCCGCGCTGCACGCCGACGTCTGCGAGATCTACACCGACGTGGACGGCATCTTCAGCGCCGACCCGCGCATCGTGCACAACGCCCGACGGTTGGACACGGTGACGTTCGAGGAGATGCTCGAGATGGCGGCCTGCGGCGCCAAGGTGCTGATGTTGCGCTGCGTCGAATACGCTCGCCGCTACAACATTCCGGTGCACGTCCGCTCGTCGTACTCGGACAGGCCGGGCACCATCGTCAAGGGATCGATCAAGGACATCGCCATGGAAGACCCCATCCTGACCGGAGTCGCGCACGACCGCAGCGAGGCAAAGGTGACCATCGTCGGGATACCCGACATCCCGGGGTATGCGGCCCGCGTGTTCCGGGCCGTCGCCGACGCCGACGTGAACATCGACATGGTGCTGCAGAACGTCTCCAAGGTCGAGGACGGCAAGACCGACATCACCTTCACCTGCTCGCGCGACAGCGGACCCACGGCGGTGGCCACGCTGGACGCGCTCAAGGACGAGATCGGGTTCACCCAGCTGCTCTACGACGACCACATCGGCAAGGTGTCGCTGATCGGCGCGGGCATGCGCAGCCACCCCGGCGTCACCGCGACCTTCTGCGAGGCGCTGGCGGAGGTCGGCGTCAACATCGAACTGATCTCCACCTCCGAGATCCGCATCTCGGTGCTGTGCCGCGACACCGAACTAGACAAGGCCGTCGTGGCGTTGCACGAGGCGTTCGGGCTCGGCGGCGAGGAGTCGGCCACGGTGTATGCGGGGACGGGCAGATAGATGGTTGCCATAGGTGTAGTGGGCGCCACCGGCCAGGTGGGCCAGGTGATGCGCAGGTTGCTCGACGAGCGGGACTTCCCCGCGACCTCGGTGCGGTTTTTCGCGTCGTCGCGCTCGCAGGGGCGCAAGCTGGAATTCCGCGGCCAGGAGATCGAGGTCGAGGACGCCGCGACCGCGGACCCGACCGGGCTGGACATCGCGCTGTTCTCCGCGGGCAAGACGATGTCGCTGGTGCAGGCGCCGCGGTTCGCCGCGGCCGGGGTGACGGTGATCGACAACTCGTCGGCGTGGCGCAAGGACCCCGACGTGCCGCTGGTGGTGTCCGAGGTGAACTTCGACAGGGATGTTCGGGGCGCCGGCGCCCTGCCGAAGGGCATCATCGCCAACCCGAACTGCACCACGATGGCCGCGATGCCGGTGCTCAAGGTGCTGCACGACGAGGCCGAGCTGGTGCGCCTGGTGGTCTCGAGCTATCAGGCGGTGTCCGGCAGCGGGCTGGCCGGGGTCGAGGAGCTGGCGACCCAGGCGCGCGCGGTCATCGACGACGCCGAGCAGTTGGTGCACGACGGCTCCGCGGTCGAGTTTCCCGAGCCCAAGACCTACGTCGCGCCGATCGCCTTCAACGTGGTGCCGCTGGCCGGCTCGCTGGTGGACGACGGCTCCGGCGAGACCGACGAGGACCAGAAGCTGCGGCACGAGAGCCGCAAGATCCTGGGCATCCCCGAGTTGGCCGTCAGCGGAACCTGCGTGCGGGTGCCGGTGTTCACCGGGCACTCGCTGTCGATCAACGCCGAATTCGCCCGGCCGCTGTCGCCCGAGCGGGCCCGGGCGCTGCTCGACGGCGCGCCGGGCGTCAAGGTGGTCGACGTGCCTACCCCGTTGGCGGCCGCCGGCGTCGACGAGTCGCTGGTCGGCCGCATCCGGCACGATCCGGGCGTGCCCGACGGGCGCGGCCTGGCGCTGTTCGTGTCGGGCGACAACCTGCGCAAGGGCGCGGCGCTGAACACCATCCAGATCGCCGAGCTGCTGGCCGCCCAGCTGTGATGAGCGGGTGAACACCGCCCACACTCGACTGGTCGCGCGGTGCTCGCTTGCATTGACTCTGTTTGCGCCGCAATGCTTTTGGCTTGCGCACGCCGACCCGCCCGCTCCGGTGCCCGAGCCGATCGTGGGTCCGCTGGCGCCCGGTCAGGTGTTGCGGCTCGGGCCCACGGCCGGCACGGGCACCCCCACCGGGGACTACGGCATCGGCGCGACCGACCTCTGTGAGTTCGTTGAATTCCCCACCGAGCTGTTGCAGGTCTGCGGCGACAGCTTCGCCGGCCAGGGCGTCGGGTTCGGCGGCTGGTACGCGCCGGTCGCGTTGCACGTGGACACCGCGTCGATCGACGACCCGGCCGGGGTGCGCTACACGGGCGTCACCGGCATCAGCAACCCGCTGCTGGCCGATCCCACCCCGCCGGGCGCCTCGCAGCTGCCCGCCGGGGTGGTGCAGATCAACCGGCGCAACTACCTGATGGTGACGACGACGAAGAACCTGGAGCCGCAGAGCTCACGGCTGGTGACGGCCGAGCCCGCGCGGGCGGGGTGGCAGACCATCGCCGGGTCGCGGCGACCCGCCTCCTATCAGGGCGGGTCCCAGACGCAGATCAGCGGCTACTACGACCCGATCCCGAAGCCGGACTCGCCCACCGGGTGGGTGTACATCGTGGCCGACAGCTTCACCCGCAGGGACCCCGTCGTGCTGTATCGGGCGACCCCGCAAGCGTTTACCGACCGGTCCCGGTGGCAGGGCTGGGCGGCCGGCCCGCACGGTGGCTGGGGCAAGTCCCCCACCCCGCTGTGGCCGGACGCCGTCGGCGAGATGAGCATTCGGCAAATCGACGGCAAGGCCGTGCTGTCGTATTTCAACGCGGTCACCGGCAACATGGAGGTCCGCGTCGCCGACGACCCGACCGGCCTGGGCGACGCGCCGGTGACCACGGTGGTGCAGCACGACGAGTGGCCGGAGCCCGCGGAGAGCCTGCCGCCGCCGTATGACAACCGGCTCGCGCAACCGTACGGCGGATACATTTCGCCCGGCTCCACCCTCGACGAGCTGCGAATCTTCGTGAGCCAGTGGGACACCCGGGCCCGGGTCGCGGCGCCCTACCGGGTGATCCAGTTCGCGGTGAACCCGTTCAAGCCGTGATCAGTGGCCCGAGTTGTGGGCCAGATCGATCGCGTACTGACTCACGAAGGTGCCCGCCGGCGGATCGCCGTTGTCGCACGTTCCGTCGGATTCGCCGGGACGTTTGATCCACAGATAGGCGTCGGCGTGCGCGCCCGCGGTGGCCGTGGTGGGCGGGGTGCCGAGCGCCCGGCCGCTGGGGTTGCACCAGTTGAGCCGGGAGTCGGGCGCCGGCCCGACGCCATTGCGCGACGTGTCGATCACGTAGTGCGAACCGTTCGTCAGCCCCGAAATCGCTTCGCCGTAACCGATTTCGTCCGCGGTGGTGTAGAAGTTCGCGGTGTTGACGCTGAAACCCCGCGCGTGCCCGACCCCGACCGCGTTGAGCCGGGCGGCCATGTCCTCGGGGCTGTGCCAGCGCAGGTGGCCGGCGTCGATGTACACGGCCGTGGCCGGATTGCGCGTCAGGGTGTCGACGGCGTAGCGGATCAGGTCGTAGCGTTCCTGGCGCTGGTCGGCGGACAGGCAGTCGGCCATGGCGAGGGCGTCGGGTTCGAGGATGATCGCCGTCCGCGCACCGCCCACGTCATTGGCGATGCCGCTGATCCACGCGCGGTAGTCGTCGGCCGTCGCGAAGCCGCCCGCGGCGAAGCTGCCACAGTCGCGGTGGGGGATTCCGTAGACCGCCAGCACCGGGATGGCGCCGGCGGCCTGCGCGTCGCCGGTGTACTTCGCGACCGTGGCCGCGGACGAGCCCGGGACGATCCAATACGCCTGCGGCGTGTTGGCGATCGCGGTCAACTCCGGACTTGCAGGATCGGCATGCTGCGCCGCGCGCATGGCCGCCGAGTTGGGGTTGACGTAGAAGGGCATGCCGGCCAACGGGTTCGCATCGTCGGCCAGGCGCACCGCCGGCGGGGGACCGGCCTGCGGCGGGCCGGCAAGCAGACCCACGGCGGCGACCGTGAGCAGGGGGGCGATCCACCGCGCGACTGCACCAGCAGCTGAAGACATCACGTCAGGAAAATTAGTGGGTCCGCGGCGTCGAACGCCAATCGTGGGTCCACACTGCTGCCATGGAATTCGTTTGCGCCGATCCGGTCCATGCCGGCACGGGCCGCTGACGCTTACCCGAGGGTGGGTTTGGCTGGTTGACCTGCTGGGGAGCGGGTTTTGACCTCACAGCTCCTACATAAGTGGTGCATAGCCGCACTATTGTTAACGACTTCATCATTTGTCTCATGAGTGAAACATCTGAAACCCCCACTGCGCGGACTGCCACCGCCACCGCACCGGTCGCCGCGGAAGCGGCGGCCGCCTACCGGGCCCCGCGGGTCTTCCAACTCGCCGCGTGGGTCGCCATCGTCGCCGGGATCGTGTTCATCGTCGCGGTCATCTTCTTCACCGGCTTCATCCTCGGCCACCGCGGCGGCCACCACGGCCACCACCACAAGCACCACGCGGCGTTCATGCACCCGCACCGCATGGGCGGCCCGGGTGGCCCGGGTGCCGGCGGGCCGGCCGGTATCCAGCAGGGCGGGCCCGCGTCGGTGGCGCCCGCCGCCCCCGGCCCCAGCCAGATTCCGTCGTCGGTCGCCCCGTCCCGGACGCCGTAGCTCCACAACCCCTCCCGTACCGCCAGCGGCCCGGTGCTCCCCGAGAGCGCCGGGCCGCGTGTCGTCTCGTCACCGGCGCCGCGCCGCCGCACCTCGATTCACAGCAAGTTTGTGGCCCGACCCTGTTATGCCGGAGGCGCCCTTGGGCATCATTCAGGGATGAGCGAGACACCAGAACCGCAGCCGACCCCGCCGACCCCCGCCCCCGCGCCAGCAGCCGCACCCCCGCCGCCGGAGCGGGTGAGACCGCCAAGGTTGTACACGGCCGCGGCGTGGGTGGTCATCGTCGCCGGGACCGTCTTCATCATCTCCACCGTGTTCTTCGCCGGGGCCTTCGTGTACGGGTATTACCACCACTGCCACTATCACCACGGCCAGATGTTCAGGCCCGGGGGCGGCCCCGGACCGGGCAATGGTCCGTGGGGACCGGGATACGGCCCCGGGCCGTGGGGGTCCGGGGGGCCCGGGCCCGGCGGCCCATGGAATTCCGGCGGCCCCGGGTTGATCGTGCCCATGCCCCCCGGCGCACCGGCGCCGCGTCCGTAGCGGCCGATGCACTTCTTGACTCGGTCAAGAAAGCGAGAATAGTCATTGGTACGCGGGCATTTTCGTAGCCAAAGCCTGGAGTCAGCCCACCAACCGAGGAGATAGCGACATGACGGAGCGTTTCACCACCACTGACGCCGGCATCGCTGCACCCAGCGACGACCAGTCGTTGACGATCGGGCCCGACGGCCCGATCCTGCTGCAGGACCACTACCTGATCGAGCAGATGGCCCAGTTCAACCGGGAGCGCATCCCGGAGCGTCAGCCGCACGCGAAGGGCGGCGGCGCCTTCGGCACCTTCGAGGTCACCAACGACGTCAGCAAATACACCAGGGCCGCGGTCTTCCAGCCCGGCACCAAGACCGACATGCTGGCCAGGTTCTCCACCGTCGCGGGCGAGCGCGGCAGCCCGGACACCTGGCGCGACCCGCGCGGCTTCGCCCTGAAGTTCTACACCAGCGAAGGCAACTTCGACATGGTCGGTAACAACACGCCGGTCTTCTTCATGCGGGACCCGCTGAAATTCCAGCACTTCATCCGTTCCCAGAAGCGCCTGCAGGCGAGCAACGTCCGCGACCACAACATGCAGTGGGACTTCTGGACCCTGTCGCCGGAGTCCGCCCACCAGGTGACCTGGCTGATGGGTGACCGCGGCATCCCCAAGACCTGGCGGCACATGAACGGCTACAGCAGCCACACCTATAGCTGGATCAACGCGTCCGGCGAGATCTTCTGGGTCAAGTATCACTTCAAGACCGATCAGGGCGTCGACTTCCTGACCCAGGAAGACGCCGACCGGCTGGCCGGGGAGGACGGCGACTACCACCAGCGGGACCTCTACGAGGCGATCGAGGGCGGCGACCACCCCAGCTGGACCCTGAAGATGCAGATCATGCCGTACGAGGAGGCCCGCAACTACCGGTTCAACCCGTTCGACCTGACCAAGGTGTGGCCGCACGGCGACTACCCGTTGATCGACGTCGGCAAGATGACGCTGAACCGCAACGTCACCGATTACCACACCGAAATCGAGCAGGCCGCCTTCGAGCCGAACAACACCGTGCCCGGCACCGGGCTGAGTCCCGACAAGATGCTGCAGGCCCGCGGGTTCTCCTACTCCGACGCGCACCGCGCCCGGCTGGGCACCAACTACCGGCAGATCCCCGTCAACGAACCGAAGGTCGAGGTGAACAGCTACTCCAAGGACGGGGCGATGCGGGTCAAGAACGTCTCCGACCCGGTGTACGCGCCCAACTCCTACGGCGGCCCGCACGCCGACCCGGCCCGGGCCGCCGAGGTGCGCTGGCACGCCGACGGCGACATGGTCCGCGCCGCGTACACGCTGCACGCCGAGGACGACGACTGGGGCCAGGCCGGCACCATGGTTCGCGACGTCCTCGACGACGCGGCTCGGGACCGGTTGGCGCACAACATCATTGGGCACGTATCCAAGGGCGTCAAGGAACCGGTGCTGTCGCGGGTGTTCGAGTACTGGCGCAACGTCGACCCCGACCTCGGCAAGTTGGTCGAGGAGGGCGTGCGGGGCAACGGGGGCTGACCGCGCGCCCACCCGCCTGGCATGATCGCTGGAATGACCATGCGGGTCCGCGCTGTCGCGATCACCATCGGCCTGGCCATGGAGTGCGCGGCCGCCCTACCGGTTGCGGCCGCGCACCCGTCGGAACCCGGGGTGGTGAACTACGCGGTCCTGGGTAAAGGGTCGGTCGGCAACATCGTGGGCGGACCCATGGGCTGGGAGTCGGTGTTCACCCAGCCGGTGCGGGGTGACTGGGTGGACGTTCCGGCGTGCAACAACTGGGCCGACATCGGATTGCCCGAGGTGTACGCCGACCCGGACCTGGCGTCGTTCAACGGCGCCGTCACCCAGACGTCGGCCAACGACCAGACCCACTTCGTCAAGCAGGCGGTCGGGGTGTTTGCCACCAACGACGCCGCCGACCGCGCGTTCCATCGCGTGGTGGACCGCACGGTGGGCTGCTCCGGCCAGACCACCGCGATGCACCTGGACAACGGCGTGACTCAGGTGTGGTCGTTCGAGGGGGGGCCACCCGGCGCCGCCGACGCGAACTGGACCAAGCAAGAGGCCGGCACCGATCGGCGGTGTTTCAATCAAACCAGGCTGCGCGAAAATGTGTTGCTGCAGGCCAAGGTCTGCCAGTCTGGCAACGCCGGGCCGGCGGTCGACGTGCTGGCCGGCGCGATGCAGAACGCGCTCGGTCAGTGAGCCGGGTTTCGGGGCCGGGTCGGGATGCTTGAGTTTGGGCGCGAACGGGAATATGTCGGAGCCATCTGTTAGATGAAGTAGTGGCGGTTACCGTTGCCTTAGCTATGCAGGGAAGTGGTCCGCAGACGCGTGCTCAGGCTGGCCCAGGCCCGAAGGGATAGTGATATGACGTTTGCCGCTATCACTACCGCGAGCTCCGAGATGGCCGATTCCAGAGCAGCCGCGCACTACATCGCCGAGGGCTGCCTGGTGGACGCCCCATTGGCCCGGGTTGGTCTGGAGGTGGAAGCCCACTGCCACGACCCGGCCGACCCGCACCGCAGGCCCGGCTGGGACGAGATCGCCGACGTGCTGAGGCAGCTGCCGGCGTTGCCCGGCGGCAGCCGGGTCACGGTGGAGCCCGGCGGTGCGGTGGAGCTGTCCGGTCCGCCGGCCGACGGGGTGGTGGCCGCCATCGACGCGATGCGCCGCGACCAGTCCGTGTTGCGGTCGGCGTTCGCCGGCGCCGGGCTGGGCCTCGTCTTTTTGGGGGCGGACCCGCTGCGCCTGCCCAAGCGCATCAACCCGGGCGCGCGCTACCGCGCCATGGAGCGGTTCTTCGCGTCCAGCCGCTCGGGTGCGGCCGGCGCGGCCATGATGACGTCCACCGCGTCCATTCAGGTCAACCTGGACGCCGGGCCGCGGGCCGGCTGGGCGGACCGGGTACGGCTGGCGCACGCGCTGGGCCCCACCATGATCGCGATGGCCGCGAACTCGCCGATGCTGCGCGGCGGGTTCACCGGCTGGGCCTCGACCCGGCAATGGGTGTGGGGCCAGATGGACTCGGCGCGGTGCGGACCCATCCTGGGCGCCAGCGGCGACGAACCCGGCACCGACTGGGCGCGCTACGCGCTCAAAGCGCCGGTGATGCTGGTGCACACAGCCTCAGAACTCACAGCGGTCGAGCGCTGGGTGCCGTTTGCCGACTGGGTGGACGGCCGGGTGTTGCTCGGTGATCGTCGCCCCACCGTCGCCGATTTGGAATACCACCTGACCACACTGTTTCCCCCGGTGCGCCCCAGGCAGTGGCTGGAGATCCGCTACCTCGACAGCGTGCCGGACGCCTTCTGGCCGGTGCTGGTGTTCACCCTGGTGACCCTGCTCGACGACCCGGTCGCGGCCGGCGTCGCGGCCGAGGCGGTCGAACCGGTGGCCACCGCCTGGGACACCGCGGCCCGGTTGGGGCTGCGCGACCGGCGGCTGTACGCCGCGGCCAACAAGTGCGTCGCCGTCGCCGCCGGACTGGCGCCGCCCGGACTCGCCGATTCGATGCAGCGCCTGGTCGACGCCGTCGAACGGGGCCGATGTCCCGGCGACGACTTCTCCGACCGGGTGATCCAGCACGGCATCGCGCCCACCGTGGCGCGACTGGCGCGAGGGGGGCTGTGACTTCCGCTGAGGATTCCGACCCGCCGCGCCCGGTCCCCCACAAGCGGGTGGGGTCCCCGCGGAGCTGGGGAGCACCCCCGGCGCCGCGCTTGCGATCGTCATGCCGGGCGAGTCTTGCCGACGATCTGGCGCGGGCGCGGGCGCGGACGTTGCGGCTGGTCGACTTCGACGACGCCGAACTGTACCGGCAGTACGACCCCCTGATGAGCCCGCTGGTGTGGGACCTGGCGCACATCGGTCAGCAAGAGGAGCTGTGGCTGCTGCGTGACGGCGACCCGGGCCGGCCCGGCATGCTGCCGCCGGCGGTCGAGGGCCTCTACGACGCCTTCGTGCACTCGCGCGCGAGCCGGGTCGAGTTGCCGCTGCTGTCCCCGGACCGCGCGCGGTCGTACTGCCGGACCGTGCGCTCGGCCGCCCTCGACGCCCTCGACGCCCTGCCCGACGACGCGGACAGCTTCGCGTTCGCGTTGGTGATCAGCCACGAAAACCAGCACGACGAGACCATGTTGCAGGCGTTGAACCTGCGCAGCGGCGCGCCGCTGTTGCGCGACAGCGCGGCGCTGCCCGCCGGGCGCCCCGGGTTGGCAGGCACCTCGGTGCCGGTGCCCGCCGGCCCGTTTGTGCTGGGCGTGGACGCCGCGACCGAGCCGTACGCGTTGGACAACGAGCGTCCCGCCCACGTCGTCGAGCTGCCGGCCTTCCGGATCGGCCGGGTGCCGGTCACCAACGGCGAATGGCGGCAGTTCATGGACGACGGCGGGTACCGGCAGCCCCGCTGGTGGTCCGAGCGCGGCTGGGAGCATCGCCAGCGCGCCGGCCTGACCGCGCCGCAGTTCTGGAGCCCCGACGCGCGAACGCGCACCCGCTTCGGACACGTCGAGGACATCCCCGCCGACGAACCGGTGCAGCACGTCACCTACTTCGAGGCGCAGGCCTACGCGGCCTGGGCCGGCGCGCGGCTGCCCACCGAGATGGAATGGGAGAAGGCCTGCGCGTGGGACCCGGCCACCGACCGCCGGCGCCGCTACCCGTGGGGGGCGCAGCCGCCGACCGACGCCCTCGCCAACCTGGGCGGAGCCGCGCTGGGCCCGGCGCCCGTCGGGGCGTACCCGGCCGGCGCCTCGGCGTACGGGGCCGAGCAGATGCTCGGCGACGTGTGGGAGTGGACCTCCTCGCCGCTGCGGCCGTGGCCCGGCTTCGTCCCGATGATCTACGAGCGCTACTCCCAACCGTTCTTCGGCGGCGACTACCGGGTGCTGCGCGGTGGATCGTGGGCCGTGGAGCCCGCCATCCTGCGGCCGAGCTTCCGCAACTGGGACCATCCGATCCGGCGCCAGATCTTCTCCGGCGTCCGGTTGGCCTGGGACGCCGAGGATTCCGCCTGATGTGCCGTCACCTCGGTTGGCTCGGGGCCGACGTCACCGTTTCCTCGCTGGTGCTGGACCCGCCGTACGGGCTGCGGGTGCAGTCGTATGCCCCGCGCCGGCAGAAGCACGGCCTGCTCAACGCCGACGGTTGGGGCGTCGGGTTTTTCGACGTCTCCCCGGGCGGCCAAGTGCCGCGCCGCTGGC
This sequence comes from Mycobacterium seoulense, assembly GCF_010731595.1. Classification (NCBI taxonomy): domain Bacteria; kingdom Bacillati; phylum Actinomycetota; class Actinomycetes; order Mycobacteriales; family Mycobacteriaceae; genus Mycobacterium; species Mycobacterium seoulense. The sequence continues at coordinate 3,872,357 of NZ_AP022582.1, read as the reverse complement.
GCAGCCCGGCGCCCCTGTGGGGTGACGCGTCGTTCGCCTCCGTCGCGCCGGCGCTGCGCAGCCACTGCGTGGTGGCCGCGGTGCGGTCGGCGACGGTCGGGATGCCGATCGACGTCAGCGCGACGGCGCCGTTCACCGACGGCCAGTGGTTGTTGTCGCACAACGGGGTCGTCGACCGCGCCGCGCTGCCGGATACCGCGCGGGCCGAATCGGTTTGCGACAGCGCGCTGCTCGCGGCGGCCATCTTCGACCGCGGCCTCGACGCGCTCGGCGAGACGATCAGCGAGGTAGCGGCTGCCGACCCGAACGCGCGGCTGAACATCCTGGCCGCCAACGGCTCTCGCCTGCTGGCGACGGCCTTCGGCGACACGCTGTCGATCCTGCGCCGCGCCGACGGTGTCGTCCTGGCCAGCGAGCCCTACGACGACGACCCCGGTTGGGAGGAAGTGCCGGACCGCCACCTCGTCGACGTCACCGCGACGGGGGTCGCGCTGACCCCGCTGGATCACCCGGAAGGTTATCGATGACGCTGACCCTGTCCAACCACCTGGCCGCCGACTCCGCCGACCGTGCGTTGCGCCGCGACGTGTTCGAGGGCCTGCAGCGGACACCGAAGTCGTTGCCGCCCAAATGGTTCTACGATTCGCTGGGCAGTCACCTGTTCGACCAGATCACCCGGTTGCCCGAGTACTATCCGACCCGCGCCGAGGCCGAGATCCTGCGCGCGCGGTCGGCAGACGTCGCCGCGGCCAGCGGGGCCGACACCCTGGTGGAGTTGGGCAGCGGGACGTCGGAGAAGACCCGGCTGCTGCTCGACGCGCTGCGCGACCGCGGATCGCTGCGCAGGTTCGTCCCGTTCGACGTCGACGCCGGCATCCTGTCGACGGCCGCGGCGGCCATCCAGCGGGAATATGCCGGCGTCGAAATCAACGCGGTGTGCGGCGATTTCGAGGAACACCTGACCCAGATCCCGACCGGGGGTCGGCGCCTGTTCGTGTTCCTGGGGTCGACGATCGGCAACCTCACCCCCGGACCGCGGGCGGAGTTCCTGTCGAGCCTGTCCGCCCAGATGGGGCCCGGGGACAGCCTGCTGCTGGGTACGGACCTGGTCAAGGACACCGGCCGGCTGGTGCGCGCCTACGACGACTCGGCCGGGGTGACGGCGGCGTTCAACCGCAACGTGCTGGCGGTGATCAACCGGCAACTCGACGCCGATTTCGACGTCGAGGCCTTCGACCACGTGGCGCGCTGGAATGCCGACGAGGAACGCATCGAAATGTGGCTGCGCGCCGGCCGGCGCCAGCGGGTACGCGTCGAGGCGCTCGACCTGACCGTCGATTTCGCGGCCGGCGAGGAGATGCTCACCGAGGTGTCGTGCAAGTTCCGACCGGACGGGGTGAGCGCCGAATTGGCCGCGGTGGGGCTGCGTCGCACCCGGTGGTGGACGGACGCCGCGGGCGACTTCGGGTTGTCGTTGGCCGTGAAGTGACGGCCGGGGGTTCGCTGGCGAACCGGTGGCGGGCGGCCCGCCCGGCGGTGGCCGGGCTGCACCTGGACAGCGCGGCCTGCTCGCGACAGAGCCTTGCGGTGATCGAGGCCGCCGCCCTGCACGCGCGCAACGAATCCGAAGTCGGCGGCTACGTCGCGGCCGAGGCGGCCGCGCCCGCGCTGGACGCCGGACGCCTCGCGTTCGCCGCGCTGACCGGCATGCCCGACGCCGAGGTGGTGTTCACCACGGGCTCCCTCAACGCGCTGGACCTGCTGCTCGGCGCCTGGCCGGCCGACCGGCGCAGGGTGGCGTGCCTGCCCGGCGAATACGGTCCGAACCTGGCGTTGCTGGCCGCCCACGGGTTCGACCGTCAGCTGCTGCCGACGCTCGAGGACGGCCGGGTCGCGCTCGACGACGCGGCGCTGGCGCTACAGGCCGACCCGCCCGACCTGGTCAACCTGACCGCGGTCGGCAGCCACAGCGGGGTGGTGCAACCGTTGGCGATGATCGCGCAGCTGTGCCGCGAGCTGGGGCTGCCGCTGGTCGTCGATGCCGCCCAGGCGCTGGGCCAGGTGGACTGCGCGGTCGGCGCCGATGTGACCTATGCGTCGTCGCGCAAGTGGATCGCCGGGCCGCGCGGTGTCGGGGCGCTGGCGGTGCGCCGCCGGCTGATGGAGGGCTTGCATCCGCGGCTGGCCGCGCCGGAGTGGCTCGCGGGCTCGTTCACGGTGGCCGAGCAGCTGGAGTTCGGTGAGGCCAATGTCGCCGCGCGCGTTGGGTTTTCGCTGGCGCTGGGGGAGCACCTGGCGTACGGGCCGCGGGCAGTGCGGGCGCGGCTCGCCGAGCTGGGCGGCCTCAGCCGCCGGGTGCTGGCCGATGTCGCGGGCTGGGTGGTGGTCGAAGAGGTCGACGAGCCCAGCGCCATCACCACCCTGGCGCCGGTCGACGGCGCCGATCCGCAAGCGGTGCGGTCGTGGCTGCTCGCCGAGCGGCGGATCCTGACCACCTTCGTCGGCGTGCAGCGGGCGCCCCTGGAGCTGGCCGGGCCGCGACTGCGGATCTCGCCGCACGTCGACACCACCGCCGACGATCTGGAGACCTTCGCGGAGGCGCTGATCGCCGCGACGGCGGCGACGGCCGGTTAGGACCTAGCCCGCTTTGTGCGCCGTGAGCAGGTAGGCAGGCATCTTCATCCGGCCCTTCGCGTCGCGCTCGTGCGGCGGGAATTCGAATGGCGCGCCCGCGATCTCGACGACGTTCGACAGGATGAAGGCCGGCCGGATGTCGTCCACCTCCCAGTACTTGCTGACCGCGGCGCGAAGTTCGTCCTCGCCGACCTCGTTGGGCTTGGGTTCCATCTCGGCGGGAAACGCGCCCTTGGCGAACACCAGCACGAACAAGCTGGCGCCCGGCGCGGCCGCGCGGTGGATGGAGCTCAGGTAGCCGTCGCGGCCCTCGACCGGCAGCGAGTGAAACAGCGTGGAATCGACCACGGTGGAGAACCGTCCGTCATAGCCACTGAACGAGGTGATGTCGGCCTGCACGAAGCTGGCCGTGGTCAGGCCGCGCTCCTGGGCGGTCCGGGTGGCGGCCGCGACGGCGGTCGGCGTGATGTCGACCCCGACCACCGTGTAGCCCTGGGCGGCCAGCGCCAACGACAGTTCGGCGACCCCGCACCCGGCGTCCAGCACGTCGCTGCGGAACTTCCCGGCCGCGGCCAGCGCGGCCAGTTCGGGCTGCGGCTCGCCGATGTTCCACGGCGGCGGGCCCTCGAAGTGCGCCTGCTCCCGGTATGCGCTGTCCCAGTCCATCACCTGATCGCCCGTCATGGTTGTCAACGTACTCCGGGTTCAGGACCCCCAGGTGTGCACCGGCTCGTTGGCGTGCATGTGTTCGCAGTAGCGGCGCAGCATCTCGGCCAGCGCCGCGGGGCGCGCCATCCCACCGTCCTGAAGGGCGCGCACCGTGGACACCTGCCAGCTGGCGCCGTTGCGGCCGGTTTTGGCGCGGCCCTCGATGACCCCGAGGAAGCGGTCCCGCACCTCGGCGTCCACGCCCCAGCGCCGCAATCCCTCGTCGGCGATCGGCAGCAACGTGTCCAGCACCAGTGCGGTCGCCGTCACCTCGCCCAGCCCGGGCCAATGCAGCCGGGCGTCGATGCCGTTGCGCGCCGCCTCGAGGAAATTCGCGTGCGCCGCAGTGAAATCCATACCCGACCACACGGGATGGTCGTCCTCGGACAGGCGGCGCAGTAGGCCGTAGAAGAAGGCGGAATTGGCCAGCATGTCCACGACGGTCGGCCCCGCCGGCAGCACCCGGTTCTCCAGCCGCAGGTGCGGGCGGCCCGCCCCGTCCACCTGGACCACGTCGTAGACCGGCCGGTTCCACCGGTAGACGGTGCCGCTGTGCAGCCGCAGCTCGGACAGGTGCGGGACCCGGCCGGCGGCCAGCTCGGCGACCGGATCCTCGTCGGAGACCTCGGGCAGCAGGGACGGGAAGTAGCGGATGTTCTCTCGATACAGGTCGAGGACCGAGCCGATCCACCCTTCGCCGAACCACACCCGCGGCCGCACCCCCTGGGACTTGAGCTTCTCGGGCCGGGTGTCGGTGGACTGGGTGAACAGCTCGATTCGGGTCTCGGCCCACAGCTGGTGGCCGAAGAAGTACGGCGAGTTGGCGCCCAGCGCCAGCTGTGGGCCGGCCACCACCTGGGCCGCGTTCCAGTTGGCGGCGAACGCTTCCGGGGCCACCTGCAAATGCAATTGGATGCTGGTGCAAGCGGATTCGGGGGCTATCGACACGGCCTGCCAGCTCAGCGGCTCGGGTCCGGAGATGTTGATCGGGATGTCCTCGCCGCGGGCGGTGAAGATCGACTCGTTGAGCGCGGCGTACCGCCTCGAGTCGCTCATCCATCCGGTGGCCAGGTGCTCGGGCATCAGCGTGGGCAGGATCCCGATCATCACGATGTGCGCGCCGCCCGAGCCGGCCTTGATCTCGGCCTCGTTCAGGCTGGTCCGCACCTCGCTTTCCAGGTCCAGCGCGGTGTGCCCGGGCAGGGCGTGGGGCGGCACGTTGAATTCGATGTTGTAGGCGCCCAATTCCGGCTGGAACGCCGGATCGGCGATGGCGTCCAGCACATCGCGATTCGACATCGCGGGCTGATAGTGGGCGTCGACGAGGTTGCACTCGATCTCCATGCCGGTGAGCGGCGTGGCCGAGTCGAAGCGCGACTGCGCCAGCATCGTCTCCAAGACGTCCAGGCATAGCTGGAGCTTGCGGTGGTATTCCCGCCGATGTGCGCTGTTGTACGTGGTGCGCTTGACCTCTTCGCCCACACCGCCGATGGAACAGGGTTACCGGCGGTAAAGCAAGCTACGCGGTGAGCTTGTCGAGTCCGCCCGGACCATGATGGACTCCTGACGTGTCCGCTGAGTTCGTCGCCGCCATCGACCAGGGAACCACCAGCACCCGCTGCATGATCTTCGATCATGACGGTGCCGAGGTGGCTCGCCACCAGCTCGAGCACGAACAGATCCTGCCCCGCGCCGGTTGGGTCGAGCACGACCCGGTCGAGATCTGGGAGCGGACGTCGTCGGTGCTGACGTCGGTGCTGAACCGGGCCAACTTGTCCGCCAAACACATTGCCGCGCTTGGCATCACGAACCAGCGGGAAACAACGCTGGTGTGGAATCGGCACACCGGCCGGCCCTACTACAACGCGATCGTCTGGCAGGACACCCGCACCGACCGGATCGCGTCGGCGCTGGAACGGGACGGCCACGGCGAAGTGATCCGCCGCAAGGCGGGACTGCCCCCGGCGACCTATTTCTCCGGCGGCAAACTGCAATGGATCCTGGAGAACGTCGACGGGGTGCGGGAGGCCGCCGAGAGCGGTGACGCCCTGTTCGGCACCCCCGACACCTGGGTGCTGTGGAATCTGACCGGAGGCGCGCGCGGCGGCGTGCACGTCACCGACGTGACCAACGCCAGCCGGACCATGCTGATGGACCTGGAGACCCTGGATTGGGACGACGAGCTGTTGTCGTTCTTCTCCATCCCGCGTGCGATGCTGCCGGCGATCGCGCCGTCGTCGTCGCCACGGCCGTACGGCGTCTCCGCGCAGACCGGGCCGGTCGGCGGCGAGGTGCCGGTCACCGGCATGCTCGGTGACCAGCACGCGGCGATGGTGGGCCAGGTGTGCCTGTCGGAGGGTGAGGCCAAGAACACCTACGGCACCGGAAACTTCTTGCTGCTCAACACCGGCGAGACGATCGTGCGATCGGACAACGGTCTACTGACCACCGTCTGCTACCAGTTCGGAGACGCCAAACCGGTTTACGCGCTTGAGGGTTCGATCGCGGTCACCGGCGCCGCGGTGCAGTGGCTGCGCGACCAGCTGGGCATCATCAGCGGCGCGGCGCAAAGCGAGTCGCTGGCGCGTCAGGTACCCGACAACGGCGGGGTCTATTTCGTCCCGGCCTTTTCGGGGCTGTTCGCGCCGTACTGGCGATCCGACGCCCGCGGCGCGATCGTCGGGCTGTCGCGGTTCAACACCAACGCGCACCTGGCCCGCGCGACGCTGGAGGCGATCTGCTACCAGAGCCGCGACGTGGTCGACGCGATGGCGGCGGATTCCGGTGTGCGCCTGGAAGTTCTGAAGGTAGACGGCGGTGTCACCGGGAACGACCTGTGCATGCAGATTCAGGCCGACGTGCTCGGCGTCGACGTGGTGCGTCCGGTGGTCGCCGAGACGACCGCGCTGGGCGCTGCCTACGCGGCCGGCTTGGCGGTGGGCTTCTGGGCGGATCCGTCCGACCTGCGGGCCAACTGGCGCGAGGACAAGCGCTGGACGCCGGCCTGGACCGACGAGCAGCGCGCCGCCGGGTACGCGGGTTGGCTCAAGGCGGTGCAGCGGACCCTGGATTGGGTGGACGTCACCTGATCCAGGGTCCGCCGGGGTGGGGGTCAGTCCTCGCCGAGGATGCCGTAGACCTCGCGCCGCGCGTTGTTGAGGATTTCGACGATGCGCTGCTGCTGGTCGGCGGTGGCGGTGTGCGCCGACTGCGCGACCGCACCGAACAGCTGGCCGATGGCCGCCCGCAGGTTCATGTGACCGGGGTCTGCACCCTCGGCGATCTCGTCCCACGGCGGGGTCTCGACCTTTTCGGCCGCCGCGCGGCCCTCGTCGGTCAGCTCGAAGAGCTTCTTGCTGCCCTCGCTTTCGCTGGCGGTGATCAGACCCTCGTCGGTCAACAGCTGCAGCGTCGGGTAGACCGAACCGGGGCTCGGCTTCCAGATTCCGTTGCTGCGTTCGGCGATCTGCTGGATCATCTCGTATCCGTGCATCGGCCGCTCCGCCAGTAGCGCCAGGATGGCCGCGCGGACGTCACCGCGCTTGCCGCGACCGGGGCCGCCACGACGCCATCCGCCGCGCCGGCCGCCCGGCCCGAAACCGAAGCCCGGACCGAAGCCCGGACCGAAACCGGGACCGAAGCCCGGGCCGAAACCGGGGCCGAAACCGATGGGGCCGTCATGGTCGGGAGCGTGCTCGCGGAGGTTCTCGAAGAACTCCTGGCGGGCGCGCCGCCGGGCGCCGTGCAGGGCGCGCCGATGGGTGTCGGGACCGAAGCCGAAACCGGGGCCGGCGGCGAACGGGCCGCCGGTGGGGGTGAAGGGGTTGTTCATGTCTGTTCCTTACGTCTGAAGGGGAAGCGCACCGTGCGCTTCGAGGTATCACGATATATCGGAAACTATCGCGATGCAACGATCAATTCTGCGGCCGGTTTGCGCCCCCCGGGCGGCGGGTAGGAACTCTGGGATGAACGCCGATGACTCCAACCTGGCAGTGCGCGGCGGGGCCTCCTCCGCGACCGGCCTCGCGCAGGATGGCAGCGGTCCCAGAAGTGGTAGTCGCAATGTCTGGCTCTGGGCCAACTGGGGGTTGGCGCTGGCCACGGTTCCCGCCGCCGTCATCGTCATGCTTTTTGCCCTGGGCGCGGTGATGAGTACCGACGGCTGCGCCGACCGCAGCTGCCCCAACCTGGGCCACGGCGGGATCGATTTCGGGGTCGCGTTCTACGGCGCACCCGCGGTCGCCGTCGTCGTCATCGTCATCTCGCTTTTCACCGCGAAGCGCCGCGGCGGTATCGCCGTGCCGCTGTGCGGTTGGGCGCTGTTGATCGCCGACGTCGCCCTCATGGCGGCGAGCGTCTCCGGTTAGCGGCCCGTCAGCCGGGTGGCGAGAAACCGCCCGGCGCGGGGTTGGGCGGGGCCTGCTGCGGCGATGCCGCGCCCGGCCACGGGATCGGCTGTTGTTGCGGCGCGGCCGGCCAGGTCGGCCACGGCGCGCCGGCGGCCGGTGGCATGGCGGGACGAAGCCGGGCCAGCTCGCGGCGGTGCCGTTCGGCGAGCACGGCGGCGAGCACCAGTTCCGGCGGGGCCCCGGGAGGGGGCGGCGGGGCGATGCGGGACACCACGTCACCGGCGATGCGGTACGCCATTTGCTGGCGTAACTGGCGGTCCAGTTGCGTTGCCCGCGAGAGGAATTGGCGCGCCACCTCGGCCTGGCCCGGGGTCAGGCCGGACAGCTGCAGCGACGACGCCCACCATGCCAGCGACGGCGGCATCGTCGGCGGGGGGCCCAGGCGCGGTCCACGCTCGTTGATGACGACGGTGCCGGCGAAGATGTCACCGATCCGTTTGGCCTTCGGCGACAGGATGCTGGCGATGACGGCGGGACTCCCGAACAGCATCCAGATCTCCACCACCGATGCCAGCGCCCGAAACAGGGCCTGCCGGAAGCGTTCTGGGCCGCCGTCGTCGGACACCACGCGCAGGCCCATCGCGATCTTGCCCACCGAGCGACCGCGGGTCGCGGTTTCGAGGATCACTGGATAGCCGACGATCACCGCCACCGTGAAGATCAGCAGGACGGCGGTGCTCAGCGCGGTGTCGTATTGGGTCAGCGTCGCGGCCCACAACATCAGGCCGAGCACATAGCCCACGACGATCACGGCGATATCGATCAGCGCGCTCACGGCCCGCACCGGCAACTGGGCGATCTGCACATCGAGTACGACGGCGTCGCCGGTCACCACCTCCGACATAACACCGAACGGTACAGGGCGATTAGGCTGCGCAGGGTGGACGTCGACGCATTCGTGCTGGCCCATCGCGGTACCTGGGACCGCCTCGACCGGTTGGTGGGTCGGCGTCGCTCGCTGACCGGCGCCGAGGTCGACGAGCTCGTCGAGCTGTACCAGCGGGTGTCCACCCACCTCTCGACGCTGCGTTCGGCCTCCTCGGATTCGGTGTTGATCGGTCGGCTTTCCAGCCTGGTCGCGCGGGCGCGTTCCGTGGTGACCGGCGCTCACGCGCCGTTGGGCAGTACCTTCGCCCGGTTTTGGACGGTGTCCTTCCCGGTGGTCGCGTACCGCTCGTGGCGGTGGTGGGTGGGCACGGCGGTGGCGTTCTTCGCCGTGGTCGTCGTCATGGCGTTGTGGGTGGCCGGCAACCCCGAGGTGCAGTCGGCCGCCGGAACACCAAGCGACATCGAACAATTGGTGAACCACGACATCGCCGCCTACTACAGCGAGCATCCGGCCGCGGCGTTCGCGCTGCAGATCTGGGTGAACAATTCCTGGGTTGCGGCCCAGTGCATCGCGATGTCGGTCCTGCTGGGACTGCCGATCCCGATCGTGCTGTTTCAGAACGCCGCCAATCTGGGGCTGGTCTCCGGGTTGATGTTCCAGGCCGGCCGGGGCGGTGTGCTGCTCGGGCTGCTGGCTCCGCACGGGCTGCTGGAGCTGACGGCGGTCTTCTTGGCTGGGGCGGCGGGAATGCGGCTGGGGTGGTCGGTGATCGCACCCGGCGACCGGCCCCGCGGACAAGCGCTCGCCGAACAGGGCCGGGCCGTCGTATCGGTCGCGATCGGACTGGTGGCGGTGCTGTTGGTGTCGGGGTTGATCGAGGCGTTGGTGACGCCCTCGCCGCTGCCGACCGTCGTCCGGGTCGGCATCGGCGTCGTCGCCGAGGTCGCGTTCCTGTCCTACATCGTGTATTTCGGCCGTCGGGCGGCCAAGGCGGGCGAGACCGGCGACATCGAAGACGCGCCCGACGTGGTCCCCACGGGCTGAGCGGTCAGAGCCGGCCGGTGGCCTTCATCGCCAGATAGCGGTCGGCCAGGGCGGGCGCCAGTTCGGTGGGCGGGGCGTCGACGACCTCCACCCCGGCGCGGCGCAGCCGGGCGGCGATCGCGCGGCGGTCGTTGCGGGACCGTTCGGCGGCCGCCGCGTCGTAGACGGCGGCCGGATCCGAACGGCCCGCGGCCATCTGGTCCACCCGGGGGTCGGCGACCGCGGCCACCATCAGGTGATGTTTCGCCGACAACTGCGGCAGCACCGGCAGCAACCCCTCGTCGAGCGCCGTCGCGTTGAGGTCGGTCAGCAGCACCACCAGCGACCGTCGGCGGGCCCGCCGCGCGATCGCGGAAACCATTGCGGTCCAGTCGGGTTCGAGCAGCGCCGGTTGCAGGGGGGCCATCGCGTCGACCAGCTGCGCGAGCAGTTCGGTGCGCGACGCACCGAACACGCCCGCCCGGCTGACCCGGTCATGGGCGAGGAAGTCCACGTGGTCACCGGCCCGCGACGCCAGCGCCGCCAGCAACAGCGCGGCGTCCATGGACCAGTCCAGCCGCGGCCAGCCCGCGGGATCGGACGCGGTCGGGTCGACGCCGACCCGGCCCGCCGCGGTGCGCCCCGTGTCGAGCACGATCACCACGCGCCGGTCGCGTTCGGGCCGCCAGGTGCGGACGACGACGTCGGCACGGCGTGCGGTCGCGCGCCAGTCGATCGAGCGCACGTCGTCACCGACGACATATTCGCGCAGCGAGTCGAATTCGGTTCCCTGGCCGCGGATCAGCGTCGGCAGCAGCCCGTCGATCTCGCGCAGTTTGGCCAGCCGGGCCGGCAGGTGCTTGCGGGACAGGAAGGGCGGCAACACCCGAAGCAGGCCCGGCACGGCTTGCGACCCCTGCCGGCCCGCCAGCCCCAGCGGGCCGATGGATCGGGCGGTGACCACCGCCGCGCGCTGCTCGCCGCGCCGGACCGGCAGCAGCTGGGACTGGACGTGCTGATGCCCGCCGGCGGGGATGTCCACGGGATGGATGCGGGGCCGCGCGCCCGCGCTGGGCGGCCACGCGTCGCGGACCTGGCCGCGGAACCGCCGCCGGCCGTCGTTGTGGATCAGCAGCCCGACCTCCACCGGCTGCGCGAGCCGGGCGGAGCGATCCGGGGAACGGACGTAACGCAATCCGCGGGGGCTGGCCGCCAGCGCGACGTCCATGATCACCACACCCAGGAGGGTGACCAGCAGGACTCCGAAAGTCCTTGCCGGCCAGGGGGACAGCGCGACGGGCAGGACGCAGATCAGCGCGACCAGCCCGGTGCGTCCGGTCAGGACCACTAGCGGGGCACCGGAACCGAAGCCAGGATCCCGTCGAGCACGCCGTCGGGGGTGGCCCCTTCGAGTTCGGCCTCGGGCCGCAGCATCACCCGGTGCCTCAGCGTCGGGCGGGCCATGGCCTTCACGTCGTCGGGGGTGACGTAGTTGCGGCCGGACAACCAGGCCCAGGAACGGGCCGTGGCCAGCAGCGCGGTCGCCCCACGCGGCGAGACGCCCAGCTGCAGTGCGGGCGACGAGCGGGTGGCGCCGACGATGTCGACGATGTAGCCCAGGACCTCGTCGGCGACCAGCACATGCCGCACGGCGTCGCGGCCGGCCGCGAGTTCGGCGGGCCCGGCCACCGGTCTGATCGCCGACAGGTCGCGGGGATCGAAGCCCTGGGCGTGCCGACCGAGGATGGCGATCTCCGAATCCCGCGGCGGCAGAGTCACGTTCAGTTTGAGCAGGAACCGGTCCAGCTGCGCTTCGGGCAGCTGGTAGGTGCCCTCGTATTCGACGGGGTTCTGGGTCGCGGCGACGATGAAGGGGTCGGGCAGCGGCTGGGCCACCCCTTCCACGCTGACCTGGCGCTCCTCCATCGCCTCGAGCAGCGCGGCCTGGGTCTTGGGCGGGGTCCGGTTGATCTCGTCGGCCAACAGCAGATTGGTGAACACCGGGCCGGGCCGGAACGTGAACGCGGCGGTGCGCGCGTCGTACACCAGCGAGCCCGTGACATCGCCGGGCATCAGGTCCGGGGTGAACTGCACCCGCTTGAACTCCAGCCGCAGCGCGGCGGCCAGCGCCCGCACCAGCAGCGTCTTCGCCACTCCCGGAACGCCTTCCAACAGCACGTGGCCGCGACACAGCAGTGCGATCACCAGCCCGCTGATCACCCCCTCCTGCCCGACGACGGCCTTGGCGAGCTCGCCGCGCAGCGCCAGCAGCGCGTCTCGCGCCGATTCAGTGGTGGGAGAGGTCTGCGGGCTGGAATCCGACTGTGTCACGTCCGTGTGACCTGCCTTTCGATGTCGTCGAGCGCACGGGCAAGTTGTAGCAGGTCGTGGTCGGTCGCCGGGGGTGGGCCGAACAGCTGGTAGGACACGAATGCCGGGTCGGCCCCGTCCCCCGCAAGCGGGTGGTGCCCCCACCGGCCGGCCACCGCGGCCGCGATCGCCGGCGCGGACGCCCCGGTGTTCAGGCCGAGCCGGGGCAGCAGCCGCTGCAGCGTGGCGGTGCGCAGCGCCGCGGCGGCACGGTCGCGCGCGCGGCGGGAACGGTAGAGCCGGCCCCGGCCCTCGACGGTTTCCGACGCGCGCACGACGACGGGCAGCTGCTCGGCGACCAGCGGACCGGGCCGCCGGCCCCGCCAGAGCGCGACCAGCAGCACGACCAGGCACAGCTGCCAGACGATCCACGGCACGTTGGGCGGGATCAGGTCGTAAATCGAACCGGGGGGCGACGATTCACCCTCGATGCGGTGGGGTGCGTACCAGATGAGCCGGGGCCGGGCGCCCGCGAGGTTCATCGCCAGGGCGGCGTTGCCCGCCTGCAACAGGGCGCCGTTGGTCAGGAAGTCGGTGTTGCCGACCGCCGTGACGCTCCGCCCGCCGTCGCGGAAGCGGATCAGCGCGCCGTCGTAGCAACGGGTCATCGCCCGGCCATCGGTGGCGTGGTAGCTGTCGCTGGGGCCGAATCGCACCGGCCCGGCCCGAGTGGCCTCGCGCAGAGTGCAATCGGGGTCGGAGTCGAAGGTGTCGGCCGCCGAGACGCGCACGCCGGGCATCAGTGCCTCGCGGGTGCGCGCCGTCGGTTCCACCAGCAGCAGATCGCCCGGCGCCTTCGCCAGCCGGTCCAGCAGCGGCGCGGTCAGGTATTGGCTCTGCGCCACCAGGATCAGCGCGTCGGGACGCGCCGCCCGCTCGACCCCGGCGATGCCGTCGGCGACCACGACGTCGACGCCGCCGTCGCGCAGCAGCGCCACCAGCGCATGGGTCCCGTCGGGACCCGTGGACGCCGGATCCATGCGCGCGCCCGGCCGCGGCGCCGTCAGGTAGGCATCGACACACGCGATGACGGTGAGCACGACCAGGGCCAGGATCACCCAGGGCCAGGATCGCCGGCGCCGCACCGCCGTATCGGCGGGTTGCCGGCGTCCGATGGTCGCCATCACCGCACCTGCGCCCACGAGTCGGACGCCGCGGGTTGTCCCGGCCCGGCGGTGACGGCCCCCGAGCGGGACCGCAGGTGGTCGTCGAGGTCGGCGATCATCCGGTATGCGCTCTGCGTCCCGGGTTGCTCACCGTAGGTGACGTCATTGAAAGCCGTTGCCGCTCGCGATAATTCGCCGCTGAGATGGGGTAATGCGGTGCCGGCGTCGGCTGCCAGCTCGTTGGCGGTGCGCCCGGGCGCCGGGTTCAGTACGCCGGTCTCCTCGAGCTGGCGGGCGACGGCCCGCAGCCGGTGGCGAATCGCCGCGGCCCAGTCACCTTGTGCCGCAAAATTTTCGGCGGTCGCGCGGTGCTGGGCCGCGGTAAGCTGCGCGGCTTCGAACAACTGGTAGTCGCCGCCGCGGTTGGTGCGCATGGTGCGCCGCGCGATGTGGATGGCGGCCGCCAGCGCGATCCCGAGCATGATGAAAAGCACCGTCGCCGTGAGCCATCCGCCGGGCAGCGAGGCGGTCTTCTGCAGCAGCCGGTAGATCATCTCGTTGATCCACTCGGCGATCTGTTCACCGGCCGAGCCCTTGGAGTAGATCGGTTTGTCGAGCTCGACCTGGGCGGCCTGGTGCGCGGCATCGCGGTCGATGTCGATGGAGGGCACTGTCTCACTCGTCCTCAGACCGGCTGTGTCAGCCAGAGGTTATCGGTGGAGGCGCCCGCGGACGGCCCGCCCGCGGCGCCGGTCTGCAACACCAGATCGAACGCCTCGGCCCGCATTCGGCGGTCGGTGTAGAGCAGCGCGATGACTCCGGCGTTGAACGGCGCGGTGATGATCTCGCCGATCGCGGCCCCCACCGACGCGACCGCGGTGCTGATCAGGAAACCCGAGGTGGACGTGTTGATCATGAAGAACTGGCTGACGATGTTGAACGGCACCGCGACCGCACCCGCGACGACCGATGTCACCAGCAGCGTGAGCAGCCGGATGCCCAGCACGCGCCAGAAGCCGTTGCGGACCAGGGCGAACGATCGGGTGACGGCGTTCAGGACGGGCAGCCGCTCCAAGACGATCAGCACGGGCGCGAACAACACCACGGTGTACAGGTACACCAGCAACGCGATCACGGCCAGCGCCAGCGGCAGGCCGAGGACGACCGCCACCGCGGCGCTGCCGATCGCCGCCAACACCGCGACGATCACCGCCACCAGCCCCGCGATCACCGCTAGCGCGGCGCCTTCCAGCAAGGCGAGACCGAGCAAGGGCACCAGGCGCCCGCGGATCTTGGTCCACGTCTCCCCGATCGTGATCGGCGAGCCGAACACCGCCCGCCCGACGATCACGGTGAGCATCCCGGAGAGCAGCATGCCGCCGAGCCAGGCGACCACGACCCCGGCGCCCATCGACGTGAACCAGGCGCCGATGACCCCGGTGCTCAGCTCCTTGGCGTGATCGGTGCTCAACCTGCCGTAGGCCGCCAGGGGTCCGAAGACGGCGACCTTCGTGACGATCTGGATGAACACCACCACGATGGCCGTCAACCCCAGCGTTGCCTTCGGATTGGCCCGCACGTAGCCGACCGCGCCGTTGAAGATGTCGCCCAGCGTCAGCGGCCGCAGGGGGATGATGCCGGGCTTGATCGCTCCCGGGACCAGTTGCGGGGGGCCGTATCCCGCGGGTGAGCCGTATCCGGGCGGAGCGCCGTACCCCATCGGCGGGCGGTACCCGGGCGGCGGCCCGTACCCGGGCGGCGGGCCGTACCCGGGCGGCGGGCCGTAGCCGGGCGGCGGCCCGTACCCGGGCGGCGGGCCATAACCCGGTGGGGGGCCGTAACCCGGTGGGCCGTAACCCGGTGGGCCGTAACCCGGCGGCGGGCCAACCGGATAGCCAGGCGGCGGCGCGCTCAACGTGTTCCGCGGCGTTGGTGAGCGGGACCGTCGATCGTCATGGGTTCCATCCTGTCGGTGGTCCGGGCAATTCTCAATCATGGCCGGGCGGGCGGCGCGTAGCGTTCCGGGCATGGCGGAACTCAAATCCCGGCTGCGGGCCGACCTGACCGAAGCGATGAAGAGCAAGGACAAGCTGCGCACGGCGACCTTGCGCCTCCTGCTCGCCGCGATCCAAACCGAGGAGGTTTCCGGCAAACAGGCCAAAGAACTCTCCGACGACGAGGTGATCAAGGTGCTGGCCAGGGAAGCCCGCAAGCGGGCCGAGTCGGCGGAGATCTACACGCAGAACGGCCGCGGGGAGCTCGCCGCCAACGAGCACGCCGAGGCGCGGATCATCGACGAGTATTTGCCGACGCCACTCACCGAGGCCGAACTGGCCGACGTCGCCGACACCGCCATCGCCCAGGTCGCCGAGGAGATCGGCGAGCGCCCGGGCATGAAGCAGATGGGGATGGTGATGAAGGCGGCCACCGCGATCGCGGCAGGCAAGGCCGACGGCGCCCGGTTGTCGGCGGCGGTCAAGGAGCGCCTGTAGCTAGCCGGGCGAGACCACTACCCGGGTGCCGTCCGGGGACCGCCTGGTGACCCGCCGGGCGTCGAGCTGCTCGAGCAGCGGCACCGCGACCCGCCGGGTGGTGGCCAGCGCGCGGCGCGCGTCGCTGACCGTGAACGGCTGTGGCAGCGCCGCGAGGATGCCGGCCGCCCGGTCCAGCGCGCCGGAGCCCAGGACGACGCCGTCTGCGATCCGGGTCAGCCGCCCGGCGCGCACCGCCGCGGCCAGCTCCCGGGGCCCGAGCTTGAGCTCGGCCAGTTCGTCGGCCTCCGGCGCCCGGAAGGGCTCGGCGGCCAGCCACTCCTCGACGGTGCGCACCGCTTTGTCGACACGCGCCGGCAGGCCCGCACCCGGCGCGCGGACCAACCCGTCGGCCACCTGCAGGCCGGTGCCCTCGAGCAGGGCCGGCAGCAGCTCGGCGGACGGCAGCCCGGCCCGCTGCCGCAGCGTCTCCAGCGGCATCCCGGCCGCGATCTCGTGGTCGTCCGCCCAGCGCCGCACCGCCGCGGTCGCGCACTTGCGCCGCCCGGCCCACCACCGCGGGTCCACCAGCCACTCGCCCACCCGAAGGCCGGAAAGCGGCAGGCCCATCGCCCGCAGCTCGGCCGCGCGGGCGCAGTCCGGCGGGCGGACGCGGCCGGTGGCGAGCTCCGCGGCACGGTCCCGCGCGGCGCCCCGGCGGCGCAGCGCCGGCGGCCGGACGTCGAGCACTTCGACCCCCGCGGCGATCCGGTGCTCGCCGGGGTCACGCAGCAATCCGACGTCCGAAACCCGCAGCGGCAGGGGCCGCGCCAGCCGCAGCCGGGCCGCCGCCTCGCCCAGCTGACGCACCTGCACCGGCACGGCCGCGGACCCGACGTGCAGCATCAGCCGGCGGTGCAGCGCCTCCGCCGACCGCAGGGCGACGTCGATCTCCGCGGTGTCCATCCACACGCCCGGCGTCCGAACGGTGTCGCCGCGGCCGATGTCCCGGCGCTCCACCCCGCGCAGGTTGAGCGCGACGCGCGCGACCGGGCCGACCGCCGACCGGTCGCGGCCCAGCGACTGCAACCCGCGCACCGTGACGCGCCGGCCGGCGTGTTCCAGCTCGTCGCCCACCCGGATCGTCCCGGCCGCCAGGGTGCCGGTCACCACCGTGCCCGCACCCCGGACGGTGAAGCTCCGGTCGACCCACAGCCGCACGTCGGCGTCGGGGTCCGCAACCGGGAGCCGGTCGGTCAGCGCCAGCAGTTCCGAGCGCACCCGCTCCAGGTCGGCGCCGACCGCGACGGGAATCCCGGCGAGCGAGGTGGCGGCGAACCGTTCGCGCGCCTGCTCGGTCGCCGGGCCGGGATCGGCGAGGTCGGCCTTGCTGATCACCACCAGCCCGTGGCGGACCCCGAGCGCGTCCAGCGCCGCGAGGTGCTCTTCCGACTGCGGCATCCAGCCCTCGGTGGCGGCGACGACGAACAGCACCGCCGGGACGGCGCCCACCCCGGCCAGCATGTTGGCCACGAAGCGCTCGTGCCCCGGCACGTCGATGAACGCCAGCTGACGGCCCCCGAGCTCGGTCCACGCGAAGCCCAGGTCGATGGTCAGCCCCCGGCGCTTTTCCTCGGCCAGCCGGTCCGGCCACATCCCGGTGAGCCGGTGCAACAGGGTGGACTTGCCGTGGTCGACGTGCCCGGCCGTGGCTATGACGAACACGCCCGCACCGCCGCGGCCAGCAGCGCGTCGTCCTCGGGCGCCACCGTGCGCAGGTCGAGCAGGCACCGGCCCGCCTCGAGGCGGCCGACGACCGGCGGGTTGGCGGCGCGCAGCGCGGCGGCGTAGGACTCGGGCAGGCTCACGGCGGCGCTGGGCAGCGCGACGTCGGGCGCCCCGCCGCCCCCGACGGCCGCGACGCAATCCACCACATGCGCGCCGGGCAGCGCGGCGGCGAGCGACTCGGCGCGGGCCCGCAGCTGTGCCACGTCGGCGGCCAGCGCCTCGGCCACCGGGGTCGGCGGGCCGGTCAGGGTCGCTTCCAGAGCGGCGAGGGTGAGTTTGTCCACCCGCAGCGCGCGCGCCGCCGGGTGGCGCCGCAGCCGCTCGGTCAGCTCGGCGTCGCCCAGCAGCAGGCCGGCCTGGGGGCCGCCGAGCAGCTTGTCGCCGCTCGCGGTGACCAGGTTCGCGCCGTCGCGCAGGGTCGACGTGGCGTCCGGCTCGTCGGGCAGCAGCGGGTGCGGGGAGAGCAGCCCGGAGCCGATGTCGACCACCAGCGGCACGTTGTGTTCGCGCGAGAGCGTCGCCAGCTCCGCCACGCCGACCGCCGAGGTGAACCCCGTGACGTGGAAGTTCGACGGGTGAACCTTCAGCACGAAACCGGTGTCCGGCCCGATCGCCTCGGCGTAGTCGCGCAGGCTGGTGCGATTGGTGGTGCCGACCTCGCGCAGCCGCGATCCCGTCGACGCCAGCAGCTCGGGGATGCGGAACCCGTCGCCGATCTCGACCAGCTCGCCGCGGCTGAGCACGATCTCCTTGCCCCCCGACACGCCCCCGGCCAGCGTGAGGGCCGTCAGCAGCAGCGCGGCGGCGTTGTTGTTGACCACGTGCACCCCGGCGGCGGTGGGCACGGCGCGGGCCAGCGCGGCCAGCGCGCCCCGGCCGCGGCGCCCGCGGCGGCCCGTCGCCAGGTCCAGCTCGACGTCCGTGGTGCCGGCCGCGGCGACCACCGCGTCCACGGCGGCCCGCGACAGGGGTGCCCGGCCCAGGTTGGTGTGCACCACCACGCCGGTGGCGTTGATCACGGGCCGCAGGCTCGACGCGGTGCCGGGCAGCGCGGCCACGGCGTGCTCGGCGACGCGTTCGGGATCGATCTCCCCGGCGCGCGCCCGCTGCTGCGCGTCGGCGATCACGGACTTCACCAGCGCGCGGCCCAGCACCCGCTGGGCTTCGGCCAGGCGCGGATCGGCCAGCAGCGTGTCGGTGCCGGGCACCCTCCGGCGCGGGTCGCTCATGTCGGGCCCGAGGAAGTATGGCGGAGGCGGACGGGAATCGAACCCGCCAGCGGCAGCGTCTGCCGTTCGACGGTTTTGAAGACCGCGCCGGTCACCAGACCGGGCACGCCTCCCTGGACCATGGGGTCAATTATGGACATGTGACCTACCGGCTTACCCAGTACGCCCACGGCGGCGGCTGCGCCTGCAAGATCCCGCCCGGCGAGCTCGAGGACGTGGTCCGCGGGCTCGGGGCGAACGTGCCGCGCGATCCGGTCGGCGAGCTGCTGGTCGGGCTGGAGCACGGCGACGACGCCGCGGCGGTGCGCATCGACAATGGCACGGCGCTGATCGCGACGACGGACTTCTTCACCCCGGTGGTCGACGACGCCTACGACTGGGGCCGCATCGCGGCCACCAACGCGCTGTCCGACGTCTACGCGATGGGCGGGCGTCCGGTGGTGGCGGTGAACCTGCTGGGCTGGCCGCGCGATGTGCTGCCGTTCGAGCTGGCCGCCGAGACGCTGCGCGGCGGGCGCGACGTCTGCGCCCTGGCCGGTTGCCACCTCGCCGGCGGGCACAGCGTCGACGACCCGGAGCCCAAATACGGTCTGGCCGTTACCGGGATCGCGGACCCGAACCGGTTGCTGCGCAACGACTCCGGCAAGCCCGGCCTGCCGCTGTCGCTGACCAAGCCGCTCGGTGTCGGCGTGCTCAACAGCAGGCACAAGGCCACCGGCGAGCGCTTCGAGCAGGCGATCGCGGCGATGACCACGCTCAACGCCGACGCGGCTGCCGCGGCGCTGGCGGCCGGTGCCGAATGCGCCACGGACGTCACGGGTTTCGGCCTGCTCGGGCACCTGCACAAGCTGGCGCGGGCCAGCGGGGTGACGGCGATCGTCGACGCAGCCGCGGTGCCCTACCTCGAGGGCGCGCGCGAGGCGCTGGCCGCGGGCTACGTCAGCGGGGGCACGCGGCGCAACCTCGACTGGGTGGCCCCGCACATCGACCTGTCCGGGGCCGGCGAGGCGGACGCGCTGCTGCTCGCCGACGCGCAAACCTCGGGCGGGCTGCTGATCGCCGGCGAGATCCCGGGCGCCCCCGTGATCGGTGAGCTGGTGCCCCGCGGGGAACACACGATCGTGGTCCGCTGAACCCGGCGGGGTTTCGGTCGCGCGCACTAGGCTTAGAGGCATGGCCCCAAAAAACACGATGCGCAAGCTTTTCCTCCAGTGGCCCGTCGTGCGTCAGTTGCGTTCACCGGACAAGCTCGGCCGCGGTTCGGCCGTGACCTCGAAGCGCACCCGCGCCGTGACGCCGCGCACGACGACGGCCGACCGGGTGGTGCAGAGCATCTGCCCGTACTGCGCGGTCGGTTGTGGGCAGCGGGTGTACGTCAAGGACGAGCGGGTGGTGCAGATCGAGGGCGACCCCGACTCGCCGATCTCGCGAGGCCGCTTGTGCCCCAAGGGCGCAGCCAGCGAACAACTGGTGAACTCGCCGGGCCGGCAGCTGCAGGTGCTCTACCGCGCGCCGCGCGCGACGCAGTGGCAGCCCCTCGAGCTGGACACCGCGATCGACATGATCGCCGACCGGTTCCTCGAATCCCGCCGCCACACCTGGCAGGACATCGACAAGAAGGGCAACCTGCTGCGCCGCACCATGGGCATCGGCGCGCTCGGCGGCGCGACGCTGGACAACGAGGAGAACTACCTCATCAAGAAGCTCTTCACCGCCGCGGGCGCCATTCAGATCGAGAACCAAGCCCGTATTTGACACTCCGCCACGGTTCCCGGTCTGGGAGCCTCCTTCGGGCGCGGCGGCGCCACCCAAACACTGCAGGACATGGCCAACGCGGATTGCATCGTCATCCAGGGCTCCAACATGGCCGAATGCCACCCGGTGGGCTTCCAGTGGGTCGAGGAGGCCCGGGCCCGTGGGGCGCGGGTGATCCACGTCGACCCGCGCTTCACCCGCACGTCGGCGGTGTCGGACAAACACATCCCGATCCGGGCCGGCTCGGACGTGGTGCTGCTCGGCGCGCTCATCAACCACGTCCTCACCCATGACCTGTGGTTCAAGGAGTACGTCGTCGCGTACACCAACGCCGCCACCCTGATCAACGAAAAGTTCAGGGACACCGAGGATCTGAACGGCCTGTTCTCCGGGTTCGATCCCGAGACCGGGCAGTACGACACGTCGACGTGGGCGTACGAACAAGAGGAGAACGGCCAGATCGAGCCTCAGGCCGGCGGCCACCCGCACGGCGCCACCGCCTCGCAGAGCGCGGCCGGTGACGAGCACGGCAGCGGCGGACCGCCCCTCGCGCACGCCCGGGTGAAGCGGGACGAAACGCTGCAGCACCCGCGCACCGTCTTCCAGATCGTCAAGCGCCATTACGCCCGCTACACCCCGGAGATGGTCACGGACGTCTGCGGCATCAGCCGCGCGGATTTCGACTACCTCGCCCGCTCCATCGTGGAGAACTCCGGGCGCGAGCGCACCACCTGTTTCGCGTACGCCGTCGGGTGGACGCAGCACACCCTGGGCGCCCAATTCATCCGCACCGCAACCATTTTGCAGCTGCTGCTGGGCAACGTCGGCCGTCCGGGCAGCGGCATCATGGCGCTGCGCGGTCACGCCACCATTCAGGGTTCCACGGACATCCCCACGCTGTTCAACCTGCTGCCCGGCTACCTGCCCATGCCCAAGGCGGGCATGCACGACAGCCTGGCCGACTATCTCGACGCCGTGGGATCGAAGAAACAGAAAGGTTTCTGGGCCAACGCCGACACCTATGCGATCAGCCTGCTCAAGGCGTGGTGGGGTGAGGCGGCCACGAAGGACAACGACTGGGCCTACGACTACCTGCCCCGGTTGTCCGGCCCGCACGGTACCTACCAGACCGTGATGGGCATGCTGGCCGACGAGGTCGAGGGCTACTTCCTGCTGGGCCAGAACCCCGCGGTCGGGTCGGCGCACGGCCGGCTGCAGCGGCTCGGCATGTCCCACCTCAAGTGGCTGGTGGTCCGCGACCTCAACCTCATCGAGTCGGCCACCTGGTGGAAGGACGGGCCCGAAATCGCTTCGGGCGAACTGAAAACCGAGGACATCGAGACCGAGGTGTTCTTCCTGCCCGCGGCCTCGCACGTGGAGAAGGCGGGATCGTTCACCCAGACGCAGCGGCTGGTGCAGTGGCGGCACAAGGCCGTCGAGCCGCCGGGTCAGTGCCAGAGCGAGTTGGCCTTCTTCTACGAGCTGGGCAAGCGGATCCGGCAGCGGCTGGCCGGATCGACCGACGAGCGCGACCGGCCGCTGTTGGACCTGACGTGGGACTACCGGACGGACGAGGACGGCGAGCCCGACGGCGAATCGGTGCTGGCCGAGATCAACGGCTATCACGTCGGCGACGGCGATCCGTTGTCGTCGTACACCGAGCTGCGCGCCGACGGGTCGACCGCCGCCGGCTGCTGGATCTACACCGGCGTCTACGCGAACGCCGTCAACCAGGCCGCGCGCCGCGTCCCGCACGGCGGTGCGTCGCCGAGCCAGCACGAGTGGGGCTGGGCGTGGCCCGCCGACCGGAGAATCCTCTACAACCGCGCGTCGGCCGACCCGGACGGCAAGCCGTGGAGCGAACGCAAGCGATACGTCTGGTGGGACGCGGATCAGCGATGCTGGGTCGGCTACGACGTGCCCGACTTCGTCGCCGACCGGGCGCCGGGCAGCCGGCCCGACCCCGACGTCGGAGGACCCGACGCGCTCGCCGGGGACGACCCGTTCATCATGCAGGCCGACGGCAAGGGGTGGCTGTTCGCGCCGAAGGGTCTGCTCGACGGTCCGTTGCCCACCCACTACGAACCGCAGGAGTCGCCGGTCGCCAACGCGTTGTATCCCCAGCAGCGCAACCCCGCGCGAATCACCTTCCCGCGCAAGGACAATCTGAGCGCGCCCAGTGCCGGGGAGCCCGGGGCCGACGTGTATCCGTACGTGTTCACCACCTACCGGCTCACCGAGCATCACACCGCCGGCGGCATGAGCCGGTGGCTGCCCTACCTGTCGGAGCTGCAACCGGAGATGTTCTGCGAGGTGTCCCCGGAGCTGGCCGCCGAACGCGGCCTCGAGCCCTACGGGTGGGCCACCATCGTCTCGCCGCGCGCGGCCATCGAGGCCCGGGTGCTGGTTACCAAACGCGTTGCGCCGCTGGTGATCAACGGCCACACGGTGCACCAGATCGGGCTGCCGTACCACTGGGGTGTGGGCGGCGACGCCGTGGTCAGCGGGGACGCGGCCAACGACCTGCTCGGCGTGACGCTGGACCCCAACGTGCAGATCCAGGAGTCGAAGGCCGGCTCGTGTGACATCCGGCCGGGGCGCCGGCCGCAGGGCGAGGACCTGCTGCGGCTGATCGCCGAGTATCAGTCCCGCTCGGGGGCCACCGCCGAGACGGGCAACGTGCGGATCGACGACGGCGTCTGGGAAGGGGGAGCCGATGGGTCAGCTGAGCGGACCGACCGACCCGACGAGTGACGCCGGCTGGGTCGAACCCAAGCCGCGCAAGGGGTTCTTCACCGACACCTCGATCTGCATCGGCTGCAAGGCCTGCGAGGTCGCCTGCAAGGAGTGGAACCGCAACCCGCGCGACGGCGACCTGGAGCTGCTGGGCTCGTCCTACGACAACACCGGATCGCTGGGCGCCAGCACCTGGCGGCACGTCGCCTTCATCGAGCAGGGCCGCGACCGGATCGAGGAGGCGCGCGAATCCGGGCGCGCCCTCACCGATTTGGGCATGCCCGCGATCGCGGGTGCACCGAAGCGACCGGACGTCACACCGCCCGACACCCCCGAGTTCCGGTGGCTGATGTCGTCGGACGTGTGCAAGCACTGCACGCACGCCGGCTGCCTGGACGTGTGCCCGACCGGCGCGCTGTTCCGCACCGAGTTCGGCACCGTCGTGGTGCAGGACGACGTCTGCAACGGCTGCGGCACCTGCGTGGCCGGATGCCCGTTCGGCGTGGTCGAGCGTCGCAGCGACGGCACGT
Source organism: Mycobacterium seoulense (assembly GCF_010731595.1). Classification (NCBI taxonomy): domain Bacteria; kingdom Bacillati; phylum Actinomycetota; class Actinomycetes; order Mycobacteriales; family Mycobacteriaceae; genus Mycobacterium; species Mycobacterium seoulense. The sequence continues at coordinate 3,848,769 of NZ_AP022582.1, read as the reverse complement.
ACACCACGCCGGCGCAGCGACCGGGCAGTCCGGCCGAGAAGCCCGTGACGGGTGTGGCCCAGAAGTGCACCCTGTGCTACGACCGCCTCGTCGAGGACCAGATCCCGGCCTGCGCCAAGACCTGCCCGACGACGTCGATCAAGTTCGGCGACCACGACGACCTGGTGGTCACGGCCCGGGACCGGGTCGCCGCGCTGCACGCCCAGGGGCTCACGGAGGCGCGCCTCTACGGCGCCAACGAGCGGGACGGCGTGGGCGGCACCGGGTCGATCTTCCTGCTGCTCGACGAGCCCGAGGTGTACGGGCTGCCCCCCGACCCCCGCGTGTGCACGGCCGACCTGCCGCAAATGTTCAGGCGCGCCGTCGTGGCCGCGGCCGGCATGGTCGGCGCGGCCGCATGGGCCTTCTGGAGGAACCGGTGAGTACCTCGGAATTCGACAGCTTCCGCCCGCCGGAGCCGCAGGGCGGCAAGCGCCGGAAAGGCAAGCGCGCGGGCCGCCGCGGCGGGGGCGATGGTTCGCGCGAGATGCCGATGGTGCCCGAGGCGGAGTTCGGCTCCTACTACGGGCGCCCGGTGGTCAAACCCGCCCCGTGGGGACATGAGGTGGCGGCGTACCTGTTCTTGGGTGGCGTCGCCGGGGGGTCCGGCCTGCTGGCGGCCGGTGCCCAGCTCACCGGTCGAAAGACGTTGCGCCGCAACGCAAGGCTGTCGGCCCTGATCGCGGTGCTGCTGGGCGCGGTCGCTCTGGTGAAGGACCTGGGCCGGCCCGAACGTTTCGTCAACATGCTCCGGACGGTCAAACTGACCTCGCCGATGAGCATCGGCTCGTGGATCCTCAGCTTCTTTTCCGCCGGCATCGGGATCGCCTCGGTGGCCGAGGTCGACCGGATGACCGGCGAGCGAATCCCGTTGGGCCCGTTGCGTCCCGTGCTGCGCGCCGTGGAGGGACCGGCCGGGCTGGAGGCCGCCGCGTTCGCCGCACCGCTGGCCGTCTACACCGCCGTGCTGCTCACCGACACCGCGACCCCCACGTGGAACGCCGCGTACAAGGACCTGCCGTTCGTGTTCGTCAGCTCGGCGAGCCTGGCCGCATCGGGGCTGGCGATGATCACCACCCCGGCCCGCGAGGCGGGGCCCGCCCGCACCCTGGCCGTCATCGGCGCGGTCGCGGATCTGGTCTCGGCCAGGTTCACCGAGTACCGAATGGACCCGGTGACCAGAGAACCGCTGCATCAGGGCAGGCCCGGCCGGCTGCTGGCGTGGAGCGAACGGTTGGCCGCCGCGGGCGGTCTGGGCGCGTTGCTCGGCGGGCGGCACCGCGGTATCGCCGCCGTGTCCGGCCTGACATTGCTGACGGCGTCGGCGCTGCTGAGGTTCGGTTTCTTCGAGGCGGGGCTGGAATCGGCCCGTGACCCCCGCTACACGATCGAGCCGCAGAAACGCCGGCTGGCCGCGCGCCGCGCGGCCAGCGGCACCGGGGACTCGATCACCACCGCGGGCTGACGCGGTTTGCGCGCCGCGGACCGGGGTACGTATAACACCATGACCAATTTTGGCTACACTTTGATGACCGAGCAGAGTGGACCCAAAGACCTTGTCCGGCAAGCCGTTTCTGCCGAAGAGCGCGGTTTCGACTTCGAGGTGTGCAGCGACCACTTCTCCCCCTGGCTGACATCGCAGGGGCATGCGCCCAACGCCTGGGCGGTGCTGGGCGCGGTGGCGCACGCCACCGAACGGGTCGACCTCTACACCTACGTGACGTGCCCCACGATGCGCTATCACCCGGCCGTCGTCGCCCAGCAGGCCGCCACCGTGCAGATCCTGTCCGACGGCCGGTTCACCTTGGGCCTGGGCACCGGCGAGAACCTCAACGAGCACATCGTCGGCAAGGGCTGGCCCACGGTCGAACGCCGCCAGGACATGCTGCGCGAAGCGATAAAGATCATCCGTGAGCTGTTCGGCGGCCAGCTGGTGAGCTTCAGCGGCGACTACTTCCAGGTGGACTCCGCACGGCTGTGGGACGTTCCCGACGTCCCGGTCGGCATCGCGGTGGCCATGGGCGGCACCAAGGCGGTCGACAAGTTCGCCCGGCTGGCCGACCACTTCGTCGCGGTCGAGCCCGACGGGCAGCTCGTCGACGCCTGGCACGCCGCGCGGCAGGCCGCCAACCTGGCCGGCGGGGGCCGCGTGATCGGCCAGATCCCGGTGTGCTGGGACCGCGACCGCGACACCGCGATCAAACGCGCCCACGACCAGTTCCGCTGGTTCGCGGGCGGCTGGAAGGTCAACGCCGACCTGCCGACGCCGGCCGGCTTCGCCGGCGCGACCCAGTTCGTCCGCCCCGAAGACGTCGCGGACTCCATCCCCTGCGGCCCCGACCTCGATGCGATCGTCGAGGCCGTCAAGCCCTATTGGGAGGCCGGGTTCACCGACGTGGCGCTCGTCCAGGTCGGAGGGGAATCGCAGGACCTCTTCCTGTCCGAAGCCGCCGAGCCGTTGCTTGCCGCGCTGCGCAGCGCAGCGAACTAAGTCCACGTTTGGGCCGAGTCTGCCCGGGTACCCGCCCTGAGTCGCGCGTTCGGCCGGGCGGGTCGGTGCGGTGCGCGAACACCGGCGAGCAGCGCCGACTACCTGACGATCTGCAAAGCGGCTGTCCGGCAGCGACTTTGCCCGATGTTCGCCGCAAGGCAGAAAGAGCTGACGAGTTTCGGGCTGGGATTGAGCGACCAGGCGCCCGACGGCTACGAGATCTTCAGTAACAAAGAGGACCACTGCACGAAAGTCATCCTCGATTCCGAGCTGATCGATGTGGAAAGGGAAATTGCCATGGCAAATGAATTGAAAGGAAAGAAAGTCGCGTTTCTCGCCGCCGATGGGGTGGAGAAGGTGGAACTCGAACAGCCCCGCGCGGCGCTCCAGGAGGCCGGCGCACAAGTCGAGCTGCTTTCTCTCAAGGACGGCGAAATCCAGGCTCGCAACCACGATCTCGAGCCGGCCGGAACTTTCAAAGTCGACCGCGCGGTCGCGGAGGCATCGGTCTCCGAATTCGACGGCCTGGTACTGCCGGGCGGCACCGTCAACCCGGACAAGCTGCGGATGGACAGCTCGGCCGTGTCCTTCGTGCGCGACTTCGCCTCCTCCGGAAAGCCGGTCGCCGCAATCTGTCATGGCCCCTGGACCCTGCTGGAAGCCGGTGTGGCAGAGGGCCGGACGCTCACGTCGTATCCGTCCATCCGCACCGACCTCCGCAACGCGGGCGCGAATGTGGTGGACGAGGAGGTCGTGGTCGACGGCAACCTGATCACCAGCCGCTCACCGAAGGACCTCCCGGCATTCTGCGCAGCCATTGTGCGGCAATTCGCCTACGCGCCTGCGAGTTAGCGGGAAAAGGCCTTTCCTCACGCCGTTTGAACCCATCGGTTTGCGGGCATTACACAGGCCATGCAGTGATCGCCCCGGCGATCTGTCGAAAGGCCAAAGTTGACCACAACATATCCAGGACCCGCTGTCATGGCTGCTTCCAACGTTTATCAGCCACAGGACGATTCCCGATTACTGGTGGATGTGATGGGAGAAAGCGCGCTCATTCCGGGGCGCCGCGTTCTCGATCTGTGTACGGGCAGCGGATTCATCGCGATCGCCGCCGCCGAGATGGGTGGCGCCGACGTCACGGCCTTTGACATCTGCCCGGACGCCGTGGGCTGTTCGCGGGGCAACGCCGTCGCGGCCGGCGTGAATGTCGATGTCCGGAACGGCACATGGAGCGACGCGCTGGACTGTGCGCCGTTCGACGTCGTCGTGTCGAACCCGCCGTACGTGCCGGCTCCGCCGCACGACGACACGGCGGCGATCCCTTCCTGTGCGGGGCCGGCGTGGGCCTGGAACGCCGGCCCGGACGGGCGGATGGTGCTGGATCCGCTGTGCGAAGCGGCGCCGAAGCTGCTGTGCGACGGGGGGACCCTGCTTCTGGTGCACTCGGCGCTCGCCGGTGTCCAGCAGTCGCTGGACTCCCTGAAGTGGGCCGGCATGGATGCGAAAGTCGTTGCGTCGAAATGGATACCCTTCGGCCCGGTGATGACGGCGCGGGCCTCCTGGCTGGAGAGCGTCGGGTTGATACCGCCCGGCCGGCGGGAAGAGGAGCTGATCGTGATCAGGGCGGACAAGCGGTGACGGCCACCCGGGTACAGGTGGTCGCGGGCGGGCCGGTGCTGGTGGCCGGCCCGGTGCGCATCGAGATGCCCGACGGGGAGGTCGTCGAATCCGACCGGTTCATGGTGGCGATCTGCACCTGCCGGCGCAGCGAGAATTATCCCCTGTGCGACACCAGCCATCGCCGCTGCCGAAACCTGGGGCGCCGCAACACTAGTCCAGCGCCCTCCGCAACGACGTCCGACCCTGCTGCCACGACGCCATAACCGCGTCGGCCAACCGGTTTTCGACCGCGGCGTGGGCGCGGATCCCGAACACGACGTCGCGATCGAGCTGCGGTTCGCGGGCGACGAGGTCGCCGACCACGTCGATGCGGACCACGTGCTCGTGCACCGCGTCGGCCTCGACATGCTCGGCGTAGAACTCCACGCACGCCGAGGGCGCCCCCATCCGCTGCAGGGCCCGCACCATCCGCCGCGATCCCGGCGGGGAGGTGATCTCGGTCGACGCGAAGTGCCCGATCGCGGCACCACGTAACTCGCGGTGCAGCCCGAACAGTGACATCAGGTTCACCGCGGCCAACGCCTCGGCGGTGACGACGTCGGCGTAGGCCAGGTACGTCGTGTCCAGCCCCGCCGCCGCCATCAGGTCGGCGAAGAGCTGCTGGTGTAGCCGATGACCTTGACCCGCGCCGTATTCGTCGAATTCGACTGCCACGAAAGCCGCTTTCGCGACACCCATCAGTCGCGGGATCGCCCACGCGTGCGGATCGCCCTCCTTGAGGTGATACACCGACCGGTGCACAAAGTATTCGCGCATCTGCTGCCAAGTCCCGCTGTCGCGCAGGTAGTACGACGGGCCGGTGCCGTCCACCGGTTCGACGGAGATGGCGTCCATTTCGGCCGCCGCCGTCTGCCCCGGCGCGATGGGCCCCACGTCGCGGCGCACGCCCGCCAGGAAGACGCGTTCCAGCTCGGCGCGTAACGTCAGCAGCGCCGGGTTCCACTCCCAGCCGGGGTCGACGCCCGCGAAGCCGCGGTAGTGCAGCTCGTAGCACATGCACAGCGCCAGCTGCAGGTCCAGGCCGTAGGGATCCGAATCGCGAACGGACGCGCCGATGCGCGTCAAGTGGTCGTGCGACGGCGGTCCCGTCAGGGCGCGACGAACGGCGGTCGACAGCGGCCCGTGTGCCGCCGGCAGGGCGGGTTCGGTCGAGATTGATGCGCGGGTCACGCCCACGACTACCCGCAAACCAGGGCCGACAAACGGTGCGGCGTCACCCCCGGCCGGCCGTGTCCGGCAGCCGGAAGGTCATGTCGGCCGTTGTGCCGCTGGGGCTGCAGTCCAGTTCCATCGTGGTGCTGAGCGCGCCCATCAGTATCAGGCCCCGCCCCCCGTTGCCCGGGTTGACCTCCGGTGTCTTCCACGATCCCCGGTCGCTGACCCGGGCGCGTATTTCGCCGTCGACCAGCTCGACGTCGAGCGCCATCGTGCCCGGCGGGTGCCCGCAGTATGCGTGCTCGACGCAGTTCGTGCAGGCCTCGTTGACGACCAAGACGACGTCACCGGCCAATTCGTCCGGCACCCCTGCCGTGCCCAGCCACTCGGCCAACCGGTGCCGGATGCCGACCAATTGGTCTGCCCTGGCCTCACTTTCGATCCGGAGTGGGGACTGCCGGTGCCGGTAGATCACCATCGCCACATCGTCGTCATACCCCGAAGCGGGGGCCAGCCCACCTAAGATCGCGTCGGCGACCGAATCCAACGGCAACGTCGTAGTCTCGGCCAGCACCGCTGCGGCACGACCGATTCCGTCATCGATGGACTCGTGCTTGCGTTCGACCAGCCCGTCGGTGAACAGCATCAGGGTCGAACCCGGCGGCAATACCCGGCTGGCCTGCGGACGGGGCTCCGCGCGGCGGACCGCGAGCGGCACAGACGCGGCATCGGTCAACATCGAGGTTGTGCCCGGCTCCGATCCGACGAGCACGGCGGGCATGTGGCCGGCGTTGCTGTACTGCAAAATCCCGGATTCGGTGTCCAGGATCGCGAGAAAGACGGTGGTGCAGTACGCGTTCGGGATCAGCGACGCGGCCGAGTCGAGTTGCTCGAGCAACAGCGCGGGCTCGGCCCCGTTGATCAACAGCGCTCGTGCCGAACTGCGCAGCTGGCCCATGACCGCGGCGGCCGGCAGGCCACGGCCCACGCAGTCGCCGACCACGATGCCGATGCGGTGATCGCCGATCGGCAGCACGTCGTACCAGTCGCCGCCGATTTCCAGCGGTGGCACCGCCGGCTCGTATCGCACCGCGAAGCCCGGCGGCGGCTCCATCGTCGGCAGCAGGGCACGCTGCAACGTCAGCGAGGTCTCGCGGGCGCTCTCGAATTGGCGGACATGCTGCATGGCCAGGCTGAGGTGACCGATGAGGACCGTGATCAGCAGCCGGTCTTCGGCGCTGACCCAGCGCGGCGAGCGCAGCTCCAGCCACAGGGCCACGTCGCCCGCGCCGGAGAGCACCGCCACCAATCCCTGTGCCTTGCCGGGATTGTCGGGCCGCTCCACCGTCTTGGCGGTCAACGGCAGCTGATGGCGCGCGTCCTCGAAGGTCTGCCGCAACCACGGATCCAGCCTGCGCCAGGAGGTTTGGGACTGCTCGCCCGCAACCTGCACGGTCGGTTCCCCCTCGCCCGCCGGCCAGGAGATCGCGATCACCCGTTGCACGTCGATCGCCGCGGTGCACTCGGCGAGCGTGATGGACAGCAGCTCGTCCACGCTCTTGGCCACCGCCACCGCCGTCGCCAGGCGCAGGACCGCGCTTTCCCGTGCGGCGAAGGCCCGTTCGGCGGTGATGTCACGGATCGTTCCCACGAAAACGTCTTCGTCGCTGCCGCTGCCCTGGACCGCGTTGATGCTGACCGTCACCCAGACCAGGTGCCCGTCGCGATGGCGGATCGGTGTCTCGTAGGCGGTGCTGCCGATGCTGCGCACCAGCGCCTGCTGTTGGGTGGCGCCCTGCTGGTCGACCAGCCACGGGTGGGGCCACCGGTACGGCAGATCCTCGGCGGGATAGCCGAGGATTTCGATCAGGGCGTTGTTCATCTCGATCACGGAGCCCTCGTGGTCGGCGACGAAGAACCCCTCCTGCAACGAATTGACCAGCGCGGTGCGGAATTTGTCGCGATCGGCCAGCCCCTCGGCGCGAGCCCGCTCGCGCGCGTAGCGCCTGGTGCCGTCCAGGAAGCCGCGGGTGGCGACGTCGAGCGGGACCAGCATCTGCAACAGGAATTCCAGCGCGATCGGCGCGTCGATCTGAATGTCCTTGGCCAGTCCGAGGATCAGCTCCACGTGGCGCTCGATGATGGCGAGCAGGCTGACCTCTTCCTGCAGGGCCCGGCGCCCAAGCTCGTACGCGATGGCCAAGCTGTCCTCGTCACGCGCCTTCATATAGGCGCGCAACGCGCTGGCGTACTGCGTGTGGAAGTCGTCGTCGCTCATGTCCAGGCTCCCCGGTGCCGGGCGGTCAGCACCATGGCGTCATCGGTTTCCTTCGCATCCTTGCCCAACAGTTCTTCCGCGATGGCGACGGCGGGGGCCGCAAAGTCGATGTGGTCGAGGTAATGTTCGGCGATTCCGTCGGTGCTCATCACGAGCAGATCGCCGGGCCGCATCGAAACAACCTGCGCCGGCCTGATTTCCGGTATGCGGTAGCCGACGATGCCCGCGGTCAGCCGCGCGCTGGACCGGATCTGTACGCCGGTGGGGGACTTGGCCACCAGGTCGGCGGTGACGTTGCCGACGCCCGTCCACGTCAGCGTGCTGGCCGCGAAGTCGACCCGCGCCAGCGTCATCGCGACGCCGCGGGTGCCGGCGAGCACGCGGTGACAGAGCTGGATCAGCACCTCGATTCGCTCGGCGCTGGAGCGGTTGACCGCTTCGACGGCCCGCAGCGCCGCGGTGGCGGCCTCCGGACCGTGGCCGAGGCCGTCCACCACGCCGAACAGGGCGGCGTCACCGCCGACGTCGACGGCGATGCCCCGATCCCCGGAGGTGAACTCACTGGGCAGGGGGCGACCCGCGCGTGCCCACTCGATCGGCCCGAAGCGGCCGTTCTCACGCATGGGGCGGAACCCACTTCCACATCTCGACGACCGTTCCGCGGCCGAGCCTGGATTCCACGAGCAACCTGTCCATCAGCCGCCGGCAGCCGGGCAGGCCCATGCCCAGGCCGCGCCCGGTCGAATACCCGTCCTCCATCGCCCGCTCGATGTCGGCGATGCCCGGCCCCTGATCCTCGGCGCGCACCACCAGGGCCTTGCGCCCCTCCCGGTCGGCCACGAAGACCCGGACGACGCCGCGACCGGCGTAGCTGGTGATGTTGCGCGCGATCTCGGAGATCGCCGTGGCGATCATGGTGACGTCGGTCAGGGAGAATCCCAGGTCGAGCGCGAGGTGGTGTCCGGCTTTGCGGGCTTCGACGATGTCGTCCGAATTGTCGATGTCGACGACGATGTCAGTCTCCACCGTCGCGCCCGATCACCGGTTTCCGCTGCGCCAGTTGGCGATTCAGCAGGGCCAGGCCCTCTTCGAGGTCCAGCGCGGTATTCATGTCGTCGAACGCCAAGCCCAGCTGGACCATCGCGAAGGCCACCTCCGGCTGCAGGCCGACGATCACCGTGTCCGCTCCGCGCAGCCGGGTCATGTGCGCGATCGTGCGCAGCGACCGGGCCGCGAAGGAGTCCATCACGTCGATGGCCGTGACGTCGACGATGATGCCTTGCGCGCGGAACCGGCTGACCCGTTCCATGAGGTCATAGCGGAGCCGCTCGGCGTCGGAGTCGCTGAGCGCGGCCTGCACCGAGGCGATCAGGATCGCACCCTGTTTCAGGATCGGTACGGGCATGGTGCGCTCGTGTTTGTCCTGCTACCCGGTCTGCTCGCCGGTGCGAGTGACCTCGTAGCCCAGCAGCCGCTCGGCTTCCTCGATGCCGCCCTGCAGGTCGCCGACGGCGTTCATCTTCGACAGGTCCAGGCCGATCGTCACCAGCGTCAGGGCGATCTCGGAGGACAGGCCGGTGATGATGACGCTGGCGCCCATCAACCCCGACGCGTCGACCGTCTGCACCAGGTGGTTGGCCACCGTGGAGTCGATGGTCGGCACACCCGTGATGTCGATGACCACCACCTTCGCGCGGTTGGCGCGGATGGCTCTCAGCAATTGTTCTGTGACCTGGCGGGCGCGTTGGGAATCGAGCACGCCGATGATCGGCAGAATCAGCAGCTGTTCACGCACCTGCAGCACCGGCGTGGACAGCTCGCGAATCGCTTCCTGCTGCTGGCGGATGATGCGCTCGCGTTCCTGCACGAAGCTGACCGCCACGGTGTTGGCGATGCGGTTGGCCGCCGGCTCGTAGGCGTCCAGCACCCGGTTGAGCATCTCGAATTCCGTCTGGTACTTCTCGAACAGCGAGCGCGCGAGCACGTCGCGCAGCAGCAGCACGATGCCGACGACCTCGTCGGTCTCCACGCCCCGGGGAATGATGCGCTCCGAGAGGTCGCGCGCGTAGGCCTGCAGCGCCTCGACGCTACCGGTCTCGAGCACCTCCACGTAGTTGTCGTAGACCGCGGTCGCCTCGGAGAACAACTCCTCCGGCGTCATCGCGGTGAGCAGTTCGGCCTCGGTGATCCTGCGCGCCCATTCCTCGCGCAGCACGGTGCGGTTTTGCCGCAGGTGCTGGACGAGCTGCGGCAGCAGGCCTTCGCTGGAGATGCCGAGCGCCTGCGCGGTGGCAGCAGCGCCGCTGAACTCCGCCGGCGAATCTGACATGTGACCTCCCGAGTGCCGGTCCGCGCCCCGCCATGTGCAGGCTCGATTTGCGAGACTAGCCTGGGTTGTCGCGGGGCAGGTGTTGAGGGCATATTCTTCTCGCAGTTTCGCGACGCAGGCTAGGCTTGCACCACACCTGAACCCCAGGACAAAGGATTGCCATTGTCAGCTCCTGATTCGATTACCACGTTGGTCGAGGACCACGATGGGGTGTCCGTGGTCAGTGTCAGTGGCGAAATCGATTTGGTCACGGCGCCGGCCCTGGAGCAGGCGATCGGCGCGGTGGTTGCGGAGAACCCGACGGCACTGGTGATCGACCTTTCGGCGGTGGAGTTCCTCGGTTCGGTGGGGCTGAAGATCCTCGCGGCGACGTACGAGAAGCTTGGCAAGGCGCAGGGGTTCGGGGTGGTCGCGCGCGGTCCGGCGACCAGGAGGCCGATCCACCTGACCGGGCTGGACAAGACCTTCCCGCTGTACCCGACGCTGGACGACGCGCTGACCGCGGTGCGCGACGACAACGCCGGCCGCTAGGCGCGTCGCGCAAACCACCGCCGATAGCTTGCGCGACAACGCTTTCGGCGAAACCGCCGGTGCTTCCGTTGCCACGGATTGCGAATAAGCGGGCGCCGGAATCAATTCACATTGCGGCTGCGATCAAGATTCTCGCGGGCCCGCGCCGAAACGGCGCTGGCGCACACGTCAGGTGCGATGATCACCGCTATGGACGTCGATAATCCGGAAGGCGACCAGCGGTGGGACAGCCGCGAGCGGGGCGAAACCGAAGTCCAACGGCTGGACCGCAATTGGAACAGCCTGCTGCAGGAGCTGAGAGTGGTGCAGACCGGCGTGCAGCTGCTCACCGGTTTCCTGTTGACGCTGCCGTTCCAGCAGCGTTTCGACGTTTTGAGCCCGCCGATGCGCAACCTCTATCTCGCGACGGTGGGATGCTCGGTGGGCGCGACGGTGTTGTTGATCGCCCCGGTCGGCATGCATCGGCTGCTGTTCCGGCGGCATCGCCTGCAGGTGTTGGTGTCCGCCGCGCACCGGTGCGCGTTCGCCGGGCTGGCGCTGCTGGGCATGGCGCTGACCGGGGTGACGGTCGTCGTCTTCACCGCCGTGGCCGGGCGCGGTCCCGGGCTGATCGCGGGCGGGTGTGCGCTGACGCTGTTCGCGTTGTTCTGGTGGCTACTGCCGTTGCTGCTGCGCACCCGCGGCGGGTAGCGCCAGTTCGGCGATCCGGGTCGAGCCCAGATGCTCGAGCAGGTCCTGCGGATCGGCGAAGATCGGTGCGGCGCCCGCGGCCTGCAGCTCCTCGCGGGCGATGCCGCCGCTGAGCAGCCCGATGCAGGGCAATCCGGCGCCGCCCGCGGCGTGCGCGTCCCACACGGCGTCGCCGACGAACACGGCGTGGCCGGCATCGACGCCCGCCCGGTCCAGTGCGACCTGCACGATGCCGGGTTCGGGTTTGGCGGTGTCGACGTCGCGCGAGGACGTCGTTTCGGAGATGACGTCGTCGCAGTCGAGGACCTTGCGCAGGATCTCCAGCTCGTCGTCGGGGGCCGAGGTGGCCAGCACGACCTGCAGACCGAGGTCGGCGACGCGGCGCAGCAGCGCGCGGGCGCCGGGCAGCGGCGTGAGCAGGGGCGTGCTCTCCCGGTAGTAGCGGCTGTGCCCGTCGCTGAGCCGCTCCTGCACCTCGTCCGGGGCATCCTTGGACAGCGTGCGCACCAGCGTGGAGCCGTCCATGCCGATGCAGCGGTGGATCTGCCAGGCGGCCACGGGCAGGCCTTCGGCGTCGAAGGCCCGTTGCCACGCGTGCACGTGCAGGTAGTTGGAGTCGACCAGGCTTCCGTCGACGTCGAAGAGAACGGCGGGTTTCATCTGCGCGGCATACCCAGGCGCGGGCACGCTGACACGGGGTGCGGCGTCGTTCGGGCCGGGGGGGCGGGTAACCGGCGTTGGCGGGCCGTTGCGGCTCCGTGGCCGCCCAGCCGGCCGGCCCGGACGGAGACCGCGCCGCCGCACGAATCGCATTGGTACACGGACTTTCTCAGAGGAGTGGAGTTGAATCACCGTGCCGCCGAGCGGTTGAGCACTGTGAGCTAACAAAGACCGGCGGGCGCGCTGCCGCCGGCGGGGACGTTTGATCGGGGCGATGACCGGGTAAAAGCCGAACATGGTCGCGCCCGTTTCGTTGCGAGCAGCAAACTACCCGGTCCAGTACGGGCGCGATTTCCCACTGCCCGTGCTCGCGGCCGTGGGGGTGTGGGCGCTCAGCCTGGCGATCGGTCTGTTCGAGCTGTTGGTCGGGCACGAGGGGGTCGCCATCGCGGCGCTGGCCGTGTCGGTCGTCGCGCCGTGGCTGGGACTCGCGCTGGCGCATTACCCCGCGATCGCCCGGCGCCTGCGGCGGCACAATTTGCGGTGGCGCAATTTTTTCGGGCCGGTCGGTGTAACGCGCGGCTGAACGGGGTACAGCCTGCGCCACGGGTGAGTACAGGAAAGTGCGTCAGCCCGGCTCACGAGCAGGAAGGAACTGCCATGCCGACCGCAAGCGATTATGACGCACGCCGGGGCTCCGACATGGACACCCAGGACAAGTCCGCGATACGCGAGCTAGCACCGGCCTTGCAGGGACCCGCCACCGCGGTGGTCGACGAGGACCCCAACGATGTGCACTTCTTCGAGCTGCCCGGCGCCGACCTGTCCGGCGAAGAGCTGTCGGTGACGGTGATTCCGCAGCGGTCCGACGAATTCACCTGCTCGAGCTGTTTTCTGGTGCAGCACCGCAGCCGGTTGCGCAGGTCCAACGCGGGCCTGTCCATCTGCGCCGACTGCGCGTAAGGCCGCCACGCCGGTCGGGCTCACGCGGAGCGCGTTAACCGCGCCTTGACCGGAGGTGAAAAGCCGTGTTTGTGTCGTCAGCGTGGCAGCTGCGGAGGTTGGCCGGCGGGGCAGGCCCGACGCCCCGAGACGTCCGCCCGGCCTGCCCGCGCCGCGCGGGCTCCGTCCGGCCTGCGCCACCGCGTACGCGATCGCCTATCTGGTCGGCGGCGAGCGCAGGATGCTGCGATGGATCCGCCGATACGGGCCCATCATGACGATGCCCGTCCTCAGCCTGGGCAACGTGGCGATCGTGTCGGACCCGGAACTGGCCAAACAGGTTTTCAGCGCCCCGGCGGACGTGCTGCTCGGCGGGGAGGGCGTGGGCCCGGCGGCGGCGATCTACGGGTCCGGCTCGATGTTCGTTCAGGAGGAGCCGGAGCACCTTCGCCGGCGCAGGCTGCTGACGCCCGCGCTGCACGGCGCGGCCCTGAGCGGCTACGTGCCGGTCATGCGGGACGCCGCCCGTGCGGCGATGCACAACTGGCCGGTAGACCGCCCTTTCGAGATGCTGACGGCGGCGCGGGCCCTGATGCTGGATGTGATCGTCAAGGTCATGTTCGGGGTCGAGCACCCCGACGATGTGCGCCGCTTGGGCGGACCCTTCGAACGCCTCCTGAGTCTCGGGGTCTCCGAGGAATTGACGGTGCGCTACGCGCTGCGCCACCTCGGCGCGCTGCGGGTCTGGCCCCGCCGCGAGAGCGCGCGCCGGGAAATCGACGACGTCGTCCTGCCGCTCATCGCCGAACGGCGAAACGATCCCCGGCTGGGGGAGCGGTCCGACATTTTGGCGTTGCTGATGTCGGCGCGCGGCGAGAACGGGGAATGCCTGTCGGACAGCGAGATTCGCGACGACGTGACCACGCTGATGCTGGCGGGTCACGAAACCACCGCGACCACCCTGGCCTGGGTGTTCGACCTGCTGTTGCACCATCCGGATGCGTTGCGGCGCGTCCGGTCCGAAGCCCGCACCGGTGCGGAGGACTTCACGACGGCGGTGATCAACGAGACGTTGCGGATACGCCCGCCGGCCCCGTTGACGTCCCGCGTTGCGGCGCAACCGTTTCGGGTCGGTGACTATCTGGTCGACGCCGGCACACGCATCGTCGTTCACATCGTCGCGATCAATCGCAACCCCCGCACCTACGACCGGCCGAACGACTTCTGCCCGGAGCGGTTCCTGGGCGTCCGGGCGCCGACACACGCATGGGTCCCGTTCGGCGGCGGTACGAAACGCTGTCTGGGCGCGAGCTTTTCGATGCGGGAGTTGATCACCGTGCTGCACACACTGCTGCTCGCAGGCGAGTTCAGCGCCGTTGACGAGCGGCCGGAGCGGATCGTCAGGCGCTCCATCATGCTGGCCCCGCGACGCGGCACCAGGGTGCGGTTCCGGCCAATCCCGTCGTTGTTGTAACGCTGTGTCCTTGGCGTGGAACCGATTCAGGCCTGCGCCCATTCGCGGTCACACACGGCGCACCGCCGGGTCACCATCGCCCAGTCCGGTTCGTCCTTGCCGGGCTCGCGGATCAGGTGCGCGGATATGTCGCCGCAGCCGGGGCAGGCGCAGGTGGCGCGGTAGGACTCGACGGCCTGGCCCCGCATCAGCCGCAGGTTCTCCGCACGGGAGAACGGCACGATCACCAACGGCTCGGGACGGGGGACCGGGTGCGGATTGTCGAACCACAACAGGCCGCAGGTCACCGTCGCCACCGCGGTGAAGACGGCCAGGATCATCGTCGGGATGTCCCACGGCCAGTTCGGTGGGATGGGCGTCACCGCGAGGACGACCAGCACCGCGGAGATCAGCGCGCCGATGATGGTGCCGGGTTTGGCGAACCGGTAGCCGCCGACGTTCAGCGCTTCCCACGCCCGGATGTCCTGCTGGCGCCGCGCGATTTCCGCCAGGGTGGGGTGGCCGGGGGCGCCGATCGCCGCCGCGGGATCAGCAAATTCCGTGCCCTGGAGGCCAACCCCGCGCGGCCTGCCCTGCTCGTGGGACGGGCTCACCGGCGCCATGCAGGCCGAGCTTAATGGCAAAGCCGCGACGTTGCAGTGTCAAAGTCGCGGCCGGCCTCGATGACAGCTAACACAACTGGGTCGGGGTGGCGGGATTTGAACCCACGGCCTCTTCGTCCCGAACGAAGCGCGCTACCAAGCTGCGCCACACCCCGCGTGAAGCTCCGACAGCCTATCGCACCGGCCCGGCGGCTGGCCAAATCGCGGTGTGGCGGGTCACTGCCACACGCAGGAGCGTTCGAACTCTGCCAGCGCCTCGGCGGGGCCGCTCGGATCGAGTCCCTGGGCGCTGACCCACTCGTCGCTGAAATAGGTGTCGGCGTAGCGGTCGCCGCTGTCGGCGAGCAGCGTGACCACCGAACCGCTGCGTCCCTCGGCGACCATCTCGGCGAGCAGCCCGAAGGCGCCCCACAGGTTGGTGCCGGTCGAGGGCCCCACCCGGCGCCCCAGGACGGCGCTGGCGTGGCGGGCGGCGGCGATCGACGCCGCGTCGGGGACCAAGACCATGCGGTCGACCACGTCGGCCAGGAACGACGGCTCGACCCGGGGCCGGCCGATGCCCTCGATGCGAGAGGACCCGGACATCACGATGTCGCAGCGGCCCTCGGCGTAGGCGGGAAAGAACGCCGAGTTCTCCGGGTCCACGACGCATAACCGGGTGGCGTGCCGCCGGTAGCGGAGGTAGCGGCCGATCGTCGCGCTGGTTCCGCCGGTGCCCGCGCCGACCACGATCCATTCCGGAATGGGATGCGTCTCCTCGCCCATCTGGTCGAAGATCGACTCGGCGATGTTGTTGTTGCCGCGCCAGTCGGTTGCGCGTTCGGCGTTGGTGAATTGATCCAGGTAATGGCCGCCGGTGTCGCGGGCGACCCGCTCGGCCTCGGCGTACACCTCGCCCGAGTCATGCACGAAATGGCAACGGCCGCCCTGGGCTTCGATCAACGCCACCTTGGACGAGCTGGTGGACGCCGGCATCACGGCGACGAACGGCAGCCCCAGCAGGGCCGCGAAGTAGGCCTCCGACACCGCCGTCGAACCCGACGAGGCCTCGACCACCGTGGTGCCCTCGTTGATCCACCCGTTGCACAGCGCATACAGAAACAACGAGCGCGCCAGCCGGTGCTTGAGGCTGCCGGTGACATGCGTCGACTCGTCCTTGAGATACAGCGTCACGTCAACGTCCGCGCCCCACGCCGATGGCAGCGGGTACCGCAGCAGGTGCGTGTCCGCGCTGCGGCGGGCGTCCGCGTGGATCAGCCGGATCGCGTCGTCCGTCCAGTGCCGCGAGCGGCTGCGGACCGCGATCCGGGTCCGCTCGCTCAACGCACCGAAACTGTTGGCTGCGAACGGCTCAGGTCGCTGGCCGAATCGCGACCGCCCATCGGCGTGGCGATCAGCGTCAGCAGCGTCGCCTCCGGCCTGCAACAGAAGCGCACCGGCGCGAACGGCGAGGTGCCGATCCCGGCGGAGACATGCAGCTGCATGTTCGCCCCCCACCGGGACGGCCCCTTCGCGCGGGACCGGTCCAGGCCGCAGTTGGTCACCAGGGCGCCGTAGACCGGCAGGCAGACCTGCCCGCCGTGGGTGTGCCCGGCCATCACCAGCTGGTAGCCGTCGGCGGCGAAGCGGTCCAGCACCCGCGGCTCCGGGGAATGGGTCAGCCCGAGTCGCAGGTTCGCGGCCGGGCTGGCCGGGCCCGCGATCGTCTCGTAGCGGTCCCGGTCGATGTGCGGGTCGTCGACGCCGGCGGCGGCGACGTGCAGGCCGGCCACCTCGAACTCGCGCCGCGTGTGGGTGAGGTCGAGCCACCCGCGCTCGGTGAAGGCCGCCCGCAGATCCTGCCAGGGCAGCGGCTCGCCGTGCACCCGGTGCGACGGGTTGGTCACGTATTTCAGCGGGTTCTTCAGGCGCGGCCCGAAGTAGTCGTTGCTGCCGAACACGAAGACACCCGGCCGCGAGAGTAGATCCCCGAGGGCCTGCACCACCGCGGGCACGGCTTTGGGGTGGGCCAGGTTGTCGCCGGTGTTGACCACCAGGTCGGGTTCCCAGTTGCTCAGCTCGCGCAGCCAGGCCTGTTTGCGGCGCTGGTCGGGCAGCATGTGCAGATCGCTGATATGCAGCACCCGCAGCGGCGTCGAGCCGGGCGTCAAGACGGGCATGGTTATCTCGCGCAGGACGAAGGCGTTGCGCTCGACGACGGCGGCATAACCGATGCCGGCGACGGCCGAACCGAGCGCGACGGCACCGGTGCGGATCAGCGTGGGCAAAACATCAGCCATGCTGGCAGCCTACTGCCGGTTGCGCTTTGGCAACGTATAGCTTGCGCCGCGGCGTCACGGGTCGCCCGGTCTACGGGGGCGGCTGCCCCGGCGGCGGAGGCGGCGGCGCCAGGAGCGGAATGGTGATCGGGGGCAGACCCGGGATCTCCACCACCTGCGAGCCGACCGGCACCGGCGCGCCCTCCGGGGGCGGCGGGGGTGCCGGCGGGATGCCGTTGCTGACCTGGATGGTGATGATCGACCCGGGTATCGTCGCGCCGCTCGGCGAGGTTCCGACCACCTCGCCCTGCTTGGCGGAGCTGTTGACGAAGTTGTTCTGGTCGGCGACCTGGAAACCGGCTTCCTTCAGGCGGGTGCGCGCCGCATCGATGTCGAGGCCGGCGACGCTGGGCACCCGCGACCCGGGTGAGCCGTCGACGTAACGGGGATCGGTGGGCGGCAACTGCACCGGACCGAAGTTGGTCGCGATCGGCTTCATCGCCGTGAACCAGGTGCGGGCCGGCTCGTTACCGCCGTATAGGTCGCCCTCGCTGCAATGGCGCAGCGGCGACGAGCACAGGTCCGTCGGCGTCGTCGAGTCGTCGTAGATGTAGTTGGCCGCGGCGTAGTGGTTGGTGAACCCCACGAAGCCCGAGGAGCGGTGCGCCTCGGTGGTGCCCGTCTTGCCGGACACCGGCAGGGTCCAGCCCGCGGCCCCGGCCGAGCCGGAGGCGGTGCCGCCGCCCACCGCGTCCTTGCTCATCGCGTTGGCCAGGGTGTTCGCCAAGCCTTCGGGCACCACTTGATCGCAGGTCTCGGTGGTCACGGCGACTTCGTTGCCGTGCCGGTCGATCAGCTTGTCGATCGGGTTGGGCGGGCACCACGTGCCGCCGGAGGCCAGCGTGGCCGCGACGTTGGACAGTTCCAGCGCGTTCACCTCGATGGGGCCCAGGGTGAACGAGCCGATGTTCTGCCGTTTGACGAAGTCGGCCAGGCTCTCGTTGCTGTCGGGGTTGTAGTCGCGGGCGGTACCCGGGTCGGCGTAGGACCGCAGACCGAGCTTGATCGCCATGTCCACCGTGCGCGTCACCCCGACCTGCTGGATGAGCTTGGCGAACGCAGTGTTGGGCGAGGTGGCCAGCGCCTCGGTCACGTTCATCGACCCCCGGTAGTTGCCGGCGTTGACCACGCACCAGGTGTCCTTGGGGCAGCCCTTGGCCCCGCCGCTGCCCATGCCCTTGGCCTGGAAGCGCGCCGGCACGTCGAGCGTGGCGTTGGTGCCCATGCCCATGTCCAGGGCGGCCGCGGTGGTGAAGATCTTGAAGACCGACCCCGCGCCGTCGCCGACCAACGAGAAGGGCTGCGGCCGCATGGTTTCGCCGGCGTCGAGGTTAAGGCCGTAGGTACGGTTGCTGGCCATCGCCATCACCTTGTGCGACGTCTTGCCGGGCTGGATCACGCTCATCACGCTGGAGATGCCCGGCAGCGTCGGGCTGGCGAACTGGTCGATGGCCGCCTTGACCGGGATCTGCACGTCGGGGTCCAGCGTGGTGCGGATCAGGTAGCCGCCGCGGGCCACTTGTTCCTTGCTGATTCCGGCGCGCGACAGGTACTCCTGGACGTAGTCGCAGAAGAACGCGCGGTCGCCGGCCGCGATGCAGCCCCGCGGCAGCTCGTTGGGCTGCGGCAGCACACCCAGCGGGGTGGCCTTGGCGGCGCGCAACGCGTCCGCCTCCTGCGGGATGTTCTCGATCATGGTGTCCAGCACCAGGTTTCGCCGCGCCAGCGCGCCCTCGGGATTGGTGTAGGGGTTCAGCGCGCTGGTCGACTGCACCATGCCCGCCAGCAGCGCCGCCTGCTGCCAGTTCAGGTCCGATGCGTTGATGCCGAAGTAGGTCTGCGCCGCGTCCTGCACGCCGAAGGAACCGTTGCCGAAGGACACCAGATTCAGGTAGCGCGTCAGGATCTCGGGCTTGGTGAACGTCTTGTCCAGGGTGAGCGCCATCCGGATCTCGCGCAGCTTGCGCGCCGGGGTGGTCTCCACGGCGGCGCGCTTCTCGGCGTCGGTCTTCGCCGTCACCAGCAATTGGTAGTTCTTGATGTACTGCTGCTCGATGGTCGAACCGCCGCGGGTGTCGACGTCACCGCGGGCATAGCCGGCCAGCCCGGTCAGCGTGCCCTTCCAGTCCACCCCGTTGTGGTCGGCGAACCGCTTGTCCTCGATGGACACGATCGCCAGCTTCATCGTGTTGGCGATCTTGTCGCTGGGCACCTCGAACCGGCGCTGGGAGTACAGCCAGGCGATGGTGTTGCCCTTCGCGTCGACCATCGTCGACACCGCGGGTATCTCGCCCTCGAGGAGTTGGGCCGAGCCGTTGGCGACGACCTCGGACGCCCGGTTGGACACCAGCCCCAATCCGCCCGCGAACGGAAACATCAGCGCCGTGGCGACGACACCGGCCAGCAAGCAGCACCCCGCAAGCTTGAGGATCGTGAGCGCGGCCGGGGGGCGGTCTGACATGGCTACTACAGTAGCGGCCCCCAGTCACGCCGCCACGCTGCGCGTTCGCCCACATTTTGGCCGGTCAATGACCAGCGCTTTACGCCCGCCGCCGCGTTAAAATTGTCGGGCGCGTCAGTGGAGCGGCTCCACGGACGTGTGCAAGATCACTTCTTCGCCTACCCTTCTGAGGCGAGACGGCACGCCCGTCCCAAAAAAAGCGTTATCGGACTGTTGCGCAATTGGCAGCTGACCACCTAACTTAGACACACGGTGAGATTCAGGTAACACCGATGTACACAGTGTGGCGTAGATCGCAGGTCAGGATCTGCACCCCAGGAGGGCGGTCGCGAGGGCGGCCGGTAGGGAAGGGACCAGCTCGTGTCAGGAACACGGCCTGCGGCGCGTAGGACAAACATTGCGGCCGCACAAGGGGTACTCCGCAGCGTTGACGCCGAAGAACGGATCGCCTGGGTTTCCAAAGCACTGTGCCGGACCACGGATCCGGACGAACTCTTCGTCCGGGGAGCCGCCCAACGCAAAGCCGCCGTCATCTGCAGGCACTGCCCGGTCATGCAGGAGTGCGGCGCGGACGCGCTGGACAACAAAGTCGAGTTCGGCGTCTGGGGCGGCATGACCGAGCGTCAGCGCCGGGCGCTGCTCAAGCAGCACCCCGAGGTGGTGTCCTGGGCCGACTTCTTCGACAAGAGGCGAACCCGCAACGTCGGCTGAGTCCGCGGTTCGAGCGGCCTGCTAGCGCCCGGTCGCCCGCGCGGCGTCGTCGCCGGTGGCGGTGATCTGATCGGCGAGCGCGCGCAGCGCTTCCAGATCCGAGACGTCGAACGGCAGCGAGGGGACGCCGACGACCGGCACGTGCGGATTGGCCCCGGTGAAGCGCGACAGCAACCTGATCTCCCGCTTGGCGGTCTGCGCGCGTTCGGCATGAATCTTCAGCACGGCCGCGGCCAACGACGCCGCCCCGGAATTCGGCTGAGCCTCCAGCGTTTCGGCCCCGTCGATCGCCCGCTCGGCGGGTAACGAACACAGCGTGGGGTGGGTGCGGTTCAGGACCAGCCCGGCGAGCGGCATGCCTTCTTGCGACAACCGGTCGACGAAGAACGAGGCCTCGCGCAGCGCGTCGGGCTCGGCCGCCGACACGACGACGAACTGGGTACCGCGCCTCTTCAGCAGCGCGTAGGTGCGATCCGCCTTCTCGCGGAATCCGCCGAAGGTGGCGTCCAGCGACTGGACGAACGCCGCCGCGTCGCTCAGCATCTGCGAGCCGAGCACGGTGGACATCGCCTTCATCGCCAAACCCATTGCGCCCGTGACCAATCGGCCGATGCCCCGGCCCGGCGCGAGCAGCAGCCGCCACAATCGGCTGTCCATGAAGCTGCCCAGTCGCTTGGGTGCGTCCAGGAAGTCCAGCGCGTTGCGCGACGGCGGGGTGTCCACCACCACCAGGTCCCATCGGTCCTCGGCCAGCAGCTGCCCCAGCTTCTCCATCGCCATGTACTCCTGCGTCCCGGCGAGCGAGCTGGCGACGGTCTGATAGAACTGGTTGTCCAGAATCGCTTGCGCCCGACCGTTTCCGGAGTACTGGACCACCATCTCATCGAACGTGCGGCGCATGTCGAGCATCATCGCGTGCAACTCGCCGGGAACCTCGGGCCCCAGGGGCACCCGCTGCGGGGTGTTGCCGAGATCGCTGACCCCCAGCGCCTGTGCCAATCGCTTGGCCGGGTCGATCGTCAGGACGCACACGTTGCGGCCGTATTCGGCCGCGCGCAACGCCATCGCGGCCGCGGTGGTGGTCTTGCCCACCCCGCCGGCGCCGCAGCACACCACCACCCGGTTGGTCGTGTCGGCCAGGATCGTCGCCATGTCAAGCCGATTCGGCGTGGTACTCATCGAACTCCCTGCTGCGCAAGCGATTCCGAAAGCTCATAAAGACTTCCGAGGTCGACTCCGTCGGAGATCGCCGGCAGTTCGAGGCGCGGCACCTGCCACGCGTCCAGCTGCTGGGCGATCTCGGCGCGCGCGGCGATGACCGTCGCATGCTCGATGGTTTCGGTCAGCAGCCCGGCGAAGTCGGCGTCGTTCAGCTTGATCCCCGCCGTCTGAAGCCCCGCCCGCAGTGAGTCCGCGTCCACGTCTCCCTCGGCGGCCTTCGCCAGGTCGGCGGGCTGCAGGTGCGACGCGATGTTGCGGTTCACGATCACGCTGCCGATCGGCAGCTCCATCTCGGCGAGCTCCTCGATGGCTTCGAGCGTCTCCTGCACCGGGAGCGCCTCCAGCAGGGTGACCAGGTGGATGGCGGTCTGGTCGGAGTGCAGCAGCTTCACCACGCCCTCGCTCTGCGAGTGCACCGGCCCGCCCTTGGCCAGATCCGACACGGCCTTGGTGACGTCCAGGAAGCGGGCGATTCGCCCCGTCGGGGGGGCGTCGACGACAACCGCGTCGTAAACCGGAAGCCGGTTCTTGTCGACACGCACCACCGACTCCTTGATCTTCCCGGTGAGCAGCACGTCGCGCAGGCCCGGCGCGATCGTCGTGGCGAACTCGATGGCGCCGATGCGACGCATCGCCCGCCCGGCGATGCCGAGGTTGTAGAACATGTCCAGGTATTCCAGGAACGCCGCCTCGATGTCGATCGCCAGGGCGTTGACCTGTCCGCCGTGTTCGGCGGTCGCGATCTTGACCTCCTGGTAAGGCAGCGGCGGGACGTCGAAGAGCTGCGCAATGCCTTGCCGCCCTTCGACTTCCACGAGGAGCACCTTGCGGCCTCCGGATGCCAGGGTCAGTGCCAGTGCGGCCGCTATCGTCGACTTGCCCGTACCGCCTTTGCCGGTGACGAAATGCAGGCGCGCTTTGGACAGCCGCGCCGGCCAGCCGACGGCGCTACCGCCGCTCGATGTGTTTGCCACCTTCGCATGCTAGCCCGCCCGGCGCCCGGCCCCCGGGCAGGCCAGAGCCGTTCACATCCGACCGATAAGCTCGCGCCATGAGCCAACCGACCGCATGGGAATACGTCACGGTCCCGCTGCTGACCCACGCCACCAAACAGATTCTCGACCAGTGGGGTGCCGACGGCTGGGAACTGGTGTCCGTACTGCCCGGTCCCACCGGTGAGCAACACGTCGCTTATTTGAAGCGCCCCAAGTAGATGACGGCGTCGGCCCGGCTCGCGCGACTCGGGGTCGCGCTCCCGGAGGTGGTGGCGCCGCTGGCCGCCTACGTGCCCGCGGTGCGCACGGGTGACCTGGTCTACACCGCGGGTCAGCTGCCGATGCAGGCCGGGCAGCTGGCCGGGACCGGCAAGGTCGGGGCACAGGTCAGCCCGGAGGACGGCAAGGCGCTGGCGCGGATCTGCGCGCTCAACGCCTTGGCCGCCATCGATTCGCTGGTGGGCATCGATGCGGTGACCCGAGTGGTCAAGGTCGTCGGATTCGTCGCGTCCGCACCGGGTTTCAACGGCCAGCCCGGCGTCATCAACGGGGCTTCCGAGCTGCTCGCCGAGGTGTTCGGCGATGACGGCGCGCACGCGCGGTCGGCGGTCGGGGTGTCCGAGCTGCCGCTGGATGCGCCGGTGGAAGTGGAGCTCATCGTGGAGGTCGGCTCACGACCGTGACCGACGCGCCCGAGTCACTGAGCCATCCCGCCTACGGCAGGTTGCGGCCGGTCACCGACACGGCCTCGGTCCTGTTGGCCGACAACCCGGGCTTGCTGACGCTCGAGGGCACCAACACGTGGGTGCTGCGCGGCGAGGGCAGCGACGAGATGGTCGTCGTGGATCCCGGGCCCGACGACGACGAACACCTCGCCCGGGTCGCCGGCCTGGGCCGCATCACCCTGGTGCTGATCAGTCACCGGCACGGCGATCACACCGACGGCATCGACAAGCTGGTCGAGCGGACCGGCGCGACGGTGCGCTCGGCGGGCAGCGGGTTCCTGCGCGGTTTTGGCGGCCACCTCACCGACGGGGAGATGATCGACGCGGCCGGCCTCAAGATCAAGGCGATGGCCACCCCCGGCCACACCGCCGACTCGTTTTCGTTCGTGCTCGACGACGCCGTGCTCACCGCGGACAGCGTGCTGGGGCGCGGCACCACCGTGATAGATAAGGAAGACGGCAGCCTGGCCGACTACCTGGAGTCGCTGCGGCGGCTACGCGGGCTCGGGCCCCGGACGGTGCTGCCCGGTCACGGGCCCGACCTGCCCGACCTTCAGGCCGTCGCGTCGGGCTACCTGAAGCACCGGCGCGAACGCCTGGAGCAGGTGCGCGCGGCGTTGCGGGACATCGGCGACGACGCCACCGCGCGCCAGGTCGTCGAACACGTCTATGTAGACGTCGACGAGAAACTCTGGGACGCCGCCGAATGGTCGGTTCAGGCGCAGCTGGACTATTTGCAGCGCTGAACTCGCACCGAAATGGGCGTTAACGCGGAAAAGCTCGAGAGAGCGTGTCGATAAGGCCGATCTCGGCGCAATTCGCGTGCATACCGTGTGCGCTTACCTCGCTCGGTTGCGCCCGCGCTCCGCGCGCGCTTACCTCGCTCGGGGTTCGGTTTCTCGCTCGGTTGCGCCCGCGCTCCGCGCGCGCTTACCTCGCTCGGCGGGCCAGCCTTTCGGAGTCCGAAATCAGCACACTCTTGCCCTCCAGGCGGATCCAGCCGCGGTGGGCGAAATCGGCCAGCGCCTTGTTCACCGTCTCCCTGGACGCGCCCACCAGCTGGGCGATCTCCTCCTGGGTCAGGTCGTGGGTGACCCGCATCGCGCCACCCTCCTGAGTGCCGAAACGCTGGGCGAGCTGCAGCAGCTGCTTGGCCACCCGGCCCGGCACGTCGGTGAAGATGAGGTCGGCCAGGTTGTTGTTGGTGCGGCGCAGCCGTCGGGCCAACACCCGCAACAGCTGCTCGGCGATCTCGGGACGATCCGCGATCCACGCCCGCAGCGCGTCGCGGTCCATCGACACCGCGCGCACCTCGGTGATGGTGGTCGCGCTGGAAGTCCGCGGGCCCGGGTCGAAGATCGACAACTCACCGAACATGTCCGACGGGCCCATGATCGTCAGCAGGTTCTCCCGGCCGTCGGGTGAGCGGCGGCCGATCTTCACCTTCCCCGAGACGATGATGTACAGCCGATCGCCCGGCTCGCCTTCGGCGAAGACCGTGTGCCCACGGGGGAAGTCGACGGGTTGCAGTTGCTTGGTCAGCGCGGCGACGGCGCTGGGCTCAACCCCTTGGAAGATTCCTGCCCTTGCCAGGATCTCGTCCACATTGCCTCTTCAGATTTCCAATGATTCTACGGGCAGGTTAATCCCGTACTCGCGTGATGAGTCTAGCGGTAGGACATTTTGTCCAACGTGCAACGCTACACACGATTGACGGGTCGAGTGGCCTTAAACTGCGGATTGATCCGCGACTGCGGGTGTATTCGCGTCGGCAATGTCAGCTCCGCATGGTCGACGAAGCTGGCGGCAAACGACGGCGCCGCGTGCCGTGGCCGGGCCGTCAGCCCGGCCAGCGCGGCCTCCGACAGTTCCCGAGCCTCGCGGCGGTGCAGGTATTCCAGCGCCTCCGGCAGGCCCTCCCGGGCCAGCGTGTGCATGTCGACGAGTTCGACGCGCTCGAAGAGTTCGGTGACCGCCAGCACCGCGACGTCGTCGCGGGCGAGTCCGCGCTCGAGCCGGCCCAAGCCGAGTGCCGCCAGCATCAGCAGCACCGGAACGCCGGCCACCAGCAACCACAACACAAGGAGAGTAAACATGGCCTTCAATCAACACGAGGTCTCGGCGAGATCACGAAATCAGTACTCTGTCGTAGGTGACAGCGGCTAAGTCGTCCGGGCGCACGAAGTCCACGCCCGCACCCCCGGGCGGCGACGCCGCGCGGCGCTGGTCCGAGGAGACCCGCGTCGGCTTGGTGCGCCGGGCGCGCCGGATGAATCGGGCGCTGGCGCAGGCGTTTCCGGACGCGCACTGCGAGCTGGACTTCACCACACCGCTCGAGCTGACGGTCGCCACCATCCTGTCCGCGCAGAGCACCGACAAACGGGTGAACCTGACGACGCCGGCGTTGTTCAAGCGCTACCCCTCGGCGCTGGACTACGCGCAGGCCGACCGCGACGAGCTGGAAAACCTGATCCGTCCGACGGGGTTCTTCCGGAACAAGGCGACCTCCCTCATCGGCCTGGGGCAGGCCCTGGTCGAGCGGTTCGACGGCGAGGTGCCCTCCACCATGGAGGAACTGGTCACGCTGCCCGGGGTGGGACGCAAGACCGCCAACGTGATCCTGGGCAACGCGTTCGGCGTCCCCGGCATCACGGTCGACACCCACTTCGCGCGGCTGCTGCACCGGTGGCGCTGGACCGCGGACAAGGACCCGGTCAAGATCGAGCGCGCGGCGGGCGAGCTGATCGAACGCAGCGAATGGACCATGCTGAGCCACCGCGTGATCTTCCACGGCCGCCGGGTGTGCCACGCGCGCAAGCCGGCCTGCGGCGTGTGTGTCGTGGCCAAGGACTGCCCCTCGTTCGGTCTCGGTCCCACGGAGCCGCTGCTGGCCGCGCCGCTGGTGCGGGGTCCGGAGACCGAGCACCTGCTGGCCCTGGCCGGCCTGTAGGGCACGGCCTTGACGCGCACCACGCGCTGGACGATCGCGATCCTCGCGGTGGTGGCGGCGCTGACCGCCGCCCTGGTGACCCAGCTGCGCGACGAGTCCGCGACGACGTCGGGGCCCGGCACCGGTGTGCACACGCCCGACCGCGAACACCGCGACGCCGACACGGCGGCCGCGCTGGCGGGCCCGCGGCGGCGGGCCGACCTGGCGCCCTGTCCCGCCGCGGGCGACGGGCCCGGCCCCGAGGCCCTGCGCGGCGTCACGGCCGAGTGCGCCGCGGACGGTTCTGTCGTCGATGTGGCCCGCGCGCTGGCCGGGCGCCGGGTGGTCCTCAACCTCTGGGCGTATTGGTGCGCGCCCTGCGCGGCCGAACTGCCCGCGATGGCCGAATATCAACGGCGAGCGGGGCCGAGCGTGACGGTGGTGACCGTGCATCAAGACGAGAACGAGACCGCGGCATTGCTGCGGCTGGCCGAACTGGGTGTTCGGCTGCCGACCCTGCAGGACGGCCGCCGCCGGGTCGCGGCGGCCCTGGGCGTGGTAAACGTGATGCCTGCGACGGTGGTTCTGCGGCCGGACGGTAGCGTTGCGCAGATGCTGCCGCGGGCTTTCGGAAGTGCCGACGAGATCGCTGCCGCGGTCGGAAATGACAAGGGATAAACCGCAAATTGGACCGACTGGAGCGCCCGGTGAGTGTCGGGGGTACGCCCCCCACGGACGGTGGGATCTCAGCCCGTGCGCGCGGGACGGTTCCGCTGACGCCCGAGGCCTCACCGGCGTGGCTGCGCCCCCTGGTCGACAACGTCGCGCAGATGCCGGACGCGTATCGGCGCCGGCTACCGGCCGACGTGCTGGCGATGATCACCGGCGGGGGCGCGTCGTTGTCGGCGATGGGCGGCGGGGGCCGCGAAGCCGCCGTCCTGGTGCTGTTCTCGGGCTCCCCGTCCGCTCGGGGCGACCGCAGCGTCCCCGACGACGCGGACCTGCTGGTCACCGTCCGGGCATCGACGCTGCGTCATCACGCCGGTCAGGCGGCGTTTCCCGGCGGCGCCTCCGATCCCACCGATGACGGGCCGGTGACCACCGCCCTGCGAGAAGCCCAGGAGGAGACCGGGATCGACGTGTCCCGGTTGCGTCCGTTGGTCACGATGGAACGCACGTTCATCGCGCCGTCGCGGTTTCACGTCGTCCCGGTGCTCGCGTATTCGCCCGATCCCGGGCCGGTGGCCGTCGTCAACGAGGCGGAAACCGCGATCGTGGCGCGGGTTCCGGTGCGCGCCTTCGTCAACCCGGCCAACCGGCTGATGGTGTACCGGGGTGACCTCGGCCGCAGGTGGGCCGGACCGGCGTTTCTGCTGAACGAGATGCTGGTCTGGGGATTCACTGGCCAGGTGATCTCTGCGATGCTCGACGTCGCGGGCTGGGCCCGGCCCTGGGACAGCACCGACGTCCGCGAGTTGGACGCGGCGATGGCGCTGGTCGGCGACCAGGGTGGGCCCCGGCGATGAACCTGAGTTCGATGACCCCGTCGCAGTGGCTTGACGTGGCCGTGCTGGCGGTCGCGTTCATCGCGGCCGTGTCGGGCTGGCGTTCCGGCGCGCTGGGCTCGTTGCTGTCGTTCGTCGGCGTCTTGCTGGGCGCGATCGCGGGCGTGCTGCTGGCTCCCCACCTCGTCAGCCACATCGCCGCGCCCAGGGCCAAGCTGTTCGCCGCCCTGTTTCTGATCCTCGCGCTGGTGGTCATCGGCGAGGTCGCGGGAGTGGTGTTGGGACGCGCGGTCCGCGGCGCGATCCGCAGCCGCATGATCCGCACGGTCGACTCGTTCATCGGGGTGGGGGTCCAGCTGGTGGTGGTGTTGACCGCGGCCTGGCTGTTGGCGACACCCCTGACCCAGTCCAAGGACCAGCCGGAGCTGGCCGCCGCGGTCCGCGGCTCGCGGGTGCTGGCCCAGGTCAACGAGGTTGCCCCGCCGTGGCTGAAGACGGTGCCCAAGCGGCTCTCGGCCCTGCTGAACACCTCCGGCCTGCCCGCGGTGCTGGAGCCGTTCAGCCGCACGCCGGTGATTCCCGTCGCCTCGCCCGACCCGGCCCTGGCCGGCAACCCGGTGGTGCAAGCCGCCGCGCCCAGCGTGGTCAAGGTGCGCAGCCTGGCCCCGAGCTGCCAGAAAGTGTTGGAGGGCAGTGGATTCGTGATCGCCCAGGACCGGGTGATGACCAACGCGCACGTGGTGGCCGGTTCCAACAGCGTGCAGATCTACGCCAGCGGCAGCCCGCTGGACGCCACCGTCGTGTCCTACGACCCGTCGGTCGACATCGCCATCCTCGCGGTCCCCAACCTGCCGCCACAGCCATTGGCCTTCGCCCAGGCCGAGGCGAAAACGGGCACCAGCGTCGTGGTGTTGGGGTATCCGGGCGGCGGCAACTTCACCGCGACCCCGGCCCGCATTCGCGAGGTCATCAAGCTCAGCGGGCCCGACATCTACCGCGATCCGGCGCCGGTGACCCGCGACGTGTACACCATCAGAGCCAATGTGGAGCAAGGCAATTCGGGCGGACCGCTGATCGACCTGAACGGTCAGGTGCTCGGCGTGGTGTTCGGTGCGGCCGTCGACGACCCCGACACGGGTTTCGTGCTGACGGCCGACGAGGTAGCCGGTCAGCTCGCAAAGATCGGCGATACCCAGCAGGTGACCACCGGGTCCTGCGTCAGCTGATCGCCGAGTCGAGGAACTTCATCAGGTGCCTGTTGATCTCCCCGGGCGCCTCTTCGTGGCTGAAATGCCCTGCGCCGGCGATGGATACATAGCGCCCCTGCGGGGCATACCGACGCGTCCGGTCGACCGGGTCGGCCAGCACGTAGGGATCGGCGTCACCGCGCAGGTGTAGCAGCGGCACGCTGAGCTGCTGGCACATCGATTTCATGAAACGGCGGCCTTCGTCGCGCAGCTGACTGCGCACCGCCCAGCGCTGGTACTCCAGCGCGCAGTGCGCCGCCGACGGAATCTGGATCGCGGTTCGCAGGTGACCGATGGATTCGGAAAAGTCCTCGGACGCAAGCCATTTGGTGCTGCTGCGGCGACGGACAAGGCGTTCGATCTCGGCCCCATTGTCGCGGGTCAGCAGGCGCTCCGGCCAGACGGGCACCTGGTAGCGCAGCAACGTCGGCAACAGTGCGTACCGCTGGTCGCGCCGGGTGAGCGTGGACCGGCGCAGTGCGGCCGGGTGCGGCGAGCTGATCAATGCGATGGCCGACACCAACCGCGCGTGCAGGAGTGCGGTGGCCCAGCATGCCAGCCCGCCGTCGGCGTGACCGACCAGGGTCGCCGACGAGTGCCCCAGCGCGCGAATGAGGCCGGCCGTGTCGCCGGCCAGCGTCCAGCCGTCGTAGCCGCGGGGCGGCTTGTCGCTGCCGCCATACCCGCGCAGGTCGACCGCGACCACCCGCGCCCCGGTGAGCCCCCGCAGCTGATGACGCCACGACCACCAGAACGAGCCGAACCCGTGCAGCAGCATGACGAGGGGCCGAGCGGTGGCGGGTGTGCTGTCGGCGGGCAGGGCCTCGACGCCGTGAAACCGGATGCCGTTCGCGTGCACGTCAAAGTGGCGCCATGGCCCCTCGATGCGGGTTACCGACGGATCCGGCGGGGCCACTTACCAGCCCGATGGATCGGTTTCGGGCTTTTCGTGCTTGCCGCGCTCGGCGAGCTGCTTGGCGGCGCCTTGCGGCTTGTCGTGGCCCGGCGTGAGGGCGGTGCGGGTCTCCTTGACCGATTCGATGGTCTGCCGAGGGCCCCGGATCCGGCGCACCTTGAGGAAGCCCAGCAGGGCCAGCAGCGCGCCGACCACCACCTGGACCCCGAACACGATGAGGAACGCCACCCAGCGCCACAGCCAGGTGTCGAGCAGTTCGGCGACGAAGAAGAAGAAAAAGAACGTCGAGTAGAACAGCACCACCAGCGCGGCGATGAAGTACACGCTCCCGGTCAGGCCCTTCTTGACGTCCCGGGTGATCTCCGCCCGGGCCAGTTCGACCTCGGCGCGCACCAGCGTGGAGACCTGCGTCGTCGCGTCCTTGATCAGGTCGCCGATCGACGGCTCGGCGGGCCGGGCGTGCGGGTCGGTCAGGGGGATCGTGGTCAGGGTGCTGGGCACACCGTTCTTGCCATCGGCTTTGCTCACAGACGGTCCCCTCCTTCGTCATTGCCCGGCGTCATCGTCGCGGTTCATGTTGCCATGCGGCGCTATGCCAGACGAGGCCAGCCGAAGACGGCGACCGGACCGCCGTCTTTCGGGTGCAACCGGTGACCTTCGCGCGCCGGCCGTGCGGGCCCGTTTCGGCACGGCGGGCGGGGCGCCTGGCCGACTAGACTGGCCACGCCGGTCCGGGTCCGGCCTGTCGATGGGAGTGGTGCTGTGCATACGGCGCACCGGTGCTTCGTGGCGGCAATCGCGGCGGTCCTCTTGGTACTGATGGGCTTCCCGGCGCGCGCCGCGGCCGCCGACGTCCGGATCCCGATGGGCGGCGGCGCCGGCATCGTCATCAACGGGGACACGATGTGCACCCTGACGACCATCGGCGGTGATACCGCCGGTGAGCTGATCGGCTTCACCTCCGCGCACTGCGGTGGTCCGGGCGCGCAGGTGGCCGCAGAGGGCGCCGAGAACGCCGGCGTGCTGGGCACGATGGTGGCCGGCAACGACAACCTCGACTACGCGGTCATCAAGTTCGATCCGGCCAAGGTGACGCCGACGGCCAACTACAACGGCTTCGCGATCAACGGCCTCGGCCCGGATCCGGCATTTGGCGAGATCGCCTGCAAGCAGGGCCGCACCACCGGAAACTCGTGCGGCGTCACCTGGGGGCCGGGGCAGGAACCGGGCACCATCGTCATGCAGGTCTGCGGCCAGCCGGGGGACTCGGGGGCGCCGGTGACCGTCAACAACATGCTGGTCGGCATGATCCACGGGGCGTTCAGCGACAACCTGCCGACCTGTGTCATCAAGTACATCCCGCTGCACACGCCGGCCGTGGTGCAGTCGTTCAACGCAGTCCTGGCCGACGTCAACGCCAAGCACCGTCCCGGTGCGGGGTTCACGCCGCTACCGGCCTGAGGCGGCTACTTCGACGCCTGGATCGCGTCGAAGACGCCGGGGTCGAGCAGCGTCGACGTGTCACCCAGTGCGCGGTTCTCGGCGATGTCGCGCAGTAGCCTGCGCATGATCTTGCCGCTGCGCGTCTTGGGTAGCTCCGGCACCACGTGGATCTCACGCGGCTTGGCGATGGGAGAGATCTCCCGGGCCACCTCGGCGCGCAGCTCGTCGACGACCCCGTCGTGCACCTCGTACTCGGCGCACAGGACGACGAACGCGCAGACGGCTTGGCCCGTGGTCTCGTCGGTCTTGGCGACCACCGCGGCTTCGGCCACCCCGTGGTGGCCGACCAGCGCCGACTCCAGTTCGGCACTCGAGAGCCGGTGCCCCGACACGTTCATCACGTCGTCGATACGGCCCACCACCCAGATGGCGCCGTCGCGGTCGTAATAGGCGCTGTCGCCGGCGAAATACCAGCCCTGCTCGGCGAACCTGGACCAGTAGGTCTCGACGTATCGCTCGGGATCACCCCAGATGCCGCGCAGCATGGACGGCCACGGTTGATCCAAGACCAGGTAGCCGGTGACGTGTTCGCCGTGGTGGACGGTGGGCACCAGTTCGTTGCCGTGGTCGTCGACGATGCTCGCGGAGATGCCCGGCAACGCCCTCATCGCCGAACCCGGTTTGGCCGCGGCGACCCCGGGCAGCGGGGAGATCATCGCGGCGCCCGTTTCGGTCTGCCACCAGGTGTCCACGATCGGGAGGCTGTCGGCCCCGATCACCTTGTGGTACCAGCGCCACGCCTCGGGGTTGATCGGCTCGCCCACCGTGCCCAGCAGTCGCAGGCTGGACAGGTCGTGTGCGTCGGGGATCTCGCGCCCCCACTTCATGAAGGTACGGATGAGCGTGGGCGCGGTGTAATAGATTGTCACGCCGTACTTTTCGATGATCTCGAAATGCCGGTGCTGGGTGGGAGAGTCGGGCGTGCCCTCGTAGAGCACCTCGGTGACGCCGTTGGACAGCGGCCCGTAGACACCGTAGGTGTGCCCGGTGACCCAGCCGATGTCGGCGGTGCACCAGAACACGTCGGTCTCGGGCTTGATGTCGAAGACGTAGTAGTGCGTGTAGGAAGACTGCGTCAGATAGCCGCCGCTGGTGTGCACGATGCCCTTGGGCTTGCCGGTGGTGCCGGAGGTGTACAGCAGGAACAGGGGCTGCTCGGCGTCGAAGGGCTCCGGGGTGTGCTCGGGCGACGCGGCGTCGACGACGTCGTGCCACCACAGGTCGCGGTCGTCGTTCCACGACACGTCGATACCGGTGCGGCGCACCACCAGGATGCGCTCGACGGAGCTGTCGCCGTCCGGGCCGGACGCGACCGCCTCGTCGGCGGCGTCCTTCAGGGGCGCCGGCTTGCCGCGGCGGAACTGCCCGTCGGCGGTGATCAGCAATTTGGCCTGCGCATCGGCGATGCGGGCCCGTAGCGCCTTCGCGGTGAAGCCGGCGAACACGACGCTGTGCATGATGCCCAGGCGGGCGCAGGCCAGCATCGCGATCACGGCTTCGGGGATCAACGGCAGGTAGATGGCGACGCGGTCACCGGCGACGAGTCCCAGTTCGGTCAGCACGTTCGCCGCCTTGCACACCTGCGCCTGCAGCTCGGCATAGGTCAGGCTGCGGCTGTCGCCGGGCTCGCCTTCCCAGTGGATGGCGACCCGGTCGCCGTTGCCGGCCTCCACGTGCCGGTCCACGCAGTTGTAGGCGACGTTGAGCTTGCCGTCGGCGAACCACCTGGCGAACGGGGCGTCCGACCAGTCCAGCACCTCGGTGAAGGGCTTGGCCCAGGTGAGCCGGTTCGCCTGCTTGGCCCAGAAGGCCAGCCGGTCCTCGCCGGCCTCGCGGTAGAGCTCCTCGCCCGCGTTGGCCTGTTCGGCGAACCCGGGCGGCGGGGGATACGACGACGGGCCTACGGCGTCGGTGGCGGTCACTGGCTTCCTCCTAATGTCGAGGCTCGTCAATCGTCAGAGAGCCTAGCCCCACAAGGTGAAAGCGACCCTGCGAATACGGGTCAAAGCGCGGCCCGATGCCGGATAATCATCGGTGTGCCGGGCCACGGGCGGCGCACCCGCCGACTAGTTCCCAGCTTCGCCGCGGCCGCAACGGGTTACGCGGCCATCGCCATGCTGGGGGCTCCGGCGTGGGCCATGCCCACCGACACCGCCGATGCGCCCACCCCGTGCTGGTCGGACCGGATCGCCGTGACCGCCTCGCCGGCCCAGGCCGCCGTCGGGCACCGAGCGACCACGCTGGTGTTCAGCCTCGCCGGCGGCGCGGAGCCCTGCACGCTGACCGGCTACCCGGGGGTCGACTCCGGTGCCGGGGGCCCGGTCATTCACGCCCAGCCCACGCTGCGCGGCTACATGGGCGGCCTGCCGGGCGGCGCCGAGGTGCCGCCCACCGTCATCCTGTCCCTGTCCACGCAGGCGCAGGCCGTCGTGGAGGGCATCGCCATCGACGCCAACGGCGACCCGTGCCCCACCTACTCCGAGCTGCTGGTCAACCCGCCGGACACCACCGTGGTGCTGACCGTGCCGGCCACCATCGACGCCTGCGCGCTGCAGGTGCACCCCGTCACGCCCGTCTGAGCGTCACGAGTCGGCTTGCGCCAGGCAGTAGACCCGCGGCGGCGTGGGGTACGCGTTGGCCGTTGTCCCCGGCGGACATTGCGTTTCGTCGGCGCTGCCGTCAATGCGCTTGTCGACCTTGAATCTTGCGAAGCGTGCTTCAGCGCAATCGACCGGTGTCCACGTCGTCGTCTCGCGCTGGTCGGTCCTCAGGTAGCAGAGCCCTTGTTTGAGGTTGGCGGCAAAACACAGTGTGTGGGATTCGTTGGTGAGGCGCGCGTAGACAGAGTCGCCGCGCTTGTTGTCGGGGCATGTCGTCGTCGGCCCGCCTTTGGCGGCGAGCTCATAGGTCGCCACAGGATCACCGCAGTCGGTCGGTTGGTTGAGCGAACCCATACGGACCTCGAATTCGGTGAAGCACTGACCTATTTCGGGCATCGCGGCTCTGGTCGATGGGGTTGGCTGGGCGGTCGTGGGCGAGCCACGATCGTCGCTCGACAAGGCGCGCGCAGCGTGGAAGAAGATGTTCAGCCCGCCCAGCCCCAGCAGGACGGCACCGATGGTGATCAGCGTGGTGGCCGACTTGCTCGTTCGTGGCCGCGGCGGCACCGCCGGCGGGTAACCGGGATACGGCGGCGGAACGGGGTAAGCCC
The DNA here is from genome assembly GCF_010731595.1 of Mycobacterium seoulense. NCBI lineage: Bacteria > Bacillati > Actinomycetota > Actinomycetes > Mycobacteriales > Mycobacteriaceae > Mycobacterium > Mycobacterium seoulense. The sequence continues at coordinate 3,814,153 of NZ_AP022582.1, read as the reverse complement.
CCGGATAGCCCGTCGGCGGCGGTGCCGGCGGATACGGATGGCCGGCGTTGTACGGCGGCGGGACCGGTGGACGTCTGCGCGAGCGCTCCAGCAGGCCAATGATCAGACAGATCAATCCGATTGCGGGAAGGCCGAACAAGAAGATCATTCGCCCCGCCAGCACATCCGGTCCCTCCGAGGCCAGTTGCACCACAGTCACGACGGGATTCTAGATTCGCGGACCCGCACCGGGCACTTCACCACTGCGGCGGCGCAGGCCCTAGGGTCGGGTGTCATGCGTCGGATGCGGGCCGCCTTGCCGGTCTTCGTCGCCGGGCTGCTGGCGGCGGCAACGCTGGGCGGCTGCGGTGGCGGGGCGCTGACCCCTGAGTCGGTCGTGGTGAACGGCGGTGAACCGCCCAACCCGCTGATTCCGACCGCCACGAACGACAGCCTCGGAGGGCGGATCGTGGACCGGCTGTTCGCCGGTTTGGTGTCCTATGACGCCGCGGGCAAACCGTCGCCGGAAGTGGCGCAGTCGGTCGAGACGACCGACAACATCAACTACCGGATCGTTCTCAAGCCCGGCTGGAAATTCACCGACGGCTCACCGGTGACGGCGCATTCGTTCGTCGACGCGTGGAACTACGGTGCCCTGAGCACCAATGCCCAACTGCAACAGAGCTTTTTCAGCCCGATCGTCGGGTACGACGAGGTCGCCGGCCGCACCGGAGACGGAAAGCCGGCCCGGACCAGCATGTCCGGGCTGCAAGTGGTCAATGATCTCGAGTTCGATGTGCGGCTCAAGGCACCGACCGTCGACTTCACCTTGCGGCTGGGACACAATGCGTTCTACCCGCTGCCGGACAAGGCCTTTCGGGACATGGCCGCGTTCGGCCGCAACCCGGTCGGCAACGGCCCGTACGAGTTGGCGGACGGTCCCGACGGGCCGGCCTGGGAACACAACGTCAAGATCGACTTGAAACCCAACCCCGCCTACCACGGCAATCGCAAACCCCGCAACAAAGGTTTGCGGTTCGAGTTCTACGCCAGCCTGGACACCGCCTATGCCGACCTGCTATCCGGCAACCTCGATGTGCTGGACACGATTCCGTCCAGCGCGCTGACGATCTACAAGCGTGAGTTGGGCGGCAACTTCGCCAGTGGCCCCGTCGCGGTCAGCCAATCGCTCGACACGCCGTTGCGGCTGCCCCATTTCGGGGGCGAGGAAGGCCGGTTGCGCCGCTTGGCGTTGTCGGCGGCCATCAACCGGCCACAGATCTGTCAGCAGATCTTCAACGGCACCCGCAGCCCGGCCCGCGATTTCACCGCCAGCTCGCTGCCCGGATTCGACCCGAACATCCCGGGCAACGACGCGTTGGACTTCAACCCCGAACGGGCACGCCAACTCTGGGCGCAGGCCAACGCGATCTCGCCGTGGAGCGGGCGATACTCCATCGCATACAACGCCGACAGCGGCCATCAAGAGTGGGTGGATGCGGTGGCCAACAGCATCAAGAACGTGCTGGGCATCGATGCCGTCGGCGCGCCGCACCCCACGTTCGCGGGTTTCCGCACCCAGATCACCAACCACACCATCGATACCGCGTTCCGCGCGGGCTGGATCGGCGACTACCCGTCGATGATCGAGTTCCTGGCCCCGCTGTACGCCACCGGCGCGGGATCCAACGACGTCGGATACTCGAGCCGCGAGTTCGACGCCGGGCTGGCCGCCGCCGAGGCCGCGCCCGACCTGCGGCAGGCGGATGTGCGGGTCAACGAGGCCCAACGAATCTTGTTGCGCGACATGCCCGCTGTGCCGCTGTGGTATTACATCGCGGTGGTCGGATGGTCGCCGCAGGTCAGCGGCGTCAAGCTCACCTGGAACGGATTGCCCGACTACGAGAACGTCGTCAAGGCTTGACGAGATGGGCTCCTACATCGCGCGCCGGATCGCCGTCATGGTGCCCGTTTTCCTCGGCGCCACGCTGCTGATCTACGGCATGGTGTTCCTGTTGCCGGGTGACCCGGTGGCCGCGATCGCCGGGGACCGGCCGCTGACACCCGAGGTGGCCGCGCAGCTGCGGGCCCGCTACCACCTCGACGATCCGTTCATCGTGCAATATCTGCGCTACCTCGGCGGCGTCCTGCATGGCGACCTGGGCCGTTCCTACTCCGGGCTGCCGGTGAGCGACGTTCTGGCACATGCGTTTCCGGTCACGTTGCGGCTGGCGCTGATCGCGCTGGCCGTCGAGGCGGTGCTGGGCATCGGATTCGGGGTGATCGCCGGCCTGCGCACGGGTGGGTTGTTCGATGCGGGCGTGCTGATCACCGGGCTCGTCATCATCGCGATCCCCATCTTCGTCCTGGGGTTCCTGGCCCAGTTCGTTTTCGGGGTGAAGTTGGGCATCGCGCCGGTCACCGTGGGCGAGCGGTCGACATTCGGGCGCCTGCTGCTGCCCGGCGTCGTGCTGGGTTCGGTGTCGTTCGCCTACGTGGTGCGGTTGACCCGGTCCGCGGTCGCCGCCAACGCGCACGCCGACTACGTCCGCACCGCCACCGCCAAGGGCTTGTCCCGGCCGCGCGTGGTGACGGTGCACATTCTGCGCAATTCGCTGATCCCCGTGGTGACCTTCCTCGGTGCCGACGTGGGGGCGCTGATGGGCGGAGCCATTGTGACGGAGGGCATTTTCAACATCCACGGCGTCGGCGGTGTGCTGTATCAGGCCGTCACCCGGCAGGAGGCGCCGACCGTGGTGTCGATCGTGACGGTGCTGGTGCTGATCTACCTCGTCACCAACCTGGCCGTGGACCTCCTGTACGCCGCGCTGGACCCGAGGATCCGGTATGGCTGAGCGCAGCGGCTTCTGGCGCGACACGTGGCGGGGGTTGCGTGGGCGCCCGAAGTTCATCGTCGCCGGCCTGCTCATCGTGTTCATCGTGGTCGTCGCGATGTTTCCGGCGGTGTTCACCGGGGCCGACCCCGCCTACGCCGATCCCAGCCAGAGCCTGCTCCCGCCGTCGGGCGCCCATTGGTTCGGCACCGACCTGCAGGGCCACGATGTCTACGCCCGCACCATCTACGGCGCGCGGGCCTCGGTCACCGTCGGCGTGGGGGCGGCCCTGGTGGTGTTCGTCGTCGGCGGCGCACTCGGCGCGCTGGCGGGCTTCTACGGCGGCTGGATCGACGCGCTGGTCTCGCGCGTCAGCGACGTGTTCTTCGGCTTGCCGCTGCTGCTGGCCGCGATCGTGCTCATGCAGGTCATGCACCATCGCACGGTGTGGACCGTGATCGCCATCCTCGCCCTGTTCGGCTGGCCCCAGGTGGCCCGCATCGCGCGGGGATCGGTGCTCGCGGTGCGCGCCAGCGACTTCGTGCTGGCCGCGAAAGCATTGGGGCTGAGCCGCTTTCAAATCCTGCTGCGCCACGCTCTGCCCAACGCCCTGGGCCCGGTCGTCGCGATGGCCACCATCGCGCTGGGCGTCTTCATCGTCACCGAGGCCACGCTGTCCTACCTCGGTGTCGGATTGCCGCCGACGGTGGTGTCCTGGGGCGGCGACATCAACCTCGCCCAGACGCGGCTGCGGGCGGGCTCGCCCATTCTGTTCTATCCCGCCGGCGCACTGGCGATCACGGTGCTGGCCTTCATGATGATGGGCGACGCATTGCGCGACGCCCTGGATCCGGCGTCGCGAGCGTGGCGGCCGTGAACGCCGGACCGCTGCTGGCCGTCGAGGGGCTCAGAGTCGACTTCGGCCATCAGGCCGCCGTCCGCGGCGTGGACCTCACCGTGCTGCCCGGCCAGACCGTCGCGGTGGTGGGTGAGTCCGGCTCGGGCAAATCCACCACGGCGGCCGCCGTCCTCGGGCTGCTTCCCCCCGGCGGGCGGATCACCGCCGGGCGCGTCTTCTTCGACGGAACCGACCTCGCCGGGGCCAACCGCCGGACGCTGCGCTCGATCAGGGGCCGCGAGATCGGCTACATACCTCAGGACCCGATGACGAACCTCAACCCCGTCTGGAAGGTGGGCTTCCAAGTCTCCGAAGCGCTGCGGGCCAACACTTCCGACCGCAGGACGCGACGAGCCGCGGTGGAGCTGCTCGCCCAGGCCGGGTTGCCGGACCCGGCGAGGCAAGCGGGTCGCTATCCGCATCAGCTGTCCGGCGGGATGTGTCAGCGGGCGCTGATCGCGATCGGGTTGGCGGGCCGGCCGCGGCTGCTGATCGCCGACGAGCCGACCTCCGCGCTGGACGTCACCGTGCAGCGCCAGGTGCTCGACCACTTGCAGGGACTCACCGCCGAACTCGGCACCGCGCTGCTGCTGATCACCCACGACCTGGCGCTGGCCGCCGAACGCGCCGAGTCCGTGGTCGTGATGCGGGCCGGGGTCGTGGTGGAATCCGGTGCGGCGGAGTCGATCCTGCGCGACCCGCAACACGAGTACACCCGTCGCCTGGTGGCCGCGGCGCCGTCGCTGGCGGTCAAGAGTCCGGTCCGACCGCGCCCGGATCACCCGGAGTCCGACGACGTCCTCGTCGCCTCGGAGCTGACGAAGGTCTACCGCGAGTCCCGCGTGACTCCCGGGTGGCGCGCGCGGCGGCGAGCGGAATTCCGTGCCGTCGATGGGGTTTCGTTTCGGCTGCGGCGGGCGAGCACCCTGGCCGTCGTGGGGGAGTCGGGTTCGGGCAAATCCACGCTGGCGCGAATGGTGCTGGGCCTGCTGCCCCCCACTTCCGGCACGGTCGTCTTCGACGGCACCCGCGTCGACGCCGCACTGAACCGCGATCAGCAGCTGGCATTCCGGCGAAGGGTGCAGCCCGTCTTCCAGAATCCCTACAGCAGCCTGGATCCGATGTACACCGTGTTCCGCGCCGTCGAGGAACCGCTGCGCGTCCACCGCGTCGGTGACCGCCGGCAGCGCGAGCGCGCGGTGCGCGAGCTCGTCGACCAGGTCGCGCTGCCGGCGTCCGTGCTGGGGCGGCTGCCCCGCGAGCTTTCGGGTGGCCAACGGCAGCGCGTCGCGATCGCCCGGGCGCTGGCGCTGCGGCCCGAGGTGTTGGTCTGCGACGAGGCGGTCTCCGCGCTCGATGTCCTGGTGCAGGCCCAGATACTTCAGTTGCTGGCCGGCCTGCAGGCCGAGCTCCGACTCGCCTACCTGTTCATCAGCCACGACCTGGCGGTGATCCGGCAGATCGCCGACGACGTCCTGGTGATGCGCGCCGGCAGCGTGGTGGAGCGGGCGCCCACCGAGGAGCTGTTCAGCCGGCCCCGGCACGAATACACCCGCCAGCTGCTGGCGGCCATCCCCGGCGCGCCCGCGCCACCGCGATAGGTTGGCTACCCGTGACGGCTGATCCACTGGCTCCCCTGCTGGAGTTGCCGGGCGTCGCCGAGGCCAGCGACCGGGCCCGCGACGCGCTGGGCCGTGCCCATCGCCACCGGGCGAACCTGCGGGGCTGGCCGGTGACCGCGGCCGAAGCGGCGTTGCGGGCGGCCCGCGCCTCGTCGGTGCTGGACGGCGGCCCCGTGCGGCTCGAAGACCTCGCGGACGCGGCGGTGGTCAGCGATCCGGTGTTCGGCGGTGCGTTGCGGGTGGCTCAGGCGCTCGAGGGCGGCGAGGGTCCACTGGTCGGGATCTGGCGGCGGGCGCCGTTGCAGGCGCTGGCCCGCCTGCACATGCTGGCGGCGGCCGACCAGGTCGACGAGGACAGGCTGGGCCGGCCCCGCGCCGATGCCGGGGTGGGGCCGCGGCTGGAGGTGCTGGCGGAGTTGGTGAGCGGCGGCACCCAGGCACCGGCGCCGGTGGTCGCCGCCGTCGCCCACGGCGAGCTGCTGACGCTGCGGCCGTTCGGCAGCGCGGACGGCGTGGTGGCCCGCGCCGTGTCGCGTTTGGTGACCATCGCCAGCGGGCTGGACCCACACGGATTGGGTGTGCCCGAGGTCAGTTGGATGCGCCAGCCCGCCGACTATCGGGCCGCCGCCCAGGGCTTCGCCGACGGCACCCCGGAGGGGGTGGGCGGCTGGCTGGTGCTCTGCTGCCGGGCGATGCGCGCCGGTGCGCAGGAGGCTCTCACGATCGCCGAGTCGCTGTCGAGTCGATAGCTGGATCGGTAGCCGGCCGCCGGGAAAAACGCCTGCGGAAAATGCGTCCGACAATGCAAAGCGGGCGACGCCCCGAATAATTCGGTTCGCCGCCCGCTAGCACGGAACTCGGTTACCATGCGTGCATTTCGGGGCTGCGTGGGTTGGCCTCGGCGATCTTGCGCTGCTTCCGGTCGCAACCCCACCCAAAGGGCCGTCGACTCCATCCGCACTTCGCAATTACGCAGGCCCGCAACACTTCTGCCATTATCGCGGCTATGACTCCGCGTGGGTGCCGAGCACCGTGCTGGGTGCCCGGATCGGGAGATCGAACCTTCTCTTCCGGATCGACCTAGGCCTCACCGGGCTTCCGTGGTTCCTTTGTACTACTAGACCCTTAGCGCAGCAAGGCCCAATTTGTCCAAACTTTTCCAAGCGGCGCAGCAGCGCGCCCGCGGTGTGTTTGCTGCGCGGCGGGCTAGAACGCGAAGCGGCGCAACAGCGAATAGGTGACCGCGCCGGCGGCCAGCGCACTGACGCCCACCGCGGCGGTCGTCGCGATCGCCGCACCCGACGGCGCAGGGATGCGGTCGCGCAGCGACACCGGCCGAGAGAACGACAGCACCGGCCAACCGCGCTCGAGGGCTTCCCGGCGCAGTCCGCGGTCGGGATTCACCACGCTGGGATGGCCGACGGATTCGAGCATCGGCAAATCCGTGATCGAGTCGGAGTACGCGTAGCAGTGCTCCAGCGGGTAGCCCTCGCGCGCGGCCAGCTCGCGGATCGCCTGCACCTTGCCCTCGCCGTAGCAGTAGAACGCGATCTCGCCCGTGTACCGGCCGTCCTCGACGACCATGCGGGTCGCCATCGCATGCGTGGCGCCGAGCGCCCGGGCGATGGGCGCCACGATCTCCTCGCCCGAGGCGGAGACCACGACGACGTCGCGGCCGCACAACTTGTGGGCGGCGATCAGGTCCGCGGCTTCGGCGAACACCAGCGGGGTCACGATCTCGTGCAGCGTCTCGTTGACGATCGACTTGACCTGTTCCACGTCCCAGCCGGCGACCATGTTCGTCATGTGGATGCGCATCCGGTCCATCTGGTCATGATCGGCGCCGGAAAGCAGATAGATGAACTGGGCGTAGCTCGACTTGAGTACGGCGCGGCGGTTCAGCAGCCCCTGGTTGAAGAACGGTTTGCTGAACGCCAGCGTGCTGGACTTGGCGATGATCGTCTTGTCCAGGTCGAAGAAGGCGGCGGTGCGGGCCCGGGAAGTCGTGTGCTGCGCGTCGGCCGGGTCGAAGACGGTCACGGGCCCAGCATAGGTCGGTCGTCCGCCGGCGCTGGAACCTTGGACCCGAAACGGCCGCTCAGCAAAGTGGGACCTGCGGTATCGGCAGTGTTCTTGCGGCTCAACGTGTTCTTTCATAGAAAGAGCTATTGCGTTACCGCGGCTGGGCATGTGTATAGTAAGCATTACTCGGCCTGAGCCGAGGGTGTATCAGCCCGACCCCCCGGGGCTGATGCACGACGACCCTCGCCTCCTCCCCCCCTGGCGGGGGTCGTCCCTTATCTCGGGTCAGTTCCGGTCATACGGACCGTGCAGCGGGGCCGTTGGAGTAGTTGCGGACGTTCCGCGTCGTGCGCTCCGGCCGATGCGTCGACCGAGTCTTTGTGCACACTCGCGTCTCTATCCACAAACCCCCCGTTTGGGACTGGCGTCCAATATCGCCAGGCCACACAGTGGTCGCGTGAGTGGCACCCCTCCGGCGGAAGTGGCGACTTCCGCGGGCGTCTTGGCGGTGTTGGCGGACCCGGAACTGCGCCGCGAATTGGATCGCGTGGCCGCGGCCGTCGGCGTCCGGGTCGTCCATGCCGGCGGCGCGTTGAGCCGCAAGACGTGGTCGGCGGCCGCGGCCGTGGTGCTGGACGAGGCGGCGGCCGAGCGCTGCGGGCGGGCGGCGCTGCCGCGCCGCGCCCACCTGACCGTGCTGACGTCGGCCGGCCCGGAGACCGCGACGTGGGCGGCTGCCGTCGCGGTGGGTGCCGGGCGGGTGCTGCGGCTGCCCGAGCAGGAGGGCGACTTGGTGCGCGCGCTCGCCGAGGCCGCCGAGTCGTCGCGCGACGACGGGTCGCGCGGCGATGTCGTCGCCGTCATCGGCGGGTGCGGCGGCGCGGGCGCGTCGTCGTTGGCGGCCGCCTTGGCGCACGCCGCCGCCGACGCGCTGGTGGTCGACCTCGACCCGTGGGGCGGCGGGATCGACCTGCTGCTGGGCGCGGAGAGCGCAACGGGCCTGCGGTGGCCCGATCTGGCCCTGCAGGGCGGCCGGCTCAACTGGTCGGCCGTGCGTGCGGCGCTGCCGCGACACCGGGGCGTCAGCGTGCTGTCCGGCACCCGGCGTGGGTACGAGTTGGCGCCCGGGCCGGTGCACGCGATCGTCGATGCCGGTCGCCGCGGGGCGGTGACGGTGGTCTGCGACCTTCCGCGCCGTCTGACCGACGCGGCCCAGGCCGCCCTCGACGCCGCCGACCTCGTCGTCGTGGTCAGCCGATGCGATGTCCGCGCATGCGCGGCGACGGGTGCGCTGGCTCCGGTGCTGGCCGCCGTCAACCCCAACGTGGGATTGGTGGTGCGCGGTCCGTCGCCGGGCGGGTTGCGGGCGTCCGAGATCGCCGACCTCGCCGGCCTGCCGTTGCTGGCGTCCATGCGGGCCGAGCCGCGCGTCGCCGAGCAGCTGGAACGTGGTGGGCTGCGGGTCGGTCGGCGATCGGCGCTCGCGGCGGCGGCCCGTCAGGTGCTCGCCGTGTTGCCGCGCGCGTCGTCGGGTACGGCACGAAACGGTAGGGCCGCATGAGCGGTTCGCTGATCGATCGGGTGCGCGAGCGGCTGGCCGCGGAATCGGCCCCGTTCGGGTCCCCGTTGGGGCCGAACGCCGTCGCCGCCGCGATCCGGGCCGAGTCCGGGGGGATGCTCGGTGACACCGAGGTGCTGGCCAACCTGCGGGTGCTGCAGACCGAACTGACCGGTGCCGGCATCCTCGAGCCGCTGTTGTGCGCCGACGGCACCACCGACGTCCTGGTCACCGCGCCGGACGCGGTGTGGGTCGACGACGGAAATGGCTTGCGGCGCACGCAGGTCCGGTTCGCCGACGAGGCGGCGGTGCGGCGGCTGGCGCAGCGGCTCGCGCTGGCCGCCGGTCGGCGCCTGGACGACGCGCAGCCGTGGGTGGACGGCCAGCTGACCGGCATCGGGGCGGGGTTTGCGGTGCGCTTGCACGCCGTCCTGCCGCCGGTGGCGGCCGGTGGCACCTGCCTGTCGCTGCGGGTGTTGCGGCCGGCCAGTCAGGACCTGGCGGCCCTGACCGCCTCGGGCGCCCTGGCGCCCGACGCCGCCGCCCTGGTCGCCGACATCATCGCCGCGCGGCTGGCCTTCCTGGTGTGCGGCGGGACGGGAGCCGGCAAGACGACCCTGCTCGCGGCGATGCTCGGGGCCGTGGCCGCGACGGAACGCATCGTCTGCGTCGAGGATGCCGCCGAGTTGGCGCCCCGCCATCCGCACGTGGTGAAGCTGGTCGCGCGGTGCGCCAACGTCGAAGGGGTCGGCGAAGTCGCCGTGCGTCAACTCGTGCGGCAAGCCCTGCGGATGCGGCCCGACCGCATCGTGGTCGGCGAGGTGCGTGGCGCCGAGGTGGTGGATCTGCTGGCGGCGCTGAACACCGGCCACGACGGGGGAGCGGGCACGGTGCACGCGAACAACCCCGCCGAAGTTCCCGCCCGGCTGGAGGCGCTCGGGGCGCTGGGCGGGCTCGATCGCGCGGCGCTGCACAGTCAGCTCGCCGCGGCCGTGCAGGTGCTGCTGCACGTCGCGCGGGATCGCGCCGGGCGGCGCCGGCTCGCCGAGATCGCCGTGCTGCACCCGACCGCGGGGCGAGTGCGGGCCGTCACGGTGTGGCATGCCGACGGCGGCCCGACCGGCGACGCCGAGCGGCTGCGCCGCTTGCTGCACAGCCGGATGCCGGCGTGAACGGCCCCATCGCGGGTGCACTGCTGCTGGCCGTCGCGCTCGTCGTCCTTCCGGCGTCACCGCGGCGCCGCCTCGCGCCCGTCGTGCCGAACCGTCGCCGCCGCCCGCTCGCCGGGCTGCGGGGGGCGGGCTGCCTTGCCGCGGGGGCGGTGGCCGCCGCCGCGGCGGTACTGCCGCTGACCACCGTGCTGGCCCTGGCCGTCGTGGGCGCGACCGCGGGCCTGCGCTACCGCCGCGGCCGGCGCGGCCGGCGCGCCGCGCGCGAGGCGCGGGCGCTGGAAGCCGCACTCGACGTGCTCGTCGGCGAACTGCGGGTCGGCGCGCATCCGGTGCGCGCGTTCGGCGTGGCCGCGGGCGAAACCGCCGGTGCGGTCGCGGAGTCGTTGCGGGCCGTGGCGGCCCGCGCCAGATTGGGGGCCGACGTCGCGGCCGGCCTGCGCGCCGCGGCGCCAGCGTCGACCCTGCCCACGCAGTGGGACCGCCTCGCGTCGTGCTGGCAACTGGCCAGCGACCACGGCCTGGCGATAGCCACCCTGATGCGCGCCGCGCAGCGCGATATCGCGGAGCGGCAACGGTTCTCGGCGCGGGTGACGTCGAACATGGCCGGCGCGCGGGCAACGGCGGCGATCTTGGCGGCCCTGCCGGTGCTCGGGGTGCTGCTGGGTCAACTGATCGGCGCCCGGCCGCTGGCCTTCCTGCTCGACGGGCACGCCGGCGGATGGCTGCTGGTCGTCGGTTCGACCCTGGCGTGCGGGGGCCTGTTGTGGGCCGACCGCATCACCGATCGGCTGGTGCCGTGAGCGCGGCGGCGGTGTTGCTGGCGGTCGCCGCGTGGATCGCCCCGGGCCCATCGCTGGTGCGGGCGCGCGCTCGGATATCGGTCCGCGAGCGGCGAACCCGCCACGGCCTCGGGCCGGCCCTGAACGACGACCCGCTGGCGGTCGCGTCCTGTCTCGACGTGCTGGCCGTGTGCCTGGGCGCGGGCATGGCGGTGGCCACCGCCGCGGCCGCCGCCGCAACGTCCGCGCCGCCCACACTGGCCCACGTGCTGCGGCGAGCGGCCGACCTGCTGGCGCTGGGCGCCGATCCCGTTGTCGCGTGGTCGGTTACGCCGGGCGCCCGGCCCGACGCGCACGTCGAAGCGTTGCTGCGGCTGGCCCGGCGTTCGGCGTCCTCGGGCGCCGCGCTGGCCGAGGGTGTCGCCGAGTTGGCCGACCAGTCCCGGCACGACGTCGCGCACGCGGCCACGGCCGCCGCCGAGCGCGCCGGGGTGTTGATCGCCGGACCGCTCGGATTGTGCTTCCTGCCGGCGTTCGTGTGCCTGGGCATCGTTCCGGTGGTGGCCGGGCTCGCCGGAGACGTCTTCGGATTATGGTGAGAAGAAAGGAAAGCATTGGTGCACAACATATTTCGTGTCATTGTGGCCCGTGTGACGGTCCTGGCGTCCGACGAGGCGGGCATGTCCACGGTCGAGTACGCCATCGGCACCATCGCGGCCGCCGCCTTCGGTGCGATCCTGTACACCGTCGTCACCGGCGACTCCATCGTGTCGGCACTGACCAACATCATCGGTCGCGCGCTCAACACCAAGGTGTAGCCGGCGGTGCGGGTGCCAGCACAGTGGAGGCCGCGCTGGGGGTCGCCACGCTGGTCGTCGTGCTGGTGCTCTGCCTGGCCGGCGTCACCGCGGTGTCGATGCAGGTGCGCTGCGTGGACGCCGCCCGCGAGGCCGCCCGGCTGGCCGCCCGCGGCGACGAAAGCTCGGCACTCGGCGCGGCTCGCCGCATCGCCCCGGGTGGGGCGCACGTCGAGGTGCACCGTGACGGCGAGTTCCTGGTGGCCACCGTCGTCGCGCATTCGAAGTTGTTGCCGGCGCTCGACATTGCGGCCAAAGCGGTGTCGGTGGCGGAGCCACCGGGGTGATCGCGGTTCGGCCACCCTGGTCACGGCCTGGATGGTGGCGGTGCTGCTGTGCGTCACCGGGGCCGCGGCGTACGTCGGCGCGGTCGTGGTGGCGCGTCACCGGGCGCAGGCGGCCGCCGACCTGGCCGCCCTGGCCGGCGCGGCCCGGCTGCCGGCCGGGCCCGAAGCCGCCTGCGCCGAAGCGGCGGTGGTGGCCCGCGCGATGCGGACCGACGCCAGTTGTGCGGTGGACGGTCTCGACGTCGTCGTCACGGTTCGGGTGGCGGTCTTCGGCGGGGCGGCGAGCGCCGGCGCGCGGGCCGGGCCGGCCAGCGGCTGAAGCGGGCCGGTGCCTGCCCGACGTAATAGTCTGTCCGCGTGGTGCCGCAGTGGCGGATCGGCCCGATGGTGTTGCCGGTGCATGGTGTCTTCGTGGCGCTGGGCGTCCTGGCGGCGGCGGTGGTGTTCATCGCCGAGGCGCGCCGGCGCGGAGCGGTCAACGAACAGTCGTTGGCGGCGGTGACCGGGGCCCTGGTCGGCGGCGCGCTGGGCATGCGCCTGTCCGGCTGGGCCGAGCACCTCGACCTTCGGCTGAACCCGACGGTGCTGCAGGCGTGGCAATTCGGGTCGCGCAGCATCCTCGGCGGACTGTGCGGTGCCTACGTCGGCGTGCTGATCGCCAAGCGGATCGGCGGCTACACCGGCAAGACCGGTGACTTGTTCGCGCCGGCGGTCGCCCTGGGCATGGCGATCGGCCGCATCGGCTGCCACCTCACCGAGGCGCCGGGACGCCCGACCGCCCTGCCGTGGGGCGTCCACGCCCCGGCCGGCACGCCGAAATGCCCCGGCTGCCTGGCCGGCGTGGCGATGCACCCGTCGTTCCTCTACGAAATCGCCTTCCAGCTGGCCGCATTCGCGGCGCTGCTGTGGCTGCGCAACCGGGTCGGTCAGCGGGGCGAGCTGTTCGTCCTCTATGTGGCGGGCTATGCGGTGTTCAGGTTCTTCGTCGAGTTCGTCCGCGCCAACGAAACCGTGTGGCTGGGCTTGACCCGGCCGCAATGGTTCCTGCTGCCCTCCCTTGTCCTCATCGCGGTCCGGCTGCGCGTGGGCTACCGGCGGGGCTACTACGACGCCGTCCTGCGGCGGGAGGCGGTTGCCACATGACGATCCCCCCGCAGGAGCCCCCTCCGCCGGGCGGCTGGCGCCCCCCGGACTGGCCCCCGCCCGGCTACCCCTATGACATGAACCAGCCCTACCCCGGCTGGCCACCGCCCCAGCGCAAGCCGAGCGGTGGGGAAATCCTCGGCGCGGCCATTGCCGGGATGGCCCTGTACGCCGGGATCAACACGGTCGTCGGCCCGCTGGTGTTGTTCGGGCTCGCCAATGCCGCCTCGCCGAAGATCGCGTTCGCGACCGGAGCCGTCTTGCTCGCGATGATCGCCTTCGTCGGCGGGGGAGCGCTGATGTTCGTGAAGAGGAGTGCCTGGGCGAGGGGGATCGGGATGGGACTGATGATCGGCTGGGCGCTCACCTCCATCCTCACCGTCGGCATCTGTACCGGGCTGAACCCGATGCTCTATCACGTGACCCGATGAGCGGCGTGGACCTGCGGGGCGACCGAATCCACCGCTACGTCAACGCCTTTTGCCCGCACTGTCATGCCGAGGAGCCAGACCGCCCATTGGGCGACGTGGCGCGGCTCAGCGGCTGGCTGGCCGTGCGCGACGACGGGCAGGTCTGGCTCGAACGTGGCTGTCGGACACACGGACTCGTTCGGACGTTGTACGACGAGGACCCCGCGATCCTTTCCTATCTCGAGGAGTGGACCGCGCCCACCAAGGCCCATGTCCCCGACGCGCCGGACAACTTCGACCCCATCCCGTCGGCCTATCTGCGCGGTCTGCCGCAGATGCAGACCCAGCACACCTGCATCCTGCTCGAGGACATCGCCGCGGCCTGCAACCTGCGCTGCCCGACGTGTTTCGCCGACTCCTCGCCCGACCTGCGCGATGTCGTCGCCGTCGGCGACGTGCTGGCCAACGTCGACCAGCGGCTCGCGCGCGAGAACGGCCGCCTCGACGTGGTGATGCTCAGCGGCGGCGAACCCAGCCTGCACCCGCAGCTGCCCGAGCTGCTCGCCGAGCTCAGCTCGCGGCCGATAACACGAATCCTGTTGAATACCAATGGCCTGCGGATAGCCCACGATGACGGGCTGCTCGACCTGCTCACCGAGCATCGCGAACGGGCCGAGGTGTATCTGCAGTACGACGGGCTCTCGGCGGCCGCGCACCGCTACCACCGGGGCGGTGACCTGTCCCGCGTCAAACAGGCGGCGCTGCGGCGACTTTCCGAACGCGAAATCTTCACCACGCTCGTGATGACCGCCGCGCTCGGGGTCAACGACGGCGAGATCGGCGACGTCGTCAAGCTGGCGCTGGACACACCCTACGTCGGCGGGGTGAGCATCCAGCCGCAATTCGCTTCCGGCCGTTCGGGTCTCATCGATCCGCGCAGCCGGCTGACCCACACCGGTGTGCTGAAACGGTTGGGACCGCAGACCGGCGGCCTGGTCACCTGGCGGGACCTGACCGCGCTGCCGTGCTCGCACCCGCACTGCTGTTCGGTCGGGTACCTGCTCAACGACGACAGCGGGAACTGGCGCTCACTGGTCGCGCTGATCGGCCACGACAACCTCAAAGCCAAGCTGGGCCTGATCGCCAACCGGATCGCCGACTCCGACATTCCCCGCGAATTGCGGCTGGCCGTGCGGGAATCCCTGATGGGCTTGCTGTCGGAGCGGTCTTCGCTGTCGCATCCGGAGATGTCGGACGTGTGGCGCATGATCTGCCAGAGCTGCGACCTGGGCATCGCGACGTTGCTGACGGTGGCGTCCGCCGCGCTGCCCGGGCGGCGGCGAGCGCTCAGGCGGATGCTGGGTGAGCGTGTCGTCCGCGTCACGGTGAAACCGTTCATGGACCTCTCGACGATGATCGAGGAGCGGTTGGTGCAGTGCTGCGTGCACGTCGGCACCCGCTCGGCGCAGGACCAGTGCGCGCCGTTCTGCGCGGTGCAGGCGTGGCCGCAACTGGGCGCCCAGCGGCTGTCGGTCGCCGCCGAACGCTTGCTGCCGGTCGTCGGTTAGGCCGTCGCGTCGGGGCCGCCCGGCAGTCCCGCGGCGGCGAGTTCCTCGTCGGAGGGCAACCGCAGCGAGACCAGCCCGGCGTAGGTGTCCGGTTCGAGTTCGACCCTGTTGACCGTCACGTGCACCGGCACCCACTCGCTGTCGCGGCCCGGCATGCGCAGCACTCGGCTGGTCGCACCGTGGGCGAATTCCTCAGTCATCGAGGAGACCAGGGGTTGGTCGTCGGGGTGCACCTTCGGCTTGCCCGTCTCGCTGCCCCGCCAGTCGTAGAAGGTGCAGGGCTCGTCCAGCCATTTCAGCAGGGCCCAGTTCTTGAGGTCGATCAGTGCGCGGTGGACGCCGGCCTGGGCCAGTCCGCTCAGGATCCGTTGCGCCAGATCGTCTGTCGAGACCTCCGGGCCCTTGAGTTCGGCGCGCCAGTTGATCGCCCGGGCGACCAGGTGGTCCCGGCCGTCGGGGCCGGCCTCCAGGCCGGTGCGCGCGACGAAACCGATCCGCATCGGATTGCCCTGCCAATCGGTGAGATCCC
Source organism: Mycobacterium seoulense (assembly GCF_010731595.1). NCBI lineage: Bacteria > Bacillati > Actinomycetota > Actinomycetes > Mycobacteriales > Mycobacteriaceae > Mycobacterium > Mycobacterium seoulense. The sequence continues at coordinate 3,798,495 of NZ_AP022582.1, read as the reverse complement.
AGGTGCTGCAGAGTGTCTGGTCGGGTTCGGCCTTGACGGCCATGGCAAGCACCTTGGTCTCGTTGGGATTGAGCTCGCGAGAGGGGAGGTCTTCCGCGAAGGCCCTGCCGAAGGTCACCTCGACTTCGGGATTCTTCCCGCTGTTCATCAGCGACTCCCGGGTGTCGGTGGCGACGCCCAGCGTCAGGTCCCACTTCAGCGGCCCGGGCGTGGGCCGCTCGGGCGGTTCGGCGTCGGCGGGCCCCGTCCACACGTGCACGCCGTGGATATGGCCGTCGGACATCACCACCGGTTCGGTGCGAATGACGCGGTCGCGCTTGGGGGTGATGCTGGTCAGGCTCTGCCCGGTCTGCACCGATTCGGCGATCGCCGTCCGGACCGCGGAGAGATAGGGGCTGCGGCGCATGAACGTGGTGATAGGGACGAGGTTTTTCAGTTGGCGCCCCTGCGCCACCACGGTTGGTTCGCCGCCCAGCGTCTCCACGAGCAGCCAGTCGTGGCCCATGCGGCCGATTTTACGGCGACGGGCCAAGGCCTCGGGCTTGGCATCGGCGTCCGGGGCACATCACCGTGGTCGGCCGCCGGGGGACCGGTCGTCATCCGCCGGATCGCGCCGGGTGCGGCAGTTCCGCGAGCACCAGTCGCAGCACGCGCACCGCACCCGCCTTGTCGAGCGGGTCGTTGCCGTTGCCGCATTTGGGGGATTGCACGCAGGACGGACACCCCCGCGGGCACTCACACGCCTCGATGGCGGCGGCCGTCGCGCCCAGCCAGGTGCTCACCTGGCGAAAGCCGCGTTCGGCGAATCCGGCGCCGCCGGGATAACCGTCGTAGACGAAGACACTGGGCAGACCCGCCGGGTCCGGTCCCACCGCCGTGGACAGGCCGCCGATGTCGCCACGGTCGCAGCTGGCCACCAACGGCAGCAGGCCGATCGCCGCGTGCTCGGCGGCATGCAGCGACCCGGGGATCCGTGGTGCGTCAATACCGTTGCGCAGCAACGCCTCTTCGGTGATGGTGTACATCACCGCGGTCGTCGCCAGCGTCTGCTCCGGCATATCCAGCTCGATGAAGTCGATCACCTCCCCGGAAAGCCGGCGGCGCAGATACCCCACCACCCGGTGCGTAACGGTGACCGGCACCAGCCCCAGGGTGACCGGCCCGAACCGCGAGCGTTCCCCGGTGCCGGTGACGGCGATGTCGGTGATCTCCCGCGCGAACGTGGCGTAACCGGGGTCCTCGGCGTGCACGAAGGCGATCGCGTCCTCGAGGTCCAGCGAGTCGACGACGTAACTCTCCCCCTGATGCAGGTAGACGGCGCCCGGGTGGACCGACGCCGGGGCCTGACCGACGCCGGTGCTGCCCAGCAACCGCCCGGTGTCGGCCTCCACGATGACGATCTGGCCGCCCGCCGACCCCCGGATGTCCACCGCCCCGTGCGGTTCCAGGCCGGCCGCTGGAAAGTACTTGCCGTTGCGGCGCCGCAGCAGTCCGTCGTCGATGAGGCCCTCGGCCACCGCCGTGGCGCCGAAGTCACGCACCTCGGCCTCATCGAGCGGCATTTCGGTTGCCGCACACAGAAGTTGGGGGCCCAAGAGGTAGGGATTGGCGGGGTCGATCACCACCCGTTCGACCGGCTTGCCCAGCAGCGCCGCGGGGTTGTGGACCAGGTAGGTGTCCAGCGGATCGTCGCGGGCGATCAGCACCACCAGCGCGCCCTGCCCGCGCCGGCCCGACCGGCCGGCCTGCTGCCAGAACGACGCGACCGTCCCGGGGAACCCGGCGAGCACCACCGCGTCCAGCCCCGCGATGTCGACACCCAACTCCAGGGCATTCGTGGTGGCCAGCCCGCGCAGCCGGCCTTCCGCCAGGGCGCGCTCCAGGGCGGTGCGGTCCTCGGCGAGATATCCGGCCCGATACGACGCCACCTTGCCGGAGAGTTCCGGGGCGATGTCGGCCAGCCGCGCCTGGGTGCCCAGGGCGGTCAGCTCCGCGGCGCGCCGAGAGCGGACGAACGTGAGCGTCTGCGCCCCCTCGGCGATCAGGTCGGCCATCACCCGCGCCGCCTCCGCGCCGGCCGAGCGGCGCACCGGCGCCCCGTTCTCGCCCAGCAGGTCGGCCCGCAGCGCGGGCTCCCACAGCGCCACCGTCCGGGCGCCCTGCGGCGAACCGTCCTCGGTGACCTCCTCGACCGGAAGCCCGATCAGCTCGGCGGCCGTCGCGCCAGGCGCGTCCGTCGTCGCGCTGGCGAAGATCACCGTGGGCGCCGACGAGTACCGGGCGCACAGCCGCAGCAACCGGCGCAGCACCATCGCCACGTTGGAGCCGAAAACCCCACGGTAGTAATGGCATTCGTCGACGATCACGAAGCGAAGACCCCGCAGCAGCACGGCCCAGCGGGCATGGTTGCGCAAGATCGACAGATGGATCATGTCGGGGTTGGAGAACAGCCAGCGGGACCGTTCGCGCGCGAAGCGGCGGACCTCCGGGGGACTGTCGCCGTCGTAGGCGGTGGGGGCGACGTCGTGCAGCCGCGGGATCGCCGCCGTCAGCGCGTGCGCGGCTCGCAACTGATCGTGGCCCAGCGCCTTCGTCGGCGACAGGTACAGCACCCGGGCACGTGGATCGGTGGCCAGCGCGTTGAGGACGGGGAGCTGATACGCCAAGGACTTGCCCGACGCTGTCCCGGTGCTCACCACCACGTGACGGCCGGCGTGAGCCAACTCAGCGGCCGCCGACTGGTGTGACCAGGGGGACCCGACGCCGCGGTCGGTGAACGCGCGCACCACGTCCGGCTCGGCCCACGCCGGCCAGCTGTGCGGGCGGCCGCTTCGCGGCGGCAGCTCGGCGACGTGGCGCAGCGGGTGCTCGTCGGCGGCGGTGCCGGCGAGCGCGGCGGCGAGCAACTCGCTGCCGAAACTCGCCATTCGCACCCTCCTGGGACCCGGCTGAGACTCCGTCCAAGGCGCAAGTCTGTCGCCGAAGCGATGAACATGGTTGACTATTTGCGGTCGCAGCTTCTGTGTTCGTGTCAAACTTTCGCAGGATCGACGTTGCGGCCGCGGTTCCTGCGAGGTTAATCGGTCGGGTGAAGTTCCGGCGACTGAGCGAGGTATGGCGGTCGTACCAGGCCCGGGGCATCGAAAGGCGATGCCCCGCACCCAGAAGAAAAGGAAAGATCGAGAGATGCCACAGGGAACTGTGAAGTGGTTCAACGCGGAGAAGGGCTTCGGGTTCATCGCCCCCGAAGACGGCTCCGCAGACGTGTTTGTCCACTACACGGAGATCCAGGGTTCGGGCTTCCGCACCCTCGAAGAAAACCAGAAGGTCGAGTTCGAAATCGGCCACAGCCCTAAGGGCCCCCAGGCCACCGGAGTCCGCTCCGTCTAAGACGAGCCGATTCTCCACGGACCCCCCGTGCAGTCCCGCCCCGCGGGCCCGCCGGGGGGTTTTCGTTAGGACCGGCCCGCGAAACCAGCGCCGCGCCGGTTGCCTCAAGACGCGGATGGTCGACCTGGCCTACTGTCGGTGGCGTGAGCCAGCTTTCCTTCTTCACAGCGGAGGCGGTGCCGCCAGCGGTCGCCGATCTCTCCGGGGTGCTGGCGGCTTCCGGTCAGATCGTGATGGTCGGCGGTCCGGAGTCGCAGGGCGCGCGGCTCTCGGTGGTGGTGGATCAGAGTTGGCGCGCCGGCGCGCTGGCCGAGATGATCCGCGAGGCGGGGCTGGTGCCCGAGATCGGCCGCACCGACGAGGACACCCCGCTGGTGCGGACGGCGGTCACCGCGTCTTTGGTGAGCCTGGCCGCCGCGTGGACGCGCGGGGCGGTCAAGACGGTGCCGCCGCGGTGGCTGCCCGGGCCGCGCGAATTGCGGGCGTGGACGCTGGCCGCCGGTCACCCCGAGGGCGACCATTACCTGCTTGGGCTCGATCCCCACGCGCCCGACACCCATTCCCCGCTCGCGTCGGCTTTGATGCGGGTCGGAATTGCCCCCACGTTGATCGGCACCCGAGGCGGCCGCCCGGCGCTGCGGATCAGCGGCCGCCGGCGGCTATCGCGCCTGGTAGAGAACGTGGGCGAAGCCCCCGACGGCGTCGACGTGTCATCGGTGTGGCCGCGGGTATAACCGCGGAAAACGATTTGCGTATCGCGCGGCCGGTTTGCGCAGTCGCGCCCAATGGTGCGAAATTGTCAGGTGCCCGAGGGCGAAGGAACGCTGGCGTATCTGAATTTCCACGGAATTTTTGGCGCCGGCCTGTCATTCTTCTGCGGGGTGGTCTCGCAGGGGGGCCGGAAACCAAGGATGGAGCGTAAGCGTAGTTGGCCGACCCGAATCTCAAGGACCGCGAAAGCGGCCGGGCTGGGAGCCGTAGGCGACTCGTCATCGTCGAGTCGCCCACCAAGGCGCGCAAATTGGCCGGCTACCTGGGCTCCAACTACATCGTCGAATCCTCGCGCGGCCACATCCGCGACCTGCCCCGCGCCGCGGCCGACGTGCCGGCGAAATACAAGTCGGAGCCGTGGGCGAGGCTCGGGGTCAACGTCGACCACGACTTCGAACCGCTGTACATCATCAGCCCGGAGAAGAAGAGCACCGTCAGCGAACTCAAGGGCCTGCTGAAGGGCGTCGACGAGCTCTACCTGGCCACGGATGGTGACCGCGAGGGCGAAGCCATCGCCTGGCACCTGCTGGAAACCCTGAAGCCGAACATCCCGGTCAAGCGGATGGTGTTCCACGAGATCACCGAGCCGGCCATCCTCGAGGCCGCCGAAAATCCCCGTGACCTGGACATCGACCTGGTCGACGCGCAGGAAACCCGCCGCATCCTGGACCGGCTGTACGGCTACGAGGTCAGCCCGGTGCTGTGGAAGAAGGTCGCGCCGAAGCTGTCGGCGGGCCGGGTGCAGTCGGTGGCCACGCGCATCATCGTGCAGCGGGAACGCGACCGCATGGCGTTCCGCAGCGCCTCCTACTGGGACATCGTGGCCCAGCTGGACGCCAGCGTGTCCGACCCCCAGGCCTCACCGCCCACCTTCACCGCGCGGCTGACGAACGTCGACGGCCTGCGGGTGGCCACCGGCCGCGACTTCGACTCGCTGGGCCAGCTGCGCCGGGCCGACGAGGTGACCGTGCTGAACGAGGCCCGGGCGACGGAGCTGGCCACCGGGCTGCGCGGCGCCCAGCTCTCGGTCGCCTCGGTGGAGGAGAAGCCGTACACCCGCCGGCCCTATGCGCCGTTCATGACGTCGACGCTGCAGCAGGAGGCCGGCCGCAAACTGCGGTTCTCCTCGGAGCGCACCATGAGCATCGCCCAGCGGCTCTACGAGAACGGCTACATCACCTATATGCGTACCGACTCGACCACGCTGTCGCAGTCGGCCATCAACGCCGCGCGCACCCAGGCGCGCCAGCTCTACGGCGAGGAGTACGTCTCGCCGTCGCCCCGTCAGTACACCCGCAAGGTGAAGAACGCCCAGGAGGCGCACGAGGCCATCCGGCCCGCCGGCGAGACGTTCGCCACCCCGGACGCGGTGCGCCGCGAGCTCGACGGAGACGAATTCCGGCTCTACGAGCTGATCTGGCAGCGCACCGTGGCCTCGCAGATGGCCGACGCGCGCGGCACGACGCTGAGCCTGCGGATCGCCGGTAAGTCCGGAGACCGGGAGGTGGTGTTCTCCGCGAGCGGGCGCACGATCACCTTCGCCGGCTTCTTGAAGGCCTACGTGGAGACCGTCGACGAATTGGCCGGCGGCGAGGCCGACGACGCCGAGAGCCGGCTGCCGCAGCTGACGCAGGGCCAGCGGCTGGACGCCATCGAGCTCATTCCCGACGGCCACGCCACCAACCCGCCCGCGCGCTACACCGAGGCGTCGCTGGTGAAGGCGCTCGAGGAGCTGGGCATCGGCCGCCCGTCGACGTATTCGTCGATCATCAAGACCATCCAGGACCGTGGCTACGTGCACAAGAAGGGCAGCGCCCTGGTGCCGTCGTGGGTGGCGTTCGCCGTAACCGGTTTGCTGGAGCAGCATTTCGGCCGGCTGGTCGACTACGGCTTCACCGCCGCGATGGAGGACGAGCTCGACGCGATCGCCTCGGGGCAGGAGCGGCGCACCGACTGGCTCAACCGCTTCTACTTCGGCGGCGAGCACGGGGTGGCGGACTCGGTGGCCCGTTCCGGCGGGCTGAAGAAGCTCGTCGGCGTCAACCTCGAAGGCATCGACGCCCGGGAAGTCAACTCCATCAAGCTTTTTGACGACGAGCAGGGTCGTCCCGTGTATGTCCGGGTGGGCAAGAACGGGCCCTACCTGGAACGCATGGTCGCGGGCGACGACGGCGAACCGACGCCGCAGCGCGCCAACCTCAACGACTCGCTGACGCCCGACGAGCTGACGCTGGAGGTGGCCGAGCAGCTGTTCGCCACGCCGCAGGAGGGGCGCTCGTTGGGTGTCGACCCGGAAACGGGTCACGAGATCGTCGCCAAGGACGGCCGGTACGGCCCGTACGTGACCGAGATCCTGCCCGCTCCGCCCGAAGAGGGCCCGGGTGATGCCGAAGGCGGCGCCCCGGCGAAGAAGGGGAAGAAGCCCACCGGTCCCAAGCCGCGCACCGGCTCGCTGCTGCGCAGCATGGACCTGCAGACCGTGACCCTCGAGGACGCGCTGAAGCTGCTGTCGCTGCCCCGGGTGGTCGGCGTGGACCCGCAGACCGGCGAGGAGATCACCGCGCAGAACGGCCGCTACGGCCCATACCTGAAGCGCGGCACCGACTCTCGCTCCCTGGCCACCGAAGACCAGATCTTCGAGATCACTCTCGACGAGGCGCTGAAGATCTACGCCGAGCCCAAGCGACGCGGCCGGCAGGCCGCCGCCGCGCCGCCGTTGCGCGAGCTGGGCGCCGATCCCGCGACCGGCAAGCCGATGGTGATCAAGGACGGCCGGTTCGGCCCCTACGTCACCGACGGCGAGACGAACGCGAGCCTGCGCAAGGGAGACGACGTGCTGTCGATCACCGACGAGCGCGCCGCCGAACTGCTTGCCGACCGGCGCGCGCGGGGACCGGTGAAGCGTCCCGCGAAGAAGGCCGCCCGCAAGAAGGCCCCGGCCAAGAAGGCCGCCAAGCGCACCTAGCCCGGCCTAGAAACCGGGGCCGATGGCCTCGCTGTGCACATCCTCACGGACGGGCCGCACGGGATGGGAGTCCTGGGGTCCGGCCAGCTTCACCGGCCGCGCGAGCTGAGTGGGGGCGGTGCGCCCGCGCAGCTCGACCACCTCGCCCACGTCCCAGCACAGGGCCTCGGCGTCCAGCGCGCCGCTGACCGCGATCGCCGACGCCAGCACGTGCCCGGGCTCAAGTTTGGCCAGCTCGGTGAGCCGGGCGGCCTCGTTGACCGGGTCGCCGATCACCGTGTACTCGAAGCGGGCCTGCGCGCCGATGTGCCCGGCGATGGCCCGGCCCGCCGACACCCCGATCCCGAACTCCGCCGACCCGATCACCGGCAGGAGCTCGTCGTGCAGTTCGCGGGCGGCGGCGAGCGCGCCGCCCGAGGCGTCGGGGTGTTCGATCGGCGCGCCGAAGATGGCCAGCGCGGCGTCGCCCTGGAACTTGTTCACGAAACCGCCGTGCTTGCCGACGGTTTCGACCACCACCCGGAAGAACTCGTTGAGCAGGAGGACCACCTCGGCGGGCGGCCGCGTCGCGGCGAGCTTGGTCGAGCCGACCAGGTCGACGAACAGGACCGCGACGTGGCGCTCCTGACCGCCCAACTCGGTGCCGCGCTCCAGCGCCCGGCGGGCGACGTCCTCGCCGACGTAGCGACCGAACAGGTCACGCAGCCGCTGCCGCTCGGACAGGTCGCGCACCATGTCGTTGAAGCCGGCCTGCAGCAGGCCCAGCTCGCTGGCGTCGTAAATCTGCATGTGCGCGTTGTAGTTTCCGCGCTGCACCTCGGACAGCGCCCAGCGCAGCTGGCGCAGCGGGTCGGCGATCGACATGGCCACCAGCAGGGTGCTGACGAAGCCGATGCCCAGCGCCGCCAGCGCCAGCAACAGGATGGGGGTGAACAGCTTCTCCGGCGTGGCGTGTAGCAGCGACGCCTTGTCCGCCACCACCGCGAGCACGATGGCCAGCACCGGGACGGCGGTGGACAGCATCCAGGTCAGGATCTGCCGCAGGATCACGCCGGGCGCCTTCACGTTCTCGGGCACGCCGCTGCGCAGGGCCGCCACGGCCACGGGCCGCAGGACCCGCTCGGACTGCAGGTAGCCGATGATCGCGGTCGCCGCGGCGCCGAGCGCGGTGGAAACGGCCACGACGGGCGCCGCGAACCGCGCCACCGACCAGCTGGCGATGATGAACACCACGCCGCCGATGCACCAGGCGGCCATGCTGATGAGCGTCCGGTAGAACGGCATCCGCAGGGCGCGGCTGCGGGCCAGCTCGGTGGCGGTCGGATCGGCTTCGGCGAGCAGGTTGTCGCGGCGCTGCCAGCGGAAGACGGGCATCAGCAGCTTCAGGTTGACCATCCAGCCGGCCAGAAACAACACCACCAACGCGGCGGCGAAGACCGCCAGGTTCAGGACCGGCAGGTCCTGCAGCTGGATGCGATCCTCGGGCGGCAGCGCGTAACGCAAAAAGCCCAGCACGAACAGGGCGCCGATGATGTCGGCCTGCAGCATGCTCAGCGAGAACAGCGGCCACGGGGTACGCACCACCCACCGGACGAATGCGCTGATCCGCCCGGGCAGTGCTCCCGGTGTTGCCACGATCCCACCGTATCGGTCGGCAGGGACTTGTCGGAAACTTACAACGATCTCGGGCCGCCCCGATCAGGGCCGAAAAGCGACGAAATGTAACGGGATCGTCGCGATACGGTGGCCGATCGGTATCTGTCGGCGGTGGTGGTTACTGTTACCGGTGATGTCCGGGGTGTTTACGCGGCTGGTAGGCCAGGACGTGGTGACGGCCGAATTGCTCGCCGCCGCCAGGGCCGCCCGCGGTGATCCGGTTCACAGCGACGCCGGCGGCGGGACTATGACACATGCGTGGCTGATCACTGGTCCCCCGGGATCGGGGCGTTCGGTCGCGGCGCTGTGCTTCGCGGCCGCACTGCAGTGCACCTCCGACGGGGAACCCGGCTGCGGGCAATGCCGGGCGTGCACGACGACGATGGCCGGTACCCACGCCGACGTGCGCCGGGTGATCCCCGAAGGGCTGTCCATCGGGGTCGACGAGATGCGCGGCATCGTGCAGATCGCGTCGCGGCGCCCGGCCACCGGTCACCGGCAGATCGTGGTCATCGAGGACGCCGACCGGCTGACCGAAGGTGCGGCCAACGCGCTGCTGAAGGTCGTGGAGGAGCCGCCGCCGTCGACGGTGTTCCTGTTGTGCGCGCCGTCGGTGGATCCCGAGGACATCTCCATCACGTTGCGGTCCCGCTGCCGGCACGTCGCGCTGGTCACCCCGCCGACGGAGGCGATCGCGCGCGTGCTGATCGACAGCGACGGCCTGACCCCCGAGACCGCGAACTGGGCGGCGTCCGTCAGCGGCGGCCACGTGGGCCGGGCGCGGCGGCTGGCGACCGATGCCGAGGCCCGGGCGCGCCGCGAGCGGGCGCTGGCGCTGGTGCGGGATGCCGCGACGCCGTCGCGGGCGTATGCCGCCGCCGAGGAGCTGGTGGCCGCGGCCGAAACCGAGGCCGTGGTGCTCACCGCGGACCGCGCCGAGGCGGAGACCGAGGAGCTGCGGACGGCCCTGGGCGCGGGCGGCACCGGCAAGGGCACCGCCGGGGCGATGCGGGGTGCCACGGGAGCGATGAAGGACCTCGAACGGCGGCAGAAGTCGCGTCAGACGCGGGCCTCGCGCGACGCCCTGGACCGGGCGCTGATCGACCTGGCGACGTATTTCCGCGACGCCCTCATGGTCTCGGCGGGCGCGGGGTCGGTGCGGCCGAACCATCCCGACATGGCCGACCGGGTGGCGGCCCTGGCCGCCCATGCCCCGGCCCCGCGCCTGCTGCGCTGCATCGAGGCGGTCCTTCAGTGCCGCGAGGCGCTGGCGATGAACGTCAAGCCCAAATTCGCCGTGGACGCCATGGTGGCCACCTTTGGCCAGGAACTGCGCGATTGATTTCGTCGCGCCCGCCCGGCTGCCGTAGACTCGTGCCGCCCGGCATGAGGGTGTGCCGCCTTAGCTCAGTCGGTAGAGCGATTCACTCGTAATGAATAGGTCGGGGGTTCGATTCCCCCAGGCGGCTCCACACCTTCGCCGAGTGCGAAGCCGGCCGCACGCCCGGCGGCCGATCAGGCCGGCGCCAGGAAACCCACCGGACCCGACGCGAGGCACAACGCCAGCGCGGTCGTGTTGGCGCGCACGGTGATCGCGTCCCCCGCGCCCGGCAGCCGGGCGAAGACCCGGTTGAGCCCCGGGTGCACGGGCACCTTGACGCCGGGTCCCTGCGTCATCGACAGCGTCATCGTTCCCTCGCTGTTGGCCAGGTAGTTGAGTTCGACGCTCCAGTCGGCGGGCAGCAGCGGCCCGTCGAGGACCAGGCGCGCCGGCTTGTCCGGCTGCGCGAAATAACCGCACCGCGGCATGGGCCCCGCCACGATGGTCCGCACCCAGGTCACCCGCGCCTTGACCAGGTGACCGGAGCTGTCCAGCATCCGCAATTGCGTTGTGGCCAAGGCGAATTCGGGCCTATTCCGCAGCAGGGCGAACATGTGACTGGCCAGGTTCTCCGGCGCCGCCACCCGCTGCAGCACCAGCGGGTCGACCTCCTGGTCCAGCAGCGGCGCCGTCGACGCCGCGTGCGCCGCGGCCAGATCGGCCTGCGCGTTCTGTAGATAACGCTGCGCCGGGTTGTCCCGCCAGCTGGTCAGAAACGTCGCCGTCGAGTACAGGCTGCTCGCCACGAACAGCGCCGCCACAACCAGCGTCACCGCGGTGCGTCTGGGCGAGGCGTCCAGCCAGCGCGGTCCGGCGGGCCGGTTCGGCGCGCAGAATGCGACGGCGGCCAGCAGCGCCAGCACGAAGACGAGATCCGGGAAATAGCGCAGGGTTTGGGCGAGTTCCAGCGCGGTCTGCTTCGACGAGCGCATGAGGTAGATCGGCACCTGGCACGCGACGGCGTACCCGGACGCCGTCAGCCACACCGCCCCGATGCGCTGCTTGCGCAGCAGCGACACCACCAGCGCGCCGGCCAGCGCCAGCCAGCCGAGGGCCATCACCGAGGGTGGGGGCGTGGCCCACGGCGAGGCCGGCGCCCACCGGTCCCAGTGCCACGGGCCGCCGGCCAGCCCCGGCACGATGCCGTGCGTGACCGACCGCACCAGCAGCTGGGCCGTCATCGCCAGGTCGGAACTCCACCGCCGCTGGTTCACCACGGCCAGATAGAGCGCGATCCAGCCGACGGTCAACGAAAGCGTCGCGACCCACAGCCGGACGCCGGCCCGCCACACCGTCCGCAGCGCCGCCGGTTCACCCTGGACGTGGCGTAGCAGCGCCGCCACCGCGAAGGCGACGAACGGGATGACCGCCGCCTTCTCGAAGAACAGCAGCCCGCCGAAATAGACCAGCGTCCCGGTCACGGCGTAGCGCCGGTCGCCGGTCCGCAGCAGCAGGACGGCGTCGGCGCATACCCAGGCCAGCGCGGCCAGCATGGGCAGCGAGTTCAGCGCCGCCGCCCACCACGCGAACCCCGGCACGGCCAGTGGCGTGAACAGTGCGAACGTCAGCGGGACCAGCAACACCGGCCGCCAGCCGAGGATGACGTACAGGGCGCGCAGCAGCGCCAGCGAGGCCAGCAGCTGCAGCACCAGCAGGCTGATGGCCGGCCAGGTCCAATTCAGGGGAGCCAGCCGGACGATGGCGCCGCCGAGCAGGAAGGCGCCCGGCATGACGTGGCCGTCGTGGTCGTCGAACAGGTACGACGGCGAGAGCAGGTTGTGGGTGCCGGCCTTGCCGATGAGGATCAGGTCGTCCCAGTAGAAGTAGCCCCCGAACGCCAGCGTCGCGCGAACTCCCAGCGCAATGGCGATCAGCGCGACGGCCGCGGCCACTATGTATGGTGGGCCGGTGCGCGTACTGGTCACCGGGGCAGCCGGATTCATCGGGTCGACGCTAGTCGACCGTCTGCTGGCCGACGGCCACGCGGTGGCGGGGCTCGACAACTTCGCCACCGGCCGCGCGACCAACATCGAACACCTGGCCGGCAATCCGGCGTTCGTGTTCGTCGAGGCGGACATCGTCACCGCCGACCTGCGGGCCATCCTCGACGAGCACCGGCCCGAGGTGGTGTTCCACCTGGCGGCCCAGATCGACGTGCGGCACTCGGTGGCCGACCCGCAGTTCGACGCCTCGGTCAACGTCGTCGGCACGGTGCGTCTCGCCGAGGCGGCGCGGCTGGCCGGGGTGCGCAAGGTCGTGCACACCTCGTCGGGCGGGTCCATTTACGGCACCCCGACGCAATACCCGACACCGGAGACCGTGCCCACCGACCCGGCCTCGCCGTACGCCGCCGGAAAGGTGGCCGGCGAGATCTACCTGAACACCTTCCGCCACCTCTACGGCATGGACTGCTCGCACATCGCCCCGGCCAACGTCTACGGTCCCCGCCAGGACCCGCACGGCGAGGCCGGCGTGGTGGCGATCTTCGCCCAGGCGCTGCTGTCGGGCAAGCCCACCAAGGTGTTTGGCGACGGCGGCAAGACCCGTGACTACGTGTTCGTCGACGACGTGGTGGACGCCTTCGTCAAGGCCGCCGGGGAGGCCGGTGGCGGGCAGCGCTTCAACGTCGGCACCGGCATCGAAACCTCGGACCGGCAACTGCATTCGGCGGTGGCGGCGGCCGTCGGGGGCCCCGACGACCCGGAGTTTCATCCGGATCGCCTGGGCGACCTGAGGCGGTCCTGCCTCGACATCGGTTTGGCCGAACGGGTTTTGGGATGGCGGCCGCGGGTCCGGCTCGACGACGGTGTGCGCCGCACGGTCGAGTACTTCCGCAACGCCCAGACCGTCTAGCTCCGCTCGGCGGGCTCCTGGGCACCCTCGAGGGCTACCGCCCGGGCGAGGCGCGCGTAGCGCAGCTCCAGGTCCTTGAACCGCATGTAGGTGCTCAGCGTGGTGAAGCAGAACGCCATGACCAGCGCGTAGAGCATCAGGTCGGTGCCGCGGCGCACCCCGAACCAGTTGGCCACCACCGTGGTGTCGTCGGGCCGCAGCACCGCGTAGACACCGGCCAGCACGAAGACGACGTAGCCGACCTTGACCCACGCCTTGGACCGTGAGTTCCTGCGGGACCGCAGCAGGTAGACCAGCAGCGCGACGATCGAGCCGATCAGCAGCACCTGGATCCAGTTCATCTTTCGGTCCTTTTCATCTCGGAATCCTCCCTCGCAGGAAACCGTCGAAGATGATGTTGACGCCGTTGAGCAGCGGCTGACCCTTCGACTTCGAGTAATCGGTGTAGAGCACCTCGATCGGTTGTTCGACGACGCGCCAATGGTTTTCGGCGATCAGCATGATGAACTCGTTGGCGTGGCTCATGCCGCTCATGGTGATGTCCAGCCCGTCGGCGACCTTCTTGTTGAACACCCGCAGCCCATTGTTGGTGTCGGTCAAGCCAAGTCGGCGACCGCGCCGGCTCAGCCGCGCGGCGGTCTGCAGCACCAGCCGCTTCACGAACGGCGGCCGGGTGCCCCGGTGCGCGCCGAACCGGGTCCCGATGACGACGTCGACGCCCTCGGCGCAGAGCCGGTCGACCATCGCCGCCAGGTCCTTGACCCGATGCTGCCCGTCGCCGTCGAACGTGGCGAACACCTGCGCCCCAGGCTGTTTGCGGGCGTACTCGACGCCGGTCTGGATGGCCGCCCCCTGCCCCAGGTTGATCGGGTGGCGCACCAGGTGGGCACCGGCGCTCCTGGCGATCTCGCCCGTGCCGTCGGTGCTGCCGTCATCCACGCAGACGACATTGTCGAAGACCGAGCGCACATCGGCGACCACCTCGCCGATGACGGCGGCTTCGTTGAAGGCGGGGATGACGACCCACGCGCCCGGGTATTTGGATGCAGTGTCCATTCAAGCCCAAAAGGTACACGCGATCAGCCGGTCAGGCGGTCGGCGCGCGCCAGCGCCACCAGATGAACGGCGATTCCGACCATCGGGCCGCACAACAGGCCGACCACGGTGCGCGTCTGCAGCGGCAACGGCAACAGCAGCAACAATCCCGACGCCACCGTGGCGCCCACCCAGCCCAGCGAGTAGGCCCGGTGCAGCGCGAATGCCACCGCGCCGGAACCGGTGAGCGTCAGCATGGCGATCGCAACCGCGGCGGCCGTCAACCAGGCCAGCAGCGCGCCGCTGGCCTGGTACTGCGGCCCGAAGGCGACCCGCAGCAGCCACGGCCCCACGACGCCGGCCGTCACCACCCCCACCGCGCCGACGCCGCCGATGATCCCGGCCGGGGCGATCAGGGCACGAAGCCGGTCGCTGCGCGCGTCGACGAAATGCGCGATCAGGTTGCCCTGCATGGCCGTCAGCGGCACCAGCAGCGGCGCCCGCGTCAACGTCACGGCGAGGATGATGACCCCGCCTTCGGCCCCCAGCTCGTTGCTGGTCAGCTTCAGCAACACCGGAAATCCCATCACCAGAACCGCGCTGGCGCCGGCGGCGGTGATCGAATGGGCGGCGCCCCGCAGGAAGGTCTGGGTGCCACCGGGCGTCAGCTGACGGGCGGCGGCCCGCGCCGAGGGGGAGGCCGCCAGCATGATCAGCCAGGCGCCCGCGCCCGCGACGGTGGCCCACAGGAAGCCGACCAGGCGCCAGCCGACCAGCACGGTGGCCGCGGCGACGGTCACCCGAAGGACCGCGTCGGTCACCATCAGCGCGCCGTACCCCGTCCACCGATCGGTGCCGGCCAGCATGCCCAGCAGGGCGGCGTGCACGCAGAAGCCGGCCAGCCCGACGCTCAGCAGCGCCACCGACAGCCAGCGTTGTTCGATGAAGACCCGCCCGCCCCACAGCGGCGAGCTGCCGGCGATCACGACGGCCGCACCCACGCCGAGCAGGGCGGCCACCCGCAGCGGGTGGGTTCGCGGTTCGTCCACGCCCGGCGACGCCGCCGCGAGGTGGCGGGTCGAGCGGACCTCCCGGGTGGTCTCCTGCATCAGCCCGAAAGCGGCGCCGGTGGCCAGGCCGAACGCCCCCCAGAACACCCCGAACACCGAAAAGCCGCCCGGGGCCAGGTCACGGGCGGCCAGGTAGATCACCGCGTAACCGCACAGCGCGGTCACGGCCGTCGCGGTGGCGACCCGGGCCACGCTGCCGCGCGTGGTCGGACCGGCGCCGGTGGGGGCTTGGGTACCGCCGACTTCGGGCATCGCCACAATCTGTAAATAGTAAGTGGCCGTGGAGGCCGGTCTGCGGCGGCGACCGGGGTTCGCTATCGTGGGCGGCTGTCGGAAAGGACCTTGGCCGCCTTGCGCATCTTCGGGATCTCGCTGTTGGTCACCGTGGCGGCCCTCGCGGTCGGATATGCCCACGGCGGCCTGCGGGACCTCTTCTTACTGCTGGTGCTGGCCACCCTCGAGGTGTCGCTGTCGTTCGACAACGCCATCATCAACGCCGCGATCCTCAAGCAGATGAGCCCGTTCTGGCGGCAGATGTTTCTGACCGTCGGGATCCTCATCGCCGTGTTCGGCATGCGGCTGCTCTTCCCGCTGCTGATCGTTTGGGCCACGGCCGGCCTCGACCCCGTTCGCGCGATGGAGCTGGCGACGCATCCGCCGCCGCACGGCGCGCTGGAATTCCCCGACGGCTCGCCCAGCTATGAAAAGCTGATCGGCGCCGCGCATCCGCAGATCGCGGCGTTCGGCGGCACCTTCCTGTTGATGCTGTTTCTGGACTTCGTTTTCCACGACCGAGACATCAAGTGGCTCAAGTGGATCGAGATCCCGTTCGCCCGCATCGGGCGGCTGGGCCAGGTGCCGGTGGCGGTGACCGCGGCCGCGCTGATCCTGGTCGGCACAGGGTTGACGCACTCCGGCGACGAGCGCGCGACCGTGCTCACCGCCGGGTTGGCGGGCCTGGTGACGTACCTGTTGGTCAACGGGTTGAGCCGGGCGTTTCGGCCGCCGGACATCGAGGCGGCGTCGGCGGGCACGGCGGTCGGCAAGGCCGGCCTGACCCTGTTTCTCTACCTCGAGGTCCTCGACGCGGCGTTCTCGTTCGACGGGGTCACCGGCGCCTTCGCGATCACCTCGGACCCGGTCGTCATCGCGCTGGGGCTCGGTCTGGTGGGCTCGATGTTCGTCCGGTCCATCACGATCTTCCTGGTGAAGCAGGACGCGCTGGACCGGTACGTGTACCTCGAGCACGGCGCGCATTGGGCCATCGGGGTGCTGGCGGTGATCATGCTGCTGTCGATCGAACCGCGGTTCGAGGTGCCCGACCCGGTCACCGCCTCGGTGGGTGTGGTGTTCATCGGGGCGGCGCTGGGCTGGAGCGTGCTGCGCAATCGGCGCCAGGCCAAGGCCGCCGCGGTGGCCGGTTAGGCCTCGATCTGGCCGGCGATGCGCCGTTCGATGCCGGCCCGCGCGGGGGCCGGCAGCACGATCAGGCCGTCCAGTTCCTTGCCGGCACGCGCGTAGGCATTCTGTCGTTCCTCGCGGGTGGCCGCGTCGTCCTGGGCCAAATGCAGCAAGCTCAGGGCCCGCGCCATCCGTTGTTGCTCGTCCGCCGAGAAGTCGCTGCGACGGCGGCGAATCGCCTCGGCCTCGGCGATCTCGAAGGCACTGATGTACTCGTGGACGGCGTCGCGGTATTCCACGAGCGCGTCGCGGTTGCCGACCAGCCCCTCGGGCGGTTCCGGCCGCAGCAGGTCCGCGTGTCGCTTCGCCCGATGGAACGCGATGGTCAGCGGAGCCCGCATGTCGGTCATCATCGGAAAGTCCAGCAGCCGCGCGACATCGACCTCATAGTCGAACCACCGGGCGTCGGTACGGTCGTGTGCCGCAACGAGTTTGGCGATCTCGCGCCGATCGTTTTCCTCGTTGGTCCGCGCCCGGCCCGAGGCCTCGGCCACCGCGATCTTGGCTTGCTGCTTCAGCCGGTACCGTTCCAGCCGGCGCTCAGCCCGCCGCTCGTTCGCGGCGGCAATGGCCCGAAGCCCTCCGCCGATCGCACCGCCCAGCGGAAAAACCAGCCACCAGAAGTTGGCGGCGAAATGCCACACAGGGGTCACCTCGCCAGGATGCCACCGGAAATCGGCGCGCGGTTACGCCGCGAGCGTCAATGCGGTCAGTGCCCGCCCGCCTTGAAGCGTTCCACCGAGCGTTGCACCTCCGCTTCGGCTGCGGCACGGTCGGCCCAGTCGGCCGCCTTGACGAACTTGCCCGGCTCCAGCGCCTTGTACTGCGAGAAGAAGTGCTTGATCACATCCAGTTCGTGCTCCGGCACATCGCCGATGTCCTGGATGTGGTCCCAGCGGTGGTCGCCGGCCGGCACGCACAGCACCTTGTCGTCGCCGCCGGCCTCGTCGACCATCCGGAACATGCCCACCGGGCGCGCCTCGACGATGACGCCGGGAAAAACCGACTCCGGCAGCAGCACCATCGCGTCCAGCGGGTCGCCGTCATCACCGAGGGTGTCCTCGATGAAGCCGTAGTCGGCGGGATAGGCCATCGTGGTGTACAGGTAGCGGTCCAGACGGACGCGGCCCGTCTCGTGATCGACCTCGTACTTGTTGCGCTGGCCCTTCGGAATCTCGATGGTCACGTCGAATTGCACTCTGCGCTCCTTAGATCTGGGCGTTTCGCGGTGGTCCGTTGCGTCGGGCATCACCCTAGTCGAGGCCTGTGCGCCGGATTCGGCAGAATGGGTTGAAGAGAGTCAGGAGAGCGATGGGTTTCACTCGCTGGCAAAAATCCACCCATGTGTTCGTCGGGTTGGCTGTGCTGGCGTTTGTCGCCGCCGTGGTGGCGGCGGCGACGTTTTTCACCTCCGCGGGGCATGGCGGCATCAATTCGCACGCGCCCATACCGCCTCCGCACGCGCCGACGGTCAAGCCGGGAATGGTCCCGGTCAGCGACACGGCCGAGACGCCCAGCCCCGCCGGGGTGACAGCGGCGCTGGCGGCCATCGCGGCCGATCCGAACCTGGGCAGGCTCGGTGGTCGGGTCACCGATGCCATCACCGGCAAAGAGCTCTGGCAGGTCGCGGACGACATGCCGCTCGTTCCGGCGTCGACCAACAAGGTGCTGACGGCGGCCGCGGCCCTGCTGACCCTGGACCGGCAGGCCCGGATCAGCACGCGGGTGGTGGCCGGCAGCCAGGACGCGCAGGGGCCCGTCGTGCTGGTCGGTGCGGGCGACCCCGCGCTGTCGGCGGCGCCGCCCGGCGTGGACACCTGGTACCGCGGGTCGGCCCGGCTCAGCGACCTCGTCGAGCAGATCCGCCGCAGCGGCGTGACGCCGACCGCGGTGCAGGTGGACACCTCGGCGTTCAGCGGGCCGACGATGGCGCAGGGCTGGGACGTCGCCGACGTCGACAACGGCGACATCGCGCCGATCGAGTCGGTGATGATCGACGCCGGGCGCATCCAGCCGAGCACCGTCAATTCCCGGCGGTCCCGGACGCCGGCGCTCGACGCCGGGCGGGAATTGGCCAAGGCGCTGGGCCTGGACCCAGCGGCGGTGACGATCGCGACGGCTCCGTCGGGGGCGCGGCAGCTGGCCGTCGTGCAGTCCGCGCCCTTGGTCCAGCGGCTGTCCGAGATGATGGACCACTCCGACAACGTGATGGCCGAATGCATCGCCCGCGAGGTGGCGGCCGCGATCAACCGGCCGCGCAGCTTCGCCGGCGCGGCCGACGCGGTGACCAACCGGTTGAGCACCGCGCACGTCGACACCGGCGGCGTCGCGCTGATGGACTCCAGTGGGCTGTCGGTCGATGACCGGTTGACCGCCAAGACGCTCGACGGCGTGCTGCAGGCCGCCGCGGGACCCGACCAGCCGGCGTTGCGCGCGCTGCTGGACCTGCTGCCGATCGCCGCCGGCAGCGGGACGCTGGGCGACCGGTTCACCGACGCGGCGTCCAATCAAGGGCCGGCCGGCTGGCTGCGCGCGAAGACCGGCTCGCTGACCGCCGTCAACGCCCTGGCCGGGGTGCTCACCGACCGCAGCGGACGGGTGCTCACGTTCGCCTTCATCTCCAACGCCGCCGGACCCAACGGCCGCAACGTGATGGACGCCCTGGCCACCAAGCTGTGGTCGTGCGGGTGCTCATGAGCGCGTCCTCGGAGCTGACACTCGGTACCGCCGTCGACTGGGGCTTCGCCGCCACCGTCGGCCGGCGGTTGGCCCGGCCGGGGCCGCCGTCGAGCGAGTACACCCGGCGCCAGGTGATCGACGAGCTCACCAGGTCGGCCGCCAAGGCCGAACCGCCCGTTCGTGAGGTCACCGGGCTGGTGACCGACGGCGTCGTTCCCGCCGCCCGGATCGTCGACCGCCCGGAGTGGATCGCCGCGGCGGCGGAGTCGATGCGGGTGATGATGAACGGGGCCGAGAAGCCGCGGGGCTTCTTCACCGGCCGCGTCACCGGGGCGCAGACCGGGGCGGTGCTGGCGTTCGTTTCGTCGGGAATCCTCGGTCAGTACGACCCGTTCGCGGCCGCCAAAGAGGGCTGTCTGCTGCTGGTGTATCCGAACGTCATCGCCGTCGAGCGGCAACTGCGCGTCGCGCCCTCGGACTTCCGGTTGTGGGTCTGCCTGCACGAGGTGACCCATCGGGTGCAGTTCACCGCCAACCCGTGGCTGTCCGAGCACATGTCCCAGGCCCTGTCCGTGTTGACGCGGGACGCAGGAGAGGACGTGGCGCAGGTGGCGAGCCGGCTCGCCGATTACGTCCGCAACCGCGGCAACTGGGCGGCCGATGGCGGCTCGTCGGGAATCGTCGGCCTGGTGCGCGCGGTGCAGTCAGAGCCCCAGCGGCAGGCGCTCGATCGGCTGCTGGTGCTCGGCACGCTGCTGGAGGGCCACGCCGACCACGTGATGGATGCGGTCGGGCCCATGGTGGTGCCGTCGGTGACCACCATCCGCCGCCGATTCGACGAGCGCCGCAACCGCAAGCAACCGCCCCTGCAGCGGCTGGTGCGCGCCCTGCTGGGCCTTGACGCCAAGCTCAGCCAGTACACGCGGGGCAAGGCGTTCGTCGACCACGTGGTGGGGCGGGTCGGCATGGAGCGGTTCAACGCCATCTGGACCGGGCCCGAGACGTTGCCCGTTCCCGCCGAGATCGAGGAACCCCAGCGATGGATCGACAGGGTGCTGTAGGGCAGCTGCGCGCGGCTGTCGAGGAATTCATCAAGGCGCATGTCGCCACGGCCGAGCAGTGGTGCGTGGCACTGTCGGGCGGCCCGGATTCCCTGGCGCTGACCGCGGTGGCTGCCCAGCTGCGGCCCACCACCGCGGTGATCGTCGACCACGGCCTGCAACCCGACTCCGCCGCCGTCGCGGAAGGCGCGCGGGCGCAAGCCGTCAGCTTGGGATGTGTTGCGGCGCAAGTGGTTCGAGTGCACGTGGGCAACCAGGGCGGACCCGAGGCCGCCGCCCGCGCCGCCCGCTACGCCGCCTTGAGCGCATACCACGCCGGCCCGGTGCTGCTGGGCCACACGCTCGACGACCAGGCGGAGACGGTGCTGCTCGGGCTGGGCCGCGGGTCGGGCGTGCGGTCGATCGCCGGGATGCGGCCGTACGACTCGCCGTGGGGCCGGCCGTTGTTGGGGGTGCGGCGCGCCGTGACCCATGCCGCGTGCGGCGAGCTGGGCCTGACCGCCTGGCAGGATCCACACAACACCGACCGCCGCTTCACCCGGACCCGGCTGCGCCTCGACGTGCTGCCGCTGCTGGAGGACGTGCTGGGCGGCGGCGTGGCCGAGGCGCTGGCCCGCACGGCGACGGCGCTGCGCGAGGACACCGAGCTCATCGACGCGCTCGCCGCCCAGGCGCTGCCCGAGGCGAAGGCGGGTGCGGGGCTGCAGACGCAGGCCCTGGCCGGGATGCCCGCCCCGGTGCGGCGCCGGGTGATCCGCGGCTGGCTCCTGGCGGGTGGCGCAACCGGCCTGACCGACAAGCAGATTCGCGGCGTCGACGCGCTTGTCACGGCCTGGCGCGGGCAGGGCGGGGTGGCGGTCGGTTCGGCCCTGCGCGACGAGCGGCTGATCGCTGGGCGGCGCGACGGCGTGCTCTCCCTGTGGCGTGAACCGGTTGAAAAGCCCGACCGATAGGCGCAATACCGGGGTCGCCGTTGGTTTTTCGGCCGTTGGCGTGGCACGCTGTGGGCGTGGCCCAGATCTCCTCGGCGATCACCCCCCCGCAGCCCGTGGAGCTGTACCCGGGGGACATCAAGTCGGTTCTGCTGACCGCCGAGCAGATCCAGGCGCGAATCGCCGAACTCGGCGAGGAGATCGGTGGGCAATACCGCGACGTCGTGACCGAGACCGGTCAGGATCTGCTGCTGATCACCGTGCTCAAGGGCGCTGTGATCTTTGTCACCGACCTGGCGCGGGCGATCCCGGTGCCCACCCAGTTCGAGTTCATGGCCGTGAGCTCCTATGGATCCTCGACCTCGTCGTCGGGCGTGGTGCGGATTCTGAAGGACTTGGACCGCGACATCCAGGGCCGCGACGTGCTGATCGTCGAGGACGTCGTGGACTCGGGGCTGACGCTGTCGTGGCTGCTGCGCAACCTCACCAGCCGCCATCCGCGCTCGCTGCGGGTGTGCACGCTGCTGCGCAAGCCGGACGCGAAGGGCGCCAACGTCGACATCGCCTACGTGGGCTTCGACATCCCGAACGACTTCGTCGTGGGCTACGGCCTGGACTACGACGAGCGCTACCGCGACCTGTCGTACATCGGCACCCTGGACCCCAGGGTCTACCAGCAGTAGGTCCGCGCCCGGCTACGCCGCGCTTGCGATCGCCTCGAGTTCGTTGGTGGCGACCCGCCGCGCCCGGCTAGGCGATCGCCACTAGTCCAGCTCCCACACGGCGGTCACCGAAAAGCTCACTGTCTGCTGGCCCGGTTCCAGCGGGACCGCGCTCGGCATGGCCCTCGGTGGCGCCGGCGGCCCGCCCGCCGTCGGCTCGGTGGCCTCCGAAATGGACAGCACCCTGCCCAACCGGAGCCCGGACAGCTGGGCATACTGTTCGGCGCGGTTCTTGGCGTCGTTGAACGCTCGCGCGCGCGCATCCTTCACCAGCTGCGCGTCATCGGCGATGGAGTAGCTGACCGACTTGATCCGGGTGGCATCGCCGCCGGTGCCCACGATGAGGGCCAGCATCCGCGACGCGGCGTCGGGCGGGTGGATCTTGACCGCGATGGCGTTGGTGGCGCGGTAACCGGTGATGGTCGCGGTGCCGTTGGGCTCGGGGTTGCTGAACTGCGGCTGCAGCGTGACCTCGGTGGTGCTGATGTCCTTGCGGTCGACGCCGGCGCCGGCCAGCGCGTTGATGACCGCTTGCTGACGGTCGTTGGTCTGGTTCATCGCGGCGGTCACGTCGGGCGCCGTGAATTCGATGCCGACGTCGGCGGTCAACGTGTCCGGGACGCCCTGGACTTGCCCGGACCCGAAGACGGTGACCTGACGGGGGTTGACCCCGGGGGCGGGCGCCGACGGCGGGGAATCGCATGCCGACAGCGTGGCCGCTGCCAGCCCGGCGGCGGCCAAGGCGATCAACTTGCGGGAAAATCTCGGGGCGTTCGTTGCGGCCGGCATGACTGGCACCCTAGCCGCCCGGGACCCGCCGATGCTACGGGCCGGTCGCGGCAGCTCCCCTGCGGAGCACCGGCGACTCGAATAATGCTGTGCCGAAACACATTTGGTCTCAACCGCCGCTCTGACTTAGCCGTGGCAAACCATGTCTGGGCCTTTACGGCGCCACATATAAGTACATATATGACTCCAAACATATTGGTTCACAATCAATTTCATGTCAAAAGCATATGTTTGCGGGGTAATCAGCCAGCTAAGTGAACAGTTATCGACTCGGCGATGAATTGGCGTCTCCGGGGCTGTCATCCGTGGACATCGCTGCCCTAGCGTGTCGAGACGTCTGACTCGGCGCCAATCACAGGCGCTGAAAGCTGTTGCAATGATGGACTTTTGAGGAGGGGAAATGTCGTTCATGATGGCCCGACCGGAGATGATGGATGTGGCCGCCGCTGAGCTGCACGGCATCAACGCGGCCGTGCGGGAGGGAAATTCGGCCGTAGTGGTCCCGACAACCGGCGTGGCGCCCGCCGCCGCCGATCTGGTGTCGATATTGACTGCGGCCCAGTTCTCCTGGCACGCACAGCTCTTCCAGGAGATCAGTGCTGAGGCCGCGAGTGTTCGTGAGCAGCTGGCGACAACGCTCGGCATCAGCGCCGGTTCGTACGCCGCAACGGAGGCGGCCAACGCTGCCGCGGTCGGTTAGGCGGAAAGGCAATGCTGGATTTCGCGCAGTTGCCGCCTGAGATCAACTCCGCCCTGATGTACTCGGGGCCGGGATCGGGGCCCCTCCTGGCCGCTGCGGTGGCATGGGACCGGCTGGCTGCCGAGCTGCATTCCGCGGCGGCCTCCTATGGGTCGGTGATCACGGGCCTTACCGACGGACCGTGGCAGGGGCCGGCTGCGTCGTCAATGCTGGCTGCGGCCGCACCGCAAGTGGCGTGGCTACGCGGTACGGCCGGGCGGGCGGAACAGGCCGGCGCTCAAGCCGTGGCTGCAGCGGGGGGCTATGAGGCCGCGTTCGCCGAAACGGTGCCCCCGGCGGTGGTCGCGGCGAATAGGGCGTTGTTGGCGCAGTTGATGGCGACGAACGTTCTTGGCCAGAACACCGCGGCAATCGCGGCGACCGAGTCGCAATACGGCGAGATGTGGGCGCGAGACGCCGCCGCGATGTACGGATACGCCGGTACGTCGGCCGCGGCCTCGACGCTGCCACCCTTCGAACCGGCGGCACCCGCTACCAACCCGGCCGGGGTCGCCGGCCAGGCGGCTGCGGTGGCCCAAGCGGCCGGCGTCGGCGCAAGCGACAACGCACAGGTGCTCGACGCGGTGCCTCAGACGCTGTCGTCGCTGGCCGGGTTGACGAGCGATCCGCCGGCGAATCCCGCGCTTTCCCTTGGCGGGATGATCGGGCTGAACCCCGAGGGAGACGGGATAGTGGTGGGCGGTCCATTGGGTGACCTGTTGGAGGGTCTGACCGGGTCGCAGACCCTGGACGCCAGCACGCCCTTTGACGCGTTCATCCGATTGATCTCGCCGATACGGCTATTCACCACCTCGTTCAAAGACATGCAAGGCATCGCCCAGGGCATGATGCCCGCCGCGAAGTCCGCCGCCGAGGGCACCGCCAAAGCGGCCGAGGCGGTTCTGCCCGCCGCCATTCCGGGCGCGGGCGTGGGCTCGATCGGCGCGATCGGCGGCGCCGTCGGCAAGGCGGCATCGATCGGCGGGTTATCGGTGCCAGGGGCATGGGCGAGCGCGGCGCCGACGGCACCCGTCACCGTGGCGCTCAACGGCGGCACTGCCGCAGCGGCTGTCGAACCCGCCACGAACGCGGTGGGTGGAGTGCCGATGATGCCCGGCGCCGGGACCGGACGCAGTGCGGCAGCCCACTTTGTCGCGCCGCGATACGGTTTCAAGCCCACCGTCATCGCTCAGCCACCGGCGGGAGGCTGATTCGTATGCCGCGCGCGGGCGCGCGTCAGAACGGCGGATCGTCGGGCAGGGCCTGTGGGGCCGGCTCATCGGGAATCCAGTCCGGCGGTAGTTCTTCCGGTTCTTTGGGATCATTCACCCAGGTGCAGAAGGGGCTGGTGCTCGGCGCGCCTTTGAACAGAAAGAGCATGTCGCGCATGTGGTTACGAAACTTGCGTGCTGCGATTTCCTGTTGCCGGGCCTCCTCCAGCGCTCGCCGCGCTTCGTTGATCGGCCGTTGTACCCGGTTGTGGTTGCGCGCCTGAGTGATTCGCGCGCTGCGTTGCTGCGATCGGGTCCGTCTCGCAAGCACAGGTGGTGAGCAGGCCGGACGGGCCGTCTGGGGGAACAGGTCGGCACCGGCGGGCGACGTGCGGTAAGTCCGTCCCGCAGGCGACCGCCAGATCACGGTGCCGTCAGCCAGCTGCTCATCGCGCCAGCCACCGAAAGTTTTGAGCCGATGATGTTGTCGGCAAAGACATTTCAGGTTTTCCGCGACGGTCCGCCCGCCGGCCGCCGGGTTCTGGTGGTTGAACGGAATGGTGTGGTCGAGGTCGCAGACGACGGCCGGCCGGCTGCACCCGGGGAAGCGGCAGGTGAGATCGCGGCACCGGACGGCCCGTTCCAAGGCCGCGGATGGTTGGTAGCGCAACGCCTCGACCGTACTCGTCACCGGATCTGCGACGAGTACGGATGCCGCGGCCGCCAATCGGCGCACCTGCTCGGCGTCGATGACGCCGTAGCCCTCCAGGTAGCCGGGCTCACCGCCACCGGCGTAGACGGTCTGCTCGCTGGCCACCACGTTGATGACCACCTGCGCCGCGGCCCCTCGATCCGGGCCGCGGCCACCGGGTCGGTTGGGGCACTCCGGTTCTCCGCAGGCGCAGGCCAGCCCGCGGCCCTCGGCCAGCGCGGCGAGTGCGTCGGCCCGGCGCTGGTCCAGCGTCCGCGGGTCCGTCGGGCACACCTGCTTGGCAAGCTGTGAGAGCCGTCGGTCAAAGGCGGTTGCGGCCGTGGCGGCGACCGACCCGTAGATGTCGGCCATCCCGTCGTCTCTGGTGCTGATTGCGACGTGGCGGTCGTCCTGGGCGGCAACGTGGCGCTCGCGCGCGGCGTCGGGATCGGTGGCCCGGACCGCGGCGTCGACGGCGTTGACGATGCGCTGCTTGGACCACCCGTGCCAGTTGCCGATGCGTTCGGCGAGCGATTGGTCGATATCGGCGATCAGGTTCTCGTCGGTCACCAGATCGGTGCGGGTGATGATCAGGCGCGCTGTGCGCCAGTCCGTCCGGCCCGCCGCGAGCAGGGCCCCGATCTTCGGCAACCGGGTGTCCAGCGCCTCCGCGTACGACACCACATAGCTGGCCGCGACGGGCGAGAGGTTCATCGCGGCGGCGACCTCGGCGGCGGTCTGCTCGAACGCGTCGATCGCCGCATATTCGCGCGGGCGCTCCGGCGCCCCGGCGGCGGCCGTACGATGCCGCAGCAGCGCCGCTACCGCGGCCATTCTCCGGGCCACCAGCTCTGCTTCCTGCCGGTGCGTCGACTCGATCACCTTCACCAGGGAGGCGGGGTCAGGCGCTATCTCGAACATGTGTTCGATCATAGCCGGTGGCGCCGACAAACAACCGTCAGCCGACGACGACTAGCCGGGCGAGGCGTCCGGCGTCGGATTCGGCATCAGCACTCGCTGTCGGGTGGTGGCCCGGAAAGGGTCCAGCGACTGCCCATCAGCCAGGGCTCCGTGCACGTCTTCCGGCGTGATCAGGCCGAGTTCAACCTGCAGCCAGGTGGCGCTCAGCCCGAACGCGTGCGCGGCGCGCCGGGCCTCCTCGGCGTCGGGGAAGTCGTCGGCGTTGGCGCGCCCGCCGGCCCCGTACCAGCGTCCTTTGGTGACACCGCAGGCGTCGCGCAACTGCTCGACGGTGATGTCGCGGTTCAGCGTCGCCTCGAGCAGGCGCCTCAGCCCCCAGCCCGCGGCGTTCGTTCGTGGCATCCACCCAGAGTAACCCGGTGCAGAAAGACGGGCAAACCGTCTCCACCTGCGAGTTATAAGCCGAAACCAAGAAATCGCGACCGAAGACTGGACATAGATTCCTTATTTATGACATAGTGTCACCAAGTACGACAAACCAAGCCGAAATCCGGCATCGCACGAGGAGAAGACACATGTCGTTCCTGACCACCGACCCGGAGCTGCTGTCAGCCGCAGCCGGCCAGCTGCAGGCGATCGGCGCCGCGGTGGCCGCGGCCAACTCGATGGCCGGGTTTTCGATCACGGGCGTGGTCCCGCCGGCGGCCGATGAAGTTTCGGTCATGACCGCGGCCGCCTTCGCCGGTTACGGCCAGCAATATCAGGCGATCAGCGCCGAGGCGAGCATGATCCACGAGCAGTTCATCAAAGCCCTGGGCCTGAGTGCCGATTCGTATTCGGCCACCGAGGCAGCCAATGCGACGCAGGCCGCGGGTGGTCACCTGGCGCCCGCGCGCATGGCCCCCGTCGCGCCTGCCCGTCCAGCACCCGCGATGCACACCCGGGTTGCGCCGGCTGCGCCGAACCGCGTGACCCCGACCGTCCCCGGCCGGCCGGTGCCCGGCGTCCCCGCCGGCGCAGGCCCCGCCGCTCCCGGCCCACTCGCGGCGGCGACGCCCCTCGGCCAGGGTTGGCGCGGCGGCGGCAACTACGGCGGCCACATGACACCGCAGCACGGCGGCTATGCCAACGCCGACTACGGCCGTCACATGGCACCGCAGCACGGCGGCTATGCCAACGCCGACTACGGCCGTCACCCGGCAACTCCCGCCGAGCACCTCGCGCCCGCGCACGTGGCGCCCGCCCAGCATCTCGAGCACGTGGCGCCCGCCCGCCCGGCGCCCGCCGAGAATGTCGCGGGCGCGGATTTGGCGGCCGGTCAGCACATCTCGCCTGCGCAGCTGGCGCCGACGGCGCCTATCCACCGGATGCCGCTGGGTGCCGCGGATTTGGGGGCCGGTCAGCACATCTCGCCTGCGCAGCTGGCGCCGACGGCGCCTATCCACCGGATGCCGCTGGGTGCCGCGGATTTGGGGGCCGGTCAGCACATCTCGCCTGCGCAGCTGGCGCCGACGGCGCCTATCCACCGGATGCCGCTCGCGGCCGCCGACCTGGCGCCGGCCTTGCCCGCCGAACACGTCGCCCCGATGCACCTGCCTGCCGGCACGCCCGGCGAGCACGTCGTGCACGCGCACGCGGCCATCAAAGCCGCCGCCAGCCCGAAGCCCGTGCCGGCGCTGGCATAGCGCAACCACGGAAAGAGAGGAATTAGTCATGGATTTCGGTGCGATGCCCCCGGAGATCAATTCCGGCCTGATGTACGCAGGACCGGGGCCGGCGTCGATCCTGGCGGCCGCGATGGCCTGGGAGGTGCTGGCCGCGGAACTGCGTTCAGCCGCGACGGGCTACGGGACGGTGATTCTCGACCTCACCGAATCCGGCTGGCAGGGCCCGTCGTCGATGGCGATGGCCGCGGCCGCCGCTCCCTACGTGGCCTGGATGCACGCCACGGCCGCGCAGGCCGAGCAGGCGGGGATGCAGGCGACGGCGGCGGCCGTGGCACACGAGGCGGCGTTCGCGGCCACCGTGCCGCCGCCGCTCATCGCCGCCAATCGGGCCCTGTTGATGCAGCTCGTCGCGACCAACTTCCTGGGGATAAACACCCCGGCGATCGCGGCCACCGAGGCGCAGTACGGCGAGATGTGGGCCCAGGACGCCATGGCCATGTACGCCTATGCCGGCGCCTCGTCGGCGGCGGCCATGCTCGCGCCGATGGCGGTCGCTCCGCCCACCACCTCCGCCGGGGCCGCTATGCAGGGCGTCACCCAGGGAATGGCGACTCAAGCGGGCATGGGGCTGACCTCGACGCTCAATTCGCCCGCCTCGTCGCTGGCGAGCGGCTTCCCATCGGCGATCAGCAGCTTCACCGACCTACTCGGCATGCCCTTCGGCCAGGGGGGCGGCGCCGGGACGACGGCACTGGGCGGGGTGCCCGCATCCAGCGCCGCCCTGGCCGGCGGCATGCCCGCATCCGGCTCCTTCTCCCCGGGGGCGATGTCCGGGATGCAACGTTTCATCCCCGCCCAGCCGCTGATGCAAGCTCCGGAGAGGCTGGCGCCCGCGCGGCTGATGCCGTCGGCGGCCATGGGCCAGGCCACCCCCGTCGGAGGCCTGTCGGTCCCGCCCGGCTGGACCGCGGCGACTCCCGAAGCTGGCGCGCCGGCCGGCGCACCACTGGCGGGTGCCGGCGCTGCGGCTCGAATGCTGCGGCCCTCGAGCAGCTCCGCGGCCCAAGTGGGCGGTATGGAGATGCGCGGATTCGGCGGCACCATGCCGGCTCCCGCAAGCGTATTGCCGCGCGTGGTCGGATGACGGAAGGAGCGCTCTCGACATATCGGTGACCAAACTTCGCAACCAACAACCACTTTCGAAGGAGAGTATCAATGACAACACGATTCATGACCGATCCGCACGCAATGCGGGACATGGCGGGCCGCTTCGAGGTCCACGCCCAAACGGTGGAGGACGAGGCCCGCAAGATGTGGGCGTCGTCGCAGAACATCTCCGGCGCGGGCTGGAGCGGAACCGCCGAGGCGACGTCGTACGACACCATGGGCCAGATGAATCAAGCGTTCCGCAACATCGTCAACATGCTGCACGGCGTGCGGGACGGGCTGGTTCGTGACGCCGACAACTACGAGCAGCAAGAGCAGGCCTCCCAGCAGGTCCTGGGCAGCTAATCCACCAATCAACCCCTCTACCAACAGGAGACGTTCAACATGACGATCAACTATCAATTCGGCGATGTCGATGCCCACGGGGCCACCATTCGCGCACAGGCCGCGTCGTTGGAGGCCGAACACCAGGCCATCGTCCGTGATGTGCTTGCCGCCGGCGACTTTTGGGGAGGTGCCGGTTCGGCGGCGTGCCAGGAGTTCATCATCCAGCTGGGCCGCAACTTCCAGGTGATCTACGAGCAGGCCAACACCCACGGGCAGAAAGTGCAAACCGCGGGCAGCAACATGGCCGGCACCGACAGCGCCGTCGGATCCAGCTGGGCCTGACAGCTGGTTACGGGGTGACCAGAACCTTGCAGTGCCGTTCGGGGTCGGCGAGTTCGTCAAAGGCGGCGCCGACCCCGTCCAGGCCGACCTCCCCGGTGATCAGCGGGCTCACGTCGATGTCACCCTCGGCCAGCGCGCGCAGCGAGTCGGTGAACTCCTCCGGTGTGTAGGCAAGGACGAACTGAACATTGATCTCTTTGGCAATCGCGAAGAACGGATGCACGGTGTCGGGCTGCATGCAAACGCCGGCGACCACCAGGCGGGTGCCCGGCCGGGCCCGGAGCAGGACGTCATCGATGATGCCGGGCACTCCGACCGCCTCGAACACCACCGCGGGCTTGACGGAGTCGAACGGCGAGCCCTGCGCGGCGTCCAGCGTCTGGTGGGCGCCCATGGCAGCGGCCAGTTCGCGGCGCTTTGGCGAAAAATCGGACGCCACAACATTTTCGGCGCCGCGCGCGCGTAGGGCGGCGATGATCGCGATGCCGATCGGGCCGCACCCGATGACCAGGGCTGTCTCGCCGGGGGCGATGTTGGACTTGTTGACGGCGTGCAACCCCACCGCCATGGGTTCGGTCAGGGCCGCATGTTTGAAGTCCAGGCCGTTCGGGACGGGCAGCAGCAGCGGCGCCGAAAGGAGCATGCGTTCGGCGTAACCACCGATTGTGCTGTTGCTGTAGACGATTGGCTCGACGCCCTTGGCGGACAACAGCACCGGAAGCGAGGTGACCAGCGTTCCCGGCGGGTGGGTTTCGGTGCCGGGCCCGGCCTCGAGGACCTCGGCGCTGAACTCGTGCCCCATGAAGACGTCGTGGTTCAGGTCGACGTGCATGCCGCCCGCTTCGCCGGCCACCCGATCGCTCATCTGAAGCACGTGTGCGCCGTGCGCCGCGAAATGCAGGTCCGAACCGCATATCCCGCACGCCTGCACGCCGACGAGCACCTGCCCGGCCTCGGGCACGGGATCCGGCACGTCATCCCGACAGACCATCCGGCCGTCTCGCAATACCGCAGCGCGCATCAGCTTTTCACCCCCTTCTGTTCGTCGACGTGCTCGGTGATGGCTTTCACCACGGCCTCACCGGCTCGGCCGATCAATTGGTCACGATTGCCCTTGGCCCAGTCGTGCGACGAGCGCGACGCCGTCAGCTGTCCCTTGAAATGGGGGATCACCTTGCGCGCCATCAGCTCGTAGCAGTGATACGTCGCCTCGGGGGAGGCCCAGTCGTGGCCCAGCATCAGCAGCGTGCCGAAACCGCCTGAGCGGTCGAGCAGGTCTTCGATGTGGGCGATCGCGTCCTCGGGGGTTCCTATGCAGCAATTGCCCTTGGCCGCGTAATCCTCGACGAACTCGTGCGGCGTCTGGGCGCCCTCGACGGTGTTGGCCAACGGGACGAACCCCGCCGCGCCGAAGTAGTTGGCGAAATCCTGCAGCCCGTAGGTGCAGTCGTCGATGGCCCGCTCACGGCTGTCCGCGATGTGCATGATGCTCAGAACACGCCAGTCGGCTCGGTTCGGCTCGTCCCGGCCGGCTTTGGCGGCCTGCTCGCGCACCACGTCCCAAGTGGTTTCCAGCGCGGCGTAGCCGCCGGGCACCGACATCGACAACGACAGCAACGACGTGCCCAGCGCACCGGCCAGCCGCGGGCCGGACGGAGAAATCATTGCCGCCGTGGAGATTTCGGGATAGGGCCAGGTGTAGGGCCGGATATGCAGTTGCGCGTCGCGCAGCGTGAACCAGTCGGTGTGGCGGTCTATCCGCTCGGTGGGACCGGCGCGGAACAGAGCGAGGATCGCCTCCAGCGACTCCTGCATCATGTGCCGCTGGTCGACCGGGTCGATGCCCATCATGTAGGCATCCGACGGCAACGCGCCGGGGCCGGTGCCGAACATGACCCGGCCGCGGGTGAGGTGGTCGAGCAGCACCCAGCGATCGGCGACCATCAGCGGATGGTGGTAGGGCAGCGAAACCACGCCGGTGCCCAGCCGGATGTGTTTCGTGCGCTCGGCGGCGGCCGCGATGAAGACCTCCGGGCAGGCGATCAGCTCGTAGCCTCCGGAGTGGTGCTCGCCGAACCACGCTTCGTCGTAACCGAGCCGATCGAGCGCGACCACCCGTTCCATGTCGTATTCCAAAGCCACCGTCGGGGATTGGCCGATCGGGTGAAACGGTGTGATGAAGACACCGAAGCGAAGTGGCGCGCTCATCGCAACTCCAATCCATTGAGGAAGTCCAGTAGGGCCGCGTTCACCTCGTCGGGCCTTTCCTGCTGCAGCCAGTGCCCCGCGTCGTCGATCATCACCTGGCGGTAGGGGCCGGTGATCAACTGTGACGCGCGGTCGGCGCGGGTGAACGTCAACACCGGGTCGGCGGTTCCCCCGATAAAGAGCGCCGGCACAGTAATTTTCGCGTCGGCCAGCTCGGGAGTGGTCTCCCAGTTGCGGTCGAAGTTGCGATACCAGTTCAGGCCGCCGGTGAACCCGGTGCGAGAAAACTCGGCGACGTAGTGATCGAGTTCCTCCTGGCTGAGCCAGTCCGGCAACGCGTCCGGTTCGGGAAGGCGGTCGATGAACCCTTCGGGACCGGGGGCCACCATCCGCGACGCGGTGAGTGGGTCACCCGATGTCCGCAACCCGCCCATCATCCGCCGCATCGTCCGGGCGGGGTCGGCGTTGAGCTCAGCGTCGGCGACGCCGGGCTCCTGGAAGTACAGGATGTAGAAGAAGTTCTCGCCGAACGCCTTGCGCCATGCCTGCGTCGGCGCCGACTTCGGCCGGGGCACCGCCGGCACGCTGAGCGCGGCGACGGCCGCGACCCGATCCGGGTGCAGCAACGGGGCGTTCCACACCACCGCGGCACCCCAGTCGTGTCCGATCCATACGGCGCGTTCGGCGCCGACGTCGTCGAGCAGACCGACAAGGTCGGCCGTGAGCTGGTGTACGTCGTAAGCCTCGACCGCTTCGGGACGAGATGAGCCGCCATAGCCGCGCTGATCGGGCGCCAGCACGCGGTAACCCGCCTCGGCGAGGACCGGAATCTGGTGGCGCCACGAATAGGCCAGTTCGGGAAAGCCGTGGGCCAAAATCACGACGGGTGCGCCGCGCTCGCCCGCCTCGGTCACCCGCAGCTGCACACCGTTGGTCTCCACTAACCGTTCGGTTGATTTGAGCACCATGCCACCAAAGCACAACCCCTCCGGGGCTGAGAAGTATTCATGCTGATTGCGAATAGCATCCCAACGGCTTTCGTCGGCTGGTAGATATCGCCGTGAAGCCATCGCAGTTGCGCGAAAGCAAGGGGGACCGGGAATGAAGCGGCTCGACCACGTCGTCCTCTGGACGAGGAATCCGCGCGTCTCGATGGATTTCTATACGAGGGTGGTCGGGTTGGCGCCGGTCCGGTTCGCTGAGTTCGAGGCCGGCGATTCGCCCTTCCCGAGCGTGCGGGTCTGTGAGGACTCGATCATCGACTTGGTGCCGCTTGGCGATGTCGCCGGCGTCGAGTCGCTGACGCGGGTGCACGGCAGTGCCGGCCACCCGGTGAACCACGTCTGCCTCGCGCTGTCGAAGTCTGAATATGACGCGCTGGATCTTCGCCTGCAAGCGGCGGGAGTGGACACCGGCGCGCGACTGGGCCCCAATTTCGGGGCCCGCGGCTGGGCGCCGCAGGCCTACTACTTCGCCGATCCGGATGGCAACGTCGTCGAGGCGCGCTATTACGAATGATCACGAGACCGACGACTGCGCCGAGTGCCCGGCTGGGCGGGAACCCGCGCCCCAGCGCCCGGCTGGGCGGGAACCCGCCGTCGTTATATCCACAGATGTCGTATCCACAGATGAGGTGGCGATCCGGCTGCGCCCGGCTCTGCCGGGGCTGGCGATCGCCACGAGCGGTAACCTGGACTTTTCGAGCGGCGTGAATATCGGGGAAGGACCTGGCCGGCACGGCCGATGATTGATGAACCGGAAAAACGTTATCCGCACCATCACGGCGATTGCCGTCGTGGTGCTGCTCGGTTGGTCGTTCTTCTACTTCAGCGACGACACCCGCGGCTATAAGCCCGTCGACACGTCGGTGGCGGTGGCGCAGATCAACGGCGACAACGTCAAGAGCGCGCAGATCGACGATCGCGAGCAGCAGCTGCGGTTGACCCTGAAGAAGGGCAACGGCGACACCGACAACTCCGACAAGGTCATCACCAAATACCCGAGCGGGTACGCGGTCGACCTGTTCAACGCGCTGAGCGCGAAGAACGCGAAGGTCAGCACGGTCGTCAACCAGGGCAGCATTCTGGGCGAGCTGCTGGTGTACGTCCTTCCGCTGCTGTTGCTGGTGGGCCTGTTCGTGATGTTCTCCCGCATGCAGGGTGGCGCCCGAATGGGCTTCGGGTTCGGCAAATCACGCGCCAAGCTGCTCAACAAGGACATGCCCAAGACGACGTTCGCCGACGTTGCGGGCGTGGACGAGGCGGTCGAAGAGCTCTACGAGATCAAGGACTTCCTGCAGAACCCCGGCCGCTATCAGGCCCTGGGCGCCAAGATCCCCAAGGGGGTGCTGCTCTACG
Source organism: Mycobacterium seoulense (assembly GCF_010731595.1). NCBI lineage: Bacteria > Bacillati > Actinomycetota > Actinomycetes > Mycobacteriales > Mycobacteriaceae > Mycobacterium > Mycobacterium seoulense. The sequence goes on along the minus strand of NZ_AP022582.1, from coordinate 3,764,100 downwards.
GCCCACCCGGAACCGGTAAGACGCTGCTGGCCCGCGCCGTGGCGGGGGAGGCCGGGGTCCCGTTCTTCACCATCTCCGGCTCCGACTTCGTCGAGATGTTCGTCGGTGTGGGCGCCTCCCGGGTGCGCGACCTGTTCGAGCAGGCCAAGCAGAACAACCCCTGCATCATCTTCGTCGACGAGATCGACGCGGTGGGCCGCCAGCGCGGCGCCGGCCTCGGCGGTGGGCACGACGAGCGCGAGCAAACGCTGAACCAGTTGCTGGTCGAGATGGACGGTTTCGACCCGCGCGCCGGCGTCATCCTGATCGCGGCCACCAACCGGCCCGACATCCTGGACCCCGCGCTGCTGCGGCCCGGCCGCTTCGACCGTCAGATCCCGGTGTCCAACCCGGACCTGGCGGGTCGCCGCGCGGTGCTGGCGGTGCATTCCAAGGGCAAGCCCATCGCCCCGGACGCCGACCTCAACGGGCTGGCCAAGCGCACCGTCGGCATGACCGGTGCCGACCTGGCCAACGTCATCAACGAGGCGGCGCTGCTGACCGCCCGGGAGAACGGCACCGTCATCACCACCGCCGCGCTCGAAGAGGCGGTGGACCGGGTGATCGGCGGGCCGCGCCGCAAGGGCCGGATCATCAGCGAGCAGGAAAAGAAGATCACCGCCTACCACGAGGGCGGCCACACCCTGGCGGCCTGGGCGATGCCGGACATCGAACCGATTTACAAGGTCACGATCCTCGCGCGGGGCCGTACCGGCGGGCACGCGGTGGCGGTGCCCGAGGAGGACAAGGGCCTGCGGACCCGCTCGGAGATGATCGCTCAGCTGGTATTCGCGATGGGCGGCCGCGCCGCCGAGGAACTGGTGTTCCGCGAGCCGACGACCGGCGCGGTGTCCGACATCGAGCAGGCCACCAAGGTGGCCCGCGCGATGGTCACCGAGTTCGGGATGAGCTCCAAGCTCGGCGCCGTGAAGTACGGCACCGAGCACGGGGACCCGTTTCTGGGCCGGACCATGGGCACCCAAGCCGACTACTCGCACGAGGTCGCCCGCGACATCGACGACGAGGTCCGCAAGCTGATCGAGGCGGCGCACACCGAGGCGTGGGAGATCCTCACCGAATATCGCGACGTCCTCGACACCCTGGCCGGCGAGCTGCTGGAGAAGGAGACCCTGCACCGCCCGGAGCTGGAAGGGATCTTCGCCGACGTGGAAAAGCGGCCCAGGCTCACCATGTTCGACGACTTCGGTGGCCGCATCCCGTCGGACAAGCCGCCGATCAAGACGCCCGGCGAGCTGGCGATGGAGCGCGGCGAGCCGTGGCCACCGCCCGTCCCCGAACCGGCATTCAAGGCGGCCATCGCGCGGGCCAGCCAGGCCGCGGCGGCTGCGGGAGCGGACGCCGACCGGAAGAACAACGGCGGCAACGGCTCTCAAGCGGCCGGCAATCGTCCAGGAGTGCCGCACGGACCCACCCAGCCGGACTACGGGGCTCCGGCGGGCTGGCACGCGCCGGGATGGCCCCCGCAGGACCCGCAGCCTAATTACTGGTATCCGCCGCCGCAGGCCCCGCAACAGCCCTACTGGCCGCAGCCCGCGGGGCACTCCCCCGGTTATCCGGGGCAGCCCCGCCATCAGGGCCACCAGGGTCCGCAGGGCCAGGTGCAGCCGCCCTACCCGCCGTATCCGCCCTATCCGCCGCCGAGCCTGCCGGACCCGGCCGGCGCGTCGCCCGACCAGCAGGACGACGACGTAAGCCGGTCCAACCCACCGGCGCACGGCTGACGAACGGAGGATCGATGGCCGTAACAGGTGTGGGGCCGGACACCGCCTCGCCCTCGGTTCGGGTGTTCGACCAGGCGCGTGCCGAGGCCGCGGTGCGGGAGCTGCTGCACGCAATCGGCGAGGACCCGGACCGGCACGGCCTGCGCGACACGCCGGCTCGCGTCGCCCGCGCCTACCGGGAAATCTTCGCCGGGCTCTACACGGACCCCGACAGCGTGCTGAACACCATGTTCGACGAGGATCACGACGAACTGGTGCTCGTGAAGGAAATCCCGCTGTACTCCACCTGCGAACACCATCTGGTGTCGTTTCACGGGGTGGCCCACGTCGGCTACATCCCGGGCAGCGACGGCAGGGTGACCGGGCTGTCCAAGATCGCGCGGTTGGTCGACCTCTACGCCAAGCGGCCGCAGGTGCAGGAACGGCTCACCAGCCAGGTAGCCGACGCCCTGATGAACAAACTCGACCCGCGCGGGGTGATCGTCGTGATCGAAGCCGAGCACCTGTGCATGGCCATGCGCGGCGTCCGCAAGCCCGGCGCGGTCACCACCACCTCGGCGGTGCGTGGACAGTTCAAGACCAACGCCGCTTCCCGAGCCGAGGCGCTCGACCTCATCCTGCGTAAGTGAGTCGCGCCCGTGCGGGTTATGGGAGTCCTGAACGTCACTGACGACTCGTTCTCCGATGGCGGCCGCTATCTCGATACCGGCAACGCGGTGGCGCATGGACTGGCGCTGGCCGCCGACGGCGCGGACATCGTCGACGTCGGTGGGGAGTCGACCCGGCCCGGTGCCACGCGGATCGATTCCCGGGTCGAGACGTCGCGAGTGATTCCCGTGGTCAAAGAGCTTGCGGCGGAAGGGATCACGGTAAGTATCGACACCATGCACGCGGATGTCGCGCAAGCGGCGCTGCAGAACGGCGCGCGCATCGTCAACGACGTGTCGGGCGGGCGCGCCGACCCGGCGATGGCGCCGCTGCTGGCCGACGCCGGCGTGCCCTGGGTGCTGATGCATTGGCGGTCGGTGTCGGCCGACCGCCCGCATGCGGCCCCGCACTACGACGACGTGGTCGCCGAAGTGCGCGCCGAGTTGCTGGCCAGCGTCGACGCCGCCGTCGCCGCGGGCGTCGACCCCGCCAAGCTGGTGATCGATCCGGGCCTCGGGTTCGCCAAGACGGCGCAACACAATTGGGCGCTGCTGCGCGCCCTGCCGCAGCTGGTGGCCACCGGAGTCCCGGTCCTCCTGGGCGCGTCGCGGAAACGGTTCCTCGGTACGTTGTTAGCCGGGCCGGACGGCTCGCCGCGTCCGCCCGACGGCCGCGAGACGGCGACCGCGGTGATATCCGCGCTGGCGGCGCTCTACGGGGCATGGGGCGTTCGGGTGCACGACGTGCGGGCCACGGCCGACGCCCTCAAGGTCGTGGGGGCCTGGGCGCAAACCGAAGCGGAGGAGACTGACCTGGCTGGAAACGATGGCTGATCGAATCGAATTGCGGGGGTTGACGATTCGTGGGCGACACGGAGTTTTCCAGCACGAGCGCGCCGACGGGCAAGAGTTCGTCGTCGACATGACCGTGTGGATCGATCTCGCCGGGGCCGCCGCCAGCGACGAGCTGTCCGACACCTACGACTATGCCGCCCTCGCCCAGCTGGCGGCCGACGTCGTGGCCGGGCCGCCGCGGAACCTGATCGAAGCGGTGGGCGGCGAGATCGCCGATCGGGTGATGCAAGACGAGCGAGTGCACGCCGTCGAGGTGGTGGTGCACAAGCCGCAGGCCCCGATCCCGCTGCAGTTCGACGACGTCGCCGTGGTGGTGCGGCGGTCGCGGCGCGGCGGCCGCGGTTCGGTCATCCCCGCGGAGCGGCGCTTATGACTTGGGTGGTGCTGTCCATCGGATCCAACCTGGGCGACCGCCTCGCGCGGCTGCAGTCGGTCGTCGACGGCCTGGGCGAGACGGTGCTCGCGGTGTCCCCGGTGTACGAGACCGACCCGTGGGGCCGGGTCGACCAGGCGCCGTTTCTCAACGCGGTTCTGATCGCGAACGACCCGGCCTGCGACGGGCAGGGCTGGCTGCGCCGGGCGCAGGAATTCGAGCGGGCGGCCGGCCGGGTGCGCGGCGAGCGCTGGGGCCCGCGCACGCTCGACGTCGACCTGATCGCGTGTTACGGCGAGGGGGAGGTGATCTCGCGCGAGAACAACCTGACGCTGCCGCACCCCCTGGCCCATTTGCGGGCGTTCGTCATGATCCCGTGGCTTGCCATCGACCCCGATGCCCAACTGACCGTCGCCGAGGGCCCGCGACCCGTCGCGAGCCTGCTCGCCGAACTGGACCCGGCCGACCGGGAAAGCGTCCGGTTGACCGGCCTGACGCTCGAGCGGTCGGGCGGGCCGCGGGCCGATCGGGAGCCGGAAGCCTGATGGGACCGACCAGGAAACGTGACCTGACGGCCGCGGTGGTCGGCGCTGCGGTGGTCGGCTATCTGCTGGTAACGGGCCTGTACCGGTGGTTTCCGCCCATCACGGTGTGGACGGGCCTGTCGCTGCTTGCGGTCGCCGTCGCCGAAGCGCTGTGGGCACGATACGTGCGGGCCAAGATCACCGAGGGCGAAATCGGCGTCGGGCCCGGCTGGCTGCATCCCTTGGCGGTGGCGCGCACCCTGGTGGTCGCGAAGGCGTCGGCCTGGGTGGGCGCGCTGATGCTGGGGTGGTGGGTCGGAGTGCTGGTGTACTTCCTGCCGCGGCGGTCCTGGCTGCGGGCGGCCGCCGAGGACACCAGTGGGACCGTGGTCGCCGCCGTCAGCGCGCTGGCGCTCGTCGCCGCCGCGCTGTGGCTGCAACATTGCTGCAAGTCCCCGCCGGATCAGACCGAGCACGGGGAGGGCGCGGAGAATTAGCCCACCCCCGACCGGCCGACAACCCGCGTGAGAATCGCCGAAGGAGGGCGACACGCGGATTGACCTCGCGCAGGTACAGTCAGGCCATGACCGTTCTGTCCCGCGGCGCCAGGGTCCGGCGCGGCGGCCGCAGGCCGGGGTGGGTGCTCTTGACCGCGTTGCTGGTCCTCGCCATGGGGGCCAGCTCCGCGCTGGTTTTCACCAATCGGGTGGAACTCCTCAAGCTCGCTGTAATCCTGGCGCTGTGGGCCGCAGTCGCCGGCGCCTTCGTGTCGGTGCTGTACCGCCGCCAGAGTGACGCGGATCAGTCCCGCGTCCGCGACCTGAAGCTGGTGTACGACCTGCAGCTGGATCGGGAAATCTCGGCCCGGCGCGAGTACGAGCTGACGGTGGAGTCCCAGCTGCGCCGAGAGCTCGCTTCCGAGCTACGCGCCCAAGCCGCCGACGACCTGGCCGAGCTGCGCGCGGAGCTGAGCGCGTTGCGCACCAGCCTGGAGATCCTGTTCGACACCGATCTCGCCCAGCGCCCGGCCCTGGAGACGCCGGAGACCGAGGCGCCGCCCGAACGCGCCTACAGCGAGTGGGACCGCAACGGGGAGACCCCGCGCGACGCGCCCTACGACTGGGTCGCCAGCGACCGGGTGACCTCGGTACCCCAGGACAACGCGACGGGCCGCCCCGACGAAACGGCGATCATCGATGTGCCCGAGGAGCCGCTGTTGCCGCCCCGGCAGCCGCGCCGGGAGCGGGTGCATTACCAGTACGAAGCGCCGCAGGAGCCGGCGCCGCAGGCCCAGCCCGAGCCGTCGTACAGCGCGGCGCCGCCGCAGCCGGAACCGCGATTCGAGCCGTTTCACCAACCGCCCCCACCACCAGCTCCGGAGCCGGAGCCCCAGCCGCAACCGCAGGGTTGGCAGCCGGTCGGTTCGTCCGGACTATGGCTGCCGCCCGGAACGCCGGGCAGCCAGTGGGCCGGCTCCGAGCCCGCCGGCGCACCGGCCGACGAGACATCCGGCCGGCGTCGGCGCGCCCGCCACTCCGAACCGGACGAGGCCTGGGCCGCCCCGTCCGTCGAGCGGGTGACCCCACCGCCGTACGGCCAGTCCGGTCGCCGCGCACGCTCGCGCCACTCCGCGGAGTACCGCGACTACGGTGCCCGCAACTTCGCGCCCACGAGCGAGCCCTCAAACGAGCGCCCGTTCGAGCCGCCGAACGAGCGCCCGTTCGCGCCGGCGCCCCCCGCTCCCGCCGCGGCCACGCCCCCGCCGCCGCCACCCCATTCACCGCCCCCGGCCGCCGAGGCCCCACCACCGCGGCTGGCCCCGCCGCCACCCCCGGAGCACACGCCCCGGCACGGCGGGGTGGACCCGCTGGCCGAGAGCGTGGACGACGCCGGCCGGGGCCTCGAGGGCTCCCAAACCGGCGGCCAGTCGGTTGCCGACCTGCTGGCGCGGCTGCAGGTCCAGCCGTCCGAGGGGGGCCGCCGTCGTCGACGCGACGGCTGAGCTGGGAGCTTCCTCACATTGGGCACCGCCGGGTAATCGACTACAGTTTTAGTGACCGAACGGTACCCACGGGGTGGGACCGGAACGAACGAAGAAATCTGTGAGGTCGTCTGCGATGGTGCAGTTCGACGGTTTGCGCCCGGCCAGGCTCAAGGTGGGAATCATCTCGGCCGGCCGGGTGGGCACCGCGCTCGGTGTCGCGCTGGAGCGCGCCGACCACGTGGTGGTGGCGTGCAGCGCCATCTCCCACGCCTCCCGCCAGCGGGCGCAGCGCTGGCTGCCCGATACCCCGGTGGTGCCGCCGCCGGACGTGGCCGCCGGCGCCGAGCTGCTGCTGCTGGCCGTCCCCGACAGCGAACTCGCCGGCCTGGTGTCCGGGCTGGCCGCGACGTCGTCGGTGCGGCCGGGCACGATCGTCGCCCACACCTCCGGCGCCAACGGCGTCGGCATTCTCGCGCCGTTGACCCGGGATGGCTGCATACCGCTCGCGATCCACCCGGCGATGACGTTCACCGGGTCCGATGAGGACATCAGCAGGCTGCCCGACACCTGCTTCGGCATCACCGCGGCCGACGATGTGGGGTATGCGATCGGACAATCGCTCGTCCTGGAGATGGGCGGCGAGCCGTTCTTCGTGCGCGAGGAAGCGCGGGTGCTCTACCACGCGGCCCTGGCGCACGCCGGCAACCACCTGGTGACGGTGCTCGCCGACGCGCTGGAGGCGTTGCGGGCCGCGCTGCGCGGCAGCGAACTGCTCGGGCAAGAATCCGTCGACGACCAACCGGGTGGGATCGCCGAACGCATCGTCGGGCCGCTGGCCCGGGCGGCGCTGGAGAACACCCTGCAACGCGGGCAGGCCGCGCTGACCGGCCCGGTCGCGCGCGGTGACGCGGCCGCGGTCGCCGGGCACCTGGCCGCGCTGAATCAGGTCGATCCCGAACTGGGGCAGGCGTACCGGGTGAACGCCCTGCGGACCGCCCGGCGCGCGCACGCTCCCGCCGACGTCGTCCGGGTGCTGGCGGGATGACACCGGGAAGGCCGCCCGCGTTCAAGGCCGGCGAACTCAACCTGTACTCGCGTCCGAGCGACGTCACCGACGTCTGTCGCGCGCTGCGTCACACCGGCCGCCGGGTGATGCTGGTCCCCACCATGGGCGCGCTGCACGACGGTCACCTGACCCTGGTCCGCGCCGCCAAGCGGGTGCCCGGCGCGGTGGTGGCGGTGTCGATCTTCGTCAACCCCCTCCAGTTCGGCGCCGGAGAAGACCTCGACGCCTACCCGCGGACCCTGGACGACGACCTGGCGCTGCTGCGCGGCGAAGGCGTCGAGATCGTGTTCGCGCCAACGGCGGCGGCGATGTATCCCGACGGCCTGCGCACCACCGTGCAGCCCGGCCCACTGGCCGCCGACCTCGAGGGTGGTCCGCGACCGACCCACTTCGCCGGCGTGCTGACCGTGGTCTGCAAGCTGCTGCAGATCGTTCGGCCCGACCGGGTGTTCTTCGGCGAGAAGGACTATCAGCAACTGGTGCTGATCCGGCAGATGGTCGCCGACCTGAACATCGACGTCGGGGTGGTCGGCGTGCCCACCGTCCGCGAAGCCGACGGGCTGGCCATGTCGTCACGCAACCGCTACCTCGATCCGGCGCAGCGCGAGGCCGCCGTGGCGGTGTCGGCGGCGCTGACCGCGGCGGCGCACGCCGCCGACGCCGGGCCGCGGGCGGCGCTGGACGCCGCGCGCGCGGTGCTCGAGGCGGTGCCCGAGCTCACGGTCGACTACCTCGAGCTGCGCGGTGCGGACCTGGGCCCGTTGCAGGACAACAGAACCGGCCGGTTGCTCGTCGCCGTCCGGCTCGGCCGCACCAGGCTGCTGGACAACATCGCCATTGAACTCGGAACAGAAACGACTTCGCCGGCACCCGTCGGGCCGGACGGATATCGGCACACCCGTGAATCATCTTGGAGGAATTGATGCTACGGACGATGCTCAAGTCGAAGATCCACCGCGCCACCGTCACGCAGGCTGACCTGCACTACGTGGGCTCGGTGACCATCGACGCCGACCTGATGGACGCTGCGGACCTGCTCGAGGGCGAGCAGGTGACCATCGTCGACATCGACAACGGCGCCCGCCTGGTCACCTACGCGATCACCGGGGAGCGCGGCAGCGGCGTGATCGGAATCAACGGAGCGGCAGCCCATCTCGTGCACCCGGGCGATCTGGTGATCCTGATCGCGTACGGGACCATGGAAGACGCCGAGGCGCGGTCCTACCGGCCGCGGATCGTGTTCGTCGACACCGACAACAAGCCGATCGACCTGGGTGACGATCCGGCCTTCGTCCCCGCCGACGCCGCCGAGCTGTTGGATCCCCGAATCGTCGCGCGGTAACCGTGCTGCTCGCCATCGACGTTCGTAACACCCACACCGTCGTGGGGCTGATCTCCGGGTCCAAGGAGCACGCAAAGGTCGTGCAGCACTGGCGGATCCGGACCGAGTCCGAAGCCACCGCCGACGAGCTGGCCCTGACCATCGACGGCCTGATCGGCGAGGACTCCGAGCGGCTCACCGGCGCCGCCGCGCTGTCCACCGTCCCGTCGGTGCTGCACGAGGTGCGGATCATGCTCGACCAGTACTGGCCGGCGGTGCCGCACGTGCTGATCGAGCCCGGTGTGCGCACCGGCATCCCGCTGCTGGTCGACAATCCGAAGGAAGTCGGTGCCGACCGGATCGTCAACTGCCTGGCCGCATTTCACCGCTTCCAAAGCGCCGCCATCGTCATCGACTTCGGCTCCTCGATCTGCGTGGACGTCGTGTCGGCCAAGGGTGAATTCCTTGGCGGCGCGATCGCGCCGGGCGTGCAGGTCTCCTCGGACGCCGCCGCGGCCCGCTCCGCCGCGCTGCGCCGCGTGGAACTGTCCCGCCCCCGCTCGGTGGTGGGCAAGAACACCGTCGAATGCATGCAGTCCGGCGCGGTGTTCGGCTTCGCCGGGCTGGTCGACGGCCTGGTCGGACGCATCCGCGAGGACGTGGAGGGCTTTGCCGGTGACGACGTGGCGGTCGTCGCGACGGGCCACACGGCACCGCTGCTGCTGCCCGAGCTGCACACGGCCAGCCAGTACGACCAGCATTTGACCCTGCAGGGACTTCGGCTGGTCTTCGAACGCAACCGCGACGCTCAGCGCGGTCGGCTCAAGACCGCGCGCTGAACCGGCGTCCCCGCACGCGCGAAGCCGGGTCATTTAAGCTGGCACGTCGTGAGTGACGCCAGTGAGGATGCAGCAGCAGACCTGCCCGAGCAGTTCCGCATCCGCCGGGACAAGCGCGCTCGCTTGCTGGCGGAGGGCCGCGAACCCTATCCGGTCGCCATCGAACGCACCCACACCCTGGCGCAGGTCCGCGCCGAGCATCCCGACCTGCCGGTCGACACCGCAACCGACGACGTCGTCGGCATCGCCGGCCGGGTCATATTCGCCCGCAACTCCGGGAAACTGTGCTTCGCCACCCTGCAGGAGGGCGACGGCACCACCCTGCAGGTGATGATCAGCCTGGACAAGGTGGGCCGCGAGTCGCTGGACGCGTGGAAGGCCGACGTCGACCTCGGCGACATCGTCTACGTGCACGGCAACGTGATCAGCTCACGCCGCGGCGAATTGTCCGTCCTCGCCGATTCCTGGCAGATGGCGGCCAAGTCGCTGCGACCGCTGCCGGTGGCCCACAAGGAGATGAGCGAAGAGGCGCGCGTGCGGCAGCGCTACGTCGACCTCATCGTCCGTCCCCAGGCCCGCACGGTGGCGCGGCAGCGAATCGCCGTGGTCCGCGCGATCCGCAACGCGCTCGAGCGGCGCGGGTTTTCCGAAGTCGAAACGCCGATCTTGCAGACGCTCGCGGGCGGTGCGGCGGCACGACCGTTCGTCACGCATTCCAATGCGCTCGACATCGATCTGTACCTGCGGATCGCCCCGGAACTGTTCCTCAAGCGCTGCGTGGTCGGCGGTTTCGACAAGGTCTTCGAAGTAAATCGAGTGTTCCGAAACGAGGGCGCGGATTCCACTCATTCTCCGGAATTCTCCATGCTGGAGACCTACCAGGCGTACGGAACCTATGACGATTCGGCAGTCGTCACGCGCGAGCTTATTCAAGAGGTCGCCGATGAGGCGATCGGAACCCGACAACTGCCGCTGCCCGACGGGAGTGTCTACGACATAGACGGAGAATGGGCGTCGATTCAAATGTACCCGTCACTGTCGGCGGCGCTCGGTGAAGAGATCACACCGCAGACCCCGGCCGAGCGCCTGTGGGCCATCGCGGACCGGCTCGGGGTCGAGATCCCCCGCGATCGCGGCTACGGGCACGGAAAGCTGGTCGAGGAACTCTGGGAGCACACGGTGGGCAACGCGCTGACCGCGCCCACCTTTGTCCGGGACTTTCCGGTTGAGACAACGCCTTTGACACGTCAGCACCGCAGCATCCCCGGCGTGACCGAGAAGTGGGACCTCTACATCCGCGGGGTCGAACTGGCCACCGGGTACTCCGAATTGAACGACCCCGTCGTGCAGCGGGAGAGATTCGCCGCGCAAGCCCGCGCCGCCGCGGCCGGCGACGACGAGGCCATGGTGCTCGACGAAGACTTTCTCGCCGCGCTCGAGTATGCGATGCCGCCGTGCACCGGAACGGGAATGGGTATCGATCGGTTGTTGATGACTTTGACTGGACTGTCAATTCGGGAGACAGTTTTGTTCCCGATTGTTCGGCCGCACTCCAGTTGAAAAGTGCAACTGTGCGCCTTGCGGCCGGATTGAGTATGCTGCGTTGTTATGGCAGATTGGTGACCCGGGGAGGCACACCCAATCTGCTCAGCAACTGCTCAGGACGAAATGCGAGGATAAGCTAATGGCGAAAAAAGTGACCGTCACCCTGGTCGATGATTTCGACGGTGCCGGCGCAGCCGACGAAACGGTCGAATTCGGGCTTGACGGGGTGACGTATGAGATTGACCTTTCGTCCAAGAATGCCGCGAAACTTCGCAACGACCTGAAGCAGTGGGTGGAAGCCGGTCGCCGGGTCGGCGGACGGCGGCGTGGGCGTTCCGGCTCCGGCCGCGGCCGCGGCGCGATCGACCGCGAGCAGAGCGCGGCGATTCGCGAATGGGCGCGCCGCAACGGCCACAACGTGTCGACGCGTGGCCGTATCCCCGCCGACGTCATCGACGCGTTCCACGCGGCAACCTGACAAACCTGGAAACCGGCGCCCGGGCCGCAACGGCCTGGCGCCGGTTTGTCGTTTCGCTGGCGGCGAAAGCCTCGTTCGTGGATAAGGGAAACGAAATGGCGCCCGGCCACGTTGGTCGAGTTACGGCGCTGTGATCACAGGGAGATCGCCCGGAACGGGCCCGCGGGTCTTCAACAGCAAGGAACCGCAAGGTTATGCCCCCTGGCAGGCCGACCATTACAGTGGATGGCAGGTATGCGATTCCGGTCCCAACTGGGGCCGGTGGGCCGCTCAGGGGCCAGTACCGATGGTGAGGGAGAGCAGGTAACCACCGATGTTTGAACGATTTACCGACCGTGCCCGCAGGGTCGTCGTCCTGGCGCAAGAAGAGGCCCGGATGCTCAACCACAACTACATCGGCACCGAGCACATCCTGTTGGGTCTGATCCACGAGGGCGAGGGCGTCGCGGCGAAGTCGCTGGAGTCGCTGGGCATCTCGCTGGAGGGCGTTCGCAGCCAGGTCGAGGAGATCATCGGCCAGGGCCAGCAGGCGCCGTCGGGCCACATCCCGTTCACGCCGCGCGCCAAGAAGGTTCTCGAACTGAGCCTGCGTGAGGCGCTGCAGCTGGGCCACAACTACATCGGCACCGAGCACATCCTGCTCGGTCTCATCCGCGAGGGTGAGGGCGTGGCGGCGCAGGTGCTGGTCAAGCTGGGCGCCGAGCTGACCCGGGTGCGCCAGCAGGTCATCCAGCTGCTCTCCGGCTACCAGGGCAAGGAGGCCGCGGAGGCCGGCACCGGTGGCCGCGGCGGCGAATCGGGCAGCCCGTCAACCTCGTTGGTGCTCGACCAGTTCGGGCGCAACCTGACGGCCGCCGCGATGGAGGGCAAGCTCGATCCGGTCATCGGCCGTGAGAAGGAAATCGAGCGCGTCATGCAGGTGCTCTCCCGGCGCACCAAGAACAACCCGGTGCTGATCGGTGAGCCCGGCGTCGGCAAGACCGCCGTCGTCGAGGGCCTCGCGCAGGCCATCGTGCACGGCCAGGTGCCGGAGACGCTGAAGGACAAGCAGCTCTACACGCTTGACCTCGGCTCGCTGGTCGCCGGTTCGCGCTACCGCGGTGACTTCGAGGAGCGCCTGAAGAAGGTGCTCAAGGAGATCAACACCCGCGGCGACATCATCCTGTTCATCGACGAGCTGCACACGCTCGTGGGTGCCGGTGCGGCCGAGGGCGCGATCGACGCCGCGTCGATCCTCAAGCCCAAGCTGGCCCGCGGCGAGCTGCAGACGATCGGCGCGACCACGCTCGACGAGTACCGCAAGTACATCGAGAAGGACGCCGCCCTGGAGCGCCGCTTCCAGCCGGTGCAGGTGGGCGAGCCGACGGTGGAACACACCATCGAGATCCTCAAGGGGCTGCGGGACCGCTACGAGGCGCACCACCGGGTGTCGATCTCCGATGCGGCGCTGGTGGCCGCCGCCACCCTGGCCGACCGCTACATCAACGACCGGTTCCTGCCGGACAAGGCGATCGACCTGATCGACGAGGCGGGCGCCCGGATGCGGATCCGCCGGATGACCGCTCCGCCAGACCTGCGGGAGTTCGACGAGAAGATCGCCGACGCGCGGCGGGAGAAGGAGTCCGCGATCGACGCGCAGGACTTCGAGAAGGCCGCCAGCCTGCGCGACCGGGAGAAGCAGCTGGTCGCCCAGCGCGCCGAGCGCGAAAAGCAATGGCGCTCAGGAGATCTCGACGTGGTCGCCGAGGTCGACGACGAGCAGATCGCCGAGGTGTTGGGCAACTGGACCGGTATCCCCGTGTTCAAGCTGACCGAGGCCGAGACCACGCGCTTGCTGCGCATGGAGGACGAGCTGCACAAGCGGATCATCGGCCAGGAGGACGCCGTCAAGGCCGTCTCCAAGGCGATCCGCCGCACCCGCGCCGGGTTGAAGGACCCCAAGCGCCCGTCGGGTTCGTTCATCTTCGCCGGCCCGTCCGGTGTCGGTAAGACGGAGCTCTCCAAGGCGCTGGCCAACTTCCTGTTCGGCGACGACGACGCGCTCATCCAGATCGACATGGGCGAGTTCCACGACCGGTTCACCGCGTCGCGGCTGTTCGGCGCCCCGCCCGGATACGTCGGCTACGAAGAGGGTGGCCAGCTCACCGAGAAGGTGCGGCGCAAGCCGTTCTCGGTGGTGCTGTTCGACGAGATCGAGAAGGCCCACCAGGAGATCTACAACAGCCTGTTGCAGGTCCTCGAGGACGGCCGGCTCACCGACGGCCAGGGGCGCACGGTGGACTTCAAGAACACCGTGCTGATCTTCACCTCGAACCTCGGTACGTCGGACATCTCGAAGCCGGTCGGCCTGGGCTTCACCCAGGGTGGCGGTGAGAACAACTACGAGCGGATGAAGCAGAAGGTCAACGACGAGCTGAAGAAGCACTTCCGCCCGGAGTTCCTCAACCGCATCGACGACATCATCGTCTTCCACCAGCTGACGCGCGACGAGATCATCCGGATGGTCGACCTGATGATCGAGCGCGTCGGCAAGCAGCTCAAGGCCAAGGACATGGCCATGGAGCTGACCGACAAGGCCAAGGCCTTGCTGGCCAAGCGTGGCTTCGACCCGGTGCTGGGTGCCCGCCCGCTGCGGCGCACCATCCAGCGCGAGATCGAGGACCAGCTGTCCGAGAAGATCCTCTTCGAGGAGGTCGGACCGGGACAGATCGTCACGGTCGACGTGGACAACTGGGACGGCGAGAGCGCCGGCGAGGACGCGGTGTTCACCTTCACGGGGGCCCGCAAGCCGCCGGCCGAGCCGGACCTGGCGAAGGCCGGGGCGCACGCGGCCCCAGAAACGCCGTAGCGGATAGCGGAAACGGGCGGTTGGTCCTCACGGGACCGACCGCCCGTTTTCCGTCTGTGTGGGTGCCGCGTTTGCGCCGGGGTTTACACTGACGGTTGCTATCGACGAGTCACGGAATCTGGTGAAACTCCAGAACGGTCGCGCCACTGTGCAAAGTCAGACCCGAAACTCGTCATCCCCAGCGGGGACGCGCAATCCCCGGAAGGAGTCGGCTGTGTCCAATCGTCAGCTCATCGTCGCCCGGACCAAATCGGTTGACCTGTCGGCGGCACACGCCGCGGTCTGGTTGGCGGCGACCACGTTCCTGGCGCTGTTGGCGCTCTATTTCGTCGGCATCGACCAGGGCGCCGTGTCGCTGTTCGGCAGCGATTCGCACGTGCACGAGTTCGTGCACGACGCGCGCCATCTGCTCGGCTTCCCCTGCCACTGATCGCGTGGAGAAGCGTCTGATCGGACGCGGCCTGCTGGCCGGTGCAATCGGCGCGGTGCTGGCGTTCGTGGTCGCCCGCCTGTGCGCCGAGCCGGTGATCGGTCGCGCGATCGCTTTCGAGGACGGACGAGCCGACGCCGAGAACGCCCATGGCGTGCACGAGCACGGCGCCGAGTTGTTCAGCCGCGGGGTGCAGTCCACTGCGGGGTTGGGCTTCGGTGTGCTCATCTTCGGCGTCGCGATGGGCGCATTGTTCGCGGTGCTGTTCTGTGTCGTCGCCTCCCGCGTGACAAGCGTTGGGGTGCGGGAACTTTCGCTGCTGCTCGCGGGGGGCGCATTCGTCGCGGTGTACCTGGTGCCGTTCGTGAAGTATCCGCCGAATCCGCCGGCGGTGGGTCAGGCGGACACCATCGGCGCGCGCACCGGCTGGTATCTGGTGATGGTGCTGGCGTCGGTGGTGCTGGCCGTCGCCGCGGTGTGGCTGGCGCGGTTGCTGACGGTCCGGTTCGGCGCGTGGAGCGGGCGGCTGCTCGCGGTGGGCGCATACGTCGCCGCTGTTGCCGTGGTGATGGTGCTGCTGCCGGGTGTGGACGAGACGCCCGAACCGCTGCGCGACGCATCGGGGGCGATCAGCTATCCGGGCTTTCCCGCCGACGTCCTCTACGACTTCAGGGTGCTGGCCCTGGCGGCGCAGCTGGTGTTGTGGGTGACCATCGGCGTGGTGTTCGCGACGCTCGCCGGGCGCCTGCTCGGGGAGCGCGCCGAGGACGGACGGGCATCGAGCATCGCGGCGTGACGCGGGTCGTCCGGCTGACCCTGGTATCGCACGCGATGACCGACGCCATGGCGGCCGCGCGTGTCCCGGGCGACGAGCCCCTCAACGACATGGGCCGCCGGCAGGCCGAAGCCGCCGGCGGCGAAACATGCCTCGGCACAAAGCATTTCATGGCACCTGAACGGCGGGCCCGGCAGACGGCGGAGTTACTCGGAATGGCGGCCACGGCCGACCCGCTGCTGGCGGACCTGAATTGCGGCCGCTGGCAAGGGAAAAGGCTGCAGGACGTGCCCCCCGGCGACCTGACGATCTGGCTGACCGATCCCACCCGCGCCCCGCACGGCGGCGAGTCCATCACCGACTTGATCCAGCGGGTGGCTCGCTGGCTGGATTCGCTGGCCGGCAGCGCCTTGCCGGCGGCGGCGGTGGCTCACCCCGCGGTGATCCGGGCCGCCATCGTGCATGGCCTCGGATTGCCCCCGAAATCGTTCTGGCGCATCGACGTCGCGCCCATGAGTCGCACCGGACTGCACTTCCGCAGCGGCCGCTGGACGCTGCGCCTCTGACTGCGACCGGGTCGGCTATTTTCCGCCGGCGTCGTCGACGATGCGGATGCCGGTGATGAATTCCGGCTGGATCGCGATCATGGTGTCCATCGTCATGCTGACCCACGGGTGTAAGAGCTGTTCGTAGCGCGCGAGTTGCTGTGGGTCGGTGATCGTGGTTGCCCACCCGGTCACCGCGACGGTCCAGCCGGCCCGCCGCTCGGGATCGAGGCGGTCGACCTCATAGGCCACCACCACACCGGCGTCGGCGCCCGACCGCACCACGGTGGACAGATTGGCTGCCAGGCGGGTCCGCACGATGATCCGCCCGTCGTCAACGAGATGGTTCACCAGCCGGATCGCGGGCAGTGCCCGGTCGTTGAACACCACCCGACCATGGTCGACGCTGGCCAGCAACCGCATCGCTTCGCGGTCATCGATTTGGATCACCTCGCGGGGCGGCGTCAGCGCTGTCATTCGGCAGTCCCCGCTCGTTGCGCGCCACCACCTGCGTGATCGGTGCGGTCGAGGACGTCATGAGGCACAGCCACTTTCAATTGCCGCCGACCACGGCCCATCTGCGCATACAAAACCGTGCTACCTCTCTTCGTCCGGACCCCGACTCTGGCAAGTTATGCAGTCTCGTCTGGCGACGTAGCCGTCGGGAAGGGCCAAAAGTCCCGCGTGGAATGTGGTGTGCGTCACTCGGGCCCGACCTGCCCGCGTCGCGGTAACCGCTAGCGCGGAGCGATGAGCGCGAAGGCCTGCTTGGCGACCTGCAGCATCCAGCCCGTCACGGTCGGGCCGTGGTCGCGCGGCCAGTTGAGCTGGAAGCTGACCACGTACGGTTGCCGGGTCTTGTCGACGGCGTACCAGCTGAAGGTCAGATCACCCGGCAGGCCGCCGGCCTTGGCGCCGATGTAGGGCCAGACTTCGCGGTCCAGCTGGATGCCCGACACCGCGGAGAGGATCTGTTCGACCGGTGCGGCCTTGCCGACGGCGTCGGCCTGCAGGGCCGCGTGGATCCGGCAGATGTCCTCGGCGTTGCCGTACCACTCCGCGCCATAGGACGATGCGGGGGTGTGGGCGCGGAGCGGATCCGGTTCGTAGGGCGTCGAATTCGCCTGCGCCAACAGTTGGGCGCGGACTTGCGGTGACCCGTGTTGCCACTGCTCGCGCAGGTCCGGCTTACCCCAGCCGACCGAGAACAGCTCGTACATCGTCGGGAACGGCGTCATGCTGGCCGGGTCGTGGTGGCCCGCGGTGGCCAGTGCTTTTTCGATGGCGTGGGTGCCCAGCTTTCCGATCAGCAGGTCGGTCGCCATGTTGTCGCTCGTCGCGATCATCTTCTCGGCGGCGGTGCGAACCGAGACATGGGCTCCGGCAGGCAATGCCAAACCGGACGAGCCGACCGCCCGGCTCTTGTCGGTGACGGTCAGCTGATCGTCCCAGGAGACCGTCCCGTCCCGGATGGCGCCGGCCAGCGCATGCAGGACGTACAACTTGAAAATCGATGCCAGCGGCAAGGATTCACCGGTGTTGGTGCCCGCGATCGGGTCGCAGTGGCCGTTGTCGACTTTGGCGACCTGGTAGGAGTAGCGGGCGCCGGTCTTGCTCAACACCGCATCGATGTCGTGCCACGAGTTGATCTTCGGCGCCTGCGTCTCGAGGTCGAACCGGTCGACCCGCCCGCCGTCGTCGGTGTGGATGCGGATGTCTTGTCGCGCACCGTAGGACGACGTCAGGTGCAAGGTGGCCACGCTGGCACCCAGATCCACGCCGTCGAGGGTGAACGGACGGTCCCACCAGAGTGCCTCCATGGTGGTTTCCACCGGTTTGACCATGTCCGGCGCGGCCAGCGTGCCGACTCCGACCGGGCCGATCGGCCAGTCCGAGTTGAGCATGTCCAGCGTCTGCTGGGCACGGATGCCCGGCGGCGTGCGGACGTCGATCTGGCGGCCGGGATTGGCCGCGTTCGCCTGCGGTGAGGGGGAAGAAGCGCAACCGGGCGCGAACGTGACGACCAGTGCGGCGGCGGCGCTCAACGCCACCGCGCGGCGCCGGGCCGGGACCCCGCTAGCCAGCCTGCTTGCTGCCGGCAACGTCCATCACAACCTCGAATTCCAGCAGCGAGGCCCCGGTCGCCACCGGGTTCGCCCGCTCACCGGCGTGGGCCGCGATGGCAGGCCCCTGCGCCCACGCCTGAAAAGCCTCTTCGGACTCCCACTGCGTCACCACGAAGTAGCGGTTCTCGCCCTTGATCGGGCGGAGCAGCTGAAACCCGAGGAAGCCGGGCTGATTGTCGACCGCGTGCGCCCGGTGTGCGAACCGCTTCTCCAGTTCCGGGCCGGCGTCGGCGGGCACTTCGATTGCGTTGATCTTCACCACTGACGGCATGCGGCTAGGCTACCCCTTCGCCCGGCCTGTCCGACTGCAGGGCGGGGCACGCAGGATGGTGACATGCCCAGTGATCTGCTGACTTGCCGCGGGGGGCAAGGCGAGCCGTTGGTGCTGGTGCACGGCCTGATGGGGCGGGGCACCACGTGGTCGCGGCAGCTGCCATGGCTGACTCGGCTGGGCGCCGTGTACACCTTCGACGCCTTGTGGCATCGCGGCCGCGACGTCGACGACCCGCACCCGATCAGCACCGAACGGTTCGTGTCCGACCTCGCCGATGCGGTGCGCACGCTTGGGGGGCCGGTCACGCTCGTCGGCCATTCGATGGGCGCCCTGCACGCGTGGTGTCTGGCCGCGCAGCATCCCGAACTGGTGTCCGCGCTGGTGCTCGAGGACATGGCCCCGGACTTTCGCGGCCGCACCACCGGTCCCTGGGAGCCGTGGCTGCACGCCCTTCCGCTCGAGTTCGACTCTGCCGAACGGGTCATCGAGGAGTTCGGGCCGGTCGCGGGGCGGTATTTCCTGGAGGCCTTCGACCGGACCGCCACCGGTTGGCGCCTGCACGGTCACACCGCGCGGTGGATCGAGATCGCCGCCGAATGGGGCACCCGCGACTTCTGGGAGCAGTGGCGGGCCGTGCGCGCCCCGGCGCTGCTCATCGAGGCCGGCAACTCGGTCACACCGCCGGGCCAGATGCGAGAAATGGCCGAAATGAATCCCGCCGCAACGTATTTGCGGGTTCCGGATGCGGGTCATCTGATTCACGACGAGGCGCCGCGGGCCTACCGCGAGGCGGTCGAATCCTTCTTGGCGGCGCTGCCCGCGCGCGACTGAGCGCCCGGACGACGCACGCTCCGATGTGGACGGCGCAGCAACATATGATAAATTCTTCAATCGTTCACATGTAGGAAGTTTGTAGTCTTGAGGAGCCGGATCGTGACCGAGCCGCTGTACAAGCTCAAAGCGGACTTCTTCAAGACGCTGGGCCATCCCGCGCGGATCAGGATCCTGGAGCTGCTGGTGTCGGGCGACAAGTCGGTCGCCGAGTTGCTGCCGGAGGTCGGGCTCGAAGCGTCGAATCTGTCGCAGCAGCTCGGCGTCATGCGCCGAGCCGGTGTGGTGGACGCGCTGCGGGACGGCAACACGATGATCTACTCGATCGCCTCGCCGGACATCGCCGAACTGCTGATGGTGGCGCGCAAGGTCCTCACCGGGGTGCTCAACGACCGCGTGGCGATGCTGGAGGGCCTGCGCGCCGGCGGGGCGGAGTAGCGCGCATGGGCTGGATGAGCAAAGCCTTCAGGGTCGGCCGGATCGCCGAGCCCGCACCACCCGCCCCGGATCCGATGGCCAAACCGCCTGCGGGAGTGCGCGGTTCGCTTCAGATCCGGCACGTCGACGCGGGGTCGTGCAATGGGTGTGAGGTGGAGATCGCGGGCGCGTTCGGGCCGGTCTATGACGCCGAGCGGTTCGGTGCGCGCTTGGTGGCCTCGCCGCGCCATGCGGACGCGCTGCTGGTGACCGGTGTCGTGACGCACAACATGGCCGGCCCGTTGCGCGCCACCATGGAGGCCACCCCGCTGCCGCGGAGGGTGATCGCCTGCGGGGACTGCGCCATCAACGGAGGCGTCTTCGCCGGCGCCTATGGCGTGGCGGGCGCGGTCGGCGACCTGGTGCCCGTGGATGTGGAGATCCCGGGATGCCCGCCGGAGCCGCCCCAGATCGTCGCGGCTCTGCGGTCGGTGGCCGGCAAGTGACCGCGGTGTTGGTCACCCACGCGGTACCCGCACCAAACCTGATGCGCCGCAACGGCTCCGCAGCCGTAGCGGGCACGCTGACCTCGGTGCTGGGCGCTAGCGGGTTATGCGCAGGCGCGGTGGGGATGTTCGGTCACGTGCGCGCGGTGAACATCGGATGGCTGCTTCCGCTGGCCGGCGTCCAGCTGGGTCTCGATCCGCTGGGCGGCTTCTTCATGGCGCTCACGGGGGCGGTCGCGATCGTGGTGGGGCTGTACACGATCGGATATGCCCGGCGCGAGCAGCTGGGGCCCGTGCCGCTCGCGGTGTTGCCGGCGTTTGTCGCGGCGATGCTGCTGGTGCCGGCGGCTGTGTCGGTCACCACCTTCCTGCTGGTGTGGGAGTTGATGGCGGTCGCGTCGTTGGTGTTGGTGCTGGCCCACCACACCGAGCCGGCGGTTCGCTCCGCCGCGTTGGTGTACGCGGTGATGACCCAGTTGGGTTTCGTGGCAATCTTGGTCGGCTTGATGGTGTTGTCTTCGGCCGGCGGAGCGGACCGGTTCGCCGACTTGCACCGGATACCGCCCGGCGCGTGCACCGCGGTGTTCCTGTTGACCCTGGCGGGATTCGGTTCGAAGGCCGGCCTGGTACCGCTGCACGCGTGGTTGCCACGCGCGCACCCCGAGGCGCCCAGCCCCGTGTCGGCGCTGATGAGCGCGGCGATGGTCAACCTCGGAATCTACGGCATTTGCCGCGTCGACCTGCAGCTGCTGGGCCCGGGCCCGCGGTGGTGGGGGCTCACCATGATGGTCGTCGGCGGGTTGTCGGCGCTCTACGGCGTGGTGCAGGCGTCGGTGGCCACGGATCTCAAACGGCTACTGGCCTATTCGACAACCGAGAACCTCGGGCTGATCACGCTGGCGCTGGGCGCCGCCACGCTGTTCGCGGCGGCCGGCGCCCACGGCCCGGCGACGATCGCCGCGGCCGCCGCCATGCTGCACCTCGTCGCCCACGCGGGATTCAAGAGCCTCGGATTCCTCGCCGCGGGATCGGTGCTGGCCTCGACCGGGCTGCGTGACCTGGACCGGCTGGGCGGCCTGGCCCGCCGGATGCCGGCGACGACCGTCCTGTTCGGGGTGGCCGCTCTCGGAGCGTCCGGGTTGCCGCTCGGGGCCGGCTTCGTCAGCGAGTGGCTGCTCGTGCAGTCGCTGATCCACACGGCCCGAGAGCATTCCGCCGTCCTGGCGCTGACCACGCCGCTGGCGGTCGGCGCGGTCGCGCTCACCACCGGCCTGGGCGTGGCGGCAATGGTCAAGGCGTTCGGGATCGGGTTCTTGGCCCGGCCCCGCTCCGAGCGGGCCGCCGGGGCTCGGGAGGCGTCCGGCACGATGCTGGCCGGCATGGCGATCGCGGCGGCCGCCTGCCTGCTGCTGGCCGTGGCGCCCGCGGCCGTCGCACCCGCGCTGCGCAGGGCGATCGCCGCGCTACCGGCTGGCGCGGCAGTGCAATTCACCGATTTCGGCGGCGTGGTGCGCCTTCCCGGCCTGCCCGGCTCGATCGCACCCGGCGCGATCGCCGCCGGCGTCGTGATGGCCGCGCTGGCCGCGGTGATGCTGGCGCGCTGGCGTTCCAGGCGGCGTCCGGCGCCCGCGACATTGCCGTTATGGGCCTGCGGCGCCGACGATCTCACCCCACGGATGCAATACACGGCCACGTCATTCGCCGAGCCGCTGCAACGAATCTTCGACGACGTACTGCGTCCCGACACCGACATCGAAGTCACTCACACCGTCGAATCACGCTACCTGGCCGACAAGATCACCTATCGCACCAGAATCGCCGACGCGATCGAGGAACGCTGCTACACGCCGGTGATCCGGGCGGTCACGGCCGCGGCCGGATTGATGCGGCGCGCCCACACCGGCAGCGTGCACCTGTATCTGGCCTACGGCGCGCTCGGTGTGCTGGTCATCCTGGTGGTCGCGCGATGAACGCCTTGTCCTACGTCGCGGGCGCGGTCCAGATCGGCGCCGTCATGGCCGGGGCGCCGCTGGTGGTCGGGCTGACCCGGCAGGTGCGCGCCCGCTGGGAAGGCCGCGCCGGTGCCGGCATCCTGCAGCCGTGGCGTGACATCGCCAAACAGCTTGGCAAACAACAGATCACCCCGCGCGGGACGACGGTGGTGTTCGCGGCCGCACCCGCGATCGTCGCCGGAACCACACTGCTGATCGCCGCGATCGCACCGCTGGTCGCCACCGGATCACCGCTGGACTCCAGCGCCGACCTGTTCGCAGTGGTCGGGCTGCTGTTCGTCGGCACCGTCGCGCTGACCCTGGCCGGCATCGACACCGGCACCTCGTTCGGCGGCATGGGTGCCAGCCGTGAGATCACCATCGCCGCACTCGTCGAACCCACCATCTTGCTCGCCGTCTTCGCCCTGTCCATGCCGGCGGGTTCGGCGAATCTCGGTGCGCTGGTTGCGCATACGATCACCCACCCGGGTCAGGTGGTGTCGCTGGCGGCGGTGCTGGCGTTCGCCGCGCTGGTGATCGTGATCGTCGCCGAGACCGGACGGCTGCCGGTGGACAACCCGGCCACTCATCTCGAGCTGACGATGGTTCACGAGGCCATGATCCTCGAATACGCCGGTCCACGCCTGGCCCTGGTGGAGTGGGCCGCCGGGATGCGACTCACCGTGCTCCTGGCACTGCTGGCAAACCTGTTCGCACCGTGGGGCATTGCCGGAGGGCGGCCCGGAACCGTTGACATCGTCGTCGGGTTCGCGGCGGTGGCGCTCAAGGTCGCGGTGCTGGCGGGGCTGTTGGCCACCGTCGAGGTGTTCGTCGCCAAGCTCCGGCTCTTCCGGGTGCCCGAGCTGCTGGCCGGATCGTTCCTCTTGGCGTTGCTCGCGGTCATCGCCGCCAACTTCTTCGTGGTGCCGACATGACGTACGGCACGTTTTCGGTACTGGTCGACCTCGCCGCCGGCGGGCTGCTGCTGGCCGCGGTGCTGATCGTCTGGCGCCACGACCTCGACGCCATCATCCGGCTGCTGGCGTGGCAGGGCGTCGCGCTGGCGGCCATCCCGATCCTGCGCGGGGCGTACGACGGCGACGGCGCGCTCGTCGGCGTCGGTGTGGCCGTGCTGGTCCTACGGGTCGGGGTGCTCCCGCGGCTGCTGGCCCGCGCGGGCGGCACCGAATCGCGGTCGCGCCGGGAGGCCACCCCACTGGTCAACACCGCCACGTCGCTGCTCATCACCGCCGCGCTGACGTTGGCCGCGTTCGCCGCCACCGGCCCCCTGGTGAACCTGCAGCCCGCCGCCACGACCACGGCGGTGCCGGCCGCGACCGCGGTCGTGCTCATCGCCCTGTTCGTCATGGTCACGCGGCGGCACGCGGTGTCGCAGGCGGCGGGATTCCTCATGCTGGACAACGGAATCGCCGCCACCGCGTTCCTGCTCACCGCCGGGGTGCCGCTGATCGTCGAACTCGGGGCCTCACTGGACGTGTTGTTCGCGGTCATCGTGATCGGCGTACTCACGGGGCGCCTGTCCCACGCTTTCGGCGGCGCCGACCTGGACGCGCTGCAGGAGCTGCACGACTGATGACCGCCTTACTGCTCGCCGCGATCCTCGCCCCGGTCGGGGCCTCGCTCGCCGTCCTGGTCGCCGGATGGCGCCGCGCGACCGCGACGCTGATCGCGTTCTCCGCGGTGACGGTGCTCGCATGCGGCGCGGCGCTCGCCTTCGGGGTGGGGTCCGGCACCCGGTTCGCGTTGAACGGACTGCTGCGGCTCGACGCGCTCACCGCCACGATGCTGATCGTCATCGGAGTCGTTGCCACACTGGCCACCTGGGCCAGCATCGGCTACCTCGACGCCGAACTCGCGCACGGCCACACCGATTTGCGCGGTGCCCGGTTGTACGGGGCCCTGACGGCGGGCTTTCTGGCCGCGATGGTGATCGCGGTGTGCGCCAACAACATCGGCGTGATCTGGATCGCGATCGAAGCGACCACGGTGATCACCGCCTTCCTGGTCGGGCACCGCCGCACCCGTGGCGCACTCGAGGCGACCTGGAAGTACGTCGTGATCTGTTCGGTCGGCATCGCCATCGCCTTTCTCGGCACCGTGCTGCTGTACTACGCCGCCGAGCATGCCGGCGCGCCCGCCGCAGCCGCCCTGAACCTCGACGTGCTGGCGGCGCACGCCGGCGGGCTCGATCCCGACATCGCCCGACTGGCCGGCGGGCTGCTGCTCGTCGGCTACGGCGCCAAGGCCGGGTTGTTCCCGTTCCACACCTGGTTGGCCGACGCCCACAGCCAGGCCCCTGCGCCGGTTTCGGCGCTGATGAGCGGGGTGCTGCTGTCGGTGGCCTTCTCGGTGCTGATTCGCCTCAAGCCGGTCATCGGCGCCGCCACCGGGCCCACCTTCATGCGGTCCGGTCTGCTGGCGATCGGGCTGGCGACGCTGGTGATCGCCGCCCTGATGCTGACGGTGACACCGGACATCAAACGCATGCTGGCCTACTCGTCCATGGAGAACATGGGCCTGATCGCGATCGCCGCGGCGGCCGGAACCACGCTGGCCATCGCCGCGCTGCTGCTGCACGTCCTCGCGCACGGGATCGGCAAGACGGTGCTCTTCCTGGCCAGCGGGCAGCTGCAGGCCGCTCACGACTCGACCGCGATCGCCGACATCGGCGCCGTGCTGCGGCGGTCCCGCCTCGTCGGTGCGGCGCTGGCCGTCGGCGTGGTCGTGCTGCTCGGCCTGCCGCCGTTCGCGATGTTCGCCAGTGAATTGGGCATCGTCCGTTCCCTCGCCGACGCCCGGCTCACCTGGGCCCTCGCCGTGGGCATGCTGTTGGTCGCGGTTGCGTTCGCCGCGCTGGCCCGCAACGCGGGCCGCATCCTGCTGGGCGCCCCCGCCGCCGCGCCCGAGATCGCGGTCCCGCGAACGGTGGCGGCCGCCCTCGTCGTCGGGATCGCCGCGTCGATCGCCCTCGGTGTGACCGCCGGCCCGCTCACCGACCTGTTCGCCACCGCGGCCGGTGAGGTCGGGGGAGCGCGGTGAGGTCGCAATGGCAGCGCCGCCGGTTGTCGCAGGATGGGGTGGCGGAGGCGGCTGAAGACCTGCTGGGCCAGGGTTTTCGGTTGGGCCTGGTGGCCGCCCACGACGACGACGCGGCCTTTCGGGTCGTGTACCTGTTCCTGGCCGGCGGCCCGGATCGGCGCGTCGAGCTGGAATGCGTCGTGCCCAAGGGCGCTGCGGCGATTCGATCGCTGGCCTACCTGTCGTTTCCCGCCAGCCGCTTCGAGCGAGAAATGGCCGACCTGTATGGAATCCGGTGCATCGGGCATCCCAAAGCGCGCCGACTGGTGCGGCACGCCCACTGGCCCGAAGACTGGTATCCCATGCGCGGCGACGCGCCGCCCGCCCCCGAATTCGATGGCGCGGGCCGGTTTCCGTTCGTCACCGTCGAAGGGCCCGGGGTATACGAGATCCCGGTGGGTCCGGTGCACGCCGGGTTGATCGAGCCGGGGCATTTCCGGTTCTCGGTCGCGGGTGAAACCGTGTTGCGGCTCAAGGCGCGGCTGTGGTTCGTCCACCGGGGTGTGGAGAAGCTGTTCGAGGGCCGGCCGCCCGGCGGCGCGGTCGATCTGGCCGAGCGCGTCAGTGGGGACACCTCCGTCGGGCACGCGCTCGCCCACTGCCTGGCCATCGAGGACGCGATCGGGGTGGAGCTTTCCGACGAGGTACACCGGCTGCGGGCGCTGCTGGTCGAACTCGAGCGGCTCTACAACCACGCCGCCGACTTGGGCGCGCTGGCCAACGACGTCGGTTTTTCGCTCGCGCACGCGCACGCGCAACGCATCCGCGAAGAGTTGTTGCGACTCAACGCCGCCGTCACCGGGCATCGGCTGCTGCGCGGCGCCGTCCGCCCGGGCGCGGTCGCGCTTCGGGCCCTGCCGGAGGTCGCCGCGCTGCGGCGCATCGCCGCCGACGTCGCCGAGGTCGCGGAGCTCACACTCGGCAACTCCGTGGTCTATGACCGGTTCGCCGGGACCGCCGTCCTGCACCAAGACGACGCGCACGCCCTGGGGTGCCTGGGCTACGTCGCGCGGGCCAGCGGCATGCGCACGGACGCCCGGATCGAACATCCCACCGTCGCACTGCCCGTCGCCGAGATCGGCGCCGCCGCGGGCGACGTGCTGGCCCGCTACACCGTGCGGCGCGACGAATTCGCGGCCTCCGCCGAGCTGGCCTGCCAACTGGTCGAATCACACAGCGGCCCAACAGAATACGCCGAAGATTTGCCGGCGCGCCAAGGGTCCCGCAGCGGCATAGGCATCGTCGAAGGCTGGCGCGGGACCATCGTGCACCGGGTAGAGACCGGCGCCGCCGGTCGGATCAGCCGCGCGAAGATCGTCGATCCGTCGTGGTTCAACTGGCCGGCACTGCCCGTCGCGATGGCCGACACGATCGTCCCGGACTTTCCACTCGCCAACAAGAGCTTCAACCAGTCCTACGCCGGCAACGATCTGTGACGCGCCGCCGCTAGGCTTCGCCCGGCAACGCGAAACGGCCGTCGACCGTCCTGGTCACCAGGCCGTCGGCCAGTAGCGAATCCAGCGCCCGGTCCCGCTGGGCCGCATCGGTCAACCAGGCCACATCGAGCTCCGCGCGGGTGACCGGGAAGTCGTTGGCGCGCAACACGTCCAGCAACCTGCCGCGGACCTGACGGTCGGTTCCGGCGTAGGTCTGCACCCGCCGAGCGGGCCCCTGCGCGGGGGAAAAGCCCGCGTCGCGCCACGCGCACCGGGCAAGGGGGCACAATCCGCACCGCGGCGCCCGCGCGGTGCACACCGTCGCGCCGAGTTCCATCAGGGCGACCGAAAACCGCGGCGCCGTCTCGTCGGCGGGCAGCAGCGCCGACACGTCGGCCATGTCACGCGCCGCCGACACCGAACCGCCGTCGGCCAGCCCGCGCACGGCGCGGGCGACCACCCGGCGCACGTTGGTGTCCACCACCGGAACCGGTTGCCGGTAGGCGAAACACGCGATCGCGCGCGCGGTGTAGCTGCCGACGCCGGGCAGCCTCAGCAGGGTTTCGACGTCGTCGGGAACCACGTCGTCGTGCTCGCGCGCGATGACGATCGCGCATTCGTGCAGGCGCTTGGCCCGCCTCGGGTAACCCAGCTTGCCCCAGGCCCGCAGCACATCGGCGGCGCTGGCCGCAGCGGTGGCCGACGGGGTGGGCCACCGCAGCACCCAGTCCGACCAGATCGGCAGCACCCGCGACACCGGCGTCTGCTGCAGCATGAATTCGCTGACCAGGATCTGCCATGCGCTGACACCGGGCTCCCGCCACGGCAGGTCGCGGCGGGATCGTTCGTACCACTCGAGCAACTCTTCGGCCGAAATATTTGGCCGTGCGTTTACCGGCGGATGCGGCATGATGTCAGCCATGCCTAACACCAGCCCGGTAACCGCGTGGAAAGCACTCAAAGAGGGTAACGAGCGATTCGTCGCCGGGAAGCCGCAGCATCCCAGCCAGAGTGTCGAACACCGGGCCAGCCTGGCCGGCGGCCAGAAGCCCACCGCGGTGGTGTTCGGCTGCGCGGACAGCCGGGTGGCGGCCGAACTGATCTTCGACCAGGGTCTGGGCGACATGTTCGTGGTGCGCACCGCCGGACAGGCCATCGACTCGGCGGTGCTCGGCTCCATCGAGTTCGCGGTGACGGTGCTCGATGTGCCGCTCATCGTGGTCCTGGGCCATGACAGCTGCGGCGCCGTCAAGGCCGCGCTGGCGGCCATCAACGAGGGTTCGATTCCGGGCGGATTCGTGCGAGACGTGGTGGAGCGGGTCGCGCCCTCGATACTGATGGGCCGCCGTGACGGCCTGAGTCGCGTCGACGAGTTCGAGGAGCGACACGTGCGCGAGACGGTCGCCCAGCTCATGTCGCGTTCGACCGCGATCGCCGAGCGGGTGGCCGCGGGCACCCTGGGCGTCGCCGGCGCCACCTACCACCTCGCCGACGGCCGGGCGGCGCTGGTCGACCACGTCGGCGACATCGGCGAATAGCGGCCGGCTGACGCCCGTACCGGGCGGTCACTAACACGGCGGTCAGCCAGCAAACCCCGCGACACGCCGAGGCGGGTCAGGCAACTCGACGTGACCTGGGCCTACGCTGCAAACGTGCTGGATCTGGAACCGCGTGGCCCGCTACCTACCGAGATCTATTGGCGGCGCCGAGGCCTGGCCGTGGGCGTCGCGGTCGTCGTCGTCGGGATCGTGGTCGCCGCGGTCATCGCCTTCATGGGACACAACTCGGGCGCCAAGCCCGCCAGTGTGGACAAACCCAATTCCGCCCAGGGCAAGCCCGGTTCGCCCGCGCCGCAGGCGCCTCCGCCGGTGGCGCCCGGGGAGCAGCCCAACCCCGGGGTGCCACAGCAGGGCCAGAACCCGGAGATGCCCACCCCGACCGCCGCGGTGCAGCCGCCGCCGGTGCTGAAAGAGGGCGACGACTGCCCCGACTCGACGCTGGCCGTCAAGGGCCTGACCAACGCGCCCCAATACTTCATCGGTGATCAGCCGAAGTTCACCATGGTCGTCACCAACATCGGCCTGGTGTCCTGCAAGCGTGACGTGGGGGCCGCGGTGCTGGCGGCCTACGTGTACTCGCTGGACAACAAGCGGCTGTGGTCGAACCTGGACTGCGCGCCGTCCAACGAGACGCTGATCAAGACCTTCACCCCGGGCGAGCAGGTGACGACCGCGGTGACATGGACCGGAATGGGGTCGGCGCCGCACTGCCCGCTGCCGCGGCCGGCGATCGGCCCGGGCACCTACAACCTCGTCGTGCAGCTGGGCAACCTGCGTTCGCAGCCGGTCCCGTTCATCATGAACCAGCCGCCACCGCCGCCGGGCCCCGTGCCCGGCCCCGGTCAGCCGGCCGCCGCGCCGCCGCCGGAGGCGCCGCCGGTCGCACCGATCCCGGCCGGCTAGCTGAGCGGGTCGGCGATAGTCGACTCCGCGAGCTGCGACAACCCCTCCCGCACGTGGCGGGCCCACATCGCGCCGATGCCCTCGACCGACTGCAGGTCGCCGGCGCTGGCCGCCAGCAAACCCTGCAACGTCCCGAACGACCGGACCAGTAGGTCGGAGTGGGCGAACTGCAGCCGCGGGATGCTGGCCAGCGCTCGATAGCCGCGCGGGCTGACCGCCGAGTCCTGCGCCTCCGCCGTCGTCGGATAGCCGAAAACCTTTGCCAGGGCGGTCAGTTCGAGCAGGTCGGTATCCGAAAGGGCGTCCAGCTCGTCGAGGGTCGCGGTCATTTGCGCTTTGGACAGCGGCTCGGGACTGGCGTGATAGTCGCGCACGGTCAGTTCGCGCGCGATGTCGTTGCCGCCCAGCAACTCGTCGAGCTGCAGCCGCAGCTGGCGCCCGTCGGTGCCCAGCTCGACGACGTCGTAGTCGATCACCAGGCCGATCCGCCGGACCAGCTCGAGCCGCTGCACCACCGTCATCACGTCGCGCAGCGTGACGAAGTCCTCGATCTCGGCCAGCGACAGTTGCCTGCTGACCTCGTCGAGCCGGGTCTTGTAGCGCTCCAGGGTCGCGATGGCCTGGTTGGCCCGCGACAGGATGGTCGCGGAATCCGCCACCACGTGGCGCTCCCCACCCACGTAGACCGTCACGATGTTCATCGAGTGGCTCACCGAGATCACCGGGTAACCGGTCTGGATCGCCGCGCGTTCAGCGGAGCGGTGCCGCGTCCCCGATTCGTCGGTGGGTATCGAAGGATCCGGCACCAGCTGCACGTTGGCCCGCACGATGCGGCTGCCGTCGGTGGACAGGATGACGGCGCCATCCATCTTCGCCAGCTCGCGCAGCCGGGTCGGCGCGTACCGGACGTCCAAGGCGAAGCCGCCGTCACAGATCGCCTCGACGTTTTCGTCGTTGCCGAGGACGATCAGGGCCCCGGTGCGGCCGCGCAGGATGCGCTCCAGGCCGTCTCGCAGCCCGGTGCCCGGAGCCAGGCGGGCGACGGTCTCACGCAGTGTCGGACGGGTCACAGCGTGTCATTGTGCGGCCCCGGCACGTTATGCGTCCAGCCGCTGTGCGGCTCGGCGATGGCTTTCATGTGTTGCAGCGCCGCCACGATGGTCGGTGCCCGGAGGGCCCGCATCCCGCCGGGCACTATCTCGCGGCGCGGGTCGTCGCCGTCCGGGATGAGCGCGATGCTGAATCCCTGGCGCGCGGCCTCGCCCAGCCGCCGCTCCATCCCGCTGACCCGCCGTAGGTCGCCCGCCAGCCCCACCTCGCCGATCATCACCGCCGTCGTCGGCAGCGGCAGGCCGGAGTATGCCGAGGCGAGCGCCATCGCGACGGCCAGGTCCGAGGAGGGATCGGTCAACCGCATCCCGCCCACGGTGGACAGGTAGATGTCGCTGGCCCCGACGGCCAGCCTGCCGTGCTTCTCCAGCACGGCGCCGATCATCGCGGCGCGGGAGTGGTCGATGCCGCTGACGGCGCGGCGCGGCGAGCCGCCCCCGGGTGTCGCCAGCAGCGCCTGGACCTCGCCGATGAGTGGGCGCTTGCCGTCCAGCGTCACGGTGATCGCGGTCCCGGCCACCGGAGCCGGCCGCTGGTCCAGGAAAAGGTTCGACGGGTCGGACACGTCCTCGATGCCGTTGTCGTGGAGCATGAAACAGCCGACCTCGTCGGCGGCGCCGAACCGGTTCTTGATCCCGCGGACCATTCGCAGCGACCCGTTGCGGTCCCCCTCGAAGTGCAGCACCACGTCGACCAGGTGCTCGAGGGAGCGGGGTCCGGCGATGGCGCCGTCCTTGGTGACGTGGCCGACCAGGATCAGCGCGACGCCGTTGGCCTTAGCGGCCGCGGTCAGCGCCGCGGTGACCGCCCGCACCTGGGTGACCCCGCCCGCCACGCCGTCGGCCTCGGTCGTGGACATGGTCTGCACCGAGTCGACGATCACCAGGGCCGGCCGCACCGTCGCGATGTGGTCCAGCACCGTGTGCACGTCGGATTCGGCGGCCAGGTAGACCTCGTCGGCGCCGCAGCCGATCCGGTCCGCGCGCAGCCGGATCTGGCCGGCGGACTCCTCACCGGAGATGTACAGCGCGCGCCGGCCCGACATCGCCCAGCGATGGGCCACCTTGAGCAGCAGCGTCGACTTTCCCACGCCGGGATCGCCCGCCAGCAGCGTGACCGAACCGGGGACCACCCCGCCCCCGAGCACCCGGTCGAGCTCTCCGACGCCGGTCGAGCGGTGCTGGCTCGCGTTGGGTTCGACGGACGTGATGGGGACCGCTCGCGAGGCGGAAGCCGAAGCGGGCCCCGCGCGCCGGCCGCCGACCGCGCTGAGCACCGGTACCTCGTCGACGGTGCCCCAGGTGCCGCACTCCATGCAGCGGCCCACCCACTTGGCGGTGAGGTGCTGGCATTCGGAGCAGCGGTATTGCGAGCGCGGATTTGCCACGCCATGACGGTATCGAGGCGGTACGACAAATCTCCGCTATGACAGGCGGTTACGCCCGGCTAGCTTTGCGGCGGCGGGGCCAGCCCGGCCGAAACCGGCACCAGCACGCTGGCCTGGCCGGCCTTTTCGAACGTGAAGGTGAAGTTGTAGAGCAGGCCGTTGCTGATCGGCTTGGCGAGCATGACCGTCGCCTTGGCCGAATTGTTCGAGCCCATCGGCCCGGGCGGCACCTTCTGGCCCTCCGGGGTACCGATGAACAGCATGCCGCCGGCGGGCAGTCGACCGTCTCCGCTCAGCGTCACCGTTCCGACGTCGCTGGTGATGCTCACCAGCCTGTCCGGCGTGTCCGGCGATTGGTTGATGGCCACCAGCAACAGGTCCACCGCGCGCCCCGGCTGAAGGAAGTCGCCGGTCTGCGCCGCCTGCATGCGGATGTTGCGCAGGGCCACGTTGTTGAACGTGACCTTGTTGCCGTTGATGGCGGGCTCCTGGACGGCCATCTGGGACACCTGACCGGCCCCGCAACCGCTGAGCAGGACGGAGACCACCGCGATGAGGCCGACCAGCGCGGCCCGGACGGTCGGCGCGGGCAGGCGACGGGGGAGGCTCATCTCGAAGCGGTTCACTCAACGCCTCCTGCTAGGCCGGTTCGACTGATGCAACTATGCACAGTAGTAGGAAGGTTTCGCGCGCGGTAGCGCGGGGCGTACGACCAGCCCGGAAGCCCCCGCCGGGGGGCGCCCCGGAGCCGCGAGGGGGGCGCTCTCCGGGCCGGGTGAGCGCGTTGGTAATGTGCGTCACTGCACGTTCTGCTCCCCCTGTCAACCCCTAATCTGCGCGTGTTGTGCCCCTGACCTGCATCGTTGCTCCGCGCGCGATTGGGCGGCCGTGTTAGGATGAAGTAACGAAAGGGGCTCGAATCAGATGATCTTCAAGGTCGGCGACACCGTTGTTTACCCACATCACGGTGCTGCGTTAGTCGAGGCGATTGAAACCCGCACCATCAAAGGGGAACAAAAGGAATATCTCGTCTTGAAGGTTGCGCAGGGAGACCTGACCGTTCGAGTCCCGGCGGACAATGCCGAGTACGTCGGCGTCCGCGATGTCGTCGGGCAGGAAGGCCTCGACAAGGTGTTCCAGGTGTTGCGGGCTCCGCACACCGAAGAGCCGACCAACTGGTCGCGCCGCTACAAGGCCAACCTGGAAAAGCTGGCCTCCGGCGATGTCAACAAGGTGGCCGAGGTGGTGCGCGACCTGTGGCGTCGCGACCAGGAACGCGGCCTGTCGGCCGGCGAGAAGCGCATGCTGGCCAAGGCGCGCCAGATTCTGGTCGGCGAATTGGCGCTCGCCGAGAGCACCGACGACGCCAAGGCGGAAACCATCCTCGACGAGGTGCTGGCCGCCGCTTCCTGAAGGCCCTGAGGCTTCGGTGGTCACGGGGACGGTCTCCTCGGGCACGGTCGTCGCAGTGGTCCCGGCCGCGGGGTCGGGGGAGCGACTGGGCGCCGGCATCCCGAAGGCATTCTGCGAAGTAGACGGCCGCACCCTGCTGGACCGCGCCGTCGCCGGTCTGCTGGAATCCGGAGTCGTCGACCACGTCGTGGTCGCGGTCCCCGCGGATCGCGTCGATGAGGCCAAGCGGGCCCTGGGCGAGCGGGCGACCGTCGTCGCCGGAGGGGCCGACCGCACCACATCGGTGAGTCTGGCGCTGGCGGCCGTTGCCGGTGAGCCCGAGTTCGTGCTGGTGCACGACGCCGCCCGCGCCCTGACACCCCCCGCGCTGATCGCGCGCGTGGTGGACGCGCTGCGGGCCGGGAACGACGCCGTGGTGCCCGCGCTGCCGCTGCATGACACCATCAAGGCCGTGGACGCCAACGGCGTGGTCCTGGGCACGCCCGAGCGGGCGGGCCTGCGCGCCGTGCAGACGCCGCAGGGCTTCGCCCATGACCTGCTGCTGCGGGCGTACCAGCGCGCCGGCACCGCCGATTTCACCGACGACGCATCGCTCGTCGAGCACGTCGGTGGCCAGGTCCAGGTGGTCGACGGCGACCCGCTGGCGTTCAAGATCACCACCCAGCTCGACCTGGTCCTGGCCGAAGCGATCGTGCGCCGGTGAGCGAGCCGCCTCCGCCGCCAAGGGTCGGCCTGGGCGTCGACGTCCACCCGATCGAATCCGGGCGGCCCTGCTGGCTGGTGGGTCTGCTGTTTCCCGACGCCGACGGCTGCGCCGGTCACTCCGACGGCGACGTGGGGGCGCACGCGCTGTGTGACGCGCTGTTGTCGGCCGCGGGCCTGGGCGACATCGGCGGCGTCTTCGGGGTCGACGATCCGCGCTGGAGGGGCGTCAGCGGCGCCGACATGCTGCGCCACGTCGTCGACCTGGTGGCGCGGGCCGGTTTTCGCGTCGGCAACGCCGCGGTGCAGCTGATCGGCAACCAGCCGAGGGTCGGCCCGCGCCGTGCCGAGGCCCAGGGCGTGCTCTCGGACCTGCTCGGGGCACCGGTGTCGGTGTCGGCCACGACGACCGACGGGCTGGGCCTGACCGGTCGCGGCGAGGGCCGCGCCGCCATCGCCACCGCGTTGGTCGTCCCCGCCGGCTAAGGCGCGCGCAGCGCCGGGCAACTCCGAACCAACCGGTAAGCTGGCACGTCGTGACCGATCGCGCCCGCTTGCGGCTACACGACACGGCGGCAGGCGCCGTCCGTGATTTCGTTCCGCTGCGCGAGGGGCACGTGTCGATCTATCTGTGTGGCGCCACCGTTCAGGGCCTGCCGCACATCGGCCACGTCCGCAGCGGTGTCGCCTTCGACATCCTGCGCCGCTGGCTGATGGCGCGCGGCTGCGACGTCGCGTTCATCCGCAACGTCACCGACATCGACGACAAGATCCTGAACAAGGCCGCCGCGGCCGACCGGCCGTGGTGGGAGTGGGCGGCCACCTACGAGCGCGCGTTCAGCGCCGCCTACGACGCCCTGGACGTCTTGCCGCCGTCGGCCGAGCCGCGCGCCACCGGGCACATCACCCAGATGGTCGAGTTGATGGAACGCCTGATCGAAACCGGCCACGCGTACCCGGCGGGCGGCGACGTGTACTTCGACGTGCTCAGTTACCCCGAGTACGGCCAGCTGTCCGGTCACAAGATCGACGACGTCCACCAGGGCGAGGGCGTGGCCACCTGCAAGCGCGACCAGCGCGACTTCACGCTGTGGAAGGCCGCCAAGCCCGGCGAGCCGTCGTGGCCCACCCCGTGGGGCCGCGGACGCCCGGGCTGGCACCTCGAATGCTCGGCGATGGCGCGCACCTATCTGGGGCCGGAGTTCGACATCCATTGCGGCGGGATGGACTTGGTGTTCCCGCACCACGAGAACGAGATCGCGCAGAGCCGCGCCGCCGGCGACGGATTCGCCCGGTACTGGCTGCACAACGGCTGGGTCACCATGGGCGGCGAGAAGATGAGCAAGTCGCTGGGCAACGTGCTGGCCATACCGGCGATGTTGCAGCGGGTGCGGCCGGCGGAGCTGCGCTACTACCTGGGCAGCGCCCACTACCGTTCGATGCTGGAGTTCTCCGACGCCGCCCTGCAGGACGCGGTGAAAGCCTATGTGGGCGTTGAGGATTTCCTGCATCGCGTCCGCGTCCGCGTCGGTGCCGTCGAGCCCGGCGAATGGACTCCGCGGTTCGCCGCGGCGCTCGACGACGACTTGGCGGTCCCGGCCGCGCTGGCCGAGGTGCACCACGCCCGGGCCGAGGGCAACCGGGCCCTCGACACCGGCGATCACGACGGCGCGCTGCGGCACGCGCGCGCGATCCGCGCCATGATGGGCATCCTCGGCTGCGACCCGCTCGACGAGCGCTGGGAGACCCGCGACGAGACCTCGGCGGCGCTGGCGGCGGTCGAGGTGCTGGTGCGGGCAGAACTGGAGAACCGGGAAAAGGCGCGCGAGCAACGCAATTGGGCGCTCGCCGACGAGATCCGGGACCGGCTGAAGATCGCCGGCATCGAGGTCACCGACACCGCCGACGGGCCGCAGTGGTCACTGCAGGCCGGTGACGACAAGTAGATGGCCGGCAATTCGAAGCGCCGCGGGGCCGTGCGCAAAGCGGGCTCCAAGAAGGGGGCCACCGTGGGTTCGGGCGGCCAGCGCCGCCGCGGGCTGGAGGGGCGCGGTCCGACGCCGCCGGCGCACCTGCGTCCCAACCACCCCGCCGCCAAGCGCGCCCAGTCCCCGTCGCGGCGGCCCACCAAGCGGGCCACCGACGAGACGGAAACGGTGCTCGGGCGCAACCCGGTGCTGGAGTGCCTGCGCGCCGGCGTTCCGGCGACCGCGCTCTACGTGGCCCTGGGCACCGAGGCCGACGAACGGGTAACCGAATGCGTTGCCCGCGCGGCGGATTCGGGGATCTCGATCCTCGAGGTGCCACGCGCCGACCTGGACCGGATGACCGCCAACCACCTGCATCAGGGCATCGCGTTGCAGGTGCCGCCGTATAACTACGCCCACCCCGACGACCTGCTGACCGCGGCGCTCGGTTCGCCGCCCGCGCTGTTGGTCGCGTTGGACAACATCTCCGATCCCCGCAACCTGGGGGCGATCGTGCGTTCGGTCGCGGCCTTCGGCGGCCACGGTGTCCTGATCCCGCAGCGGCGCTCGGCGTCGGTGACGGCGGTGGCCTGGCGCACCAGCGCCGGGGCCGCGGCCCGCCTCCCGGTGGCCAGGGCCACCAATCTCACCAGGACGCTGAAGGATTGGGCCGACCGGGGGATCAGGGTGATCGGCCTGGACGCCGACGGTGACACCGTGGTCGACGACATCGACGGCGCCGACCCACTGGTGGTGGTTGTCGGATCGGAAGGCAAGGGGTTGTCGCGCCTGGTGCGGCAGAACTGCGACGAGGTGGTGTCCATCCCGATGGCGGGGCACGCCGAATCGCTGAACGCCTCGGTGGCCGCCGGCGTGGTGCTCGCCGAAATCGCCCGCCAGCGCAGGGGTTAACTGCGGTGCGTCGCCGGCTCGCGCGTTTCGGCGCCGCGCTGGCCCTCCTTGTTGCGCTTGCGCCCCCGGCCGGCGCCAGGACGCCCGAATTCGACCTGCAGGCTCACCGCGGGGGGCGCGGCGAGACCACCGAGGAGTCGTTGCGGGCGTTCGCGAAATCCATCGAATTGGGCGTCGACACACTCGAACTCGACATCAACATCACCAGAGACGGGCAACCGCTGGTGTGGCACGACCCGACGATCGACGCGGAGAAATGCGCCGACACCGCGCCCGCGTTCGCCGGCGATCCGCAGTATCCCTACGTGGGCAAGTTGGTGCACGAGCTCACCCTGGCACAAATCCGCACCCTCGACTGCGGACGGCGCCTGGCCGAATTCCCCGATGCCGAAGTGGTGCGGGGCAACAAGATAGCCATCCTGCCGGAGGTGTTCGCCCTCGCCGATTCCTACCGTGCCGCCGTGCGCTACAACATCGAGACGAAGGTGGCGGCCGACATGCCCGGCACGTCGGCCGACCCGCAGCAGTTCGTCGACGTGATCCTGGCGGCGGTCAGGTCGGCCGGCAAGGTCGACCGGGTGGAGATCCAGAGCTTCGACTGGCGGACCCTGCCGATGGTGCGCCGGGACGAGCCCTCGATTCCGTTGGTGGCGTTGTACAACGAGGACACCTGGGTACCGGGATCGCCGTGGCTGGCCGGTGAAGACCCCGCCCTGATCGGCGACCCGATGATCGGGGCGAAATCGGCGGGCGCGGACATCGTCTCGCCCCGCTACCAGCTGGTCACCGGCGCGCCCTATGTCGACCACGCGCATTCGTTGGGACTCAAGGTAATCCCGTGGACGGTCGACGACGTGGCCGCCATGCGCGAACAGATCGCCGACGGCGTCGACGGCATCATCACCGACTACCCGACCCTGCTGCGGGGCGTCCTGGCGCAGCTCGGCATGCCGCTGCCGCCGGCCTACCACCGCGGTTAGGCGCCGAGCAGGCGCGCCGACGCCCACAGCGCGACCACCGCGACCACCAGCGACAGGGGCACGGTGCACAGCCCGAGTCGGGTGTATTCCCCGACCCCGGCATCGACGTCGTGCTGGCGAAGCACGCGCCGCCACAACAGGTTCGACAGCGAACCGACGTAGGTCAGGTTCGGTCCGATGTTCACCCCGAGCAGGACGGCCAGGACGGCGACCGGTCCGCTCGGCGCGACCAGCGGCAGCAGCACCAGGGTGGCGGGCAGGTTGTTCACGACGTTGGCCAGCACCGCGGCCACCGCGGCGATGGCGAGCAGCGCGGGCAGTGCCGAACCGGACGGCAGCACCGCCGACATCGCCCTGTCCACGCCGCCGAGCATGACGGCCCGCACGACGACGCCCAGCGCGAGCACGAACACCAGGAACGACACGTGCGCCGACCGCGCGATGTCGGCCACCGAGGTGTTTCCCCGGTTCAGGCTGCGAACGGCCAGCGCGGCGGCACCGGCGAGCGCCACCCAGGCCGGGGCCACCCCGATGGACTGGGCCACCGCGAACCCGGCCAGCGTCAGCCCCACCACCACCAGCACGAACACCGGGGGCCGCGGCGCCGGCCCGGGTTCCTCCGGGTGCGGCTGCACCCGCAGGTCACCGGCGAAGAACCAGCGGAATACCGCATACAGCGTGACCACCGCGCCCACCCACGGCAAGGCCATCAACAGGGTGAACCGTGTGAACGAGAGGCCGGCGGTGTGAAACGCCAGCAGGTTGGTCAGGTTCGACACCGGCAGCAGCAGGGAGGCGCCGTTGGCCAAATGCGCGGTGGCATAGGCGTACGGCCGCACCGGGGTTCGCAGCCGGCGGACGGCGGCCAGCACCACCGGGGTCAGCAACACCACCGCGGTGTCCAGGCTCAGCACGGCGGTGATCAGGGAGGCGATGACGAACACCCGCCGAAGCAGGCCACCCGAGCCGACGCGGCCGCGCGCGATCGCCGCACCGGCCGCCTCGAACAGGCCCTCGTCGTCGCACAGCTTGGCCAGCACCAGCACCGCGCCCAGGAACCCGACCACGCCCGACAGCCCGGCCACCTCGTCGGCCGCCTGGCGCACCGATATCGCGCCGACCGCGATCAGGATGAACGCCGCGGGAATCGCCGCCACCGCCTCCGGCAGACCCCTCGGACGCACGACGGCGAAGGCCAGGACGGCAGCGAGCAGCACCAGGGCGAGGGTTAGGGTCAAGGTTTCTGAGACCGCTTCACGCCCAGGGGTTCTCGCGCCGCCACACCGTCGGAAGGTGCAGCGCGACACCGTCGGCAGCGGCCAACTCGTCGAGGCGGCGGATGGACACGTCCAAGTCGTCGCCCGCGTAGGGCAGGGCGCGCAGCGGTTTTGACAGCGGCCGGAAGAAGTCGTCCCAGTGAATGAGGATCACCCGGCGCGCCCCGACCGCGCGCACGGTCTGGGCCCAGTAGTCGGTCACGTACGAGCTGGGCTGCAGCCCCAGCTGCCCGACCGACAGATAGACCGCATCGGCGCGCCGGCCGGCGAGCGCGCCCTCGACGAAACCGGCGCTGCCCTGGATCAGCAGGCGCTGTCCCGTCGGCCGGTGGTGCACCAGCGTCGACCAGGCCTCCCCGCAGCGGTAGGCGGACGCCCTGACCGGCGGGGTCAGCGGCGCGTCGATCGTGCCGGGAAACCGGTCCGGGGGGCAGTGATGCGACTCCACCAGCGTC
Organism: Mycobacterium seoulense; assembly: GCF_010731595.1. Classification (NCBI taxonomy): domain Bacteria; kingdom Bacillati; phylum Actinomycetota; class Actinomycetes; order Mycobacteriales; family Mycobacteriaceae; genus Mycobacterium; species Mycobacterium seoulense. The sequence goes on along the minus strand of NZ_AP022582.1, from coordinate 3,724,744 downwards.
ACGTCGTAGGGGCCCAACGTGATCGGCTCGCCGCCGACGGCGACCACGAGGCGGTCCTCGGGCAGCCCGTGCCCGCGTCCGACGTTGGCCGCCGAGCGGCCGCCGACCAGCCGGGCGCCGGTGCGGTCGGCGACCAGCGCGGAATCCAGCGCGTGGTCGATATGGGTGTGCACCGCAATCACGGCCTCCAGCCGGGACACCTTAGCCCGGGCCAGGCAGCCGTCCACGCGGGCCGGCGACGGCGCCACCCGGCCGGCGGCCACCCGCGCCAGGCTCGGCCGGGAGAAGTAGCCGTCGGTCAGCAGGGCCGAGGACCCGTCGTCGACGAGCAGCGTCGCCACACCCATCCACGTCACCGACGGCGACCCGGGCTCGGCGGCGGGCGCGTCGAACCGATCCGCGTACCGTCCGATGTCGGGCCGGCCGAGTTTCAGCCGCATCAGCCGAACGCCCCGATCTCGACGCCGGCCGCCTCGAGCCGGTCGCGGACCGCGGTGGCGATCTGCACCGCGTCGGGTGAATCACCGTGCACGCAAACGGATTCCACGCGAACGGCGATCGACGTGCCGTCGACGGCACCGACCCGGCCCGAGGTCACCATGCCCACCACCCGCTCGGCGATCGCCGCCGGGTCGTGCAGCACCGCACCGGGTTCGCGGCGAGACACCAACTGGCCGTCCGCCCGGTAGGCACGGTCGGCGAAGGCCTCGGCCACCGTGCGCAGGCCCCGGCGCGCGGCCTCGTCGAAAAACACCGAGCCCGCCATGCCCAGCACCGGCAGCGCCGGGTCCACCATCCGGACCGCTTCGGCCACCGCGGCCGCCTGATCGCGGTGGGTCACGATCGTGTTGTACAGCGCGCCATGGGGTTTGACGTAGGACACCGCGGAACCCGACGCGCGCGCGATCGCCTGCAGCGCGCCGATCTGATACGCCACGTCGGCGGCGAGGTCGTCGGCGGCGACGTCGATGAATCGCCTGCCGAACCCGGCCAGGTCGCGATAGCTCACCTGCGCGCCGATCCGCACGCCGCGCTCGGCGGCCGACCGGCAGACCCGCAGCAGGCCGGCGGGATCCCCGGCGTGGAATCCGCACGCCACGTTGGCGCTGGTGACGATCCCCAGCATCGCGTCGTCATCCCCGAGGCGCCAGACGCCGAAGCCCTCGCCCAGGTCGGCGTTGAGGTCGATACGGGCCACCCGCCCAGCTTATGGGGCGACGCCAGCGCCATCCGGAGGGGCGCTCGTCTTCTTCCCCGTCGCTACCGAGTGACGACCGCCGCCGCGATCTGTTGGGCCACGTCGACGGCGGCCCCACCGGGCAGGAAGGAGCCGCAGGCGGCCACATCGATGACGATGTTGTTGCGCACGGTCAGCGCGCGCTGGCACCGCCAGTCGTCCGCGCTGCCTTCCTGCTCTTCAGACGTGCTGAGCGTGCCGCCGACCTGGTGGGCATCGGCCACCGCCCACGCGATCTCGGGCTGGCCGGGCGCATGGTCGACGTAGCGGCGGTTGGCACAGGCGGACCACCTCCGGACCGAGGCGTCGTAGAACGTGTTGGCCTGGCGGGCCGCGGGGTAGGCGATCACGGCCTGGTTGACGGAGTCGTTGCGCACTTTGGGGTCGTCGAAGCTGTCGTCCAGTCGCTCGCCGCGGACCGCGGTCCAGCCGGTGTCGGCATAGACGATGCGCTGGGCGGGCCCGGCCATCGCCAAGCAGCTCGTCTCGCTGAACGTCTGGCTCGAGTCCCACATCTCCTGCGTGCGATACCGGACCCGCATTCCCGCACCCAGGATGTCGTTGATCTTCCCGGCGTCGAGCAGCAGCGCGTCCAGGGCGGTGACGGCCACCGGGGCCTGCGGCAACGGACCGCGGGTGTCCGCGGGCGCGGGGCTACCGCCGACGACGGTGGTGCAGCCGGCCGTCAGGGCGCACAGCGCCGCCAGCGGGAGGACCGGGAATTGCCTACGCACCAGAGCCTTTCGGACGCGGGGCCCGTCTGTGCCGACAAGCTTAGGCGGCGACTTGCTTCCGGCGCCCCAGCGCCCAGCAGACCAGATAGATCAGGAACGAAATTCCTGCGACGAAGACCGACACCGGGACACCGGGCGCCAGCGACAGCACGATGCCGCCGACGGCGGAAACCTCGGCGAAGAGGACCGAGACCACCATCGCCGCCGCAGGCGAGGCCACCACTCGGGCGGCCGCGGCGGCCGGGGTGATCAGCAACGACATCACCAGCAGCGCCCCGACGATCTGCACGGCCTGGGCGGCCACCACTCCGACGAGCGCGGCGAACACGATGCCCAGCGCGCGGACGGGCACGCCGCGGGCCGCGGCGACATCCGGATCGACCGTGGCGAACAGCAGCGGTCGGTAACAGGTGGCCAGCACGGCGATGACGAGCAGGCACACCAGCGCCAGCATGGTCAGCCCGGTATAGCCGACGCCGACGATCTGGCCGGTGAGCAAGGCGAAGCTGGTCGCGGTCCGGCCCGGGTAGAGGTAGATGAACAGCACCGCCAGGCCCAGCCCGAAGGCCAGCACCACGCCGATCACCGAATCGCGTTCGCGGGCCCGCCGCCCCAGGACGCCGAACAGCGCGGCCGCCAGCGCGCTGCCGACCAGCGCCCCCACTCCCACCTCGACGCCGACCAGCAGCGCGAAAGCCGCTCCGGTCAAAGACAATTCGCTGGAGCCGTGCACGGCGAACGACATCTGACGCATCACGATGAACGGCCCGATCAACCCGGCCACCAGTCCCAGCAGCGCGGCGGCGAGCAGCGCTTGCCGCACGAAGTCATGCCCGAGCAGGTGGGCGGTGACGTCGAAGTCGAGCAGGTGGGCCAGGACGTCGGTGAGCCGGTGGTTCACGGGTGGGCACCGTCGTTGGTGTCGCCCACCACCACGTAGCGGTCCTTGACCTTGACCACCTGGATGTCGGCCCGGTACAGCAGGGAGAGCGTCTCCGTCGTCATCACCTCTTCGACGGTGCCGATCCGGAACCGTCCGTCGACCAGATACACCAGCCGGTCCACGTACGGCAGGATCGCGTTGACGTCGTGGGTGACGACGATGACGGTGGTCGCGGCGTCCCGGCGGCGGCGCTCGATCAGCGCCGACACCAGCTTCGCGTTCGCCGGGTCCAGTGCCAGCAGCGGCTCGTCGCACAGCAGCAGCATCGGGTCACTGACCAAAGCCTGCGCGATGCGCATGCGCTGCAGCTCGCCGCCCGACATCACACCCACCCGCACGTCTGCCAGGTGTTCGGCGTTGACCTGGCGCAGCGCGTCGGCCACGGCCGCGCGGCGGCGGGCCCGGCCGGCGGATGTCAGCGGGATGGCGCCCCAGCGGTGTCCGTCGATGCCCAGCCGGACCAGGTCGCGTCCGCGAAGCATCACGTCGTGGTCCATCGGCCGGTGTTGCGGCACGTAGCCGACGCGGCCGCTGCCCGAGTTCATCGGCTTGCCGTCGATCAGGGCGACACCGCCGGACAGCGACAGCTGCCCGAGCAGCACCTTGAGCAGCGACGTCTTGCCGCTGCCGTTGGGGCCCAGGACCGCGATGAACTCGCCGCGCGACACCGACAGGTCGAGGTGGTCCCACAGCAGGCGGTCGCCGAACGCCAGCCGGGCACCGCGCAGCGAGACGGTGTCCGGGTAGGGGTCGACGGCCGGGGCCGCGTCGAGGCTCACGGCTGTACGGACCGGCCCGACTGCAGGGCGGCCAGCAGCTGGTTGACCGTGCTGCGCTGCCAGGTCAGGTAATCGGTTCCGTCGGGCAGGGTTTCGCTCACCTCGGTCACCGGCACACCCGAGCGCCGCGCGGCATCCCGCAACCCGTTGATCGCGACGGTGGACGTCTGCGGGTTGACCAGCAGCGCCGACACCTGACGGTGGTCGATCAGATCGAGGACGAACGCCATGTCGGCCGGTGCGGGGTCCGTCGCGTTCTCGTTGGCCGCGGTGAAGGCGGGCGGCGTGCGGTTGACCAGTCCGGACGCCGCCAGCAGGTAGTGGCCCACCGGTTCGGTCGCGACGACCGGGGTGCCGGGGTAGGCGGTGGCGATGGCGTGTTCGGTGATGGCGACCGCGTCGGCGTCGCGGCAGAACCCGGCGGCGTTGGCCCGGTAGTCGGCGGCATGGGCCGGGTCGATGACGGCCACCCGGTCGGCGATGGCCAAGGCGACCGACTTGGCGACGTCGAGGTCGTAGAAGACGTGCTCGTTGGCGGGCTGCCCTCCCACGGTGGTTCTCTTGAGGAACGAGTAGGCGCCGATCGCTTTGACGCCGGGATGCCCGGCCAGCACCTGCTCGACCCACGGGTCGTAGCCGCCGCCGTTGTACACGACCAGGCCGGCGTCGGTGATGGCGGCGGCGTCCGAGGGGCTGGCCTGGTAGGAGTGCGGGTCGATGTCACTCCCGGTCAGGATCGAGTTCACCTCGACGTGACCGCCGGTGACGGCGCGCGCCACGCTGCCCCACACGCCGGTGGAGGCCACGACCGCGGCGGCGTGCGGATGCGCCGGGCCGGCGCAACCGGTGAGCGCGCCGCCGGCCAGCAGGACCAGCACGGCGGGCAGCCAGCGCAGCGTATCGCCCACCGCGCTTCGTCCCCGCTTGAGCGCCATGCGCACGTCCGAATTCCTCTCGCTGGCCGGCCGGCCGCACATAATACTAATGAAAATCGTTTCCATTACAAAGTGACCAGTGGCGGCGGACGCGTGCGCGCAGCCGGATTCGCTGTAGCGTCACCGAATGTGAGTCCCGCATCGCGCCGGCGAGCGACTCTGGCATCGCTGGCCGACGAACTGAAGGTTTCGCGCACCACGATCTCCAACGCCTTCAACCGGCCGGACCAGCTCTCCGCCGACCTACGCGAACGCGTGCTTGCGACGGCCAAGCGGCTGGGCTACCCGGGTCCCGACCCGCTCGCGCGGTCCCTGCGCACCCGCAAGGCGGGTGCGGTCGGGCTGGTGATGGCCGAACCGCTGACCTACTTCTTCAGCGACCCCGCGGCCCGCGATTTCGTCGCGGGCGTCGCCCAGTCCTGCGAAGAGCTGGGGCAGGGACTGCTGCTGGTGGCCGTCGGGCCCGGCCGCAGCATCGAGGACGGGACGGGCGCGGTGCTCGGCGCCGGCGTGGACGGCTTCGTGGTGTATTCGGTCTGCGAGGAGGACCCCTACCTGCAGGTCGTCCTGCAGCGCCGGTTGCCGGTCGTGGTCGTCGACCAGCCGAAGGGGCTCTCCGGCGTGTCCCGGGTCGGCATCGACGACCGGGCCGCGATGCGCGAACTGGCGGACTACGTGCTCGGGCTCGGGCATCGCGAGATCGGGCTGCTGACCATGCGGCTGGGCCGCGATCGCAGGCAAGGGCTGGTGGACGCCGACCGGTTGCGGTCGCCGGCGTTCGACGTCCAGCGCGAACGCATCGCCGGGGTGTGGGAGGCGATGACGGCCGCCGGCGTCGACCGCGACGCGCTGACCGTGGTGGAGAGCTACGAGCACCGGCCGGAGTCCGGTGGAACCGCCGCCAAGGCGGCGCTGGAGGCCAATCCGCGGATCACCGCGCTGATGTGCACGGCGGACATATTGGCCCTGTCCGCCATGGATTACCTTCGCGCGCATGGCATTTACGTTCCCGGGCAGATGACCGTCACCGGGTTCGACGGCGTGCCCGACGCGATCGGACGGGGGTTGACCACGGTGTCGCAGCCCAGCCTGCAGAAGGGTCGCCGGGCGGGTGAGCTGTTGTTGAGTCCGCCGCGGTCGGGCCTGCCGGTGGTCGAGGTCTTGGGCACCGAGCTGATCCGGGGCCGTACCGCCGGCCCGCCCGCCTAGCGGGTTACTTGCCTTCGGTGTCCCCGATCAACAGCCGCACGGCCAGGTCCAGTCGCTTGCTGACGTCGGTCGCCGAGGCGCGCCGGGTGAGCCAGGCGAGCAGGTTGGACAGCCAGACGTCGGAGATCACCCGGGCGATGTGGTACTGGTCCTCGGTCGGTTCGCCGTCGGCCATGGCCCGGGCGAACATCGAATCGATGAGCTTCTCGACCTGGTCGACCTCGCTGGCCGCGGAGGCGTCGGCGAAGACGTAGGCACGCGTCATCGCCTCGGTGAGCAGGGGATTGCGCTGCATCGCCCGGTTGAGCTTGCCGACCATGAAGTTCAGCCGCTGAAACGGCGTGCCCCCGGCGACCGACGAGCGGTCGGTCTTGGCGTCGATGCGGCTGAATTCGCGGCCCAGGGCCGACACCAGCAGGTGCACCTTCGACGGGAAATACCGGTACAGCGTGCCCACCGCCACGTCGGCCCGGTCCGCGACGGCGCGCATCTGGACCGCCTCATAGCCGCCCTTGGACGCGATGGCCATGGTGGCGTCCAGGATGCGCTTGCGCCGTTCCCGCTGTGCCTCGGAGCCGAGTTCGGACTCGGCCAATACCGCCACGTTCATGACCTCGCGCGGCTGCGAGTCCGAAGCGTGGCTCGAGGTGACCTTCGAGTTGGCGCTGGAGGGCATCTGCTGGGTTGCTCCTGTTCCTGGCGGCTCGCTTGCAAACGATACGCATGCTGAGTGTGAATTTCCCACCTCCGTACCGCCGGGACAGCCGCGTGTGCTGCTGCGATGGCGTTCGACTTGACGGTCGATCGCTGGCACTATTAGAACACGTTCTAGTCTGCGAGGAGGCGGGTTGCGCAGCGACCCGAGGCAGGCAGGACAATCGAGAGCTAGGGGTCATAGGCCCCTCATCACGCCGAATCGAAGGACGCGGAGGTCCCCAGGGTGGTAGCGACCGTCACAGACGAGCAGTTCGCCGCGCGCGCCCTGGTGCGCGACTGGGCCCGCAATTCGACGTCGGGGCCCGGCGGGACGACGGCGATCCGCGAGGTCGAGCGGGGTGACGCGGACGCGTGGCGCCCGGTGTTCGCCCGCCTGGCCGAGCTGGGCATCTTCGGCGTCGCGATCCCGGAGGAGCACGGCGGGGCCGGTGGCAGCGTCGAGGACCTGTGCGCGATGGTCGAGGAAGCCGCCAAGGCGCTGGTTCCCGGGCCGGTCGCGACCACGGCGCTGGCCACGCTCGTCGTCACCGACCCCGACCTGTTGGCGCAACTGGCCGCCGGGGAACGCTTCGCGGGCCTGGCGCTCGAGGGTGCCGCCCAGTTCGACGGCGAAACGTCGGGCGCGTCGGGTGTCCTGCCCCTGGTGCTGGGCGCCGCCGAGGGCGGCGTCCTGTTGCTGCCCGCCGACGGGAAGTGGCTGCTGGTCGACACCGCCTCGCAGGGCGTGCACATCGAGCCGCTGGAGGCCACCGACTTCTCCCGGCCGCTGGCCAGGGTGGTCCTCACGTCCGCTCCGGCCACGGTCGTGCCGGAATCCCGTCAACGCGTCGAGGAACTGGCGGCGACCGTGCTGGCGGCCGAGGCGGCCGGCGTGACCCGGTGGTCACTGGATACCGCCGTCGACTACGCCAAGGTGCGCGAGCAGTTCGGCAAGCCGATCGGCAGCTTCCAGGCCGTCAAGCACCTGTGCGCGGAGATGTTGTGCCGCGCCGAGCAGGCCGAGGTGGCCGCCGCCGACGCCGCGCGCGCCGCGGCGGAGTCCGAGCCGGACCAGTTCTCCATCGCGGCGGCCCTCGCCGCGAGCATCGGCATCGCGGCCGCCAAGGCCAACGTCAAGGACTGCATCCAGGTGCTCGGCGGCATCGGCTGCACCTGGGAGCACGACGCGCACCTGTACCTGCGCCGGGCGCACGCCATCGGCCGCTTCCTCGGCGGCGCCGAGCGCTGGTTGCGCCGCGTCACCGAGCTGACCCAGGCCGGTGTGCGGCGGCGCCTGGGTATCGACCTCACCGATGCCGAGGGCCAGCGCGCGCAGATCGCCGCGGCCGTCGCCGGGATCGCCGCGCTGCCCGAGGACGAGCGCCAGGCGGCGCTGGCCGAGGCCGGGCTGCAGGCGCCGCACTGGCCCGCGCCGTACGGGCGTGCCGCGTCACCGGCCGAACAGCTGCTCATCGATCAGGAGATGGCGGCGGCCGGCGTGGTCCGCCCGGACCTGGTGATCGGCTGGTGGGCGGCGCCGACCATCCTCGAGCACGGCACGCCGGAGCAGATCGAGCGTTTCGTGCCGGGCACCCTGCGTGGCGAATTCCTTTGGTGCCAGCTGTTTTCCGAGCCGGGAGCCGGATCGGACCTGGCGTCGCTGCGCACCAAGGCGGTGCGGGGTGACGGGGGCTGGCTGCTCACCGGGCAGAAGGTCTGGACGTCGGCGGCGCACAAGGCGCGGTGGGGCGTGTGCCTGGCGCGCACCGATCCCGACGCACCCAAGCACAAGGGCATCACGTACTTCCTGGTGGACATGCAGGCGCCGGGCATCGAGATCCGCCCGCTGCGCGAGATCACCGGCGACTCGCTGTTCAACGAGGTCTTCCTGGACAACGTGTTCGTCCCCGACGAGCTGGTGGTCGGCGCGGTGAACGACGGCTGGCGGCTGGCCCGGACCACGCTGGCCAACGAGCGCATCGCGATGGCCACCGGCACCGCGCTGGGCAACCCGATGGAGGAGTTGCTCAAGGTGCTGGGGAAGCTCGACCTCGACGCCGCGCAGCAGGATCGGCTCGGCCGGTTGATCGTCATCGCCCAGACCGGCGCGCTGCTGGATCAGCGGATCGCCCAGCTCGCCGTGGGCGGGCAGGACCCGGGTGCGCAGTCCAGCGTGCGCAAGCTCATCGGGGTGCGTTACCGGCAGGCGCTGGCCGAATACATGATGGACGTCTCGGAGGGCGGCGGTCTGGTCCGCAACCACGCGGTCTATGACTTCCTGAACACCCGCTGCCTCACCATCGCCGGCGGCACCGAGCAGATCCTGCTCACCGTGGCCGCCGAGCGGCTCCTCGGCCTACCGCGCTAACGGCGAAATCGCCGGCCCGCCAACGGCTCTAGGAGAACGTGGTCTGGGCGCAGGTGCTGGGCGAGGTGATGTTGACCCCGGGATAGACCACCTGGATGTGGGTGCAGACAATGACGTTGTTGTCGGTCTTCGGCTGGCCCGTCTGCCAATCCGTGGAGTCGATGCGGCCGGTCGTCTGGTACTTGTCCGGCGGCCCCTCCCCGAAGTAGACCGTGGTGATCTCGTCGGACCCCATCGATTTCATCACGCGCTCGTACTGGCCGGTGGCGTGCGCGTCCAGGTAGGCCAGCCGGTTCGACGACCGGATCTCCGTGGTCTGGCGGGCCCACAGGCCGGGCGGAAACCCGGTCGGCCCGTCGGGCGTCAGCATGTCCGCCCCGGCGGTGAAGTCGCAGTGGCCGTCGGACTTGAAGCAGTTGAGGACGGTACGCGTCTCCAGCTGGTTGGGGCCGTCCAGCGGGAACACCGTGGTGGCGGTGTTGCTGGCCGCGCCGGCGACCGGGCCGGGCAGCAACGCCAGCGCCGATCCGACGACCGCAAACCCGGCAATCAGCCGCTTCATGCTGCTCCCCTTTCGGTTCGCCGACCCTACGGGTGAACCTAGCCCCGCGACTATTCGTCGTAGGTGACTTCTACCGAATCAGATTCGGGGTGAGATTGACAGGCCAGGATGAGGCCGTCGTCGAGGTCCTGCTGTTCGAGCACGTCGTTGACCTCCATGCTGACCTTGCCGCTGCGCAGGGTGCACGCACACGCGCCGCAGTGGCCCTCGCGGCAGGAGAACGGCGCGTCGAGGCCCTTCGCCAGCAGCACGTCGAGCAGCTTGGCATTCCGCGGCCACGACACGGTGTGGGTCTCACCGTCCAGCTGCACCACGGCGGTGGCCGGCGGCGCGTCGCCCGGGGCGGTGTCGTCGATCTTCACCGCCGCGAACGGATCGGAGTCCAGCGACTTGAACACCTCGATATGCACTTGCGCCGCAGGCACTTTCAGCGACTCCAGCGCGTCGCGGGCCGCGTTCATGAAGGGGCCGGGCCCGCAGATGTACACCGGCCGATCGGTATAGGGGGCGGCGAGCTTCGCCAGCGCGGCGACGCTCGGCATCCCCTGCAGCGATTCCAGCCAGTGCACCACCGTGAGCCGGTCGGGATACTTGGCGGACAGGTCGCGCAGCGCACCGGAGAAGATCACCGACTTCTCGTCGCGATTCGCGTACAGCAGCGTCACCTGGCCGCCGCCCTCGGCGAGGGCCGACTTGGCGATCGACATGATCGGGGTGATCCCGCTGCCCGCGGCCAGCAGTAGGAAGTCGTCGTCGAGCGTCTTCGGCACGAAGTTGCCCGACGGGGCCAGCACGTGGATCCGCATGCCCGCCCGCGCGTGCTCGCACAGCCAGTTCGACGCGTACCCGCCCGCGGTCCGCTTGACCGTGACGGTCAGCGCGTCGTCGGTGAACGGCGAGCTGCACAGCGAGTAGCAGCGGGCCACCGAGCCGGTGCGCTCGCTGGGGACGCGCAGCGTCAAGAACTGCCCCGGCGCGTAGCGCAGCCGTTCGGGCGGGATGTCGGGGTCACCCGGATCGTCGGGCACCGCGAACACCAGCGACCGCGCGTCGTCGGTTTCTGCGACGACCTCGGCGATCTGCAGTTCCAGGACGTGGTCGCCGAGCGGCTCGTCGAGATTGGCCTCGGCCAAGGCCCATCCTCCCTCTCGGTTGCAACTAGAACATGTTACAGAAAAGCGGATTCGTATCGCTACCAGCCGCAGGAATACCCTGCTCGACACGAATCGGAACGTGTTCTAGTCTCTGGTGTAAGTCCGCACTCTCAGGAGGCAAACTTAAGTGACGTCCATTCAACAGCGTGACGCGCAGTCGGTTCTGGCTGACATCGATGATCTGCTGCCACGGATTCGGGAGCGCGCTCAGGCGACGGAGGATTTGCGGCGGCTGCCCGACGAGACCGTTCAGGATCTCCAGGACATCGGCTTCTTCACCCTGCTGCAGCCCGAACAATGGGGTGGACTGCAATGCGACCCGACGCTGTTCTACGAGGCGGTGCGGCGGCTGGCCAGCGCGTGCGGTTCCACCGGCTGGGTGAGTTCCATCATCGGCGTGCACAACTGGCATCTGGCGTTGTTCGACCAGCAGGCCCAGGAGGAAGTCTGGGGCGACGACCCGAACGTGCGGGTCTCCTCGTCGTACGCGCCGATGGGCGCCGGCGTGGTCACCGACGGGGGATATCTGGTCAACGGTTCCTGGAACTGGTCGTCGGGATGTGACCACGCCACCTGGGCCTTCCTCGGCGGCCCGGTGATCAAGGACGGCCGTCCGGTCGACTTCGGCAGCTTCCTGATCCCGCGCACCGAGTACCGCATCGACGACGTGTGGCACGTCGTCGGCCTGCGCGGCACCGGCAGCAACACCGTGGTCGTCAAGGACGTCTTCGTGCCGCGGCACCGGTTCCTGTCGTACAAGGCGATGAACGACGGCACCGCGGGCGGGTACCAGACAAACTCGGCCCCGGTCTACAAGATGCCTTGGGGCACAATGCACCCCACCACCATCTCGGCGCCGATCGTCGGCATGGCCTACGGGGCGTACGACGCGCACGTGGAGCACCAGGGCAAGCGCGTACGCGCGGCGTTCGCCGGGGAGAAGGCCAAGGACGACCCGTTCGCCAAGGTGCGCATCGCCGAGGCGGCCAGCGACATCGACGCGGCGTGGCGCCAGTTGAGCGGCAACGTCGCCGACGAGTACGCGTTGTTGTCCGCCGGCAAGGAGATCCCGTTCGAACTGCGCGCCCGTGCCCGTCGCGACCAGGTGCGGGCAACCGGGCGCGCGATCGCGTCCATCGATCGGCTGTTCGAGGCGTCCGGCGCCACCGCACTGGGCAATGACCAACCGGTGCAACGGTTCTGGCGCGACGCACACGCCGGCCGGGTGCACGCGGCCAACGATCCCGAGCGGGCCTACCAGATCTTCGGGAACAACGAGTTCGGGTTGCCGCCCGGCGACACCATGGTCTAGCCATGCGCGCCGGCGACGATGCAGTGGGGGCACCACCCGCTTGCGGGGGACGAAGCGATGAGGAGGAGCGGCGCTGAATGACGGCGACAACGGGGGAGTTGACGTTCGAGTCGACCTCGCGCTTCGTCGAGGTCGATGTCGACGGACCGCTCAAGCTGCACTACCACGAGGCCGGGGTCGGCAACGACCACACCGTGGTGCTGTTGCACGGCGGCGGCCCGGGCGCGGCGAGCTGGACGAACTTCTCGCGCAACATCCCGGTGCTCGCGCAGCGGTTTCATGTGCTGGCCGTCGATCAGCCCGGCTACGGGCTGTCCGACAAGCGTGCCGAGCACGGGCAGTTCAACCACTACGCCGCCCGCGCGCTCAAGGGCCTCTTCGACCAGCTCGGGCTGGGACGCGTTCCGCTGGTGGGTAATTCGCTGGGCGGGGGCACCGCGGTCCGATTCGCCCTCGACTATCCGGACCGGGCCGGCCGGCTCGTGTTGATGGGACCCGGCGGGCTGAGCATCAACCTGTTCGCCCCGGATCCGACCGAGGGCGTCAAGCGGCTGGGGAGGTTCTCCGCCGAACCGACCCGGGAGAACCTCGAGGCCTTCCTGCGCGTCATGGTCTACGACCAGAAGCTGATCACGCCGGAGCTGATCGACGAGCGGTTCGCGCTGGCCAGCACGCCGGAATCGTTGACCGCGACCCGCGCGATGGGAATGTCCTTCGCGGGGCCCGACTTCGAGCTCGGCATGATGTGGCGCGAGGTGCACCGGCTGCGCCAGCCCGTACTGCTGATCTGGGGCCGCGAGGACCGGGTCAACCCGCTCGATGGCGCGCTGGTCGCGCTGAAGACCATTCCGCGTGCGCAGCTCCACGTTTTCGGGCAATGTGGGCACTGGGCGCAAGTGGAGAAGTTCGACGAGTTCAACAAGTTGACCGTGGATTTCCTTGGAGGCGCGTGATGAGCATCCGTTCGCTGGGCTATCTACGCATCGAGGCCACCGACATGGCGGCCTGGCGTGAATTCGGCCTGAAGGTGCTCGGCATGGTCGAGGGCAAGGGCAGCACCGAAGGCGCGCTCTACCTGCGCATGGACGATTTCCCCGCCCGGCTGGTCATCGTGCCCGGCGAGCGTGACCACCTCATGGAGGCCGGCTGGGAGTGCGCCAATGCCGAAGGGCTGCAAGAAATCCGGAACCGGCTCGACGTCGAGGGCGTGCCGTACAAGGAGGCCACCGCCGCCGAACTGGCGGATCGCCGGGTCGCCGAGATGATCCGGTTCTCCGACCCGTCCGGCAACTGCCTGGAGGTGTTCCACGGCGTCGCGCTCGAGCACCGCCGCGTGGTCAGCCCGTACGGGCACAAGTTCGTCACCGGCGAGCAGGGACTGGGGCACGTGGTGTTGTCCACCCGCGACGACGACGAGGCCCTGCACTTCTACCGGGACGTTCTCGGGTTCAAGCTGCGCGACTCCATGCGGATGCCGCCGCAGGTGGTCGGTCGGCCCGCCGACGGGGAACCGGCCTGGCTGCGGTTCTTCGGTTGCAATCCGCGGCACCACAGCCTGGCTTTCCTGCCGCTGCCGACGCCCAGCGGCATCGTGCACCTGATGATGGAGGTCGAGAACGCCGACGACGTCGGGCTGTGCCTCGACCGGGCGTTGCGCCGCAAGGTGCCCATGTCGGCCACGCTGGGCCGGCACGTCAACGACCTGATGCTGTCTTTCTACATGAAGACGCCCAGCGGGTTCGACGTCGAATTCGGCTGCGAGGGAAGGCAAGTCGAGGACGACGACTGGGTCGCCCGGGAGAGTACCGCCGTGAGTTTGTGGGGCCACGACTTCACGGTCGGCGCCCGCGGATAGTCATGTCTGCGCCGATCGACCCGCGGGCCTTCCGGCAGGTGCTGGGCCAGTTCTGCACCGGCATCACGATCATCACCACGGTGCACGACGACGTTCCGGTCGGCTTTGCCTGCCAGTCATTCGCGGCGCTGTCGCTGGACCCGCCCCTGGTGCTCTTCTGCCCCACCAAGGTGTCGCGGTCCTGGCAGGCCATCGAGGCCACCGGCCGGTTCTGTGTCAACGTGCTCAGGGAAAAGCAGAAGGACGTGTCGGCGCGGTTCGGATCGAAGGAGCCGGACAAGTTCGCCGGAATCGACTGGCACCCTTCGGAACTCGGCTCGCCGATCATCGACGGGTCGCTGGCCTACATCGACTGCACGGTGGCCTCCGTGCACGACGGTGGCGACCACTTCGTGGTGTTCGGCGCGGTCCAGTCGTTGTCGGAGGCGCCCAAGATCAAGCCGCGCCCATTGCTGTTCTATCGCGGGGAATACACCGGGATAGAACCGGACAAGACCACACCTGCGCAGTGGCGCGACGACCTGGAGGCATTCCTCACGGCGACCACCAACGACACCTGGCTTTAGGGCGTCCCGCGGTACGTCTCGTGCCGGACGCCCTCGACGTCGGTCGCCGGGTCGTGCCCTTCCGAGGACCGTGCCGTGTTGCGATCGTCGCGATCATCCTCGCCCGCTTGCTTGGCGGTGCCGGGGTCCAAGTTCTCCGCGCGCTTCCACTGTTCCTGGACTTGCTCGCGCGACGCCGCGGCCTCGGTCTGATGGTTGGCCGCTCGCTCTTGCAACCGGGCGGCTTCGGCCGCCTTTGCCTCGGCCTCGGCCTGGGCGGCGCGGGCCTTTGCGGCCGTCTCGTGGGCGAGGGCTTCGCGGCGTTCGACCTTCGCGGTCTCCAGCCTGGCCTGTTCGCGAATCTCCTCGGCCTGGCGCTGCCGCCGGCGGCGCCGCATTCTGCTCAGCGCGACGAGGAGGGCGAGGATCACCAAGATTGCCGCGGCGGCGACGATGATCCAGATCGTGCTGCTATTCATCATCGGCTCCCATCAGGTCGGTTTTCGTCCGGCGTTGAACGTTGGTTCGTAGTGGGATCCCCGTATCTGGCGCAAGTAAAACAACGGCGCGGCAGCGGGCTGGTTCGGTTCGGCTGCGACGCGCTCGAATTCCTTCAGCAGCGCGGACAGCCGATTACATGAAGTCGAGCGCCTCGACGGTGGCGATCGGACCCTCGTGGGTCGGCCGGTTCGCCCCGCCGATGCAGTAGACCGTGTTTCCGACCGTCGCCACCACCTCGGCATGCCGCGCGGTCGGCATCGGGGGCAACGTGCTCCATTTCCCGTCGGCGATGTCGTACATCTCGACCACGTTCAGCACCATCGTCGGTTCCTCGCCACCGGCCACCACGATGCGGCCGTCGAGGTAGGTCGCGCCGTAGCTCCCCCGCGGGGTCGGCATGCCCACCAGCTTGGTCCAGGCGCCCGACTGCGGGTCGAACCGCTCGTTCGCCGCGGAGTTCTTGTCGGCGGAGAGGAACCGCCCGCCGATCGCGTACACGTAGGTGCCGTCCGACACCGCGGCCAGGTGTTCGCGCGGCGTGGGCATGTCGGCGGCGTCCTTCCACGAATTGCCGTCGAAGACCTCGGTCTGCGGAACGAGTTGCTTGGCGTTCTGGCCGCCGACCGCGACGAGCTTGTCACCCACCACCGCCGCGGCAGGGGCCGCGCGCGCGTGGGTGAGATGCGGCAGTTCGACCCAGTTGCCGCCGCGCAGCGCGAACACCTTGTCGGACGCGTCGGCGAGTTGATCGCTCGCGCCGCCGAGCACCACGACTTCGCCGCGATAGGTCGCCGCCGTAGCGTGATGCAGCGGGATGGGCAGCGGCGGCCCGGTCTGCCAGGCGCCGGTGCGCGGGTCGTAGCTCTCGACGGTCTGCAGCGCGGCGCCGTTGCGCAGGCCGCCCAGGATCCAGATCTTGTCGCCCTGCACGGCCCAGGCCATCATCAGCCGGGGGGTCGGCGCGTCGGGCAGCGAGCGCCATTGCGCCGCGGGCTGGATCCTGCGGGGCGGCAGTTTGAGCGCCTCGGCCGACGAGGTGAGCTGGCCGTCCCCGGGGGCGGTCGACCCGCCGATCGCGTACACGGACTTCTCCACGGCGTCGACCGCCATGCCGTGGCGCGGGGTCATCATGTCGGGCAGTCCGGACCACGTCTTGGTCATCAGGTCGAACGCGGCGACGCTCTTGAGGACTTGTCCCGCCGACATGCCCCCGGCCGCGACCAGACGCCCGTCGACGATGGCCACACCGAAATCGCTGCGCGGCTGGCTCAGCGCGGGCAGCGGCGTCCACGCTTTCGCGCCCGGGTCGTAGGCCTCGACCGTCGCCAGGTCCCCGGCGCCGTCGGCGCCGCCCACGGTGTAGATCAGCTTGCCGTCCGAGGCCGCCGCCAGCATTCGCCGCGGGGTCGGGATGGGCGCGCCGAGGGTCCAGGCGTTGCCGTCGAACACCTCGGTGGTGTTCAGCAGCGCGCCGCTCGCGTCGACGCCGCCCGTAACGACCAGGCGGTCGCCCACCACGGCGGCCGCCGCGGCCGCCCGGGGCTGCAACAGGTGCGGAAGCTCGACCCAGCGGCTGTTGATGACCCGCCAAACCTGGTCGCTCGCCACGTTTTTGCCGCCCTCGGACTTCCAGCCGCCGAGCACGACGGGGTTGCCCTGCCAGGTGACGGCCATCGCGTGCGAAACGGGGACCGGCAGGTCGTCGCCGACCTTCCAGCTGTCGATGACGGGGTCATACCCCTCCTGCACCCCGGTGAGGCCACCGTCGCTGCGGATCCCGCCGAAGATCCAGATCGTGCCGTCGGCCTGCGTGGTGGCCGCCGCGTCCCGCGAAATGCGTGCGTTGGTGATCGGCTTCCACTGCATGGGCGGCTGCGCGGTCGGTTGTCCGGAAGCGCCCTTCGAACCGGCGTTGTCGTCGGGCGAAAGCGCGAAATAGACACCACCGATCACCAACAGCACGACCAGGGCTACCGCGCCGGCCGCCAACGCGATGCGGTTTCGCTTCTTGCCCGGCTCCGCGAACCACGCGGCCACCCGAGCCCGGTTCCCGCCCCGCGGTGGTCCCTGGGCCCCGCCCGATGGTGCGGTGCTCCCGGGCGGGGGCACCTTGGGTTGCGTCGGCGACCCGTGCACTCCGCGCAGCAGGCTGGCCGCCTCGGACAGCTCGGCGGGCCCCGACTGCGGCAAAGCCGCGGTCTGAAGCCCGTGGTCGATCGGGGCGCTGATGGCGGAGGTCGGATCGTCGTGCCCGGTCGGCAGCCGTGGCGGGGCGGGCATGCTCGCCGTGTTCGGGGCGGGCGGCCGCGCCACCTCGCTGTGGCCGCCGGGTGGGGCCGGGGCGGCATACGGGACATCCGCCGCCACGGCGGAGGGCCGTCCGGTGATGGCCATCGCGTCGGGTTTCAGACCGTTGCGGCGCTGGGCGGCCTGCAACTCGCGGCCGAACTCCTCGGCCGACGCTGGCCGCTCGGCCGGGTCGATCGACATCGCCCTCTCGATCGCCGAGCACACCGCGTCGGGGATGCCGTCGGGACGCATGTCCGGGACCCCGGTGGTGCTGATCCGCAGATACTGCGCGATCAGGTCCTCACCCTTCTTGCGCTCGTGCGCGGCATTGCCCGCGATGAGCGCGTACAGCGTGGCGCCAAGCGAATACATGTCGGAGGCCACGGTCGCCGGGTTGCCCGTCATCACCTCCGGGGCGGTGAAATCGATCGTGCCGGAGAAGAACCCGGTCGCCGTCTCGTACCCGCCTTCGATGTGGGCGATTCCGAAATCGCTCAGCTGCGGCTCGCCGTAATCGTTGACGAGGATGTTCGCCGGCTTGATGTCGCGGTGCAAGGTTCCGGTCCGGTGCGCGGTTTCCAGTGCGCCGCAGAGCTTTACGCCGATGTGCAACGCCTCGGGCCAGGGCACCGGACCTTCGCGGCGCAGCCGGACCGCCAGCGAATCGGCCGAGTGGTAAGGCATCACGATGTAGGGCTTGCCGCTCGCCGTGACACCGACCCGCAGGATGTTGACGATGTTCGGATGCCCGGAGAGCCCGCCCATCGCGTACCCCTCGCGAAGGAACCGTTCCCGGCTGTCGTCGTCGATGTGCGACGGGAGCACCTTGACCGCAACGCTTCGCCCGAGGGCGGTCTCGTAGCAGCAGTAGATGACCCCCGCGCCGCCCCTGGCTACTTGGCGCGCGTCCTCGAACCCCGCGGCCGCCAGCTCCGCGGCGATGCCGCTCGGTACGGGTGCGACATTGTCGGAACGTGGCTCTTCAGGCATTTGCTGGCGCTCGACCCTCCGCGAAATATGTGACGGGCGAGCTCAAGATTAAGCGCTCAGAACCGCGCCGGTGTGCCTTTCGGCCACCTTGGTGTACCAGGGCAACGATCGCCAGCCGGAAGAGTTAGCCGGCGGGGTGCGGGGTCGCGGGCTCAGCCGTCGATGGTCGGGGGACCCTGGTACGGCCGTTGCAGCGCGGCGAATTCGGGAACGCCGGCCACGGTGAGCACGGCTTCGAGCAGCCGAACACCGTCGTGCGCGTTCGGGGCCCGGGTCAGGACCGGTCCGGAGAACGCGCGGCCGTCGACAGCGATGATCGGGCTGCCGGCCTCGTCGCCCAGGGCATCCTGGCTGGCCTGGTGCGCCCGCCTCACCGCCTCGTCGAAGTCGCCGTCGTCGAGCGTTTCGGCGAGCCGTTCCTCGAGGCCGTTCTCGGCGAGGGCGTCGCGGATCGCTGACGCATCGAGTTCGTCCCGGCGCACGTGGATGCGCCCACCTATCGAGTCGTAGAGACCCGCGAACGCCCCGGGTCCGTGTTCGGCGACGGCCGCGGCGAACAGCCTTCCCAGCCGCGTGGACCGCTCCATCATGTGTTGTTGTTCGGCGTTCTCCGCGTCCTGGCCCTCGTTGAGCACCGCCAGGCTCATCTGCCGCAGGGCGACCGGCGTGTGCGCCGACCGCGCCGCGTCGCGCAGCCAGCGCGCCGTCACCCAGGAGAACGGACAGACTGGATCGAGGTAGAGGTCGATGTCGGTCAAGGCTCCTCCTTCGCGTTACTGGGCTGCCGAATGGCATACCCGTTGCCGGGCGTCGCACGCCTGTCAATGGCGTGGGCAGCAGAATGGCTTCATGACGCTGAATCTGGGCGAGTACTTCGATCGCATCGGCTATGGCGGCCCCGCGGCGCCCAACCTCGAGGTACTCCGGGCCTTGGTCAGCGCGCACACCCAAGCGATTCCCTTCGAGAACCTCGATCCGGTGATGGGGGTGCCGGTCGACGACCTGAGCCCGGGCGCCCTGGCCGGCAAGCTGGTTCAGCGGGGCCGCGGCGGCTATTGCTACGAGCACAACGGCTTGATGGGCTACGTGCTGGCCGAGCTCGGCTTCCGGGTTCGGCGACTGGCCGGCCGGGTGGTGTGGATGCGGCCGCCCGACTCGCCGTCACCGCCGCAAACCCACACCGTGTTGGCAGTGACGTTCCCCGCCTCGCACGGTGTTTACCTGGTCGACGTGGGCTTCGGCGGGATGACCCCGACCTCGCCCCTGCGCATCGAGACCGGCAGCGTGCAGCAGACGACGCACGAGCCCTACCGGCTGGAGGACCGCGGCGATGGCCTGGTGTTGCAGGCCCAGGTCCGCGGCGAGTGGCAGCCGCTCTACGAGTTCGGCACCCGTACCGCGCCCGACATCGACCTGCAGGTGGGCAGCTGGTTCGTCTCGACGCATCCCTCGTCGCATTTCGTGACCGCCCTGACGGCCGCGCGCGTCACCGGGGACGCCCGACTGAACCTGGCCGGCCGGAACCTGGCCATCCACCGCGCCGATGCCAGCGAGAAGATCCGCCTCGACGACGCGGCGGCGGTGGTCGACACCCTCAGAGACACGTTCGGCATCAACGTGTCCGACGTCGCCGGCCGCGGCGCGCTCGAGGCGTGCCTGGACAGGATCCTGGACGCCTAGAGCCAGGGGCCGATCCGCCGGAGGGCCTCTTCGATGTCGCCCGTCGGCCCGGCGAACGAGAACCGGACGAAGGAATTGCCGTGCGTGACATCGAAATCGATGCCCGGCGCGATGGCAACGCCGGTGTCGTGCAACAGTTTCTCGCAGAACGCGAGCGAGTCGTCGGTGCGGTCCGACACGTCTGCGTAGACGTAGAACGCGCCATCGGTGGGGGCCAGCCGGTCGATGCCGATTTCGCGCAGCCCGTCCAGCAGCAGCGCGCGGTTGGTCGCGTAGTGCTGCAGGTTGCCCTCGGCTTCGGCGGTCGCCTCCGGGGTGAAGGCCGCCACCCCGGCGATCTGCGACAGCACCGGCGGGCAGATGGTGAAGTTGCCGGTCAGGCGGTCCACCGCTCGCAACAGCGGGGGCGGCACCAGCATCCAGCCCAGCCGCCAGCCCGTCATCGCGTAATACTTCGAAAAGCTGTTGACCACCACGGCGTCTCGCGACGTCTGCCAGGCGCAGCTGGTCGGCGGCGCGCCCTCGTAGACCAGGCCGTGGTAGACCTCGTCGCTGATCAGCCGCACCCCGGACGCTTCGCACCACGACGCGATTGCGGCCAACTCCGCCGGCGCTATCACCGTTCCGGTGGGGTTGGCCGGGCTGGCGACGATCACGCCCTGCACGGGCGGGTCGAGTTCGTCGAGCATTCCCACGGTGGGCTGGAAGCGGGTCCGCGGTCCGCATGGAATCTCGACCACCTCACATCCCAACGCGGACAGGATGTTTCGGTAGCACGGATAGCCGGGGCTGGCCAGCGCGACCCGGTCACCGGCGTCGAAGCACGCCAGGAAGGCGAGCAGGAATCCGCCCGAGGAACCCGTGGTGACCACCACGTCGTCGGGCTCGACGCGAAGCCCGTGCTGCCGTTGGTAATCCGCCGCGATCGCCGCGCGCAGCTCGGGGATGCCGAGCGTCACGGAGTAGCCCAGCTCGCCCAGGTGCAGGGCGGCGGCCGCGGCCGCGCGCACCGGCTCCGGCGCTCCCACGCTGGGCTGGCCGGCCGACAGGTTCACCAGATCGCCGTGGCTGCGCTGGCGCTCCGCGGCCGCCAGCCACACGTCCATCACATAGAAGGGCGGGATGGCGGCGCGCAGCGCGACGTGGTCGTTCACGACGTTTCGAGCACCTCGGCTTCCAGTCGCGTGAGGAGTTCCCGCGGTGTGTCGAGCAGGTGCGCGCTGCCGTGGGCGCGTTTGAAGTACAGGTGCATGTCGTGTTCCCAGGTGATCGCGATCCCGCCGTGCAGTTGGATGCCTTCGGCGGCCGCGGCGCACAGCGCCTCGGTGGCGGCGAGTCGCGCCGTGGCCGCATTGGTCGGGGTGGGCTGGTTGCATGCGTCCGCAACGACGGCCTTCGCCGCGGCGACCGTGACGTACAGGTCGGCCATCCGGTGTTTGAGGGCCTGGAAACTGCCGATCGGCCGGCCGAATTGCACTCTGTTCTTGGCGTATTCGACGGTGAGCTCCAGGCAGCGTTCGGCGGCGCCGATCTGCTCGGCGGCCAGCAGGATGGCCGCGCTGGCGGCGACGCCGGGGTCGGGGCCGATCGGTTCGGCCTCCTCAGCCTTCAGCCGTGCGAGTCGCCGGGTCGGGTCCATGGTGGCGACGGGCTCGGCGCCGAATCGGGTCCACCGGCTGAGCCGACCGCCGTCGACGGCGACCACGACGTCGGCGATGTCGCCGTTGACCACGTAGTCGGCGTCGAGCACCAGGGCGCCGATCGAGGTGCCCTCGGCGAGGCCGCCCAGCGTCTCGGCGTCGGGCTCGGGCGCGGACAGCAGGGCCAGCTCGGCCAGCGTGGTGCCCAGCAGCGGGGAAGGCACCAGCGCCCGGCCCAGCTCCTGCAAAACCGTTGCGGCGTCGGCCAGTTCGCCGCCCGCGCCGCCCAGTTCCTCCGGGATGACCAGCGCCGCGGCGCCCACCTGCTCGCACAACAGCTGCCACAGCGACTCGTCGTAGCCGCGGTCGGACTCCATCGCCGCGCGCACCGCCGCCGGGTTCGCGTGCTTGGCCAGCAGGGCCGCGACGGTCTGCCGCAGCATCTCCCGTTCTTCGCTCACAGCGCCTCCAGCACTCGCCGCCGATGCGCCTCGGGAGTCCCCCAGGCCGAACGCAATGCTTGCACCCGCAGCAACCAGAGCGACAGGTCGTGTTCCTGGGTGAACCCGATCGCCCCGTGGGTCTGCAGCGCCGAGCGGGCCGCCAGCAGGCTCGCCTCGGACGCCGCCGCCTTGGCCGCGCTGACGTCCCGGGGCTCCAGCGACAAGGCCGCGCCGTACAGGAGCGGCCGGGCCAGCTCGATGGCGATGTGCACGTCGGCGAGCTTGTGCTTGATCGCCTGATACGAACCGATCAGCCGGCCGAACTGCGCCCGCTGCTTGGCATAGTCGACCGTGTCGCGCAGCAGCGCCTCGGCCGCGCCGACCAACTGTGCGGCGGTGGCCAGCGCCCCGAACTCGTAGGCGCGCCGGACGTCCGCCTGCCAGGGCTGCCCGGTCGCGGTCACGTCGTAGAGGGGCCGGCTGGGATCGACCGACTGGTGCCGGTCCCCTGGCGCCGCCTCGGCGACACCGTCGGCGGTGGCCAACAGCACCAGCCCGGCGGTGTCGGCGTCCACCGCGCGCGGCGTCTGCGGCGGCAACGCGACGGTGACGATCAGCTCACCCGACGCCAGCGCGGCGCAGCGCTCGGCCTGGTCGTCGCGGGCAAGCAAAACCGGTGCCACGGCGATGGATTCGGCCACCGGCCCCGGCACACACCAGCGGCCAAGGCGTTCGAGGGCTACGACGAGGTCGACCGGGTGCGCCTCGATGCCGTCGAACTTCTCGGGCACCGCCAGGGCGGTGACGCCGAGGTCGGCCAGCTGCCCCCACACCTTGCGGCCGGGTGCGGTGTCGCCCGCGGACCACGCGCGGATCGCCGCGGGCAGGTCGGCCGCGCCGAGCGCGGCATCGATGCTGGCCGCGAAGTCGCGCTGCTGAGAGTCCAGTTGGAATTCCACGGTCACTTCTTCTCTCGGGGCAGGCCCAACAGTCGTTCGGAGATGATGTTGCGCTGAATTTCGTTGGTGCCGGCGTAGATCGGGCCGCCCAGCGCGAACAGCAGACCGTCGGTCCACTCGCCGGCCAGCTCCCCGTCGGCCCCGAGGATGTCGAGTGCCGTCTGATGGATCGCCACGTCGAGGTCCGACCAGAACACCTTGGTCACCGACGATTCGGCGCCGAGTTCACCGCCGGCCGCAAGCCTGGTCACCGTGCCGAACGTCTGCAGTCGGTAGGCCTGCGCCTTGATCCACGCGTCGGCGACCCGGTCGGCGGACGCGGCGGGGGAGCCGCGGTCCTTCCACAGTTCCACCAGCCGTTCCGCCGCCGCGAGGAACCGGGCGGGGCTGCGCAGCGACATGCCGCGCTCGTTGCTCGATGTGCTCATGGCTGCCCGCCAGCCCTCGTTCGGCGTGCCGATCACGTCGTGGTCGGGGACGAAGACGTCGTCGAGGAAGATCTCGCCGAAGCCGGTGTCGCCGCCGAGCTGGACGATGGGTCGCACGGTGACGCCCTTGGCCTTCAGGTCGAACATGAAGTAGGTCAGGCCGTGGTGCCGCTCGGCTCCCGGGTCCGACCGGAACAGCCCGAAGCCCATTTCGGCGAACGGGGCGCGCGAACTCCAGATCTTCTGCCCGTTGAGCAGCCAGCCGCCGTCGGTCTTGGTGGCGGTGGACCGCAGCGAGGCCAGGTCGCTGCCGGATTCCGGTTCCGACCATGCCTGCGCCCAGATCTGTTCGCCACTGGCCATTTTCGGCAGGATGCGGTCCAGTTGCTCTTCGGTACCGTGCGCGAAGAGCGTCGGGGCGAGCATCGAGGTGCCGTTGGCGCTGGCGCGGCCGGGGGCGCCCGCGCGGAAGTATTCCTCCTCGAACACCACCCAGTGCAGCAGCGGTGCGTCGCGGCCGCCGTACTTCTCGGGCCACGTGATGACCGACAGCCCGGCGTCGAACAGCACTCGGTCCCAATGCCGGTGCTGGGCGAAGCCTTCGGCGTTGTCGTAGGACTTCGTCGGGATCGACTCGGCGTTGGCCGACAGGAAGTCCCGCACCTCGGCCTGCAACGCCAGTGCCTCTTCGTCCAGTTCCAGATCCAATTCAGGTCCACTCTCGCAGTTGTGGTTTGACCACCTTGCCGCCCGGATTGCGCGGCAAGGCGTCGACGAACCGCACCGACCGCGGCGCCTTGAAGTTCGCCAGATGCTCACGGGTGTAGGCGATCACGGATTGCTCGTCCAGGTCGGCACCGGGCCGGGCCACCACGAACGCGCGGCCGACCTCGCCGAGCCGCTCGTCGGGAACGCCGATCACCGCCGCGTCGGCCACCCCCTGCATCCGGGCCAGCACCTGCTCGACCTCGGCGGGGTAGACGTTGAATCCGCCGCAGATGTACATGTCCTTGAGCCGGTCGGTGATGCGCAGGTTGCCGGCCGCGTCGACGGCGCCGATGTCACCGGTGTGCAGCCAGCCGTCCGCGTCGACGGCGGCCGCCGTCGCGGCCGGGTCGTCGAGGTAACCCAGCATCACGTTCGGGCCGCGCAGCAACACCTCACCCGCCTCGCCGGGAGTGCTTGCGTCGATGCGCAATTCGAAATCGGCGAACGGGCGCCCGCAGGTGGTCGCGACGGTGACCGCGTCATCCTCGGGGCGGCACATGGTGCCCATGCCGTTGGCCTCGGTCAGCCCGTAGGCGGTCAGCACGATGTCGATGTCGAGCTCGGATTGCATGCGCTCGACCAACACCACGGGCACGGTGGCCGCCCCCGTCACCGCGAACCGCAGCGAGCTCAGGTCGTAGTCGCGGCGCTGCGGGTGGTCCAGCAGCGTCTGGTAGATGGTGGGCGGCCCGGGCAACACGGTGATGCGGTGCCGCTCGATCGCCTGCAGCGCGCGCAGCGGGTCGAAGGTCAGGTGCGGGATCAGCGTCGCGCCCGTCTGCAGGCAGGCCAGGATCCCGGCCTTGTAACCGAAGTTGTGGAAGAACGGGTTGATGCACAGGTAGCGGTCGTCGCTGGTGATCTTGCCGTTGGCGGCCCACGACGCCGACGCCGACAGCGACTGCCGGTGCGCGCAGAGCACACCTTTGCTGCGGCCGGTGGTACCCGAGGTGAACAGGATGTCGCTCACGTCGTCGGGTGTGACGGCGGCGGCGCGGGCGGTGACCGCATCGAGGTCGGTGCCGTGGGCGACGAAGTCGTCCCAGGTTCCGTCCCGCGACTCGATCGGGATTCGGACGACGTGCCGCAGCGCGGGCAGGGCGCCGCGATCAAGGTCGGCGACGCGATCGTGGCCGACGAATCGCCCCATCCCGAACAGCACGGGCGCACGGGTGCGGGCCAGGATGTCGCCGGCTTCCTCGGCGGTATAGCGGGTGTTCAGGGGCACCATGGCCGCGCCCGCGTGGTGGATCGCCAGGCAGGCCACCACCCAGTGCCAGGTGTTCGGCGACCAGATGGCCACGCGGTCACCGGGCTCGACGCCCAGCGCGATCAGCGCGGCGGCCGCCCGGCGCACCTCGTCGCGCAGTTCGGCCGCCGTGAAGGTCCGCTCGTCGGTGATCAGCGCGTCGTGGTCCGGAGACTGACTCGCCAAACGGTCCAGCGCCGCGGGAATGGTGCGGACATCGCCGGTCATCGAGACTGCTCCTACCTGGATTGCTCGGCTCCTCCTCGCGCCGCTGCGCGGCGCGCATCGTCACCGAGCCGACAAAGCAAGTGCTTGGTAGGTTAGCCTACAGGGCATGCAGGACGTCGAGGAGTTCCGGGCGGAGGTCCGCCAGTGGCTCGCCGACAATCTGGTCGGCGAATTCGCAGCCCTCAAGGGCCTGGGCGGACCGGGACGCGAGCACGAGGCGTTCGAAGAGCGCCGGGCGTGGAATCAGCACCTCGCCAAAGCGGGGCTGACCTGCCTGGGCTGGCCGGTGGAACACGGGGGCCGCGGGCTGTCGACCGCGCACCGCGTCGCGTTCTACGAGGAGTACGCGCGCGCCGACGCCCCCGACAAGGTCAATCATTTCGGCGAGGAGCTGCTCGGCCCCACGCTGATCGCCTTCGGCACGCCCGAGCAGCAGCAGCGCTTCCTGCCGAAAATCCTCGACGTCACCGAGCTGTGGTGCCAGGGCTACTCCGAGCCCGGCGCCGGCAGCGATCTGGCCAACGTGTCCACCACCGCCGAACTCGACGGCGACCAGTGGGTGATCAACGGCCAGAAGGTGTGGACGTCGCTGGCGCACCTGTCGCAGTGGTGCTTCGTGGTAGCCCGCACCGAAAAGGGCTCCAAGCGCCATGCCGGGCTGTCCTACCTGCTGGTGCCGCTGGACCAACCGGGTGTGCAGGTCCGGCCGATCGTGCAGATCACCGGCACCGCGGAGTTCAACGAGGTGTTCTTCGACGACGCCCGCACCGAGGCCGGCCTGGTGGTCGGGCAGCCGGGCGACGGTTGGCGCGTCGCGATGGGCACGCTGACCTTCGAGCGCGGGGTCTCGACACTGGGGCAGCAAATCCGCTACGCCCGTGAGCTTTCCAATCTGGCGGAGCTCGCGCAGCGCAACGGCGCCGCGGAGGATCCCCTCATCCGGCAGCGCCTGACGCGGGCGTGGACGGGGCTCCGCGCGATGCGTTCGTATGCGCTGGCCACCATGGACGTCGAGCAGCCCGGCCAGGACAACGTGTCGAAGCTGTTGTGGGCCAACTGGCATCGCGATCTGGGCGAGCTGGCGATGGACGTCATCGGCAAGCCGGGGATGGCGTTGTCCGACGGAGAATTCGACGAGTGGCAGCGGCTTTTCCTGTTCACCCGCGCCGACACCATCTACGGCGGCTCCAACGAGATCCAGCGCAACATCATCGCCGAGCGGGTGCTCGGCCTGCCCCGGGAGGTAAAAGGATGAGCCTGTCCGAAGCTCCGAAAGAGGTTGCCGGACACGGGCTTCTGCAAGGCAAGGTGGTCGTCGTGACCGCGGCGGCCGGCACCGGCATCGGATCGGCCACGGCGCGACGGGCGTTGGTGGAGGGAGCCGACGTGGTGGTGTCCGACCACCACGAACGACGGCTGGGGGAGACCGCCGACGAACTGTCCGCGCTGGGCCTGGGTCGCGTCGAGAGCGTGCTGTGCGACGTGACGTCCACGGCGCAGGTCGACGCGCTGATCGCCTCGACCACCGCCCGGATGGGCCGGCTCGACGTGTTGGTCAACAACGCCGGGCTGGGTGGTCAGACGCCGGTGGTCGACATGACCGACGACGAGTGGGACCGCGTGCTGGACGTGACGCTGTCATCGGTGTTCCGGGCCACCCGGGCGGCGCTGGGCTACTTCCGTGAGGCCGACCACGGCGGCGTCATCGTCAACAACGCCAGCGTGCTGGGCTGGCGGGCCCAGCACTCGCAGTCGCACTATGCGGCGGCCAAAGCGGGGGTGATGGCGTTGACCCGTTGCAGCGCAATCGAAGCCGTCGAGTACGGGGTGCGGATCAACGCGGTGTCCCCGAGCATCGCGCGTCACAAGTTCCTGGACAAGACGACCTCGGCCGACCTGCTCGACCGGCTGTCGGCCGGCGAAGCGTTCGGCCGGGCCGCCGAGCCGTGGGAGGTGGCGGCCACCATCGCGTTCCTGGCCAGCGACTACTCCAGCTATCTGACCGGCGAGGTCATCTCGGTCTCCAGCCAGCATCCCTGAGTGGCGAGGTGGCCAAGCAAGCGCTTGGTTGATACTCTGATCGGATGGACCGAGTGGCCGGTCAGGCGAACAGCCGCCGCGACGAGTTGTTGGAACTCGCCGCGACGATGTTCGCCGAGCGCGGCCTGCGCGCCACCACCGTGCGCGACATCGCCGACAGCGCGGGCATCCTGTCCGGGAGCCTCTATCACCACTTCTCCTCCAAGGAGGAGATGGTCGACGAGCTGCTGCGCAGCTTTTTGGACTGGCTGTTCGCGCGCTACCGCGAGATCGTCGACCGCGAGGCCAACCCGCTGGAGCGGCTCAAGGGATTGTTCATGGCGTCGTTCGAGGCGATCGAGCACCGGCACGCGCAGGTCGTCATCTATCAGGACGAAGCCCAACGGTTGTTGGCGCAGCCCCGGTTCTCCTACATCGAGGACATGAACCGCCAGCAACGCAAGATGTGGGTCGAGGTGATCAACCAGGGCATCGACGAGGGGTACTTCCAGCCCGACCTCAACGTCGACCTCGTCTACCGTTTCATTCGTGACACCACCTGGGTGTCGGTGCGCTGGTATCAACCCGGCGGACCGCTGACAGCTCAGCAGGTGGGTCAGCAATATCTCGCCATCGTCCTTGGTGGGATTACCAAAGGAGTCTGAAGATGGCTCGTGTCGGCGACGATGCAGAGAGAAGCGATGAGGAGGAGCGACACTATGGCTGAGGCGTACGTCATTGACGCTGTGCGTACCGCGATCGGCAAGCGCAACGGATCGCTGGCCGGGGTGCACCCCGTGGACCTCGGTGCCCTCGGGTGGCGCGGACTGCTCGACCGGGTCGACGTCGACCCCGCCGCCGTCGACGACGTGATCGCCGGCTGCGTCGACGCCATCGGTGCGCAGGCAGGCAACATCGCCCGGCTGTCGTGGCTGGCCGCTGGCTACCCCGAGGAGGTTCCCGGCGTCACCGTGGACCGTCAGTGCGGTTCCAGCCAGCAGGCGATTTCCTTTGGCGCGCAGGCGATCATGGCCGGAACGGCCGACCTCATCGTGGCCGGCGGCGTGCAGAACATGAGCCAGATCCCGATCTCGTCCGCGATGGCCTTGGGCGAGCAGTTCGGGTTCACTTCGCCGACCAACGAGTCCAAGCAGTGGCTGCACCGCTACGGCGACCAGGAGATCTCTCAGTTCCGCGGCTCCGAGCTGATCGCCGAGAAGTGGAACCTGTCGCGCGAGGAGATGGAGCAGTACGCGCTGACCAGCCACGAGCGGGCGTTCGCCGCGATCCGCGGCGGTCACTTCGACAACGAGATCATCACCGTCGAAACGGAATCGGGGCCGTTCCGGGTCGACGAGGGTCCGCGTGAGTCGTCGCTGGAGAAGATGGCCGGCCTGAAGACGCTCGTCGAGGGCGGCCGGTTGACGGCGGCGATGGCCAGCCAGATCTCGGACGGCGCCAGCGCGGTGCTGTTGGCTTCGGAGCAGGCGGTCAAGGACCACAACCTGACCCCGCGGGCCCGCATCCACCACATCAGTGCCCGCGCCGCCGACCCGGTGTTCATGCTGACCGGGCCCATCCCCGCCACCCGCTACGCCTTCGACAAGACCGGGCTGTCCATCGACGACATCGACACCGTCGAGATCAACGAGGCGTTCGCGCCGGTGGTGATGGCGTGGCTCAAGGAGATCAAGGCCGATCCGGAAAAGGTGAACCCCAACGGTGGCGCGATCGCCCTCGGTCACCCGCTCGGGGCCACCGGCGCCAAGCTGTTCGCCACCATGCTCAACAATCTCGAGCGCATCGGTGGCCGCTATGGCCTGCAGACGATGTGTGAGGGCGGCGGCACCGCGAACGTGACCATCATCGAGCGGTTGTAGGTCCTGCGGGGCCGCGTGCCGGATCGAACTCGAGTACTTGGGTGAGTCGAATGTTGTTGCCGGACGGGTCACGGAAGGAAGTGTCGATACCGTACGCCTGCACGGTGGGAGGATCATTGAATTCGACTCCGCGAGCGGACAATTCGTCGTAGGCAGCTTGGCAGTCGTCGGTCTCCAGGAACAAGGTGCCACCGGCTCCCTTGGCCACCAGCTCTGTCAGTTGCGCGCTGGCCGCGGCGTCGAGCATCGGCGGCCCTGGAACGGGCATGAGAACCAGCCCGACGCCGTCCTGCCCGACGGGACCGACGCACAGCCAGCGGAAGTGCCACGCTTCCATCGTCACGTCCGCCCGGACCTCCCAACCCAGGGTCTTGGTGTAGAAAGCCAGCGCCGCGTCTTGGTCATGCACCCAGAACTGAGCGTTTGCAATCGTGATCATCGGTTCTCCTCACTCCCGTTGTCTCGCGTCGACGCTACGGATTTCGCAGGTCCGTCGTCTTCTCGAAACGTGCGGTTTTGCGGCCGCCCGTAGGCCAGCGCGACACAGCGCGGAATTCTTACGTGGCGCTCGGCGGGCGGGAAGGTAGCCCGATAGCCGTGCGGCGTCACGCCGAACATGCGGCGAAAACTCGTCGTGAACGAGCCGACGCTTTCCCAACCCACGGCGATACAAACGGCGGCCACCGTCCAGTCGGTCGTGCGCAGCAATGCGGCGGCTCGTTCGAGCCGCCGCGTCAGCACGTACTGGTGCGGCGACTCGCCGAACGTCTGCTTGAAGCGCCGACTGAAGTGAGCGGGTGAAAGGCCTGCGGCCGCGGCCAGGTCGGCGACCGACAGAGACTCGTAGTAACGCGCGTCGACGAGGTCTTTGGCCCGAAGCAGGTGCCGGGCTACCGGTGCGGCTGCCACCCCCACAGTCTGCCCGCCATCACGGGGTCGCCAGCACCAGGCCGATCCCGCCGAGGGCCAACAGCCAACTGGCGAAGCTGCCGACCAAGAAGTACTCGGTCACCTCGTCGATGCCGACCTCACCGTCGCGGCCCTTCTGGGCGTTCAACTCCGGAAATCGGATGATGCCCTTGGCGGCGACGACCGCGCTGGCGGCGGCCACCTGGCCGCCGACGCCCAGGCTGAGGATCAACAGGCGTTCCATGGGGCCCAGCAGCCGCCCGCCCTTGAGCCGGTCCGACGGTTGCGGCTCACCGGCCGGGCGCACCGCTCCAACTGAACCGAGCACCAGGCGCACAAGCTGATTCGCGGTCGCGAACTGCACCAGCACCACACCGACGATCATCAGCAACCGGGTGGGCGTGACATGGCTGAGTGGCAGGTGCACCCAGCCCGCCCACCGCGCGATGACGCCGTCGACCGTCGACGACCATCCGGACAGCAACGTCAAGAGCGCCAGCGTCGCGGCGAACACCGCCAGCGGCGCGGCCTGGTGGCCGCCGCTGCGTTCGCTGCGCGCGCAGAGCCATTCCCATGCGACCACCGACGCGGCAGCCAGGACGAGCAGCGGGATGTCGCCGGCATGCCACAGCGCGCCCAGCGCCAAGAACGCCGCCACCACAACCGGCCCGACCGCAAGCGGCACCCACGCCGCACGGACCGCCCGGCGACACAGGTCGGCGATGCCGAGAGCCGTGAGCAGGACGGCGACGGCGCTCACGGCAGGCCCCGAAGGTATTGGCTGGCAAGGACGATCAGATCCAAACCGTCGCGGCTCGCGCGCTGCGAGACCGCCGACGGGCTGATGCCCTCGGCAGCGGCGAGTTCCCGTTTGGTCCGGCCGGTCATCAATCCCCTCACAATCCGTAACGACCTCTCATCGAGCGATCCAAGCAGATGGTCCCGACAAATCAGCGCCGCGTTGACCGCGGGGATGTCGGTGCGCGTCTCTGCGGCTGCCCGAAATGTCGTGCGCACCAGCGCCAAGCCGGGCTGCCGCTGGGCCTTCGCCGTCTGCTGGATGGCCTCCCGGGCGGTCCACCACCCTGGACCGTCCTGGATGCCGGCGTCGGCGTCGAGGACGGTCACCGCGCCCCACCCAAGCCCGAAGCGGACATCGACATCGGGCACGAGTAACAGGCGCACGGTCAACGCTGCGTCGATCGCACCGCCGAGAGTGGGGTAGCTGCCCTGAAACTCGTCCCCCACGGTGAAGGACGGCGGGTCGATCGCGTCGTTCGCGACCTGGCTCAGGGCGGAGGCCACGCGTCGATGCAGGGCGGGCCGGTCGCCGGCACGTCGGGACCCCACCACATCGCCGATCAGTGTGGCGCGAATTGAAGGCTCAGCCTTCACCTCGATCATATGAAGATTATAGCTTCATTTTCCAGGTATTTAGCGAAACACTTAACTAGTTCCGTCCGCTCGAGAAGCCGCTCAAGTCGACGGCTGGTCTTTGACCTTCAGAAAACCCTCTATGCCGACCCGTTCGAAGGTGCGTCGCCGGCGAGGCGACACCAGGGGCAGGGCCTCCCCCGCGTCGATGATCTCGGGCCGCACCACTTCGTATTTCTCGCCCTGGGAGGAGATCGTCGCGCGCCCCGCGGCACGGACATTCTGCAACCAATCCACCGCGGTGCCGTAGGGCAGCGGTATGACGAAGCCGCCATCGATGCGCTCGGCGACGATCGGTGTGGTGTACACCTTGCCCGACCGGCGTCCGGTGTGCTCGATCGCCGCCGCATACCAGTTCTTGCGGCCGGCCAGCCGCAGCATGAGCGGGTTGAGCAGGTATTTGTTGGAGGTGCGAATCGTGTTCAACAGCGGTGTGGGCCAGGTTTCCGGTGCCAGCGACATCATTGATCCAGGATGACGCCGCGCCGCGAGCCGCGGCCAGAGTCCTTAGTCCACTGCTGACGGTTCCACGAGCGCCGCCGCGGCCTTCAAGTGCGAGATCGCATCGCGCACGATCGAGTCGATCAGCTCGGCGCACGACGGCAGGTCCTCGATGATGCCGGCCACCTGGCCGGAGGCGAGCACCCCGGCCTCGGTGTTGCCCTCGACGAGGCCCGCCTTCAACAGCATGGGGGTGTTGGCCGCCATCACCACCTGTGACCAGGTCAGCTCCTTGCCGTGGCGCATCGCCATGCCGTCGCGGACCATCGACCGCCAGGTCATCTGCGACATGTGTTTGAACTTCGCCGCGTTGCGCACGGCCGCGGTGAGACCCCTTACCGGCGAGCCGCTTTCGAGCCTTTCGACCAGGCCGGTGCGCAGGACGCGGTGCGGCATGCCGTCCACGCGCGTGGTGACCACGGTGCCGTCCAGCGCCGCGTCCAGATAGCGCCGCTTGACCGCATCGGGCACGGTCGAATCGGAGGTCAGCAGGAAGCGCGTACCCATCGCCACGCCCGCGGCGCCGTAGCTCAGCGCGGCCGCCAGCCCGCGCCCGTCGAAGAATCCCCCCGCCGCGATCACCGGAATACCGGTGCCCTGCACCGCGTCCAGCACCGACGGCAGCAGCAGCGTGGTGGCGACGGGTCCGGTGTGACCGCCGCCCTCGCCGCCCTGCACGATCATCGCGTCGGCGCCCCAGGCCGCGACCTTGCGCGCGTGCTTGGCCGCGCCGATCGACGGGATCACCACCGCGCCGGCCTCTTTCAGCCGCGCGATCAACTCCTGCTTGGGCGCCAGGGCGAACGACGCCACCTTCACGCCCTCGCGGATCATCAGGTCGACGCGGTCGCCGGCGTCGGCGGCGTCGGCGCGGATGTTCACCCCGAACGGCTTATCGGTGGCGGCCTTGACCTTTCCGATTGCCGTGGCCAACTCGTCCAGCGTCATGGTGGCCGAAGCCAGGATGCCCAGACCGCCGGCGTTGGCCGTGGCGGCCACCAGCCGGGCGCCGGCCACCCAGCCCATCCCGGTCTGGACCACCGGATGCTCGACACCGACCATCTCGGTCAGCGGCGTGCGCAGCTTCATACCGACCGCCGACGATGCAGTGGGGGTACCACCCGCTTGCGGGGGACGAAGCGATGGGGTGGGGGTACCGCCCGCTTGCGGGGGAGAGGCGGAACAATCATCAACGTATCTCTCTGTCGCGCAGGGACTTCGGATCGACGACCTCGCGAATCAGGCGAAGCTCGTCGTCCGTCGGCAGCCTGGTCTCGCCGGCTTCGTCCACCCCGTGCACCTCGAACGAGGTGGCCTCGCGCACGTCGTCGGGCGACACCCCGGGGTGCAGCGTCAGCGCCCGCATGGTGTGGTCCGGTCCGCCGAAGTCGAACACCCCCAGGTTGGACACCACCCGATAGGTGTTGGCGAAGCGGAACGCCGGATTGTCCGCGTCCACCTTGTCCCAGCCGATGCCGCAGACCACGTCCACGGCCTCGCAGAACACCCGCTTGGAGTGGTTGCCCACCCAATAGCTGGTCGCGTGGTTGATCGCGTTGCCCGGCGCACCCCGCAGGCCGAACATCTGCCTGGTCGGGTGTTGCAGCGGACCGAACGCCGAGATGTTCTGATTGCCAAAGCGGTCAACCTGATTGGCGCCCATCACCACATGCCGGCGCCCCCACGCCAGGGTTTCGAAGACCCGCCCGAACGGCATCCAGCCCTCGACGGCTCCGGTCTTGCCCAGCGCCGGGGTGTCCGCCAGCAGCTGCGCCTCGCCGTCGGTCAGCAAGATGTCTGGGGAGAAGGTCAACCGCGCCAGCCGTGCGCCGACCGAGGCCATGTTCGTCATCGGGCTGACCATGATTTCGCCTGCGTCCCGGAACAATTCGGCGCAGGCGACTGCGCACACTTCCGCGCGGGTGCTGCTCACTTGGCGGCCTCCTCTGCGAACGCGCGGACCGCCGCCTGATAGTCGTCCTCGCTGCCCGACAGGTAAGTCTGGACGAACGTCTGCCAGCCCTCGTCGGTCGAGGCGGCCTCGGCGTAATGCCGCTGGAACTTCTCGTCGCGGCCGTAATCCGGTGCGGCGGTGGTGAAGTGGGCGCCGCCCGGCGCCTCCACCACCGAGTCCACCATCATCCGGTTCACCAGCAGGGTCTGCGGGGGGACCGCCTTGACCAACTCCTCGGTGGAGACGACGCGCTCCACCGACAGGAACCGCTTGTCGGCGGCCATCAGGAACAGGTCGTCGAAGTAGGGATCGATCCCGGTGTAGGCCGCGTTGCCCCGGCTGTCGCCGAGATTGAGGTGCACGAAGGCGGCGTCCAGGCGCAGCGCCGGCATGGCGATCAGCGTCTCGTGACCGCCCCCGGGTGCGGGGTAGGGGCTGGTCACGGTCCGCAATTCGCCCTCCCAGAAGTCGGGGACCGAGCTGCCCAAACCGGCCCGGATCGGCAGGAACGGCAGGCGTTGCGCGGCGGCCTGCAGGCCGCACCGCAGCATGCCCTCGTCCATCTCCCTGGCCTCGATCGCTCCGCTAGTGCGGGCCTTGGCGAACCAGGGGTCGTAGAAGGGCGGGGAGTCCAGCGAAACGAAGCCGTAGTAGACGCGTTTGACCTTGCCGGCCGAGCAGAGCAACCCCAGATCGGGCCCGCCGTAGGCGACCACCGTCAAATCTTTGACGTCGGTGCGCAGCATGGCCCGCACGAACGCCATCGGCTTGCGGCGCGAGCCCCAGCCGCCGATGCCGATCGTCATGCCGCTGCGCAATTGCGCGACGGCGTCGTCCAACGTGGTTCTCTTGTCGGTCACGCCTTCTTGCCCTTCGCCGTGCCGGCGAACGCGTCGCGGTGCTCGTCGGCGACGCCGGCCAGATTGAGCTCGAACGTGAAGCCTTGCTCCATGCGATAACTCGAGTTGACCCGCTGCACGTCGATGAGGTTGAGCGCCTCCTTGGCCGCGCGGATGACGCGGGTGTCCTTGGCGGCGATGTCTCTGGCGACCCGTAACGCCGCGTCGTCCAGCTGGTCGCGCGGCACCACCTCGTGCACCGAACCGAAATGGTGCAGCGTGGCGGCGTCGACGGTGGCGGCGGTGAAGAACAGTCGCCGCATCATGTGCTGGGGCACCAGCCGGGACAGGTGGGTGGCCGCGCCCAGGGCGCCGCGCTCCACCTCGGGCAGCCCGAAGGTGGCGTCGTCGGAGGCCACGATGATGTCGGAGTTGCCGACCAGGCCGATGCCGCCGCCGACGCAGAACCCGTTGACCGCGGCAACGACGGGCACCGCGCACTCATAGACCGCGCGGAACGCGGCGTAGCAGCCGCGGTTGGCGTCGATCAGCGCGGTGAATCCCTCGGTGCGCTGCATCTCCTTGATGTCGACCCCGGCGTTGAAGCCGCGGCCCTCGGCCCGCAGGATGACGACGTGGGTCTCGAGGTCTTGGCCGGCGGCCGTGATGACGTCGGCCAGCTCGAACCAGCCGCGCGACGGGATGGCGTTGACCGGGGGGAAGTCGACGGTGACCGCGACGATGCCCGGCTCGGTGGTGGTGGATGTGATGGGCAAGGTGCCACTTCCTTGTGGGGTAACTACCTAAGCAAGCACTTGCTTGGTACGCTAGCACAGTGACTCGCGCCGAAGCACCCGACGCCATCGACTTGGGGCTCGCCGGACGGGTCGTTCTCGTCACCGGCGGGGTCCGCGGTGTCGGCGCGGGCATCAGCTCCGTCTTCGCCGGGCAGGGCGCGACCGTCGTCACCTGCGCGCGGCGGGCCGTCGAGGGTCTGCCCTATGAATTCCATTCCTGCGACGTCCGCGACGACGACGCCGTCAAGGCGCTGATCGAGTCGATCGTCGACAAGCACGGCCGGCTCGACGTGGTGGTCAACAACGCCGGCGGTTCGCCGTACGTGCTGACCGCGGAGTCCAGCGCAAAGTTCAACCGAAAGATCATCGAGCTCAACCTGATTGGAGCGCTGTCGGTTTCGCAACACGCGAACGCTCATATGCAAGTCGAGGAGCGCGGCGGGTCGATCATCAACATCTGCAGTCTGAGTGGCCGCCGGCCGTCGCCCGGCACCGGTGCGTACGGGGCGGCCAAGGCGGGCCTGGAAAGCCTGACGCAAACACTGGCGGTGGAGTGGGGGCCGAAGGTTCGGGTGAACGCCTGCGTGGTCGGCATGGTGGAGACCGAGCAGTCCGAACTGTTCTATGGTGACGCCGAGTCCATCGCCGCGATCTCGAAGAACGTGCCCCTGGGCCGGTTGGCCAAGCCCGAGGACATCGGTTGGGCGGCAGCGTTTCTGGCGTCGGATGCGGCGTCCTACATCAGCGGCGCCTCGTTGGAGGTGCACGGGGGCGGGGAGCCGCCGCACTACCTGGCCACCACGAACGCCGGCGCGATCAAGTAGAGGAGACACGAACAATGGGAGTGGTTGACGGCCGCGTCGTCATCGTCACGGGAGCGGGCGGCGGTATCGGTCGCGCGCACGCGCTGGCCTTCGCGGCCGAGGGGGCGCGCGTGGTGGTCAACGACATCGGCGTGGGCCTGGACGGCTCACCGGCCGGCGGCGGCAGCGCCGCCCAGGGCGTGGTCGACGAAATCACCTCGGCCGGTGGCGAAGCCGTCGCCAACGGATCCAACGTCGCCGACTGGACCGAAGCAGCCGGCCTGATCCAGACGGCCATCGACACCTTCGGCGGCCTGGATGTTCTGGTGAACAACGCGGGCATCGTGCGCGACAGGATGATGGCCAACACCAGCGAAGAGGAGTTCGACGCCGTCATCGCCGTACATCTCAAGGGCCACTTCGCCACGATGCGGCACGCCGCGGCCTACTGGCGCGGGCTGTCCAAAGAGGGCAGGACCGTCGACGCGCGGATCATCAACACCAGCTCGGGCGCCGGCCTGCAGGGCAGCGTCGGACAGGGCAACTACAGCGCCGCCAAGGCCGGCATCGC